>JAQUAG010000035.1 GCA_028687375.1 Arcobacteraceae bacterium | reverse complement strand
ATTCTAGTTTTTTGTTGATATCTTTGATTGTTACAAGTCCAACTAATTTATTTGAATCATCAATAATAGGGAGTTTTTCAATTTTGTGTTGGTGCATTATCTCAGCAGCTTCTTCTAAAGTGATCCCCTTTTTTGCAGTTACTAGTGGCATTTTTGTCATTACATCTTGTGCTTTTTGAGAGAAGTCTTTCACAAATCGCATATCTCTATTTGTTAAAATTCCAACTAATATCATATTTTCATCAACAACAGGAACACCAGAGATTTTATAATTTTTCATCAAATCTTCTGCATCTTGTAAAGTTTGATTTGGATTTACAAAAACAGGGTCGATGATGATACCACTTTCACTTTTTTTCACTTTTTTTACTTGTAAAACTTGATTTGCAATATCCATATTTTTATGAATGATTCCAATCCCACCAAGTCTAGCCATAGCAATAGCAGCTCTATATTCTGTAACTGTATCCATAGCAGCACTTACAAAAGGGATATTGAGTTCAATATTTTTAGTAAGTTTCGTTTTGATGCAAACTTCTCTTGGTAAGATTTCACTTTTTGCAGGGACTAATAATACATCTTCAAATGTTAAGGCTCTTTTTCTAATTCTCATCAATTTTTCCTTTATTTAGTATAATTTACAGATTTTTCAAGGCTCATTGCCCCATCAAATACGGTTTGTTCATCAAAAGCTTTTCCTATTAATTGTAGTCCAATTGGCATCCCATCACTATCTTTTGCCACAGGGACAGAGATAGCAGGAAGTCCAGCAAGGTTAACTGATATTGTATAGATATCACTTAGATACATTTCAAGTGAACTTGCAAATGCTCCAAATTTTGGTGCAGTTGTAGGAGCAACAGGTGCTAAAATAAGGTCACATTCTTTAAAAATAGTATCAAATTCATCTTTGATAAGGTGTCTTACTTTTTGAGCTTTGATATAGTAAGCATCATAGTATCCACTTGAAAGAACAAAACTTCCAAGCATAATTCTTTTTTGTACTTCATAACCAAAACCTTGCGATTTTGTATTGAGGTAAGTCTCTTTAAGATTTTTTCCCTCAACTCTATTTCCATATCTGATACCATCATATCTACTTAAGTTTGCACTAGCTTCGGCAGTTGCTATGATATAGTAAGATGAAATATGTTTTTTTGTATCCATCATATTTTTGTGGATGATAGTGTGACCAGCATCTTTTAATTTTGATATTGTCTCTTCAAATGCTTTTTTGATATCTTCACTTGCTTCGCTTATATAGTTATCAATTACAGCAATGGTAAGTTTTCTATCACTACTCAGATTTGGTGCAACTGGTGTGTAGTCGATATTTGCACTTGTAGAGTCCATAATATCGTGTCCACTGATAATATCATAGAGTATCGCAGCATCTTCTACATTTTGTGTGATTGGTCCACATTGGTCAAGTGATGAACTATAAGCTGTTATACCAAATCTACTTACTCTTCCATAAGTTGGTTTCATCCCCACACATCCACAATAAGCAGCAGGTTGTCTGATACTTCCACCAGTGTCTGTTCCAAGTGCTGCAATAGCTAAACCACCTGCAACTGCTGCGGCACTTCCACCACTACTTCCACCAGGAACTTTTGTAAAATCTACAGGATTGAGTGTTTTCCCATAACATGAACTTTCAGTTGAACTTCCCATAGCAAATTCATCCATATTTGTTCTTCCAAGTCCGCAAAGACCAGCACTGTGAAGTTTATTGATAACTGTTGCATTGTAAGGAGAAATATAATTTTTTAAAATATTACTACAACTTGTAATCTCCCAATCTAGAACATTAATGTTTGCTTTTATTGCGATTGGAACACCACTTGGAAGTGATAATTTCAAATCTTCATTTGTAAATTGCTCTACATAAGCTCCAATATTTGAGTTTTGTTTTATTTTTTCTTTTAACTCTTCGCAAAATTTAGATAATTCTTCTTTGCTAAGACAAAGTGCTTCTTTTAGTGTAATCACCCTTGGCTCCCTTTTTAAAATAGGTGTCGATTATAGCAAATTTAGGCTTAAAAAAAGGAGTATTTTTTGGTTTATTTGGTATAATTTTGTATGTTAAAAATTATAATAATTACACTTTTTGGAGCTTTTTTATTTGCTTCAGATATTAGTCAGTCTTTGGTGCAACAACAAATTAATGAGTCATTTATCACAAAGTTTGAGTATGGAAAAATGCTTTATAACAACCCAAGAGGGATTAGTTGCGCAAAATGTCATGGTGATAATGCAAAGGGGATGACCCTTTCAAAATTTAAGCATAAAGAGAAAGATAAAGTTTATCATTGTGAGATTAGGACTGAAGATATTACTACTACTTCATTTGATATATTCAATGCAAAGCTTGACCCAGATATATTAGTTGAAAAACCTAAATTTGAAAAAGAAAATTTGTGTGAAAAGATGATTTATGGAAATACTATGCCTCGATATTTTCTTACAAAAAATGAGATAGAATCGATTTATTACTATATAACTCATATAAATAAAAAATAAAAAAGTAACATAATGAAAAATTTAAAATCTTATTTGATGATTGCTGGAGATAAAGAGAAACATCTTAGCAAAATAGATGAACTTTCTTGCGATGTAGCTATGATAAATCTTGAAGATGGGGTTGCAGATAAACAAGCAGCACTTAACCTTTTAGAAAAGAGATTTAAAGAGGGTGAATTTAGAGCTAAAAATAAATTTATTGTTGTTAGAGTTAATCCATTGGATGAAACAGGGTGTGAAGAGATTGCTGTTTTAAATACCCTTAAACCTCATGCGATACGAATTCCAAAAATTAAAGGAACGGCTGATATTTTAAAAGCAATTGAACTTATAGATAAAGAGATTGAAATCCATCTTTCTATTGAAACAAAAGAGGCATTTATGAGTTTATCAACTTTTAAATTAGATGAAAGAGTTACCACTGTTTATCTTGGAATTTTAGATCTTTTAGAATCTCTAGAATTACCTCAAAGTCTTTTGAAGCTTGATAATCCGATGATAGATTATATTTTGAGTAAATTTTTAGTTGATAGTAAAATAGCTGGATGTAAACCAATATTTTTAACCTATCAAGATTATAAAAATACAGATGAATTTACAGCTTGGCTTTTAAAAGCTAAAATGATGGGATATACTGCAACTTCTTGTATCAGCCCAACTCAAGTTGAAATAGCAAATGAGATGTTTTCAAGTGATGAAAATGAGATAGAAAAAGCAAAATATATTGTGAAAATTTTTGAAGAAAATAGGGCAAATGGGACAACTGGTTTTAGCGATGAGTTGTATGGTTTTATCGATGAACCAATTTATAAAAACGCTAAGCAAATATTAAAAAACTTTTAGGTAAAATCCCAGCCCAAAACCAAATCGACTATGATATTGGTGAAATTAAAATAAGGAAAAGAAATGTTAGAAGGAATACTTAGAGATAGTATCGCAAAACAAACTGTGAAACAATTAAGACGAGATGGTTATCTAATAGCTAACATTTACGGAAAAGGTATTGAAAACATCAATGCAGCTTTTAAAGTAAATGATTTTGTTAGATATATGAAAAACAAATCAAATGTTGCATTCGATGTAAAAGTTGGAGATAACACTTTCAAAGCGGTAATTAAAGAATATCAAAAACACCCTGTAACAGCTGCATTATTACATGTAGATTTACAAGTTGCAGTACCAGGTGTAATTGCAAATTATTTAGTTCCTGTATCTGTTGAAGGTACTCCTAAAGGTCTTAAAAATAAAGGTCTATTTGCTTACCATAGAAGAAGAGTTGCAGTTTCTTGTACAATTGAAAACTTACCAGAAAGCTTCCACTTTGTAATTGATGACCTTGACACTGGGGATAACTTCCTTGTAAGAGATATCAAATTACCAGAAGGTGTAAAATGTAATCTTGACCCAAGAGTTCCAATCATTGGTGTAATTAAAGCTAAGTAATTTTATGTTTTTAATCGCAGGGCTAGGTAATCCTGGGGAAAAATACAAAAATACTAGACATAATGTTGGTTTTTTAGTTATCGATGAGATAGCTAAAAACGCTAACACAACTACGATAAACAATTCAAATTTCAAATCAATCACACAAAAAACAAACAATACAATACTTGCGAAACCGCAAACTTTTATGAATCTTTCTGGAGAATCTATTCTTTCAATTGCAGATTATTATGGAATTGATAATAATGAAATCATTATTATTCATGATGATTTAGATTTGCCTTTTGGAGCTGTAAAATTTAAAATTGGTGGTGGTCATGGTGGACACAATGGACTTCGATCTATTGATTCACATATTGGGCAAGATTATATACGAGTTCGAGTTGGTATTGGAAAACCTATAAATAAAGAGGTTGCCAATTATGTACTTAGTGACTTTAGTAAAGAAGAATCAAACAAATTAGAGGATATTATACCTCATATAGTAAAAGCTGTTACGGCACTTCAAAAAGAGACTTTAGCAAAAGTACAATCAACTTTTACATTAAAATAATTTTTAGGGATAGATAAGTGAAGTTAATAACAAAATATCTTTTATTGAAATATTTAAAGTATTTTTTTATTATCTTGCTTTCCCTTGAAATCTTTTTTATTGGATTCGACTTTTTACAAAATGTTGATAAATTACCAAAATCTGCTAATTTACAACTTTTATATCTTGCATACAATGGTTTTTTTATTTTAACAATCACTTTGCCACTTTCCATCCTTTTTGCTTGGATTGTGACACTTACCTCTTTGATAAAAGAAAATACTTTAATAAGTTTTTATTCCCTTGGAGTTTCTAAAAAAGCAGTTTTATTTCCAATAATTTTACTCTCTATAGTTTTAACCTTTGGACTTCTTTTTATGCAAACTACAGAGTTAGCATATTCGAGTGAACAAAAAAATAAAATTTTAGATAACAATTTTTTTGTCAATGAAAAGTCAAATATTCTTTTAAAATACAACAATAACTTTGTCTATTTCCAAAAACTTTATCCTCTAGAAAAAAAAGCTGAAAATATAAAAATTTTTAAATTAGAAGATGGACAACTTGTAGAAACAATTTTGGCAAAAACTGCTTATTATCAAGATAATAAATGGTATGTTGCTGATGCTAAAATTATCTCTAAACCAAAAAAAATAGAGTGGGAAAGTTCAAAACTAGATATAAGTTATGAAAAATATCTCTATACACTTAATGGATTTAAACCAGAAATCATTAGTAATGTTTACAAAGCAAATATTGAATATTCTATCTCTGATGCTATTTATACTATTCTACTTTTTGATAAACAAGGTTTAAACACAGATAAAATAAGAGCTATTTTATACACAAAAATATTTGTCCCATTTATGGTTATACCACTTTTAATTTTATTTTTTGCCTATAGTTCAATAAGTGGAAGATTTTTTAAAGTAGGACAGTTTGTCTCTATTTCTATTTTATTGGCACTTGGAATTTGGGGAGTTTTTTTTCTCCTCCAAAGAATAGCAACAGCAAATCTTGTGATACCAGAAATTGCACTCATTTTGCCCCTTGTAGTATTATTTAGTTATAGTTTGATTATGTATCAAAAAAGGATAGCGTAATGATTTACAATCTTGGAGTTTTCTTTTTATCGTTACTCTCTTCAATGGAAGAATTTGGTAAGTTTGTAATTTTTCAAGTTAAATTAATTCCATTATTTTTTAGAAGAGTTCGATGGAAAATAGTTATGAAAGAGGTATATATTATAGGTGTTGGAACAATTGGTGTTATCCTTTTAACCTCCTTTTTTACAGGAATGGTATCAGCTATTCAGCTGTATTCTGGATTTCATCAGTTTGGGATTGAAGCTTTTATGGGATATACAATATTTTTATCAATAGCAAAAGAGTTAGGACCTGTTTTTGGAAGTTTGATGGTTATTAGTCGAGCTGTTTCATCTATGGCTGCGGAGATTGGAACTATGAGGGTTACTGAGCAAATAGATGCTATTGAAACACTTGCAGTTGATTCAAAAGAACTTTTGATTGTTCCAAAAATTATAGCAAGTATTATCTCATTACCTATTTTAGTTATTGTGTTTGACTTTGTCGGAAATTTAAGTGCATTTTTAATTTCAAATTATGTACTTGGAATCAATCCCATCACCTATCAAAATGTGATTATGCAACATTTGATACTTACAGATATTTATAGTGGAATTATAAAAGCTTTTGTTTTTGGATATTTGATAAGTGCTATTGGAACTTATGTTGGTTATATAACATCTGGTGGGGCAAAAGGTGTTGGAATGGCTACAACAAAAGCAGTTGTTTATGCTGCTGTTTGTGTGTTTATGTTTAATTATTTGATATCTTCATTATTTTTAATGCTTGGATGGTAAGTTAAAAAAAGAGATATTAATTCAAATTAAACTCTAAATTTTGTTTGATTTTGTATAATATTTAATTATTTTATTGATTGGAAGGATTTTTATGGCAAGAGAGAAAGCTTATGGTGTTTGTTTGTACAAAAAGTACAATGATAGTTATAAAATATTACTTTGTCAATCGATTGATAATCTCAATAAATGGGGATTTTTAAAAGGGACAAAAAGGGGAAGTGAAACACCTAGAAGAGCAGCTGTGAGAGAATTTATGGAGGAATCAGGGATAAAGATAGAGAGAAAATATCTTGAACACTTTTTTTATCAAAAAAATAGAAATAAAGATGTTGGAATTTTTATGCTTGATGGTGCAACAGTTAAAAATCTCGATAAGTTTTTTGAAGGGGATAGTTTAAAAAAAGAGTATATTTGTGCTGAAAATGCAAATGTTCATTTTTTTAGTATTGAAGAATTACCAAAAATTAAAAAAAAGCAAATAGTTGTAATGAAAAAAGTAGTTGATGTTCTCATAGAAAAACTTCAATCAAAAAAACAACTTCTATCTTAATAAATATAATATTTTCATATTGTATTAAAAACTTTTGAGATATAATCAACCCTATTTTATGGAGGCTACAAATGAACGACCAAACAAATGCAATCCACTTTGGATATGAAAAAGAGACACAAGGGACGATGGCAGTTCCTATCTATATGAGTACAGCTTATGATTTCGGGAGTGCAGATTTTGCTGCAAGTAGCTTCAATCTTGAACAAGGGACAGACCATGTGTATACAAGGGTTGGAAATCCAACAACAGCGATACTTGAGAGAAGATTTGCAAAAATTGAAGGTGGAAGTGCCTCTTTAGCAGTTGCTAGTGGTATGAGTGCAATCTTTTATGCTATCTTAAATATTACAGAAGCTGGTGATAATATCATAGCCTCAACTCAGCTTTATGGTGGAACAATTACACTTTTTACACAAACATTAAAAAAACTAGGAATCGAAACAAGATTTTTTGATGTGAATGGATATGATGCAATTGAGAGTTTAATCGATGATAAAACAAAATGTATATTTTTTGAAACAATCTCAAATCCTAGCATAACAGTACCAGATTTTGAACCTATCATCACTATAGCAAACAAGCACGGTCTTTTAACTATCGTTGATAATACAGTAGCAACGCCATATCTATGTAAACCACTCAAACTTGGATGCGATGTTGTTGTTCATAGTGCTTCAAAATATACAGGTGGTCAAGGTTTGGCAATCGGTGGTTTAATAGTTGAGCGAGAAAATTTAGTTGAAAAGATAAAAGGAAATAGTAGATATAACTATTTTAATGAGCCAGAGACTAGTTATCATGGTTTGGTTTTTTCTAATTGTCCTGCTAGTTCAGTTTTATTTACATTTAGAATGAGAATGGTTTTGATGAGAGATACAGGGGCAGTTATGAGTCCATTTAATGCTTGGTTATTTGTTCAAGGACTTGAAACTTTAGCTTTAAGAATCAAAGAACATAGTAAAAATGCCCTTTTAATAGCGCAATTTTTAGAAGCTCATCCAAAAGTTAAAAAGGTAAATTATCCCCTTTTAGCAACAGATAAAAATTATGCGAATGCTTCTAAATATCTTCAAAATGGTGCAAGTGGATTACTCAGTTTTGAAGTTGAAAATTTAGCAATGGCAAAAGAGATATTGGATAAAGTGAGTGTATTTTCTATTGTTGCTAATATTGGTGATAGTAAATCAATTATCAATCATTCAGCATCTACAACACACCAACAATTATCAAAAGAAGAGCTACAAAAAGCTGGAATTAATGAAGGTCTTATAAGACTAAGTGTTGGAATTGAAGATGCTGATGACCTTATTAGCGATCTTGCTAAAGCTATAGGATAATTTTTAGATATATGATTTTAGAAACAAAAAAAGTATTTTTTGATGAGCCATTGTATCTTGAAAGTGGACGAGTGCTTAAACCGTATGAAGTGATATATGAAACATATGGAACTTTAAATAGCGACAAATCAAATGTGATTTTGGTGACTCATGCCTTGAGTGGAAGTCATCACGTGGCTGGAACTTATGAAGGGGATAGAAAAGCTGGTTGGTGGGATGGCTTTATTGGAGATGGGAAAGCGGTTGATACTACAAAATTTTTTGTAATTTGTATGAACAATATCGGTTCTTGTTTTGGCTCTACAAGTCCAATGAGTATCAATCCAGCAACAAATAAACCTTACAGACTGAAATTTCCAGTTTTAACGATTAGCGATATCGTAAAAGCACAAGTAAGGGTTTTGAAATCTTTGGGGATAACGGAGCTTCATGCAGTAATTGGCGGAAGTATGGGTGGGATGCAAGCATTGTGTTACGCCGTCGAATATCCAACTTTTGCAAAACATATCTTTATGCTGGCAGCTACTGCATACACAAGACCTTGGGCGATAGCTTATAACAAAATCACCATCGAAGCGATACGAAATGACCCAGATTTTAAAGATGGAAACTATGAGAGTGAAGATATCAAAGAAAATGGGCTTAAAGGTTTGGCTTTGGGGCGAATGGCTGGGCATATTTCCTACCTTTCAAACGATAGTATGGATATGAAATTTGGTCGAAGATATGTTGAACAA
The DNA here is from genome assembly GCA_028687375.1 of Arcobacteraceae bacterium. Lineage (GTDB taxonomy): Bacteria > Campylobacterota > Campylobacteria > Campylobacterales > Arcobacteraceae > CAIJNA01. The sequence continues at coordinate 5,215 of JAQUAG010000035.1, read as the reverse complement.
GATGGATTGTATGAGCTTTTTGGACGATTTGAAGTGGAAAGATACCTTGAATACAACGGTTATAGTTTCCCTAAATATTTTGACCCATTAAGTTACCTCTATATCATCAAAACGATGAATATATTTAACGCAGCAAGGGGAAGTGATACCTTAGCAGATAGTTTGGCAAAAATAAAAACAAAACTCCATTTCTACTCTTTTAGTGGAGATTTGCTCTTCAAACCTGAAGAGATGGAGGAGATTTACGAGATTATGGTTGCGAATGGTCAAGGGGATTTAGTTGATTATACGATGATTGAAAGTAACTATGGACATGATGCTTTTTTAGTAGAACTTGATAAATTTGACTTTATGATAAAAGAGATATTGGAAAGTTAGAATATTTGCATTCAGATAAAAATATTGCAATTTGCAATATTTTTTAATATGTTTTTTATTTTTTGTTATGATATGAAAAATATATAAATAGGATAGATAAAATGGTAACAGACAATATCCAATCGATAGAAAAATCCTCAAATCAAATTCAATCAAAAATCTATACAATTCGTGGAGTTCAGGTGATGTTGGATAGGGATTTGGCAGTTTTATATGGAGTGAAATCAATTAGGCTTAGAGAGCAAGTAAAAAGAAATGGAGAAAGATTTCCTGATGATTTTATGTTTGAGCTTGATGAGAATGAGATAGATTTTATGGTATCGCATTTTGCGATACCCTCCAAACAGCATCTTGGTGGTGCAAAACCCTATGTTTTGCAGAACAAGGTGTGTCTATGCTATTAGCAGTTTTGCGAACTGAAGTAGCGATAGAAACAAGTATAAAAATAGTTGTAATGGAACTTGTTTATTTGTGGATTGTTGGTTATAAAAATATTAAAAATCAAGGGTTTAATTTAAGTGTGAATATGATGAAAAAAAGCAAATGAATAAGTTAGTTTATGAGCTTTATGCTCTGGGAGAAGATGAGATAAATTTTTTGGAGGGTAACTAAATGGAATATTTGAATTTCTCATCACTTACAGAAGAAGATTTTACTGAAATAGTGTTAAATGTAGGTGGCAGAAGATACACAGATGACCCTAAAATTAAAGAATTAAACTGTGATTATATTTTGGACGATGCTGTTATTGAATTGAAAATTATAGAAGAAGAACCTATTGAAAAAAAAACAAAACAAGAAAAACTTGCAAAATTATTTCCCTCACAAGCTAAAACAGTAGTTTTAAATCCTAAAGAGGATATTCAACATGAGTATTATCAAATATTAGTAACCTCTATTCAAAATAGCTTAAAGCAAGCATCAAAACAACTTCAAGAATCTGCAAAAAATAGTAATGCTAAAGTTAAAATAGCAATAATAATGAACAATGGACTTACTATGACATCCCCCGATGAATTCTATAAATTGGCTATTGAGCGAACTAAAAACAATACTTCTGGAATTGATATTTTAATTGTTTGTGGTATATATTATTTTTCTGATAAATTTGACATGAGGGCTTTCTTTGAGTTTAAAGATGTTCTTATCAAGGGAGAGGAACGAAAGGAGATAATTGAAAAGTTAAGGAGTTCATGGAATCATAAAATAGAGCAATATATGATTAATCAAATACTTGATATTAATATAAAAAGGATAAAAGAACCCATCCAAGATTTATTTTTTGAGCTTAATGGCATAAGATATGTAAAGCCACCAATACAATGGGGGAAGCCATCAGAATTTTATGGCAAAAAAGGTCGTCCAAGAGAAGATAGTTCTAAATCAAATAATTATCCTAAACCTGCCATAATTTTTCCAATTTTTGATATTACATCATATAATTATGTTAAATCCAATATTATTGAAAAAGAAATATTGCTAAATTCCTTTGATGAATATACTAAATGGGCTAAAACTGAACAAATGTCATTTAGCAACTCACTTCAATTTATGGTTCATGTATTGATAAAACAAGAAGATTTAGAAAGTTTTAAAGTTCCATTTTCCATAAACCAACTTCAAAAATGTGCAAATTTAAAATTTGAAAATCAACTTAAAAATATACTGGATAATTGCATCGAATATTCTGATGAAGTAACAAGTCAAAATTTTATTCTTGTTGAAGTGCATGAGATTGGCATGGACAAAGCTAATGATATAGCATATATTTCTCATATTAATACCAAAAATAACTCTACTCAAGATGAACAGCATAAATGGTTGATTTATGGGGAACGAATGAAATATGAATATGCTACTTTACTTGCTTCAACATATTGTTTGGCACTCGAAGCAGAAACAGTTTACTATTATCGTAACGAAGACTATAAATGGAAATAAATATTTTTACAATCGGAAGTGACACATGACATTTAAAAACTTAATCTCAAACATCAACGATATACACAACACACTGCAAATAAAAGCTTTACAAAGTGTAAGTGTCAATCTCACCATCAGAAATTATATTATTGGTCACTACATAGTTGAATATGAGCAAAATGGAAATGATAGGGCTGAATATGGAGCGAGAGCTCTTGAGAGTATGGCTGACAATTTGAAACACATCAAAGGGATATCAACAACAAATTTAAGGCTTTTTAGACAATTTTATAGTGTATATCCTCAAATTCATCAGTCACTGCCTGACCAATTGAAAATAGCTATAAAGATTCATCAGTCAGTGACTGATGAATCGAAAATAAATATAAAAACACAAGTAAATAAGCTTTTAACACATCTCACTTTTACTCATTTTGTAGAACTGATAAAAATTGATGACGATATAAAAAGACTCTTTTATGAAGTAGAAGCAATCAAAGGCAATTGGAGTGTACGGGAACTCAAACGACAAATAGAAACACTGCTATATGAGCGAGTAGGTTTGTCAAAAGATAAAAATGTTTTACTGCAAAGTTTAGAGAATAAAAAAGAGATTTATAATCCTTTAGATATTATCAAAAATCCATACATCTTAGAGTTTACTGGATTGGAAGAAAAAGCAAGTTATAGTGAAAGTGATTTGGAAAGTGCACTTTTAAATCATATCGAAGATTTTTTACTAGAACTAGGAACTGGATTTTGTTTTGAGGCGAGACAAAAAAGAATATCTATAGAAAATGAACATGACAGAGTTGATTTAGTCTTTTATCATCGGATACTAAAGTGCCATATTTTGGTAGATTTAAAGGTGAGAGCATTTTCCTATGCAGATGTCGGACAGATGAATTTTTATCTCAACTATTATAAAAATGAGATTTCTAGCACAAGCGACAATCCCCCTATTGGTATTATTCTTTGTACTGATAAAAATCATACAAAAGTGGAATATGCCACAGCTGGGCTAGATGAAAATATGTTTATATCAAAGTATAAAATTGTTTTACCATCTGTAAAAGAACTTGAAAAATTTATTGATGAAGAGATACAAGATAGTAGAATTGAAAAATTTGACTTTGATAAAAACTTAAAATAAGAAGTAACTAATATGTTTTATTGGAATAGGTTTTATAAGTTATAACAAGTAAAATAGAAAAATAAAAAATAAGGAAAAAAAATGGCAAAAAAGAAAATAGAAGAGAATGACAATCAAGAGGAAGCGGTAAGTTTTGAAACAAAAATCGAAGAGGCGAAAAAGTATCTTGATAAGCTTATTGAGCCAGATATTACACTCTCTCAAAGTGTTGAGGCTTACAAAAAAGGGATGGCGGAGATTGAACTGGCTCAAAAATTGCTAGACAATGCAAAGCTTGAATTTGAAGAGTTATCAAATAAAGAGTTTTAGAATGGAAGAGTATTTCGCAAGACAGATAAAACTTTGGGGGCTTGAAACGCAACAATCACTCCAAAAAAAACATATCGTGATAGTTGGTTGTGGAGGGCTAGGGTGTAGTTTGGCAATCGCACTTGGAAGTAGTGGGATAGGGAAGATTACCCTTATTGATTTTGATGAGGTTGGGGTGCATAATATCCACCGTCAGATTGGTTTTAAAGTTGGTGATGAGGGGAGAAAGAAGTGTGAAGTTCTTAAAGAGCTGATAGTTGCTCGTTGCCCTTATGTTGAGGTGGTCTCAATTGATGGGAGTTTTGATGATTTTACAAAACTTGATATTGTTCCTGATTTGATACTTGATGCGACAGATAATCTTCCTGTAAGAGCTACGATAGATAGTTTTGCAAAAGAGAAAAATATCCCTTGGATTTACGGAAGTGTTGAGGAGTTTCATGGGCAAGTTTGCTTTTTTGATAAGGCAATATTTTCAAGTGTATTTTCTGTAAAAGAGAGAGTTCCAAATGGGATAGCTTGTCCAATTGTTATGAATATTGCTTCACTACAAGCAAATTTGGCTTTGAAATATTTAGCTGGTTTTGCAGTCAAAAAAGACTTTTTGTATTATGTTTTCTTTAATAATGAGGGGGAGTTTACACTTCAAAAATTTAATTTGCCAGTGTAGTAATAGCAATATTATTAAAACTGGTATAGTTTAGTTAAAAGGCAGGTCTGTTTTGATTTGTAAAATTTTGGATTTTAATTTGAAGCTTGTTTAATTTTATTAGTGGCAGAGAATAAGGGATTCGAACCCTTGGAGGCTTGCACCTCGCCGGTTTTCAAAGCTAAAATTGCCTTAGAGAAGTGGTTCGGAAGTCCATCCCATAAAGGAGTTTTTGAGTTTTTACTCTGCCGAATTTGTGCCGAATTTCTCCAAAATTATAACCACCGCTGTGCCACATCGCACCAGCAAGTTATTACACCATTAGGCACTTAAACTTTCAAGATAATTTCTAGCATCATCTTGATTGATATTACCAAATTTGAGATAAAATCGTTCTGTTGTACTCACTGTAGTATGACCAAGACATTTTGAGATTATTGAAGTTGGTACTCCTAATTCTGCTACAACACTTGCGAATGAATGACGAGTATTGTATAAAATCTTATAAGGTAGGTTTAATCGTTCAAGCATCGATTTGTAATATTGATGAACGATAGTTCTCGTATCACTATAAGGGGCATCACAAGTAGGCTGTGCGAACAAATAAACCCTATTAGAGTTCCCGATATATTTCTCTAATGACTTTTGCAAATCACCTATCATTGGAACTACTCGAATTGTACCTGTCTTAGTTCCACCTATTACCCCTTTTCTAATCGACCTTTGAAAGGTAATAGTCTTATTAGCAAAGTCAATATCTTCAATTTTTAAGGCTGATATTTCCCCAGTTCTAGCACCAGTCA
>JAQUAG010000012.1 GCA_028687375.1 Arcobacteraceae bacterium | reverse complement strand
GAAATCTTAAGGGCAGACAGTGATCACCCTTATGTTTTAAATATTCCAAATTCAAATTATTTAAGTGGAATAGTTTTAAAGGTTTAAAATGGGAAAAAATACATATTTATATCAAGGGTTTATGCTTGTTTTAGCATATATTGTTTTTAGTAGTGGTGATTTTAAAATTATTATTGGTGGGATTGCTATTTTCCTAATCGGTATGATTTTTATGGATGATGGCTTTAAACTTTTTAGTGGTGGTGTGCTTGAAAAGATTTTAAGCAAAACAACTAAAACGCTACCTCGTTCAATTGCAACTGGATTTGTAGCAACTTCAGTGATGCAAAGTTCCTCTTTAGTTTCGGTTATTGTTATCTCTTTTTTAAGTGCTGGGCTTATGAGTTTAAGTGGTGCCATTGGTGTTATATTTGGTTCAAATATCGGTACAACAACAACCGCTTGGATTGTCTCTTCTTTTGGAGTAAAGATAGATATTTCAGCATATGCTATGCCTATGATTATTTTTGGGGTAAGTTTTAAATTTTCAAAAAGTGGTGCAGTGAAAGGATTTGGAAATGTTTTAATTGGACTTGGGTTTATCTTTTTGGGAATTGAATATATGAAAGATGGATTTGAAACATTAAAAAATGGACTTGACCTTTCAAAGTTTCAAATTGATGGTTACTTGGGTGCTTTAGTTTATATTATGTTGGGAATTGTAGCAACTGTTGTTATTCAATCAAGTAGTGCAACAATGGCTATTATTATCACAGCTCTTGTATCTGGACAGATTATTTATATCAATGCTATTGAACTTGCAATTGGAGCAAATATTGGTACAACAATCACAGCTGTTATGGGTGCAATGACATCAAATTCAAATGGGAAAAGACTCGCACTCGCCCATTTTATTTTTAATCTTATTACTGGATTTGTAGCTATCGTATTTCTTTATCAACTAGCTGATTTAACAACATTTTTAGCCCTTAAAATCGGTATAAGTGCTGATGATTACGGGATGCAATTGGCGCTATTTCATACCATTTTTAATATTTTAGGAGTGATTATAGTTTCCCCGTTTACAGGAAAATTAGTTCTCTTTTTAGAGAAAAAATTTATCTCTAAAGAGGATGAAGATATTTTAAAACCACTCTATCTTGATGATGTTGTATTAAGTGTTCCTGATGCTTCTATGAGCTCTATTAAAAAAGAGACTATCCATCTTTACGATAATGCAATTGAGATTATTGTCCATTCTATATTTTTACATAGACATCAAATACACAATATGAAAGAGATTGAAGAGGTTGTGTTACATTCGGATATTGATACACTTCAAGATATTAATAAATTCTATGAAACCAAAATAAAATATATCTATGGGGAACTTATAAAATTTTCAACACTTGCTCAAGATTATATGGATGAAATTGATAAAGATAAAGTTTATGATTTAAAACTAGCTTCAAGAAATATAGTTGAATCGGTTAAAGATATGAGAGATTTACAAAAAAATATGTTTCATTATCTAAAATCAAGTAATGAATTTATAAAAGATGAATACAATCATTTACGTATAAATATTGCGCAAACAATTGAAGCGATTGAAGAGGTGAAACAAAGTGATGATTTGGATACTGTAGCCCAATTGGAACTTTTAAGAGATAAAATAAAACAATTAAAGAGTATGAAAAACAATAAAATAGACACTTTAATCAGGGAAAATAAGATAGACAGTAAAATGGCAACATCACTTATAAATGATAGTTTACTCACTTATGATGTTGTGAAAAAACTTGTAGCTGTTGCTACAATTCTTTGGATAAACAACAAAGAAATAAGAGAATTAGGGGAAAAATATGAAAATAAGTAAAATTTTTGAAGAGTTAAAAGATGTTGTTTTGGGTAAAAAAAATAGTGATAAAAAAAGAGCAAAACTTGATAGCGAAATACTTCATAAGATATCAAAAACAAAAATGGATATAAATGAAGCAAAAACAGAAGAGGAAGTTAAGAAACTCAAAGACAAATTGGAGATTCTTAAAAGACTCAATAAGCTTACTTCACAAGAGTAAGCTATAAAATAAGCATCCCATCACCATAGGAGAAAAATCTATAGTTATTTTTAATAGCTTCTTCATAGATTTTCAAAGTCTCTTCAAGTCCTATAAAAGAGGCTACAAGCATTATAAGAGTTGATTTTGGAAGATGGAAGTTTGTGAGAAGATAATCCACTCTTTTAGGAATATTCAGCGGATTTAAAAATATATTTGCTTCGCCACTCATTTTTTTTGTCTTATGAAAATATTCTATTGTTCTAGTTACTGTTGTACCAACAGCTAGAATTTTTTTATCACTTAAGATAGCTTCTTTTGAATCTTTTGGGATATCAAAATATTCACTATGCATAGGGTGAGCCAAGATATCATCACAATCAACAGGTTTAAATGTCCCAGCACCCACATGAAGAGTAAGATAGTGAAGATTAAATTTCTCTTCTAAAGCTTTAAAAGTTTCAGGGGTAAAATGTAGTGACGCAGTAGGAGCTGCCACTGCTCCATAATTCTTAGCAAAAACAGTCTGGTAGTCACTTTCATCTGCTTTTTCATCCTCTCTATTGAGGTAGTGGGGAAGTGGTATATGCCCAATATTGTTCAAAATTTCAATAAGCACATGGAAATCTATCCTTTTTTTATCTTTATCATTTGATAAATAAAAATAAACTATTCTACTCCCATCCTCTAAAACTTCTAAAACTTCTCCACATAATGATTCTTCAAAAAGTAAAACAGTACCAACCCTTACTTTTCCTTTGATAAAAACAGCAAAACTATTTTCTATGTAAGGTTTATTTAAAAGAAGTTCAATTTTAGCGCCACTCTCTTTTTGACCATAAATTCTCGCTTTTATTACTTTTGTATCATTTAAAAAGATAGTAACATCATCAGGGATAAACTCCAAAATATTATGAAAAGTAGAATGAATTATCTCTCTTGTATCTCTTTTATAAATAAGAAGCTTTGCATCACTTGGATTTTTTAGGGGATATGAAGCTATGAGTTCTTTCGGAAGAGAATAATCATAGCTTGAAGTTTTCGTAGGGTCTAAAGCTATTATCTTCTACTCCTCTTCATCATCTTCATAAATCTCTTCTTTTCCAGCAGGATTGAAAATTTTTGCGATATAAATTGAAACAATATACAATAATATAAGAGGAATTGCCATTAAAAATTGTGTTACAACATCTGGTGGAGTCAATAATGCTGCAAGTATAAAAATAAAAACAACAGCATATTTAAAAAAATCTTTCATCATTTTATCATTAACAATACCAATAACAGCAAAAAAGAATGTTATTACTGGCAATTCGAAAGCTATTCCAAAACCAAATACAATTTTAATAAAAAATGTTATATAAGCACCAATACTAGGTGTTACTGCAACAACTTGCGAACCAAAATTTACCAAAAAATCAAATCCAAAAGGGACAACAATATAGTATGAAAATATTGCTCCCATTAAAAACATTATTGTTGCACCAAGGACAAAAGGGACAATAATTTTTTTCTCATTTGAATACAAACCTGGAGCTAAAAATAACCAAATTTGCCAAAAAATAATTGGTAAAGAGATTAAAAATGCACCAAATAGAGACACTTTAACTGCCGTAAAAAATGTTTCAGATACTTCAACTGCAATCATTTTAGATCCAACAGGAAGAACAGCTTCAATAGGAGCTAACATCCATTTTAAAATTGGTTCATAATATGCAAAACATACAAAAAACATCACCCCTAGTGTAATAGAGATGATAATAAGTCTCTTTTGTAAATCAGCTAAATGGGGCTTTAAATCTTCAAACATTATGCTTTTACCTCGTTATCTTTTGTTTTGTTTTCTATTTTTTCCTCTTTTTTAGGTTCAGGTTTGATTTCAGCTTTTGTTGACTCGTCAAGGTCAAAGTTTGCCAATCTATCCAAACTTACATGTGATTTGAGATTCGTTGCTTCCTCTTTAAGTCCTGAAATATTTAATTCACTATCAAGGGTTGATTTTGCATCGTCAATCCCAGCTTTTAGCTTCTTTAAAAATTTAGCAACATCAACCGCAACACTTGGTAACTTTTCAGGCCCTAAAGCAATAACAGCAACAACCAAAATAACAAAAATCTCCATAAATCCTAAACCAAACATACTTATTACCTTTTATCAATCAAAAATTTTAAAGATGTGATTTTATCTTAATTTTGATAAAATCCACCAAATTTTTTAAAGGGAACCAAAATGGAAATAATTATATTTATTGTGGTTGTGATTATATTTGTATTATTAAATAAAGATTATCACAAACAAGACTTTAGACATATCAAAGTAAATATCAAACAGACGCTACAAGGAGATCTGTCAGAACATGAAGCTGGACTTCTAATAGCTCTAATGGCAAAAGTAGCAAAAGCGGATGGTGGTGTTTGCGAATTGGAAGCCGAACTCTTAAGTAATATTTTTACAGATATCTCACTTGTTTTTGAAAATGACAAAGAGATAAGAGAAGAGCTTAAAAAAATCTACAACAGAGAGAAAGAGAGTTTTGAAAATACAATTGAAGTATCTAAAAAATATTTTAAATTAACAAAAAGTGACTATCAAAAAAGATTAAGAGTGATGGAATACCTTTTAAATCTTGCATTTATTGATGGAGAGTTTAGTAAAACTGAATATATGATCATTGAAGATATCTCAAATGCCATAGAGATAAAAAAAGCTGATTTAGATGTGATGATACAAAGATTTGAAGCCTATATCAACAGTAAGAAAAATCAAGCACAAATGAATTTATCAAAAGCTTATGAAACATTAGAGATAAACGAAAGTGCTTCAAGTGATGAAATTAAAAAACAATATCGAAAACTCGTAAAACAATACCATCCAGATGTTATTACAGGGCAGGGTGCAGATCAAGCCACAATCGATAAAGCAACAAATAAACTACAAGATATCAATGAAGCTTATGAGATAATCAAAGCAAAAAAAGGTGTTTAATGGCTAGTTTCCCATACAGTTATGTCGTTTGCAATTGCAAAAAAGTCACTCTAGGTGAAATTATCTATGCAATACAAGAAAAAGGTGCTAAAACTATAGAAGATGTAGCAAAGTTTACCGATGCTACAAAAGCTTGTGGATGTTGCAAAAGTAGCAAAGATGACTTTGGCGATCCAAAATTGCAACTCTATATTGAAGATATTATTAAAAAGTTTGTTTAATGGAAGAAAAACAACTTTTAATTGAAGAGATTCTTGAGCTGATTAATAAAAATGGCTCAGAAAAAACGGATATAAATCCAAACTATTTAGATTTTTTTGAGATGGAAGATTTGATATCAATACGAGATGGACTTCTTGTAAATAGTGAAAATTTTCAAAAAGAGAGTAATGATTATTTAGATGAAATTTTTACTAAATGTTCTTAAATATGCAAATTCAATATAGTTTTACGATTGAATCGATGCAAGAGATACTTGCTATTTTAAAACGTGAGCTATCAAATGCAAATACAAATGAAGTTATCTTTGAGGTTTTAAATCCAGATATTTGTGAACATTGTTACGCTGGAAAAAAGTTAGATATAGACAATAAAAAGTTTATCTATAGAAGCTATAAAGCTTGGGTTGATCTATCTGAAATACTCTACTGCAAGATAACTACTCCGACAATACATAAACCACACACAGTTATTTTACAATTTAAAAAACTTGATACAACAAGCTCTTTTCATACTAAAAGTACTCTTGTAGAAAATGTCAATAAAGATGAAAAGTATGGATTAGATTCAGAATTTTCTCAAATTTGTAAAAATGAAGAGCCAGCTTTTTTGGAATATTATATAAGAGCTTTGAAAAATGTAAACGTATCAAAAAGAAAAAGAATTTTAAATCTTGGAATAAATAGTGGTGATGAGTTTGAGGTGATAAGAGATTTATGTGATAACTTTCAAGAGATAGAATTTGTTGGAATCGATATCTCAAAAAGTGCTATTGAAGAGGCAAAAAGAAGATTTGATAGCGCAAATTTTACTTTCTATACTCATGATATAAATAAACTTCAAGAGCTTTCTCTTGGAGATTTTGACCTTATTATTACCATTGGAACTTTGCAAAGTAGCGGAGTTGAATTTAAACTACTTTTTAACTCAATAGTACAAAATTATCTTAAAAAAGATGGTGCAATGATACTTGGATTTCCAAATTGTAGATGGATTGATGGGGAGATGATTTATGGAGCAAAAGCTCCAAATTACAATTTTAGTGAGATGACTTTACTTTTTAAAGATGTTTATTATTGTAAAAAGTATCTCCAACAAAAAAAATTTAGAGTTTCTATAAGTGGCAAAACTTACCCATTTTTGAGTGCTACATCTATACGATAGTAAAATTCTATCTACTCTTGATATCTATCCGCAAATTGATCTCTAATAGTTAAAAATTGTTCAATATTTTTAAAAAACAACTCTATGAGTTTTGGGTCAAAATGCTCCCCTTTTTCTTTTTCAAATAGACTAAAAATATCATCATCACGCCATGCTTTTTTGTAGTATCTATCACTGCCTAAAGCGTCAAAGACATCAGCAACAGCAGTAATTCTTCCATAAATATGAATATCTTCACCCTTTAAACCATTTGGGTAACCTGTTCCATTCCACTTTTCGTGATGTTCCAAAGCTACAATCGAAGCTACTTTAAGCAGTGGTCTATTTGATTTCTTTAATATATCATATCCTTTTTGGACATGTGTTTGCATGATTTCCCATTCATCGACTGTTAATTTTGAAGGTTTTTTTAAAATTTGATCAGGTATCGCAATTTTCCCTATATCATGCATTGGGCTTGCTTCTTTTAGCATTCGACACTCTTCTTGAGGTAACCCATAAAGTTCCGCTAGGAGTTTAGAATATTCAGCAACCCTTTTTACATGATTACCAGTCTCTTCAGACCTGCTTTCCCCCATAGAACCCATTACAAATATAATCTCCCTTTGGATATCTTCAATATCTTTATTTGAAGTGATATCTTCTCTTATAGCACTATAACCAATTAAATTATTGAATTTATCATATTCTGGTCCAAAGTCTGCTGCAACCCAATAGTAGTCTCCATTTTTTTTACGATTTTTAACTTCCAATTTAATAGTATGCTCTTGTTTAAGTTCACTCCAAAGTTTAGAAAAAGCCTCTTTTGGCATATCTGGATGACGAATAATATTGTGGTTTTTACCTATAAGTTCATTTTTACTATAGCCACTTATTTTACAAAATGCTTGGCTAACATGCGTAATATAGCCTTTTAGGTCAGTTTTAGAAAATATGACATTTTTATCATATATATCCAAAAGTGATTTAAGATCTTTTTTCTGCTCCTCGATTTCACTCGTTTGTTTTAAAACAGCTTTATTCAAATTTTTGACATATTTTCTATTAATCAAAAGTAAAACAACCAATATCAAAACAAGCATAAAAATAAGAAGTCTTTTATAATGCGTCACTTTAAAATTATTAAGTAGTGCCATATCAATATTTTCTATTTTATTAAAAAATACAAAATATCCCATTGGATTATTATGGAGGTCATTTATTTTTGATGTGGTGACAAGATAATTTTCAAAAAGAATATAATCTTTAATATTCAAAAACTTATCAATTCCATTTTTACCTATTTTCTTCATTAAAACTCTTGAAGCATTTAAATTTGCCACATAATAATCATCTATAAAAAGCCCTGTAAAAGGTTTGATAAATTTATCCGTATAACTTTTATCAACTATCATAACTGGTTCAATATTGTTGTTTTTCAACTCCTCAGCGATTGAATTAAAATGAGAAATAAGCTCTATTATACCAATAAGTTCACCATCACTATAAAGTGGCAACATTGTTTTAAAAGTCATATCAAATCGCCCAGTGCTAATTTGTTGCATAGGTTTTGGATCTTTTAACATTTGCACTACATCAAGACGAGCACCCGCTGCATAATCCCCAACATTATTGGTCCAACTTCTATAAAAGCTATATCCTTTACTGTCAATGATTTGTATCCATAGATTTTTATATTCACCAAATTTTTCTATCCCAGAAATAGAATTTGAGTAATTTAGTAAATTTCTATTTTTTTTAATCAACGCATTAATAAGTGTTGTATCTTGACTTAAAACATATGTTAAAGCAGCTGTTTGTCCTTGTTTCTTTTTAATAAGTTTGTTGAAATTCTCTTTTAGATTAGCACTGTTTTTTAGGTAAATATCATTAATAATTTTGGACTTTTGATTTTCATAATAAAAATTATGAGCAAACATAGAAAGGATTAAAATAATAAATAAAGCAAATATTTTCATAAAGACAATTTTATCTTATTTTCTTTGGAATAGCTATAAACATTATAAATTGTTATTGGGATGTTCAATTGTCTATTGACAATTAGGACAAGTACCATTGATGATAATATTTGAAATTTGATAATTTTTCAAATTCAAATCAATTTTTTCAATGCACTCAACAGCATTACATTTAATACAAACAAAATGAGCATGAGGTTTTTGTTTAAGTTCAAAATATCTTTTTCTATCGTTTGCTTCAAAAGAATTTAAAATTCCTTCATTTTCAAACTTTAAAATATTTCTGTAAAAAGTTGCTTTATCCATTGGAAGATCTATTTTAATATCTTCATAACTAATAGGCTTTGTTGCCTCTTGCAAGATTTCTAGAATTTTCACTCTAGCTGTGGTTAGCTTAATATTATTTTGTGCTATTAAATTTTTTATATTCATAAGATTATTTTACCAAAAGAGACTTAGATATATAGTTGCTTTTGTTTAGCTTTCTAAACTATTTTGAACTAAACTCTCTAAAATCTCTTTTTTTGGTTTAATGTTTGAAACTTTTTTTAGTTCTGTAGCTTGGGATATTAGATTTCCACTTCCACTTGTAAGCTTTGAGAATGCATTTTGATATGATTCATCAGCTTTTTTAAGAGTTTCTCCAACTTTTTGTAAATCTTCCACGAAACCATAAAATTTATTGTAAAGCAACTCTGCTCTTTTGCTTACTTCAGCTATATTTTGTGCTTGTTTCTCATACCTCCAAGTATTTTCAACGGCTCTAAGAGCTACCAAAAGGGTCGTTGGACTGACTAGTATAATCTTTTGTTTAAAAGCTTCGTCATAAAGATTTACATTATTTTCTAAAGCTAATAACAAAGCTCCCTCAATAGGGATAAACATAAAAATAAAATCCAAGCTATTTATCTCTTTAAGGTTTTCGTATTTTTTACTAGCAAGCCCTTTTATATGCTCTTTAATCGAACTTATATGTGCTTTTAATTGAGATGCTTTTGCAAATTCATCTTCACTGCTCATATATTCATTGTATGCTGTAAGTGAAGTTTTTGCATCGATGATGATGTGTCTTTTATCAGGAAGATTTACTATTACATCTGGACGAAATGATCTATTCTCTTCATCTTTTAAACTTACCTCTCTTTGATATTCAATTCCAGCTCTAAGCCCTGAATTTTCTAAAACAGTTTCCAAAATCATCTCACCCCAAACACCTTGTTGTTTATTTTTACCTTTGAGTGCATTTGTAAGATTTATTGCGTCTGAACTCACTTGTAGATTGAGTTCTTTGAGTATTTTTAACTCTTGTTGTAAAGCACTTCTATCTTTTGATTCTTTCTCATAAACATCTTCAACTTTCTTTTTAAACTCACTTAGTTGTACTTTCATAGGAGTTAGAAGATTTCCAATATTAACATTGTTTTGTTCTGTGAACTTTTTACTATTGTTTTCAAATATCTCTGAGGCTAAATTTTTAAACTCATTTTTTACCTTCTCTTCATTCTCTTTTAAAAGGGCAATTTTTTCTGTTGATGCTTTTGATTGTTCCTCTATTTGAGTAGAGAGTTTCGCTATTAAACTTTTATCTTCAATATTCTCTTTTCTTAAAACTTGTAACTCATCATTGACCTTTGAAAGATTTTCCAATCTTTCGTTGTATTGCATTAGTCTAATATCTTTGCTTTGAAGTTCTGCTTGTTGTATTTCGAGGCTTTTTGAAAGTATTGTATTTTTTCTAAATTGTAAATATATTACAACTAAAAATACCATAACTACTATATATAAAATTATCTCTATCATTTGAAAAATTTCCTTTTTTATAAAATTAAACTTTAACATAATTATACACAACATCAAATTTCATAAGAAAAAATATTGCAATTTGTCATACTTTTTTATTCTTTGATTTTTTTTAGTTATGATTCATTTATACAAAATAGAGGTGAAATTTATGTCAATAATAGGAAAATGTCCATACTGTAAAGATGGAAATATAAAAGTTGAAAAGAAGTTGGTGAAAGGGAAAAATACAAAAGTCTATACCTGCACAAATGCTTCGTGGAAATCAGAAGATGGGGAGATGTATGAGCTTTCAAAAGAAGCAACTTGTTCTTTTCGTATCTGGGGAAATTCCCTTTTAAAGTGGGGTAAAAAGGGGATTGGACCTTATGAGGTTAAAAAGTTGCTTGAGGGTAAAAATGTGGCTACTAGACTTTTTAGCTACACATATAAAAAAGAGTATTTTAAATATATTATCCTTGATAAAGAATATGGTGTAAGTGTTTTATGGGATTTGGAAGTTGAAGAGGAGCTATCACTAGCAGGTTAAAACCAGCTAGATTTAATTTTGTGTTATTTTAATCCCTTGCTAAATGTATAAATAACAGGGAGATAAATAAGATTTAAAACTGTCCCCCAAGCAAGTCCAAATGCTAAAGATACAGCGATTGGTTGGAATATTGCAGATTCACCTGATGGATACAATATTAAAGAAAGCATCCCCACAAGTGTTGTTACTGTTGTAAGGATAATTGGTCTAAACCTTCTTGTAGCTCCAACAAAAACATCTTCTATTGTTTTTGCTGTTCTTAAATATGTCATCATAATAATTCCATCATTTATGACAACCCCAGCAAGTCCAAGTCCACCTATAAGTGATGGCATAGAGAGATTCATCCCCATAATTTGATGCCCCAAAACAACACCTAAAAATGAAAATGGAATAACACTCATAACGATAAAAGTTTCCCTAAAAGAATTAAACAAATAAAGCATTGAAAGCATAATAAGAAGTAGGGCAAGTGCAGATGCAGCAATCATATCGCTTTTTAGATCTTTATTTTTTTCAGCTTCCCCTTTTAAAACTACACGAATACCGCTTTGTTTAATTTCATCTAATAGTGGATTTAATTTTTCTAAAACCTCACTAGCCGTTATCACTTTTGGGTCAATATTAGCATAAATATAGAAGTTTTGTTCCCCATCATCTTTTACTATTTGTTCCAATGATTTGTTAATATTGAAGTTACAAACATCTCTTAAATATACCATTTTTCCATCACTAAGGGGAATTTGTGTATTTTTGAGATTTTCTATCTCATCTTTATTTTTACTTCGTATTTTTATATCTATCATTTGTGTACTATCAAAAGCAGTTGTTTTTGTTTTGATAGAATAAAGATTTGAGAGATATGAACCAATTGAGCTTTCACTCACTCCCAAGCTTTTACCATAATCATTTACTTCAAGTTTTATCTCATCATTTCCATATTTAATAGAATTTTGAATTGATGTTATCCCTTGGATAGATTTTAAAGCAATTTCTAGTTTGGTGATACTTTGTTCTGTTAATACTAAATCATTAGAGATTAAACCAACTTGAATATCTGATTTAATTGGACCCACTTTTCTCTCTAATACATCAATCTCTGTAAGATTAAATTTCTCTTTAAAATTCTCTTTTTTAATATATTTGGAGAGCATTTTTGATATTTGCATTGAGGTTTTTGTTCTTGTTTTTACTGTATTTTTATCATAAAAACTAAGAGCTGGTGTAATATAGTTTTCTACAATATTATCTCCATTAAAATCTGTAAGCTCAACTGTCATATACATCACATAAGAGTTTCTCTCTGTATTTCCAGCAGAATCTCTTCTATATCCCGCTGTTGAACTGATACTTTGGATAAAAAATTTCTTTTTCTCTTTTAAGAGTTCATTCTCTATTTTTCGTACAATTGCAAAAGAGTCCTCTAATGTTGTATTTTCATTTGCTTTTATTGAAATTTTTATATTATTTACATCATATTGTGGAAACATTTGAAATTTGCTATTTTTTATCATAAGAAATGTAGCAATAGGGACAAGGATGATAAAAAGAACAATAAAAGTTTTTTTCCATCTCATAAAAAAGTGTATTATGCTACTGTAAATAACATTTACCCTTTCCCAAGATGTAACTTTACTATTACTTGACAAGGTGTGTGAAGCGTGAATAGGGAGAAAAACAAAGGTCTCAATAAACGAGGCAATAACCAAAACAGAAAGAGCAATTGGGATAAGTTTCATAACTTCACCCATAGTACCAGTTATCATTAAAAGTGGCAAAAATGAAAAAATAGTTGTGATAGATGCTATAAATACAGGTTCAGCCATCTCTTTCGCACCCACAATTGAAGCTTCCCTTGGCTCCATACCTGCTTCTATATGTTGTTGGATATTTTCACTTACAATAATGGCATCGTCAACTATGATACCAATAGCTATTAAAACTCCAATAAGGGAGATAATATTGACAGAATATCCAAAAAGATACATATAAAAAGCACCAATTACAAATGAGGTTGGAATACCTATAATGATTACAAAGGCCATTCTAGAGTTAATTAAAAGAGCCACTAGTAAAGTAATCATCATAATACTAAATATAATATTTGATGAAACTACATTAAGCCTATCGATGATTCTTTTTGAATTATCATTTGAAATATTTATTTTAATATCTTTTGTTTGCAGTTTATCTACTAAAGTTTGGATATTTTTAGATATTTCTAACGCATTTGCTGTTTCGTTTTGTTTTACAGATAATGAGAGAGAATATTGTCCGTTATAAGAATAAAGCGTTGTTGCATCTTCATATTTTTTCTTTATTTGAGCAATATCTCTTAAATAAATTGTACTATTTTGAAGTTTCAACATCGTATTTGCTAACTCTTCTTGTGTTTTGGCTCCATTATTTGTAGAAAGATAGTAATGTTTTTCATCTCCCTCAATTTGCCCAATAGGAAAAATATATGAAATCTGTGTAAGTTTATCAAAAAGTTCACTTTTGTTTATTCCATAAGCTTCAAGTTTTTCATCATCCAAGATAATCTCATAAAACTTATCGCTATCTCCAACAATAGTAACTTCGCTAATCCCCTCAATCCCATAGAGTTTACTTTTGAATTTATCTGCAAACTCCTTCATATCATCTACTGATTTTGTATCTGACGTAAGTGCTAAATCAACTAAATCTTTACTTCTATCCATAAGTTGAACAACTGGTTCATCCATATCTTTTGGGAGGTTTGGAAGAGTAAGTGTTACAGAATCTTTAACTTTATTGAGAATATTATATCTATTGAGTCCCTTTTGAAATTCTAAAATTATTGAGAATTTACCAGGGCTTATGACGGTTGTGACAGAAGTTACACCATTGATTGATTTTACATTATCTTCAATATCAACAACTGCCATTTTATTAAGAACATCAACACTTGCCCCTGTGTAGTTTCCGCTAATAGAAACCTGATCAAGCTCAAAAGTAGGCATCACCTCTTTGGGCATTTTGTTGTATGACCAGATACCTATTGCAAAAACTAACACAAAAAGTGTGTAGTTCATACGAGAATTTATAAGAAAAAATCTCAAAAATCGTTCAAACATTGTTACCCTTAATGGTTATTTTATAGTGTTTTTTATTGCTTCTTCATCTATTAAAGTATTGTTGTATTTTACAATCAATAATTTTTCTGTATTGTTAATATACCATTCATCAACACCTGTTACTGTATCAAGAACTGTATATTTTTGTTCATCTAAATTTTCAATATTTAAGTAAGTATTACTCATTTTTGTAGGATTTGGAAGTGCTAAAATAAGGATAAACCAAACAATAGAAATAGCTACAATAAACATAGAGATATCATATAAACTACTTGCAAAACTTCCATTAATCTCTAGCAAATATGCCCCACCAACAAATCCACCAACAAATGTTCCTGCATATCCAAAAGAGTTAAATACCCCAAGAACTCTCCCTTTTTCATGTACTTTTGCATATTTTACTGTTAATGATTGCATAATTGGTTCATGCATATTAAATCCTATAAAAAATACCAAAACACCAATAATAAAAGCAAGCTCTGTAGAACCATTTCCAATTAGATAATATGAAAGTCCAAAAAAGAAGATACCAAGAAGTAAAACCTCTTTAAATTTCCCTTTTTTCTCAGCAATAATGGCAGCAGGTCCCATTGATAAAACACCTAAGATAAGTGCAGGAACATATACTTTCCATAAATCAGTTAATGCCCATCCGAAACTTTTTGTTAAAATAATAGGGATAATCATAAATGCAAAAGTCATCAAACCTTTTTGCAAAAAGTTTGTAATGTTCATTTTAATAATCTCATTTTTAAGTAAAAAACCATATTTGCTATGATTATGATAAGTATGAGTTACTTTTGGAGCATCTGGAACTAATTTTAAAAGTACCACGATTGAAATAAGTGGAAGAACTGCCGTTATCCAAAAAAGTGACTGAACACCTGCAAACCCAGCAATTACTGGTCCAACACCCATAGCAAGTGCAAAACTTATCCCAATCATTCCACCCATAATAGCCATAGCTTTAGGTCGTTGTTCCTCTTTCACAAGATCACTTATCATAGCTGTAATAACAGCTCCAATAGCACCAGCACCCTGTAAAAATCTTCCTAAAAGAAGAGTAAGTAAATCATTTCCAACAGCACAAAGGATAGACCCGATTGCAAAAATTAAAAGACCAGTGATAATTGTCCCTTTTCGCCCAAGAATATCACTCATAGCGCCAAATGGAACTTGAAAAATCATTTGAGTTATCGCATAACCACCAACTACAATCCCAACAATTTGAGGAGTAGCTCCAGGAAGACTTAGTGTATATACAGAGATAACAGGAAGCACAATAAAAAGGCCAAAAAATCTCATAGAGATAATAAGGCTAAGAGGTAAGACTTGTTTGAACATAAAATTCCTTATTTTATGGCTAGTTTCTTTATGAAAGCTAGCCTATATTTTTTTAAAAGAGGGATTATATCAAAAAATCAATTATTGAGGTTAGTAGATAAAAATAATATATATGATTAATTTAGATTTTAAATTTTGAGATAAATTTTAAATTTTAAAAGTATAATCACTAAATTTTAAGAGGTATGATATGAACTATAGATATATTGGAAAAAGTGGTTTACGAGTAAGTCCTATTTGTATGGGAACTATGACATTTGGAACACAGTGTTTAGATGAAAAAGAGGCATTTGCTATTATGGATGAAGCTCATGAAAGAGGTGTAAACTTTTATGATACAGCCGAACTTTATCCAGTACCACCTAGTGGAAAACTAGCTGGACTTACTGAAGAGATAGTAGGACGTTGGCTAAAAACAAAACCAAGAGATAGCATAATACTGGCTTCAAAAGTAGCAGGAGCTGCAAATGGATGGTTTGTTCCACCTATAAGGCATGGGCTTACTGCAATTGATAGTTTTCATATCACAAAAGCTGTAGAGGGGAGTTTAAAAAGACTTGATACAGATTATATAGATCTCTATCAAATGCATTGGCCTGATAATGTAGTTCCTATCGAGGAAAGTTTAAAAGCTTTTGACAAATTGGTTCAAAGCGGAAAAGTAAGATACATAGGAACTTCAAACGATACAGCGTATGGAACTACAAAAGCTTTGATGACAAGTGAATTTCATAAATATGCAAGATTTGAATCAATCCAAAATAATTTTTCTTTGCTCAACAGAAGATTTTTAGATGAGTTAGGTGTTTTGGCTTCAAGGGAGAAAATTTCACTTTTACCATATTCACCACTTGCTGGGGGAGTTTTAAGTGGAAAATACAACCAACAAAATGATGCTGTTGGAAGATTTAGTGATTATATTAAGTCAAAAGACACAAGACAAAGGCTGATGGCACAAAGGTTTATGAATGATAGAACTTTAGCATCAACACAAAAATATTTAAAAATTGCGAGTGATTTTAGTATCCATCCAGTAACTTTGGCAATTGCATGGTCAAAACAATTCGATTTTGTAGCTTCCACAATCATTGGAGCCACAACAAAAGAGCAATTAAAACCATCACTAGATGCTATGAATACCGTATTGAGTGATGAAATTTTAAAAGCCTGTGATAAAGTTCATAATGAAATTTTATACCCGATGGGTTAAAATCACGATACCAGAAAGATTATAAGTCCAAATAAATTGGAAAAAAGCTACAATAAATATTATATATACAATAGGAAATAGAAAAAATGAGTATTTTAATCACTGGAGGAGCTGGATATATAGCTTCCCATACACTTATAGAACTTCATGAAGCTGGGTATGAGTTTGTGGTGTATGATAATTTGTCAAACTCTTCAGCCAAATCCATCAAACGTGTTGAAAAAATCATTGGTAAATCGATAATTTTTGAACAAGGAGATATTAGAGATGAAAAAACTTTAAAAGAGGTTTTTGAAAAATATAGTATCGATTCAGTTATTCACTTCGCTGGACTAAAAGCAGTAGGTGAAAGTGTAGAAAAACCACTAGAATATTATGATAATAATGTAGTTGGTACTTTACGACTTCTTGAAGTGATGAAAAAATCTAACTGTAAAAAAATAGTCTTTAGCTCATCTGCCACAGTTTATGGGGATCCAGCATCAACTCCTATTGAAGAACATTTTCCTACTGGTGACACAACCAATCCATATGGAACCAGTAAATATATGATTGAAAGAATTTTAAAAGATTTACATATTAGTGATAACGAATGGAAGATTGCTATTCTAAGATATTTCAATCCAGTTGGTGCCCATAAAAGTGGAACAATAGGGGAAGACCCAAATGGAATACCAAACAACCTTATGCCCTTTATTGCCCAAACAGCAGTTGGTAAACGAGAGTTTTTAAGTGTATTTGGTGGAGATTATGATACACAAGATGGCACTGGTGTTAGAGATTATATCCATGTGATGGATTTGGCAAATGCTCATGTGAAAGCGATAGAGTACTTAGCTAAACAAAATATAAATATTCAACCACTTATTACCAATATTGGAACAGGAATTGGTTATAGTGTTTTAGATGTTGTTAAGGCATTTGAAAATGCTAGTGGCAAAAAAGTGCCATATAAAATAGTAGAAAGAAGGGCAGGGGATATAGCAGAATGCTACTCCAACCCATCTTTTGCGAAAAAAGTACTTAGATGGATTGCTAAAAGATCAATTGAAGAGATGTGTGAAGATAGTTGGAGGTGGCAAAATAATAATCCAAATGGATATGATGAAATAACAAACTAGTAAAAAAGAAATTAATATTTTCTAAAACACATAATTCAGTAAACTAGTATAGAGATTTTTTTTGTTATAATAAATATTACATAAAACAAACAAGTAAATTCAAGTCAATCATAAGGTAGGTTATCATTTTGTCTTCAAAAAATAGGGTTTATTTTAACATACGACCCACCTCAAGAGAAAGAATGTGGGACACAACGAAGTATGCTCATGAAGTATGTGAAGTTTCTCTTCCCTATGGAGTCAATCAGCAAAGTTCCATAAAAACTTACACTAAGTCAAAAACTTCTTTGATATCAAAAATGAAATACTCAGTTTCAAAACATTTAATAAACAAGCAAACCGTAGATAAAAAGATTAGCTCACAAGCTGATTTAATTTACATGTGGGGAGCGTTTCCTAAAAACAGTAGTAAACCATTTATCATTGAACTTGATAATCCTTACACGCCAGCCTATTATCATATAGATAATTTCAAAAAAAATAAGCATAAGATTAAAGAACAATTAGACAAAGCATATAAAATAACATACTTATCAGAAACTTGTAAAGACCATTGTATAGAGCTTTATGGTCAAGATATGGCTAAAAAGAGTTTTGTAAACTATCCTTTTATGGGTGAAAATTACAAAAAACAAATCAATGAAGATAATGGTTTAATAAATTTTATTTTTGTTGGCTTAAATAGTCGTGGTAAGGGTGGAAGTGAGTTACTTGAAGCTTTTACACATACAAAGAATGCAAATATCAGACTAACTTTTATCTCAAATGTAGACAATGAATTAAAACTTAAATACCACAATGATACCCGAATACAAATACTACCTCCACAATCAAGAGATATCTTATTAAATGAAATTTATCCAAAAATGGATGTTATGATCTTTCCTTCTCTATACGAATCTTTTGGAGTAGTACTCCTTGAGGCACTTTCTTTTGGGATGGGGATTATTACAGTAAATACCTATGCTACACATGAGATAGTCGAGGATAATTTTAATGGTAAACTTTTACATCATCCTATTTTAAAACCAATAAAATTAAATAATAAACATATTATAAACTGTGTAGATTTAAGAATTAAGGAGTTCCATAATAGATATTTACAGCATAATGAATTCTATTATGGTTTGTATAGTGAATTAAAAGATTCAATAATGGATGCTATTCAAAATCACAAAATATGGAAATTAAATAGTATAGAAAAATTTAATAATAAGTTCTCACCTAAAATTTGGCAAGAGAATTTTAGAAATATTCTCCAATAAATACAAATTTAATGATACACTTATCTCATCATAAAAAATATGTTATCTTAAGTTATTTAGCTATGGCAAGTAATATTATGACTGGATTTATTTTATTTCCTTTGATTTTAAAGTATATTGGACTAGAAGCTCTTGGGATTTTTGGATTGCTTTATAGCACCAAAGCAATTGTTGATATAGGTATTGGCTGGTTGAGTGCGAGTATGACTAAAAATTTAATCAAATACAATTTTCTAAAAAATAAGATATTAACTTTATCTTTTTTAATAAATTTTTCATATGGGTTTTTTGGATTTATAATTTTTATTTTATATGGATATATTTTAAAAATAGAATATTTCACAAGTTTTCTTTATTTTTCCATATTTTTTCTTCTAAGTTGTATGATGATTCCATTCTATGAAATAATGTCAGCCGAACTTAGACAATATCAAATAGCTTTTTTTAGATTTGTACAACAATTTTTATTTATGGTTTTATCTATCTCTTTTTTTATCCTCTTCAAAGAAAAATCACTTGATGTGATTTTTTTAACTTTGGTTATTAGTAGCGTAGTGACATTGATATTTTTATTGAGATTTTTTTATAATAATTTTCAATACAAATATCAATTTAAAAGGTTTAGAAAAAAGATTTTGTATCAAGTACTCATAAAAGATGGGAAAAAATATTTTTTTAATGGTGTAAGTACAATATTATTACTCCAACTAGACGTATTATTAATAGATTATTTGTATGGTTCTAAAAGTGCTGGAATTTATCTACTTATCTGGAAAATACCAAATACACTAATAATGCTTGGTTGGAGATTGAGTGAACCATTTCAGGCTGTAGTTGCCAAGGAGATAAATCAAAATAAAGAAGATGTAAAAATTCAATTTTATGATTTGGAAAAAAAGATTTTAGCCATTTCTTTAATAGCTGGGTTGGTCTATTTTTATTTTGGTAGTTTTATTTTAGAGATATGGCTTGGAAGTGAAAATATTCCTGAGATAAAATATATGTATTTTATTCCTGCTTTTGTAATTATTTTTTCAATAATTCAAAGACTATACTTGGCGATTAATTATTACACTTTTGGATTAGAAACAATTACAATTTTACAAATAATTGAGCTTAGTTTAAAAATCTTTTTCATACTCTTTATGTTTGATGAATTTAAAGAATTATCTCCTATAGTTGGTTGGTTTATAGCATTCCTAGTTACACTATTTTTTTACAGACGTAATAGTTTAAAGGTTATTCTATGAAAGGGATACGATGTATTTAAGCATTCAGTATTTAAGAGGTATTTCTGCTTTTGCTGTGGTATATTTTCATTTATATCAAACAACCGGACAACAAGGAGTAGCAATTTTCTTTGTAATAAGTGGCTTTATTATGATTGATATTATGAATAAAAAACACAGAACACCTCTTGAGTTTTTTAAAGCAAGATTTTTAAGAGTTGCCCCTTTGTATTATCTACTTACTATTTTGACTCTTGCTTTAGGATTAGGATATGATCCAACTTTCCAAAGGTTACTGCAAAGCTTGACTTTTACAGCATTAGGATCGGTACTACCTGTTGGATTTACATTAACATATGAATTCATTTTTTATACATTAGTTTCAATTAGCATTTTATTTTTTAAAAAAATGATTTATAAACTTATCTTTTTATCTCTTTCTCTTTCGATTGGTGACTCTATTTTAAATTATATTTTGGTTTCGAAAAATTATGAATATGGAAATTACTTTTGGTTTTTTATTTTTGGAATGATTGTATATGAGTTATATAATCAAAAAGAGAAGATCTCTAAACACTATACTATTGACTTTTTATTGATATTGTTATTTACCATTTCAATTATCTTTTTATTTTTGGGAAGATATTTAGGATTTGATTATTATTATAACGATGTGAATCACTATATGGTTAATAATCTAATACCATCTTTTTTGATAGTACTTTGTGGATTAATGTTAGAAAGTAGAAATAAAATATTTAATAGTAAATTTTTACTATTACTAGGTAATGCTTCTTACTCTATTTATCTCACACATTATATTGTTATACACGGAATACATGATTATTATGATAAAAATTTTAATACATTTATCTTGCTTATCTCTTGTATAATAATAGGAATCTTGAATTATAAATACTTAGAGATACCAATAATGAACTATATAAAAGGAAAATACAATAATGCAACAGCTGAATAATTTATATGAAAAATGGCTTCAAGAGTCAAATAAAGGACACTATAAAGATGGCTCAAATATAGAAAAAGATGTTTTATCCCTTTTTGCAAATCAAAATTATATTTTAAGTGAACTAGATAAAGTATTTAACTTTTATGATATTGAACTAAAAGGTAATATCTTAGACGTTGGATGTTCAATGGGAGGACTATTATATTCTTTATATTATTCAACAAAATTTGATTTTATAGCTGGAATAGATATTGATAATACGGCTGTAGAGATGGCAAAAGAATATAAAACAATAAATAATATAAGCAATGATGATGTTTTTGTAGATATTGGTTCTATTTTTGAACTTCCATTTCCTGATAAAAAATTTGACTTTATTATTATGAAAGATGTGGGTGAACATCTTGAAAATAAAGAAAATCTAGAATTAGCCATGAGAGAATTAAAAAGGATCTTAAAAGATGATGGATATATTTTTATTGAAACTCCGAATTATATTTTTCCTTTGGAAGTTCATTTGAAAATACCCATGTTACCATTTGTATCTACAAAAAAGTTTGTAAAATATATAGCAAAACTATTTAGAAAAGATCCAAACTTTGTTAATCATTTAAATTTTACAACTCCTAAAATGTTTGAAAAAATATTTCAAAATCTCCAGCTAAATTTTAAAAATGCTTATGAAGACTACAAGATACCTATGATTATTAAGAACTCTGAAAATCTAAGCGGAAGATTTCAATTTATAGGTGGATTTTTAAAACTTTTAAACAGATTTAATTTAAATCAACCAATGATAAAAGTTTTCAAATTTACAAAAATGTATCCATCTTTATGGTATGTAGTAGGTAAAAAATAAAATGTGTGGAATTGTTGGAATTTGGTCAAAAAATAGTATTGAAATGCAAGAGGAATATGTAGATAAGATACTTCAAAAACAATATCACAGAGGTCCTGATAATAGCTCACAAAAAACAATTGATAATATCACTTTGGGTCATAATCGATTGGCAATTATTGACTTAAGTCAAAATGCAAATCAGCCATTTATATCATATTGCGGAAGATATAGTATTGTCTTTAATGGAGAGATATACAATTATCTAGAACTAAAAAATGAATTAAACTATCCATTTAAAACAAATAGTGACACAGAAGTACTACTTGCTAGTTATATTCAATACGGTGAAAAATGCATAGAAAAATTTAATGGGATGTTTGCTTTTGCAATCTATGATAAGAAAGAAAAGTTACTCTTTTGTGCTAGAGATAGAATTGGTAAAAAACCTTTTTTATACAGTGAGCATACAAGTGGATTTTATTTTGCTTCTGAATTAGCAGCACTTTTTAGTATTGGTATTTTTAGTGCTGAAGAAGATGAAATAGGTATAGCATATAGTTATCTTAGAAATATGAGACACATCCCTGAACCATATACAAAATACAAGGATATTAAACGGCTTGAACCCGCTCACGCTATAATTGTAAAAGATAAAAAAATTATTAAAAAGTGGTGTTATTGGACACCAAATATGGAATATAATAAGACTATCACAGAAGATGATGTTTATAGTATTATAGAAGATGCTGTAAAGATAAGAGAAAGAGCAGATGTAGAAATTGCCACACTTTTAAGCGGAGGAGTTGATAGTTCTATTATCACAGGGCTTATGGTAAAACATGGATTAAATCCAAAAGCCTTCACTTTGAAAGCTGATGAGGAGGAGCTAGAAAGAGCTAAAAAGGTTGCTGAACTTTTTAATGTACCTTTGAAGATATTTGAATATGACAAAGATATACAAGAGGAACTTTACAAGCAAATGATAGCTATTTATGGTGAAGAAGTGAGGCTTTTACCACTTACACATGCAGCTAGACTCTATGAACAAATTTCCAAAGAAAACATTAAAGTAGTTATGAGTGGAATTGGAGCAGATGAGATATTTTATGGATATGATGGAGCAAATAAGCAACTTCTTTTTTCTGATATAGTTAAAATGATAGAATTTTTGCCTAATGTTTTTTTAAAAACTTTTGAAAAAATGTTTAGTTTTAGAAGTGATTTAAAACTTATGTTTGAACTAGCTCAATTAGAAAATAGAAAACGAAAGGGATATTTATATAGCAAAGAAGCAAAAGAAAAAACTCTGAATAATTTTGACTATAGTACTTTGATAGATTTTTGGGGAGAAAAAATAAAAACAAACAACTATATTGATAGTTCAAATTGGATAGGTCTTATGAGTGAAAATGCTCATTCAATTACTATAAGTACTGATTTACCGCCTATGATGTTTGGTATTGAAGCTAGAGCACCATTTCTGGATTATCGTGTAATTGAACTAGCTTTTCAAATTGATGCACATAGAAAGATTTCAAAAAAAGAAGGAAGAGCTAACAATAAGCTTATTTTAAAACAAGCTTTTGAAAAATTACTCCCCAATGATATTCTTTATGCTAAGAAAAAGGGTTTTGGGTATGGGATTCAAAAATGATTAGAAAAATTATAGAAAAAATATTTTATAAAAAACCTCGACAAGAGTATACCTTAAATGCGATACTAAAGCATGCAGTAAAAAATACAAAATACTATAGTGATTTTAATTCAAACGACTTAAGTAGTTTTCCTATTTTAACAAAAGAGATAATAAGAGAGAATTTTGAAAATTTAAAGTCCTCTGATTTATCAAATAGAAATTGGTGGATAAATACCTCAGGTGGTTCGACTGGAGAGCCTGTAAAGTTTATCCAAGATCAGGAGTATCTTCTAGCAAGTAGATACACTACATATGAGGAAAAACAAAAATTAGGCTATACCTTTGGAGATAATTTTATAAAACTTTGGGGTGATGAAAGGGAAATACTGCATAATAGTAAATCATTAAAAAATAAAATTATAAATAAAGTAAAAAATATTACTTTTTTAAATAGTTTCAATATGACACAAGAGAATATGTTTAAATTTGTAGAAGAGATAAATAGTAAAAAACCTAAATTAATTGTTGCCTATGCTCAAGCCATCTATGAGTTAGCAAAATTTATCGAAGAAAATAATTTAAAAGTTAAACACATTGGAGCTATTATTACAAGTGCTGGAACACTTTATCCATTTATGCGTCAATCAATCGAAAAAAACTTTAATACAAAAGTATATAATCGATACGGAAGCAGGGAAGTTGGAAATATGGCTTGTGAAGAGCCTAATATTTATGGGTTAGTTATTACAAATGATATTTTTATTGAAATTATTGATGAAAATGGCTCCGCATGTGAAGATGGGAAAGAAGGTGAAATTGTTGTAACTTCGCTAACTAACTATGCTATGCCTTTAATAAGATATAAAATTGGGGATAGAGGAATATTAAATAGAACAAAATACAAGTTTCCGATTTTAGAAAAAGTAAGTGGTAGGGGTATGGAAACATTTAAAACGATAAAAAATAAAATTGTTCCATCTGAATATTTTATTCATATCATTGGCGTTGTATTTAACAAAAAAAACAGTTGGATTAAAAAATTTCAAATTATTCAAAAAGAATATAATTTAATAGAAATTAAAATCATAAAAAACTATGATGAATTAAAAGATGATTTAACAAATATTGAAGATGGTATAAAAAAAGTTATGGGAGAAGATTGTGAGGTAAGATTTAGTTTTGTTGATGAGATTAAGCCTTTAAAATCTGGTAAATTTTTATATACAATTTGTGAGTTAAACAAATGATGTTTCATTATTATAAGCTACTTAGAAAATTATATTTAAAAGATGATCTAATTTCTAAAATATTATTAAAATTAGTAAACAAACCGTATGAAATATTATTAAAAATTATTTATGGAGCTTACATTCCCTATAAAGCAAATATCGATTTTTCTTGTAAATTCCCACATTCTTTTTATGGTATTTTTATATCTGGGAATAGTGTTATTGAAAAAAATTGTACTATTTTTCATCATGTAACTATTGGTGCTGGTTTGCCAAAAACAGAAAAAGCGCCACATATTAAAGAAAGTGTTTTTATTGGTGCTAATAGTTCTATCTTTGGAGATATAACTATAGGTAAAAATGTAAATATTGGTGGAGGAACAGTGGTTGCAAAAAATATTCAAGATAATGTAACGGTAATTTCAGCCAATAATAGAGTTATAAATAATGAAAATTAAAATAATCTATATCCATCCTGCAATAAGAACTTATCGAGTTACGATATTTGAAAAACTATCAAAAAACTTAAATATAGATTTTTTTTGGAGTGGTATTTCAAAAAAGAAAAGTCATGTAAGTGAAGAGATAGAAAGAATTCTACAAGTAACACCAATTCAATATACACAGGGAAAAGAACTTCACAAACTACCAATTGATAATTTTTCTTGGGGGTTACTAAAATTACCTTTTTTAGATTATAAAGTATATATATTTTCAAACATTACAAGCACACCATATCTACTTTTAGCGCCAATTTTAAAGCTTATGGGCAAAAAAATTATACTTTTTGATGAGTTGTGGCGATACCCAATTGAGGTCAATAAATATAAAAAAATTTATCCATATGTAAAATTTTTATCCCGATATTGCTTAGATGGTGTTGTAACTGCTGGTAGTCGTGCCAAATATTTTTATATAGAAGAATTTGGATTTGATAGTGAAAAAATTGAAATAGCATATAATACTACAATTGATACAAAAATGTATCTCAAAGATGCATTTCTCAACCAAATGATTAAAGATAAATTAGACAAAAATAGCTCAAAAAAGAGATTGCTTTATCTTGGAAGAATCATAAAATATAAAGGTCTAGATATTTTAATAAAAGCGATGCAAGAGATTGATGAAAAATATGATTTAATCATAGTAGGTGATGGAGAATTTAAAAAAGAGTGTGAAAGTTTAGTTTATAAATTAAATTTAGAAAAAAGAATACATTTCATAGGAAGTTGTTTATCAAATGAAGCTCCATATTATTTTAAAAATAGTGATATTTTTGTTTTACCTACAAAATTTCAATTAGATGTGAGTGTGCAAATGGAAAGTTGGGGATTTACTGTCAATGAAGCTATGGCTTTGGAAATTCCAGTTGTTACAACAACTGCTGTAGGAAGTGGATTTGATCTTATAATTGATGGAGTAACTGGTGGATTAGCAGAAGCTGGAGATTTCAATAGCCTAGCTAGTAAGATTAATTTTATTATTGAAAATAATAATGAAAATAAAATAGGAAAAGTTGCAAGAGAACATCTCTTAAATGTGTGCAACTATGATGATAATTTTAAAGCTTATGAAACCATTATTAAAAAGGTTTTGGATGAATAAAATAGATATGAAAAATATTGAACACGATAGAGTAGAGTTTCTTGACTTTTTAAGAGGCATGGCAATTTTTTTGGTTTTTATAAGTCACACCCATCATTTGATTGATATCAATTTTATACATCAATTTGGAAATTTATTTTCTCGTGGTGTACAATTATTTTATATTGTATCTGGCTATACAATTTTTATGATTTATTTAGATAAGTTAAATACAAAAGAAGATTTAACGAAATATGCCATAAAAAGATTTTTTAGAATTATGCCTTTACTATACATTTTGATTCCCATATATTATTTTACTTTTGGACTTAGTATGAACTTTAATTCAAATTTACCTGATTGGTATCATATATTTGCTCATTATAGTTTGTTATTTGGATTTCATCCTGATACAATGAGTTCAATTATTGCCCCTGCTTGGTCTATATTTGATGAATTTCTTTTTTATATTTTATTTGCCATATTGGGGTTATTTTTTAGCATTAGGAATACTATTTTAAAATATATTTTTATTCTATTATCTATTAGTTTTAGCACATTTCTTATCTCAAATATTTTTTTTGCAAGTGATTTAATTTTTAAAACTTATCTATTTTTATCACCATTAATCCAAATGTTTATATTTTTTGTTGGTGGAATTATCTTTATAATGAGAAAAAAAATAATTATAAAAAAATATCTATTATACATATCAAGTATTCTTTTGATACTGCATCCGATATTTATTTCAAGCACAACTTTGTCTGTCTATCTATCTGTACTATTTTTTACGATTATCTTACTATATTTATCACAACATCAATTAAACTATAGTAGATTTTTTTTATTTTTAGGAAAAATTAGTTTCTCATTTTACCTAATCCATTACGGAGTGATACAAATTTTTGAAATAAATGGGCTATTTGATTTAAATAGTTACATGGCCGTAACATTAATATTATTGTTAACAGTAGGTCTATCAATAGTATCTTTTAAATATATAGAAACAAGTTTTATTCATTTTGGAAAATATCTAATTAGGTTAAAATATGAGAAATAAGCGAATAGTTATTTTAATTAATTCACTAGATGGTGGTGGGGCTGAAAGGGTTGTAAGTACACTTCTTAATAGTTATATAGATAAGTATGAATGTTATCTAATACTGATGGAAAGTAAGATAAGTTATGAATTAGATAGTCGTATAAAAATAATATTTTTGGATGAAAAATCAAATCAGCACGGACTAATTAAATTAATAAGACTTCCGATTATCGCTTATAAATTAGGTAAAATTATCAAAAAATACAACTTTAGCAAAGTGATAAGTTTTTTACATAGAGCAAACTATGTAAATGTACTTGCTAAAAGATTTGGTTATCATAAGGCGATTATTAGTGAAAGAATTGCTTCTAGTTCCTTATATTATGATGATTCAATTACATCAAAAATAAGTAAGTTTCTTATAAAATATTTATATAATAAAGCTGATTTAATAATCTCTGTCTCAAAGGCTATTGTAAATGATTTGAAATATAACTTTGAAATTAAAGTGGAGCAAAAAGTTATTTACAATCCTTATGATATAGACAAGATAGAGAAGCTCTCTAACGAAGCAATTGAAATCCAGATTGATAAAGAAAAAAGCATTATTGCGGTGGGAAGCTTACAAAAAAGGAAAAACTATTCACTTTTGCTTGAATCATTTTCCAAATTAAAAGATGAAGAATTTAAACTTTATATTCTTGGCAAAGGTGAAGAAGAATTTTATTTAAAAAGTTTAGCAAGTACATTAAATATCAGTGACAGAGTTGTTTTTTTAGGGTTTGATAATAATCCATACAAATATCTATCCAAATGTGGAATATTTGTTTTAACTTCTAACAGTGAAGGTTTTCCAAATGTTTTGATTGAAGCTATGATATGTGGATGTCGTGTTATTAGTACAGATTGTTTAAGTGGACCAAGGGAAATATTATCACCACTTAGTGATGTAGAATTTCAATTAAAAAATACGATAGAAGTAACAGAATATGGAATATTGACCCCAATTGAGCAGAAAAAACAATTAGAAGAGGCTATTTTATTAATGATAAATGATGATGAGTTACGAGAAAATTACACAAAAAAAATTAAAGAAAGAGTAGAGAACTTTAGACAAAATAAAATATTAAATGAGTTTGAAAATATTTTGGGGATGAGTAATTGAAAAAAATATTATATATCATAAATGTAGATTGGTTTTTTATTTCCCATTTTTTACCAATTGCCAATGAAGCAAAATATAGAGGTCTTGAGGTTCATATATCTTGTGGAATAACTAACAAAAAAGAATATTTAGAAAGTCTTGGTTTTATTGTTCATCCATTAGCAATTTCTAGAAGTGGAACTACTATAAGAAAAGAGTTAAAAACTATTTATCAAATACACCAAGTATTAAAATTAGTTGCTCCAGAAATTGTAGAGTTTCTAACGATTAAACCAGTGTTATATGGTGGGATAATCTCTAGATTTTTTTTGATTCCAAAAAAAGTTTTTTATATCACTGGACTTGGTTATCTGTTTATTAAAAAAGGTTTTCAAGGGACAATTATTAAATTTTTTGTTAAATTTTTGTACAGATTAGCTATTTTTGGGAAGAATACCGTAGTGATTACTGAAAATATTTTTGACAATACTCTTATTGATAGCTTGAATGCTGTAGAAAATGCACAGATTCATATCATAAGGGGTGCTGGGGTGGATTTGACTCAATATGGTTATCTTGAAGAAGACAATACAAAATTAGTTGTAGTAATGGCATCAAGACTTTTAAAAGACAAAGGTGTTTTTGAATACATTGAAGCTTCCAAAATACTTAGAGATAAAGGTTTTCAAGTAGAATTTGAACTTTATGGAGATATTGATATAGATAATCCTGCCAGTCTAACGAGTAAAGATTTAGAAAAAATCAAAAATTATAGCTTTATAAAAGTCAATGGTTTTAGTAATAAAATAGCCACTATATTTGCAAATGCTAACATAGTAGTTCTTCCATCATATAGAGAGGGGCTTCCAAAAGTTTTAATTGAAGCTGCAGCTTGCGGACGAGCTGTTGTGACCACAGATGTACCTGGGTGTCGAGATGCAATTGAACCAAATATTACAGGGGTTCTTTGTGAAGTTAAAAATAGTAAAGATTTAGCTTTACAGATAGAAGGTTTGATTCTCAATCATAATCTTAGAAATTGTATGGGGAAAGCTGGTCGAGAGCTAGCTATAAAAGAATTTGATATAAATAAAGTGGTTCAAAAACATTTTGAACTTTATAGGGATATTTAATGCAAAATTTACTTATAACAGGTTCTAGCGGTTTTATTGGAAAGTACTTTATAAAAAAATATGAACATAAGTATGCTATAAAAGTATTTAGTTTTTTAAAAGATGATATAAATAATTTAGATTGTAGCACTATAGATGTAATTTTTCATCTTTCAGCATTAGTTCATCAAATGGATGGAGCAAATGAAGAGCAATACGAAAAAATTAACTATTTTCAAACTATTGAATTAGCGAGAAAAGCAAAAGAATCTGGAGTAAAACAATTTATCTTTATGAGTACTGTTAAAGTATATGGGGAAGAAAATAATCATAAATACAACGAAAATAGTAAATGCACCCCAGAAGATGCTTATGGAAGAAGTAAACTAAAAGCAGAATTAGAAATTCAAAAACTACAAGATAAAAGTTTTACAGTAAGTATCATAAGAACTCCAATAGTTTATGGATATGGTGTAAAAGCAAATATTAAATCGCTTATCAATTTAGTATATAAACTTCCCATTCTACCATTTGGTAGTATTACAAATAGACGAAGTATGGTTTATATTGGTAATCTTTCTCATTTAGTAGATCTTCTCATAGAACAAAAACAATCAGGAGTATTTTTAGCTAGTGATGATGAACCTCTAAGCACCACAAACTTAATAAAACTTATAGCTAAAAATCTTGATATTCAAGTATATTTACTTAAAATACCATTTTTTCAAATCCTTTTAAAAATATTTAAACCAAACTTTCATAAAAGACTTTATGAAAGTTTGGAAGTTGACAATAGTATCACAAAAGAAAAACTACAACTGAAGAATCCATATAGTGTAGAAGAGGGGATTAAATTCATGATTCATGGAGAGAATATTTGATTTATATAATACTTTTAATTTTATCTTTCACCCTTACATTTTTTATAAAAAACTATGCGATAAAAAAGTCTCTAGTTGCACAAGTAAATGAAAGAAGTTCTCATACTATACCAACTCCTCATGGTGGAGGTATCGCTATTGCATTTACATGGTTTATAGGAATTATCTACCTTTATTTTAACAATGAAATTGAATCTACATTATTTTATTCTCTTTTAGTGGGAGTAATTATATCAATCATTAGCCTTTTTGATGATATATATGAACTTAGTCCAAAAATTAGACTTCTTACTCAAGGGATTGTGGCTTTTTGTGGATTATGGCTTTTAGGTGGATTAGAGGGTATGAATTTTGGTATATTTGAGATAACAAATCCAATTATTACAAATACTTTTGCATTTTTTCTTATTGTTTGGTATATCAATCTTTATAATTTTTTAGATGGTATTAATGGCTATGCAGGAAGTGAAGCAATATTTTTAAGTGTTGCTGGATTGATTTTATTTGGAGGTGTTCATTTTGGGATTTTAGCAGTTTCAGTTTTAGGATTTTTATATTGGAATTGGAATAGGGCGAAAATATTTATGGGTGACGTAGGAAGTACACTTTTGGGGTATAATGTCGCTATTTTTACGATATATTATACAAATCAAGAATCTTCAAATTTATGGATATGGATAATACTCTTTGGGGTATTTTGGTTTGATGCAACAGTTACTTTAATAAGAAGAAAATTAAATGGTGAAAATTTAAGCCAAGCACATAGAAAACATCTTTATCAACGACTTGTTCTTTCTGGGTGGAGTCACCATAAGGTTACAAATTTAAGTATTTTAGTTAATCTTACATTATTCATAGTAGTTTATTTTGTAACAAATATCTTTGCAACATTGATAATTACTATGGTAATTTTAATAGCTTGTACGAAATTTGTTGAGACTAAAAAACAATTTAAATAACTATAAAAAACGAATAAAGGAAAAAAATTTATGAATAGAATTTTTAAACCATCTCATTTAAAAAGAAAACTCTTTTTTATATTGTCTGATATATCGATTATATTCTTATCTGTAATATTGGCTTTTAATTTTCGTTTTGATTTTGAGATTGAATCACACTATCTTATGGGACTTTATATTTCAATTCTCTTTTTAACATCTATACGATTTATAGGATTTTATTTTTTCAAAATCTATGATATAAGTTGGAGACATTTTAGCATAAATGATTTACTAAGATTGATTTATATCCTGATATTTTCATCTTTACTACTTGTATTATTCACTTATTTTGCTAGAGGATTTGAAATCGTTATTCCGAGGTCTGTAATTCCTATGGAATTTTTTATCTCACTGTTTTTAATTTTTGCTTTAAGAATAAGTAAAAGAGTATATCTTGAAAGTTTTCTTGAAAATAGTGCGTATATACCAACAGTTATCATCGCAAATGCTGATAAAGCAATGATGATTATAAAATCTTTACATCAAACAAAAGAGAAATATAAACCGCTTGCTATCATTGATAATATTTATACTGGTATGAAAGTAAATAATATTCATGTCTATTCTTTAGAAGATTTACCAGCATTAAATATAAAATTTGAAGCAGCCATTTTAGATATATCGATTGATATTCAAAAAGTTTACAATATGTTAAACAAATTAGCAATCAAAGATATCAAAATTGCATCTACATATTCTGATTATAAAACAGATTTAAAAGAGGTTTCTGTTGAAGATTTGCTAGCACGTCACCCAAAAGACCTAGATCAAAAACTTATTGAAAATTTTATTTCAAATAAGAAAGTGCTAATAACTGGAGCTGGTGGAAGTATAGGAAGCCAGATTGCTAGACAATGTGCATTATTTGGCGCAAAAAAACTTATTTTACTTGATCATAGCGAATTTAATCTCTACTCTATTGCTGAGGAATTGGGAAGTTTTGAGCCAAATCTTGTGATGCAATCGGTTGTTAATTTAGAATTGTTAGAACAAACATTTGAAAAATACAAACCAGATATCGTTATCCATGCAGCTGCATACAAACATGTACCACTTGTAGAAGAGAATATCACAGAAGCTATCATCAATAATGTGATAGGGACAAAAAATACAATTGATTGTGCGATTAAGCATAATGTTCAAAAATTTGTACTTATTTCAACTGATAAAGCTGTACGCCCAACAAATGTGATGGGTACAACAAAAAGAATCTGTGAACTCTATGCACAAAATGTAGAAGCAAAAAATACAGAAGTAGTAGCAGTAAGGTTTGGAAATGTTTTGGGAAGTAGTGGAAGTGTGATACCAAAATTTAAAGCTCAAATTGAAGCTGGCAAAAATATCACAGTAACTCATCCAGATATTACAAGATATTTTATGCTTATCCCTGAAGCTTGTGAATTGGTCCTTCAGGCTGCAAGTATTGGAAAAGGTGGAGAGATATTTATACTTGATATGGGGGAACCTATTAAAATAGTAGATTTGGCTTCTAAAATGATAGAGTTAAGCGGAAGAGAAGATATCTCTATTGAATTTAGTGGACTTAGAGCAGGGGAAAAACTTTATGAAGAGTTACTTATTAATGAAAGTGATATGAAAACTGAATATGAGTCTATAACAGTTGCTGGTCGTACTATATATGATATAGAAAAACTAAATAGAGATATTCAAGAGCTAGTGGAAATAAAAGATAAGTTAGATAAACTAAAGAAAATTGTCCCTGAGTTTAACCATAAGGTAAATTAAAAAGTAGGGAGTTGATTAACTCTCTACATAATTTTTAAGATTTCTTCCTACATTTGGATGTTTTAATTTTTTGATTGCTGAACTTTCAATTTGTCTTACTCTTTCTCTTGTAACACTTAGCTCATTTCCAATCTCTTCAAGAGTTCTATCACTTTCATCTTCTAAAAGTCCAAATCTCATTCTAATAACAGCTTGTTCTCTTTCATTAAGTTGTCCAAGAATTTGATCAATTTGAGCTTTTAAATCATCTTTCATAATATCATCAATTGGTGTTGAAGCATTGACATCGGCTACAAAATCCCCAAATTTCCCATCATCTTCTGTTCCAATTGGAGCATCTAAAGATACTGGTTCTTTTGTAATTTTGATAACCTGTTTTACTTTATCAACCGTAAGTCCAACCTCTTTTGCAATTCTTTCAACTGATGGCTCTTTCCCATTTTCTTGAATACCATTTCTAATAATTTTGTTGATTCTATTAATTGTTTCAATCATATGGATTGGAATTCTAATAGTTCTTGCTTGGTCTGCGATTGCTCTTGAAATAGCTTGTCTTATCCACCAAGTAGCATAAGTTGAGAATTTGTACCCTTTTTTGTATTCAAATTTATCAACAGCTTTCATAAGACCGATATTTCCTTCTTGAATTAAATCCAAAAATGGTAAACCTCTATTTGTATATCTTTTTGCAATAGAAACAACGAGTCTAAGATTTGATTTAGCCATTCTTGTTTTTGCTTCATCTGTTATCTTTTTACCAAGTTTAATTTGTTCCAAAATATCTTTTAGCTCTTCCTCTTCAAGATCAAAACCACCTTTACTAGCTTCTCTTGTTTGGAAAAGTTTTTTTATCTCCATATAAGTTCCAACCATTGTAGCTTCAGGAACTAAATTTGTAATTTCTACTTTTGAAAGATTTAAAATATTTTTCAATAATTTTTGGTGATTTTCAAGTAAAGTTTCATTGAAAAGTGGAAGTTTGTATTCCAATCTTTTAAGTTCACTGTCAAATCCAGTATCACTTTGAAGTGCTGTTTCCATAGCTTTTACAATTTCAGTAATAAGTTTACTTGTAGGTCCAAGATGTACTAAAGCATCTTTTAGAGTTCTTTTCTTGAAAGCAATAGCAAGATCAAAAACCATCATTTCAATCTCATCATCCCCTTTAGCTTCCTCTTTAGAGATAAATTTCATCCACTCTTTTTTAGCTTTTTCTAGCTCTTTAAAAGCTTCAACAATTTTTTCTGCTCTTTTATCTAATTTTTTATTTTTTTTATTTTTTTTCTCTTCATCTGTATCTTCAACCTCTTCAACCTCTTCAACTTCCTCTTCATCGAGATCATCTAAAGTTTCATCAAGATCGTCTTCGCTCTCTTCCTCTTCATCGTCAAAGCTCTTGAATAACTCTTTTACTTTTCTTTCACGATTAACAAGTGGTTCTTTGTATTCAAGGATAAAATCAATTAAATAAGGAACAGAACAAATAGCATCTAAAATTGCATCTTCACCTTGTTCCATATTTTTACTAATATCAACCTCTTCCTCTTTTGTAAGGAGGTTCACTTTTCCCATCTCTCTTAAATACATTCTAACTGGTGAATCACTTCTTGACCATTCAAGTTGTTCTTTATCTTTCAGAAGATCGAATTGCTCTCCATCTGTTGCATTCTTTAGTTTTTCTCTCGCATCAATTCTTCTTTTTGCTTCTTTTTTATTAAGCCTTTTAGCTAACTCTTTCGAGCTTATCAACGTTGTATTGAATAATTGTGCTTGAGCTAGAATTTTTTTAACTAGTGGAGCAGCAGGTGCTTTTGGAAATATTTTAATCAAACTTTCATAGGTTAATATATCATCTTTGTTCTCTTTAATAATTTTTTCGATAGATTTATTTATATCTTTAACTGCCATTTTTATAACCTTTACATGCTTTGAAATAAGTGGTGGATTATACCGAAATTTACTTAATAACCACTATTTATATCTTTTTTTTATAAGTTTTTAGCTACAATCCGCGAAAATTAGTTTTTAAGGAAATCATAAAAATGAATAAAATTACAGGAAAAGTTTGGAATTTTGGTTCTAATATCGATACAGATTTAATCATTGCTGCAAGATATCTTAATAGTAGCGACCCTCATCATTTAGCAAAATTTGTTATGGAAGATGCTGATCCAGACTTCGCAAAAAAAGTACAACCAGGTGATATTATTGTTGCTGGTGAAAATTTTGGATGTGGAAGCAGTAGAGAACATGCCCCAATCGCTTTAAAAGCTGCTGGAGTTGCTGCTGTTGTAGCCCCATCGTTTGCTAGAATTTTTTATAGAAATGCTTTTAATATGGGACTTCCTATATTTGAACTTCCAAATGCACTAGAGATAAAAGAGGGTGAACTTATCTCTATTGATTTAGATAAAGGGACAATTGATAATATTGATACAGATACAAGTTTTAACTTTACACCAATCCCTCCATTTATGCAAGAATTATTGGCAGATGGTGGATTGATGAACTATGCAAAAAAGGAAGCACATGGTAAATTATAATATCTCTATTATCAAAGGTGATGGAATAGGTCCTGAGATAGTTGATGAAGCTATCAAAGTTTTAGATGTGGTTGGAAAAAAATTTGATATAAATTTTAACTACAAAGAGTACTTAATGGGTGGTTGTGCTATTGATGCAACTGGAAATCCACTTCCACAAGAGACAATTGATGGTGTTTTAGATAGTGATGCTTGTCTTTTTGGAGCTATTGGTGGACAAAAATGGGATAATCTTCCAAGAGAACTTAGACCTGAATCTGGACTTTTAAGATTTCGAAAAGAGATGGGAGTTTTCGCCAACTTAAGACCTGCAATGGTATATGATGAACTTGTTGATGCAAGTAGTTTAAAACCATCTGTTATCAAAGGTGTTGATATTATGGTTGTAAGAGAACTTATTGGTGGAATCTATTTTGGAGAGCCAAAAGGAAAAGATGATTTTAGAGGATGGAACACTATGGTTTATACCGTTCCTGAGATTGAAAGAATCGCTCATGTTGCATTTAAACTAGCTCAAAAAAGAACTAAAAAAGTATGCAGTATCGATAAAGCAAATGTTTTAGATGTAAGTCAGCTTTGGAGAGATACAGTTACTAGAATTTCTGCTGAGTATCCAGATGTTGCTCTAAGTCATATGTATGTTGATAATTGCGCAATGCAATTAATTGCAAACCCTAGACAGTTTGATGTAATCCTTACTGGAAATATTTTTGGTGATATTTTAAGCGATGAAGCAAGTATGTTAAGTGGAAGTATTGGACTTTTACCATCCGCTTCAACAGGTGAAAGAACTGCTGTTTATGAACCAATTCATGGGTCGGCTCCTGATATCGCTGGAAAAGGAATTGCAAATCCAATTGCAACAATCTCTAGTGCTAGTATGATGCTTAGATACTCTTTAGGAGAAATTGAAGCTGCTGATGCTATTGATAATGCTATAAAAAAAGCTATGAAAGATGGTTATAGAACAGGAGATTTAGCCGCATTTGACGCTATTGAAGTTGTAAATACATCTAAAATGGGTGATATAATCGCTAACAATATCTAAATAGAAAGGGATAAAGTGAAAAATGAATATTTAATAGAAAATTTTTCACTCACTCTTTCATCTCTTCAACAAGAAAAAATCAATTTTTTAACAAACTTTTTTAAACCATATACTCAAAATATCTATATTGTTGGTGGATTTTTGCGAGATCAACTTTTAGAAATCCAAAGTGATGATATTGATATTGAAGTGTATGATTTAGATAAAGAACTTTTCTATACCTTAATGAAACAATTAGATGCAACTGAACTATCAAAACAATTTTTTGTTTATAACTACAATGGAATTGATATTTCACTTCCAAGAGTTGAAATAAAAACAAGCACTGGATATCACGGTTTTGTAATGGAACAAACAAACAATCCACAAGATGCTATTAAAAGAAGAGACTTCACTTGCAACGCTTTGATGTTTCATATTTTTGAAGAGAAGCTTTATGATTATTGTGGTGGAGTAGGGGATATAAAAAACAAGATTTTAAAAGTTGTAAATTTTGAGAGTTTCAAAGAGGATAATGTGAGGTTTTTACGCTCAATTAGGTTTCTAGCTTTATATCACTTCATCCCAGAAAAAGAGACAAAAGAGCTTTTAAAAGATATGAGTTTAAAAGATATCACAAAAACAAAAATAGAGAAAGAGCTAAAAAAACTCTTTCTCTAAGTTAAAATAACTCCAGTGAATCAGTTGGATTCTCTTCGTATCTTTTTACTTGATTTCTACCAGATGTTTTTGCTTCATAAAGAGCTAAATCAGCAAATTTCATAACTTTTACTATTGATGTTGAATCTTGTGGAAACATTGAAACACCAATACTTATAGTTTTTTTCATCGTACTTCCAGCATAGACATCTATCTCATTTGATGCAACTTTTTCTCTTATTTTATTAGCAACATCAATAGCATCTTGCTCACTTTTTATACCAACTAAAAGAACTAAAAATTCTTCTCCACCAAATCGTACAGCTATATCCGAATCTCTAATATTCTCTTGAACTATTTGTGCAAAAGAAACAAGTACTTTATCTCCAATATCATGACCATATTCATCATTAACCGCCTTAAAATGGTCCATATCAAGCATCAATAACCCAATACTTATATCTTCTCGTTTTGCTTGAGGTATTAATTTTTTAAGATGTTCATCTAAAAATCTTCTATTATAAAGCCCAGTTAATCCATCTTTTAAAGCAGAGTCTTCAAGTGCTTTAAGAAGTCTTTTCACCTCAATTTCAGGTGCAACTTCTTTAATATAACTTTCAATAAAAAGTTGATTTTTCTTAAATTCATTTAATTCTTCTTTATTATTTAAAATAAAATTAAAAATAATTTTAGAATTTTGACCTATCTCTATATCTATACAAAAGTAAAGATAATCATCACTAGCAAAGCAAGGACAAGCTTTTTGGAAATCAACAGAAGATACACTGTTCGCATTTCTTGAAACTCTACACTCTTTTGGATCATTTAAAATAATATTGGTACAAAAATCAAGCTCTCCTAATTGATAAACTTTTTCAGCTACTTCATTATTTGTGATTTCAACAATATTCACATTACGAAGTGCGAATTGATTTTGAAAAATTTGACCCAATCTTTGGTAAATCTCTTTTTTTGTTTTGTCAAGTTGTATCTCTTTTTTAAATTGATAAATATACGAGAGGTTATTTATAATGTGGTTTGCCTCTTCAAGAGGATTTGTTTGAGAATTAACTTCCACTACTTGTCCTACAAAACCTTTTAGTTTATTATCAATATCTGTAAAAGTAGTCATAAGACTATCCGTAAGAAGATTATATTTTTCAACTAATTCTTTTGTTTCTATTGGGGTATTTTTATTTTTTAAAGTTGTTATATTTTGAAATACACCATTTGAAGCAGCATCAATTCTATTTTTAATAA
The DNA here is from genome assembly GCA_028687375.1 of Arcobacteraceae bacterium. GTDB lineage: Bacteria > Campylobacterota > Campylobacteria > Campylobacterales > Arcobacteraceae > CAIJNA01. The sequence continues at coordinate 25,600 of JAQUAG010000012.1, read as the reverse complement.
TTTCAAGTGTTTCTATGTAAGGATTTATCAACTTATTGATAAAAAATACAACAAGCATTGTTGTAAGAAGTGTTATAAGAACTATAATAAATGAATTTCTAATTCCATTATCTTTAAAATCAGTAACATCAAGAACAATACTAACAGCTCCAAGGGTATCATTATGGTTAACATTATGACAAGCAAGACAATTTATATCTTTAGAAATTATCGCTTTATATGGTATAGTAACTCTTAATTCAGCTTTTGCAAAAAGTGATTCAGAAAGTTCAAATTGTGATTTTCCAGTTTTGATAACTTTGTCATCTATTGCATCTTTTGGGGCAACTAGCTCATTTGCTTCCCCATATTGTTTAATAACATTATCCCCCCTAATTATCCAAATTTTATCTATATTTGTCGTTTGAGATATTGAATTTAAAAAAACATTAACTTGATTCATATTACCATTTATCATATGAGCCGTAAGTCCACTTTTTATAACTTCAGCGATAGCATCCGCTTTTTTTAAACCATTTTTTATCCCCTCATCTCTTGCATTGTAAGTTTCCACAAAAACTGTCACCAATCCAAAGATAAACATCAATATAATCATTCGAATCGTTATTTTATTTTTCATTATCTTACCTAATATTTTTATCTAATTTTTCATTCTAACTTACAAATAATTAAGCCAAGCTTTTAATGAATTTTTTTCATTATTGAGTGTAGTTTTACCACCATGTCCAGGATAGATAGTATAGTTTTTAGAGAAATTTAATACTGTCCTTAGACTTATTTTCATCGCCTCTTTGTTTGAAAAGGGGAAATCAACCCTTCCAATAGAACCATTAAATATAAAATCTCCACTAAACAAAATATCATCTATAGCAATAGCACTACATCCTGGAGTATGTCCTGGAAAATGGAAAAAAGTTATCTCTTTCTCTAGAAGCTTTATAGTTTGATTTGGTGCTACTTCAAAATTTGCTTTACTTTTTGGTGTTCCATGAGAGAAAGGGTCATTTTGGAGCATAAAAACATCATTTTGAGGGCAATAAATAGGGATATTAAAATATTTAGATATTTCACTATTGCTCCACACATGGTCAAAATGTCCATGTGTATTTAAAATTGCAACTGGATTCTTTGCATTCTCTTTTATCCAACTAAAAGCCCCGACACCTGGATCAATAATGAGTTGTTTTCCATCAATATCTACAATGTAACAATTCGTACCATAATCCCCCATTGGTTTTGATTTTATTTGCATTATTCAAACCACTTTTTAACTTTATTAAACATACTACAAAAAGTATCTTCGTGTGGTTGACTTTCAAGCCCAAAACTAGTTTGTAATTTATTTAAAAGCTCTGTTTGTTCACTGTTTAATTGATTTGGATATTGAATTTTAATTTGCACTATAAAATCTCCATATCCTCTTCCATTAACATTTTTAACACCTTTACCTTTAAACTTTATTTGTTCAGTATCTTTTGTCCCTTTTGGGATAACAAGCTCTAATTCACCTCTAATTCCAGGAACCGTAAGCGTTGCCCCAAGCGCTATTTGTGTAAAGAAAACTGGCATCTCTATATAAATATCATCCTCATGTCTAATAAAATTTGAATCATCTTTTACTTTAATATTAAGGTATAAATCACCTCTTGTTCCATCAGGATAAATATTTCCTCTTCCACCAACTCTGATACGGTTTCCAGTATTGATACCTTCTGGGATATTTACTTCAAACGTCTCATTTACTTCATCATACCCACTAGCACCACATTTAGAACATTTTTCACTAGCTGATTCGCCACTTCCATTACAAGTTGGACAAGTTTGAGCAAAAGTCATAAATCCTTGTCTCATATGAACTTGTCCTTGTCCGTTACAAGATTTACAAGTAGCTAACTTACCATCTTTAGCTCCTGTACCTTTACAGCTTTGACAAGCTTTTTTATATTTGTATTTTATCTCTTTTTTTGTTCCAAAAACTGCTTCATTGAAATCAAGCGTCACAGTAACTTCTGTATCAATATTGTATTTATATCTTTTTTGAGTTCTTCTTCTACCATGTCCACCACCAAAGTTTCCAAACATATCTTCAAAAATTGAACTAAGGTCTTCAAATCCACCACTAAACCCAGAAGATCTTCCTCCTCCATGCCCTTCTAATCCAGCTTTTCCATATCTATCATAGATTGCTTTTTTCTCTTCATCACTTAAAACTTGATAAGCTTCATTGACATATTTGAATTTTTCTTCAGCTTCCTTGTCCCCTTGGTTTTTATCAGGGTGATATTTCATAGCCATTTGTCTATAAGCTTTTTTTATTGTATTTTTATCGGCATCTTTTGAAATTTCTAACATTTCATAGTAACACATATTTTGCATAGTATCTCTCCAATTATATAGTATTTAAAATTTAATAGGTCGCGATTTTATCTTGTTTTTGTTATAATAAACCTTATAAATTAGCAATCAAAGGATGCGAGTGTCAAAAAAAGGTCTTGATAAATTTTACAATCTTGTTGAAAGTTTTGAAAATTTACCAGCAATCGGTAAAAAATCGGCATTACGGCTTGCTTATCATATCGTGTATGAAAATTCCTACAGTGGACTCAAGCTTGCCCATAGCATAGAAGACGCCATTGCAACTATCAAAAAATGTACAATTTGTAATTCGATGAGTGAACATGAGATTTGCGATATTTGTCTTGATAGTGATAGAGCAAAAGAGAGGCTATGCATAGTCCAATCAGCAAAAGATATTTTTAATGTCGAAGACTCTAAACAATACGATGGAACATACTTTGTTTTAGAGCATCTTGATGAGGAAAATCTTGATAAATTAAAAAAGATAATAGCTAAAAATGATACAAAAGATATTTTATTTGCGATAACACCTAGCCTTGCAAATGATGCTTTTATACTTTATATAGAAGATAGATTAAAACCATATGATATAAAATTTACAAAAATTGCCCAAGGGGTTCCAACAGGAGTTAGTTTAGAAAATGTTGATATTTTATCACTTTCAAAAGCGATAAAGTGTAGTGTAGATATTTAAGAAAAAATTCGATATTATCAGTTTTATTTTAAAACAAACGCTAAAAATTTCAAAAAATTAAAGAGAGACAAATGCAATACACACCAAAAGAAGATATAGCTTTAAACACAGTTGTTGAAGATTGTTTGCCACTAGCAAAGTTACTAGAGGAATCTTCAAGTTTTCCAGCAAAACTTGAAGAGATGTTTTTATTACAAAAAAAACTAAATGATGAAACAAATGGTGTAAATTGGGAGCTTGGGGTAAACAAATACGAAAAAGAGATTAATTGGCTACGATGTATCCATATGGAAGTAGGTGAGCTTATTGAATCAACACCTTGGAAACATTGGAAAAATATAGCTTCAAATCCAGATTTAGAAAATATTCACATAGAACTTGTAGATATTTGGCATTTTTTAATGAGTTATATTTTACAAGAAACAAATATACCAAAAGCAGTTGCTCTTGTAAATACCCATTGTATTTATGAAGCTCTGAAAACAGAAGATGTTGACTTTAATTTTTTAGTAAAAGAGGCTGAAAAACTTTCGTATATCTCTCTTGCGATTCAGACTGGAAACATGACTACAAATGGAGCTAATGAAATATTTATTGATCAGTTTTTTAGAACTTGTAAAATAGCTGGATTGTCATTTTCTACTTTACAAAAAATGTATATTGGAAAAAATTGTCTAAACAAATTCAGACAAGACAATGGGTATAAAGAGGGAACATACAAAAAGATTTGGAATGGAAAAGAGGATAATGTTGTAATGATGGAAGTTCTTGAATCTCTTGAAGATATATCTTTGGAGTCTGTTTATAGCAAACTCGAAAAAATATATCTAAAACTATAATCTCTTAATTTACTACGATAGATATATCAACTGTATCGTAGTGATTTGCTTTATCGATTACTTTCATTGTAATATGATATGTTCCAGTTGTTGATGGTGATTTAAAACTCAAAATACCATCAGCATCTCCACTTGAAACGATGCTAAAAAGATCTTTATCTACACCCAAAATCTCATAAGACACTGGAATACCATGATTAATTGAATCATCTATTGATGTAAAAGTAATTACTGCTTGTGATGGATGAGTTACTGTAATTATATTATTTGTAGGAATATTTGTTATAAATGGTTGATCTGTATCGTTGTAAATTGAAAGAGATAATGGTTCTGATATTTTTCCTGTGGCATCAATAAATGTAACATTAAAATCATCAAATGTATCTCTTTGCATGGTTGTATTTAATTCAAAATCATAAAATTTTCCATCATTATCAAGGTTTAAATTTGTGTAGATACCATTAATATATATTTTACTATTTTTCTCACCTGTAAACTCAATATAAGTTTTATCATTTGATGTTGCTAAAACATCATAAGCTAACTTCGGTTTACATGGTGGAACCGTATCAATATAATATCTAGAATCATTTAAGTCTTTTAAAACCTCTTCAAGATGGACAATTGCACAAAGATCAGATACTACAGATCTTGTTTGATATTGTTGATGTATAATCTCCAATAACTTATCATCTGGTTGCAATTTAGAAAAATCAAGCGTGACAGCTTTTGTTATTTGTGCACTATTAATCGTGATACCATTTTTTGGAATCTCATCACTATCAAGAGATTGTAATAATCTTGCTAAATTTCTTACATAAACATTATTTGTATCAATCCTACTTAAACCAACAAAATCAGTAATATATAACTTTGTATCTAGTGGTATTTTTGCAACTGCTATTTTTCCTAAAATTATTTTATTATTCAGTGAAAATGTTATCTCACCACAAGTATTATCATAAGTAAAATTTCCATCACTTCCTGTTTTTTTTAACAATCCACCATTATTACACTGATAGTGAAGTCCACTCACTTTAGAATCTAAAAAATAGCCTGTTTTTGTAGTGCCAGTTACTATAACTTCTCCAAATAGAGACAATGTAAAGAAGATGAAGAAAAAGAAGAATTTTAAAAGTATATTTTGAATCATTATCGTAAGCCTTATGGAAAGATTATATCTATGGTCATTTTATTTGTACTAGCCTCAATTGTAGAGTTAGTAATTGAAAAAGGTAATAATAAATTAGATGGATAGGTAGGATTTCCTGTGTGATACAAAGCTGAACTAACACCATAGCTAAGCTTTGTATTAATATTAGTATTTCCATCATATTCCACAAAATCAACCAGTTTTGTACTTACTTGATCATTATTAAAATAATTTTCATTTATTTTCCAAAGAGCTAATCCCCCATTAAAAGGTGTACTCTCCATCCTATAAAAACCATCATCATAACCTACAAGATTTGTTTTTATTCTATTTTCCAATAGATAATATATCGTAGGATCATTAGTTGGAATTTTAATAATATTAAATCCATCAACTCCTTTATTTGATGGAACCATTTCAATATTATATGTCGTTCTATCTATTGTTCTTGGGTATACCCATCCTTGAGAAACAATACTATAAGCAGATGGATTTACAGGTGTTGTTCCTATATTTGAAGTACCATCCAGTGCACCTCTATATCCATATCCCATAAGTCCAAAGTAACCTATACCATAAGATGCATTTGTTCTATCATTAAGATATGGAAAATTAAGTGCCGTATTAGCCAAATGATGAGCAATAAGACCTATTGAAGCATCATTTAATCCATTTCTTTCTCCTGTAACTACAAAGTTACCGCTACCAGTAAAAGCTATATTCTTCCCATCCAATGTTAAATTAGTATCTAAAGAACTAGATGTAGCTGTGATACTTAAATTAGTATCACCATATGTTCTCTCCCCACCTGCAATTAAAAATAAAAGTTGTAGTTCGTCTTTTGAGATATTTCCATCATTATTTTTATCATAAGTGGCAAAATTTACATAATTATTTGCATCAATCAAAGCGTCTTTTATATCATCAGTCAATCTATTTATATCTGTTTGTGGATGGTTTTTATTTAATTTTGTAACTATAATTCCATCAGATGTACTATAAGTTTCTGTTGCTTTTTTAAATAAAAATTTTGTTTTCGAAACCCTATAGAAATAATCATTCAAAGAACCAAATACAGGTACGGCATTTGAAAATATTTTGTTATAAACATCACTTGTAGAAGTCGTAATATTAATATCATTATATTCGATCATACTAATAAGTAGTGGTAAATCTTTTTCCATATCATCTTCTACGTTTATATTGATTGTATGGGTACTACTTCCAAAAATATTTGTAGCATTTATATCTATAGTATAATTTGGTGTTGTTTCATAATCTAATTTATTAAGTAAACTAAACTCCACATACTTTAAATCAGTAACTAAATCTGTTTTTAAACTACTTATTACAAATTTATTAGCACTATTTCCTGCTACTATAGTAATACTATCAACAGTTTTTTTATCTTCCTCTGTGCTATTTATTTTAATTAGATCTAAAAGTTCTCCTATATCAATATTTTCATGAATATCTAATGTTGTTGGTCCGCCTATACTTGGTGGTGATTCAATAATATTATTCACAGTAATTGTTAAATTACTTGTACTACTTGATCTAGTTGTTCCATTCCAATCAACATTTGAAGCTTTTATTCCAACGAAATAAGAGGTTGTTGTTTCCCAATCAAGTGAGTTTAATAAAGTTACCACACCAGTAGTTGCATCTATAGAAAATTTATTTTCACTATTCCCTGAAACAATTGAATAATTTGTCACCATATTTGTATCATAAGTTGAACCACTTACATTTACATCATAAATAATAGTTCCTAAAGTAATATTTTCATCAAAAGCTATCGGATTAGAAGTTATTGTAATTGTTGGAGGATTATCAATAACATTTGAGACATTGAGATCAAATACAACTGGATTACTTGCCCCTGAGGTACCATTCCACCATTGGTTAAGAGCCTTTATGGTAATTTTAAAAACAGTATCTGTAGTATTTAAATCTGATTCAACATAATCATTTAAAAGTTGTCGAGAAGTTGAAACTATTCCACTATTTGAAATTGTAAACGGAATGAGTCCAGGGTTTAAGGCTACACCATTTTTTAAAACGGTGTCAATTGTATATGAAGTAGTTACATTTGCATCAAAAAAAGTTCCATTTACATCAACTGTCGCTATTGTAAAACCTAAGTTTGTACTTTCTGGAATACTATTTACAACTGTCTTTAAAACTATTGATGGAGAATTATCTATTACATCTGTAATATTTATTGTTTGATTTACTTCATCATAATGGGTACTATGAGTTGCATCATCCCAAGTATTTGTTGCTCTGATAGTTAAAATATATTGTTTTTTTGTCTCATAGTCTAAAGATGTTGTACTATTAACATAAATAATACCTGTTAGTGGATCAACTATAAAATTATTTCCACTATCCCCGCTAGATATACTAAAAGTCATAGTTAAATTTCTATCACTATTTGGCTCATCTTTAAGAATTCCCCCAATAGGAAAATTTGTTAAATAATTACTACTTTGTTCTGGTATAGTTAACACTGTTGATGGTACAATTAATTTGGGTGTGGTATCTATTTTATTTACAATATTTACTGTTAATTTTGCATAAGTAGTATTTATATCGTTAAATTCATAAGTATTATTATTCTCAACGCTAACATTTAAATCCATTGTATTAGGAAGTTGTTCAAAATCGAATAAAGAATCAGTATTGTTCTTAATAGTGATAATTCCAGTGGTTTTATTAATATCAAAGATATCTGTATGATTGTTAAGATGATAGTAAATTGGTGATAAAGCAGGATTATTATCAGGAGCTTTTGTTAAATTATGTTCAAGTATCGTTGACAAATTAAAAACTTCTGTTCCATTTGGAAGAGCTTCAAAAATTGAAGTTGAATATTCTGTTCCTGTAAGAGCAGGAGGATTATCAAGAAGATTTTTTAAAATAACTTGTAAAAGTAAATCTGTCATATTTCCTGCAAAATCAATAGCTCGAGTAACAACACTAAAAATAGCATCTATATTGTCATCAAAATTTGGTTTTTGAAGAAAAGATATTGTTCCATTGCTATCAATTGTAAATAGGTTATCATTTTTACTTCTGTTGTCTTCAGTTGATGAAACAACTCTATATCCTTTAATGCCACCTGCATCAGTTGCATGAACATTTCTAAATAATAATTGCTCTTCAAGTACTTCTTCAATAATATTTGTATTCTCAACATGTGGAGGAATTGAATCATTTGAAATAACTATTTTCAAAGAATTTGAAAAATTTCCTCCATTATCTTTTAGTTTTATAAAATAATGATAAGTTGAAATATTAGGATTATCAAATGGCAATGTGATATATTGTTTCCAATCCGCACCTATTGTAAGATTATTTGTATTTGTGAAATTTACATCTGCTGGTTCACTTCCATCACTACTAAGAGCAACCCAAACAGTCGTTCCAGGTTCTCCATGGAGCAAAAAAGTTTTCTCTTTGATATGTGTTGATAATATCTGACTATAAGTTTTTTGCTGAAGTGTATATGGATCAATAAAGTAGGGTGTTAAAGGATTTATAGAAGAGAAAGAAAAACCTTCTGAAATTAAAGTGCTATTTAGATGATTCAATGCTTCTGTTGTTGTTTTTAGAGTTCTTGTAGGAAAAACTTTAGAAAGTACATTCGTTAAATCACTTGTTACAACACTATCTTTCGTTAAATCAAATTCATTAACAGTAATCCCACTTAATATAGTTCTTGTACTAGAATCAACCAAAATACCATTTGTTAGATTATTATCACTATCTAAACTTTGAAGTAATCTCGCTAAATTAAGAACTTTCGAGTTATTGGTATCTTTTGTTGCAATTCCTAAAATATTGGTTGGATAAACTACTAGCTCAGGTTTCAATAAAGTTCCATTAATATCCCCAAGATATATTTTACCAATCGAAAATTCAACAACACAATCACTTTTATATTTAAAACCACCAGATTCACCCGTATCACCAGTTATTCCATTGATAGTATCTCCACATCGATATTCAATACCATCTGTAAAAGCATCAGCAAAACGAGCGACATCAGGTTGTGTTATAGTGGGAGTTGTTGGTGTTATTATTGTTGTGTCAGTTGAGCCACTTGTACTCGCTCCACCCCCACCACAACCGTAGAGAAAAAAAATAAAAAAAACTATTAATAGATTCTTTTTCATTTTATAAATTACTTAAGTCCTTTAATGTAGCTATATTTGCAGCTAATTTATTAGTAACTTCTAAAAATTCCAGCTCCTCAATACTATCAGCTACAATTCCTGCACCTGCTTGAAAAATTATAGTATCACCTTTAATAAGTGACGTTCTAATTGTAATTGCGCTATCCATATTACCATCAAATCCAAAATAAGCAACACTTCCGCTATAGAAACTTCTTTTTATCCCTTCAAATTCAGCAATCAACTCCATTGCCCGTATTTTTGGAGCTCCTGTCATGGTTCCTGCTGTGAAAACTGACGCAAAAAGATCAAACATATCATATTTACTATCAAGTTCAGACTCTACATCACTTACAAGATGCATAACATGAGAATATTTTTCAACTCTCATTTTATCAGTAACCTTTACAGTTCCAACTTTTGAAACTCTTCCAACATCATTTCTCCCTAAATCTATTAGCATAACATGCTCTGCTAACTCTTTTGGATCATTAAGAAGCTCATTTTCCATCTCTAAATCTTTAATAAGAGTGTTTCCTCGTTTTCTAGTTCCAGCAATTGGTCGAAGCAAAATTTTATTATCTTTGAGTCTTACCATAACTTCAGGGCTACTTCCAGCTATTGCAAAATTTTCATATTCAAGTAAAAAAAGATAAGGTGATGGATTTTTACTTCTTAATGCTCTATAAAAACTCAAATTATCTATTTCTACTTTTTGAGTATATCTATTTGTCATAAGAATTTGAAATACATCTCCACTTCGTATCATCTCTTTTGATTTTTGTACCATCTCAAAAAAATGTTCTTTACTATGTGCAAAACTTCCTTCTTCAATAAGAGTTGCTTTTTTAAGAGGTAGATATGGTAATCCATTTTTAATTGTATTTTCTATAATTTCAATATATTTGAAAAATGGTTCATAAGATGTAACAATAGTAAGTTTTGATGTTTTATGTGAATACCCAAGGACAATTTTAGGTCTAATAAGATCAAGATCTGCAATGTCAATCTTATCATCAAGATTTGACATATACTTTTTCAAAGTAGGTTCAAACTCTTTCACCATATCGTAACCAACATTACCTATAAATCCATCTACTAAACCAATCCCTAATTGATTAGATAAAGATTTATAATATGAAATATCAAGTTTTTTATAATAATCTTTTAAAAATAAAAAAGGATTACTTTCTATATCGTTTTTATTTCCATTTTCATCTATATGGTAGCTTTTTTCATTTTTGTGAATAACTCTTTCTCTAGCACCAACTATAATATAACTAAAGTTACCATCACTCGTGTTCACAGAAGATTCAAATAAAAATTTTACTTCATTTGGAAATATCTCTTCTATTTTTTGATAGATTGATACAGGAGTGAACTGATCTAAAAAAAGCTGCTTCGACGAAAATGACATCTATTGTCCTTTTGGAATAAATGCATTTGGGTTGATTTCATTTCTAATCTTCACTAAATCTTCCAATGCTTGATCTTTACTAGAATAACCACCAACAAGTAATTTAGAATACTGTTTACCATCTCTTTCAAGTTTTTGAAAAGTATATTTATAATTATTTTTTTGTAATTGTAAAATCAAGTTTTTATCTGGAACTGTTGAAAATGCCCCAACTTGAATATATATTGTTCCGTTAGCTGATTGATTTGATTTAGGTACCAAAGCAGTTTGCACAGCCTCTTTTTTCACTTCAATTTTTGGTGTATCAAATTTTTTGATAATATCTTTTTTTATATCTTTTGTCACTTTTTGTTTTGGTATCTCTTTAATGACTGTAGCTTCTTTAATTGTAGCTTTCGTTGGTACTATAACTTTTGGTACCTCTTGTTTAGGAGCAGGTGTTGTTTTTGCCATTACTTCGGTAGATTGTTGTGTTGTTGCTTGTTGCACTGGTGCTTGGGCTGTTGGTACGACTACTGCTTCTGTATTTTTTGCTATTCCAAAAATATCACCTTCTGCTTGTTTTGTTTCTGTTGCTACTGGTTTTGTTTCTGGATTTACATTTACATTATCTTCTGATTGAATAATTTTATCTATATCAAGCGCTTTTGTTTCATTCCCTTCAGAATTTGTCGGATTTACATTAGAGATACCATTTTCGAGTTTTTTATCATCAACGATATCATTTTGTCCAAAGCCATTACCATTTTGAGGCTCTGAAATAAGCTTAATAGTGACTATTGTAATAAGAAATAATAAAACTAAAATAAATCCAAGTAAAATATACTTTTGTTTATTTGAAGAATCTTTATTGAGTCTAATATCATCAAGTTCTTGATAATTAAGTTCACTTTCAAGCTCATCTTCTTTGTATCTACTACTAGCTTTTGTATAAGATTGAGTTTTTTGAGACATCAACTCCTCTTTTTGTCTTTCGAGTTCTGCTCTTTCTCTTTCAATTTCTAAATTTCTTAAAAACTTATCACCATTAATTTGCATATAAAAACCTTTTATTTTTTAGTATGTGCTTTTTGTATAAACCACAAATTTACTTGCTAACTCTTCAAGTTCTTTACTTATTTTTACTTGAAGCTCAGTGTTGTTGATATCATCTAAAATATCTGCTATTTTATTTGCAATAAATTCAAATTCAGCTTCTTTCATCCCTCTACTTGTTAGAGCTGGAGATCCAATTCTCACTCCACTTGTAACAAAGGGACTTCTAGTTTCCCCAGGAACTGTATTTTTATTTACAGTAATTCCAGCATTTCCTAAAGCTGCATCTGCATCTTTCCCACTAAAATCTTTATTAATAAAACTTACTAAAACTAAGTGATTATCAGTTCCACCACTTACAAGATCGTATCCTCTTTTTACAAGAACTTCCCCTAAGACTTTTGCATTTGCTTTTACTTGTTTTGCATAATCTTTCCAAGATGGGTCAAGAATCTCTTTAAATGCTACAGCTTTCGCAGCTATTACGTGTACAAGTGGCCCACCTTGCGTTCCAGGGAAAATAGCACTATTTAATTTTTTTGCTATCTCTTCATCATTACACATAATCATACCACCTCTTGGACCCCTTAATGTTTTATGTGTAGTAGTTGTTACAACATCTGCGTAAGGGAATGGGCTCATATGTTCACCAGCAGCAACAAGTCCAGCAATATGTGCAATATCAGCAAAAAGAATTGCACCAACAGCATCCGCAATCTCTCTAAATTTTTTAAAATCTATCTCTCTTGCATAAGCTGAAGCTCCACAAACAATAATTTTTGGTTGTGTAATTTTTGCAATATCCATAACTCTTTCGTAGTTAATTCTTCCATCTAATTCAACACCATAAGAGAAAGCATGGTAATTTTTACCAGAAAATGATGGTTTTGAACCATGAGTTAAGTGTCCACCATGACTTAAATCCATACCTAAAATTTTATCACCAGCTTGAATTAAAGCTGCATATACAGCACCATTTGCTTGACTTCCTGAATGTGGTTGAACATTTGCATAGTTGCATCCAAATATTTTACAAGCTCTATCTATTGCTAATTGTTCAACTTGGTCTGCAAATTCACAACCACCGTAATATCTTTTATATGGATATCCTTCTGCATATTTATTTGTAAATACACTTCCCATCGCTTCCATTACTGCTGGGCTTGTAAAGTTTTCACTTGCAATCATCTCAAGATGATTTGTTTGTCTTTCCAACTCATTTTCAATCATTCCAAAAACTTCTGCATCTGCAACCGCTAAACTATTACTATTTAAAAAACTCATCTCTTCTTCCTTTTTTTATTTAATTTTTTTATTTTTCACTATCATCATGTAAATCTATCTCTTTTAAGACAGGCTTCATTGCTGGAAATAGTAAAACATCACGGATACTATGTTCATTTGTTAACATCATAACAAGTCTATCTATTCCAATCCCTTGACCAGCTGTTGGAGCCATACCATAAGAAAGTGCATTTACGAAATCTTCATCCATCTCATGTGCTTCATCATCACCATGTTCTTTAGCTGCCATTTGCCCTTGAAATCTTCCAAGTTGATCAAGTGGGTCATTAAGCTCACTAAAAGCATTTGCTATCTCTTTTCCTGCTATGAAAAGTTCAAATCTATCAGTTAGATGAAGATTGTCATCATTTCTTCTTGCAAGTGGGGATATTTCAACTGGATATTCTGTGATAAAAGTTGGATTAATAAGTTTCTCCTCAACGTATTCATCAAACAGTTCCCCTTGAAGTTGTCCAAGATTTAAATTTGGTTTTACGTTTACGTTATTTGCTTTTAAATACCCATATATTTTTTCAATATCCTCTACAATATCAGCAGGAACTCCACCAATTTCAGTTAAAGATTTAATAAGTGGAATTTCTGTGAAATTTGAAAAATCTATATTCAAATCACCATAAGGTAAAACCGTCGGTAACTTAAGATGATCGAAAAGATACTCAAAATATTCTTTTGTAATAACAATTAAATCTTTATAAGTTTTATACGCCCAGTAAAATTCTATAGATGTAAATTCAGGATTATGCGTAGCATCCATCCCTTCATTTCTAAAGTTTCTATTAATTTCAAATACAGCTTCAAATCCACCTACAATTAATCTTTTTAGATAAAGTTCAGGTGCAATCCTAAGATATCTATCAATTCCAAGAGCATTATGATGAGTTACGAATGGTTTAGCATTAGCACCACCTGCAATTGGATGCATCATTGGTGTTTCAACTTCCAAGAATCCTTTTTCTTCAAAAAATCTTCTTGTTAAGCTTATCACTTTGCTTCTTACTTGGAATGTTTTTCTAACTTCTGAGTTCATAATAAGGTCAAGGTATCTTTGTCTATATCTCAACTCTTTATCTGTGATTCCATGATATTTTTCAGGAAGTGGAGAAATTGCTTTTGTCAGTACTTTTACACTATTTGCATGAAGTGATAATTCCCCATGACCAGTAACAAAAGGATAACCTTCAATCTCTACAATATCACCAACTTCTATATTTTTTTTAAATACTTCATTATAAAATTCACCCTCAAGATTATCTCTTGCTACATAAATTTGCAACATTCCACTCTCATCTTCAATTTTGATAAAGCTAGCTTTCCCCATCAATCTATAAAGCTTGATTCTTCCAGCTACAATATAAATTCTACTCTCACTTCTTTTATTTTCAAGTTTTTCTACATCACTATTTATATTTAAAAATTTTTCAATTGTTGTATTTCTATATGAGATATTTGAATAAGGATTAATCCCTAATTCTCTTAAATTTTCCGCTTTTGCTATTCTTTGTTGTATAAATTTATTGGTAAACAATATTTTTCCTTCGTTTTATTTTGAGAATTTTTATTTCTCTTGAATTTTTTTCAATTTATTATCAATAATGTCATTAGAAACACTATTTATAGTAGTTTTAGTTCCATTTGCCACTGTATCTAATTTGTTTTCCACTGCTTGTTGAAGATTTTCATTATTTATTTTAATTATATATCCACCACAGCTCACAAGCAATGGAAACATAATGCTATGAGTTCTTAAATTTTCCATTTTTTTATTGATGATTTCAACGTTAGACAGTGCAAAAACAATAATAGAAAACAATAAAAATATCTTTCCAGCACCAAATGCAAATCCAAGAATTTTATCAAAAATACCAAGGCCACTTAAAGAAAACATCTTACTTAGAAAAATTCCTAAAAAATAAGCGGCAGTCCAAATAATAATTAAAGATAAAACAAATCCCAACAGCAACATAGTATTATGATTTTCAATCCCAATGATTGCATCAATAAGACCACCAGTACTTCCAGCTATACGCGATGCTATAAAAATACCACCAATTATTCCGAATATGGCAAATAATTCTCTAATCAGTCCTCTGAATAATCCTTTCAATCCTAAAAGAATTACTAATCCTAGAATGATAATATCAAAACTACCCAAATTTTCCATATTTCCGCCATTAATTGATTTTTTTGTGGATTATTATATCTTCATTTAGATAAAATAAACTTTATGATTACAAGATATAAAACGAAAAAAATATATGTAGGAAGTGTTCCTATCGGTGGTGATGCTCCCATTAGTGTTCAGTCAATGACTTTTACAAAAACAGAAGATATAAATGCTACCGTTGAGCAAATTAGACAACTTCATTTTGCAGGAGCTGATATTGTTAGAGTTGCTGTGCCTGATATGGAGGCAGCTGTAGCCCTTAAAGAGATTAAAATGCAAGTATCTCTTCCTATTGTTGCTGATATTCATTTTAATTATAAATTGGCTTTAGAGGCTGCTAAATGGGTAGATTGCATAAGATTTAATCCTGGAAACATTGGTGAGCAAGGGAGGATAAAAGAGATTATTAAGGCTTGTAAAGAGCGATCTCTTCCTGTTCGAATCGGGGTCAATTGTGGAAGTTTAGAATCTCAATTTGAAGATAAATATGGACAAACGGCGAAAGGAATGGTGGAAAGTGCTCTTTATAATATTAAGTTCTTAGAAGATTTAGACTTTACTGATATAAAAATAAGTTTAAAAGCTAGTGATGTTCAAAGAACTGTTGAAGCATACAGGATGCTTCGACCTCTCAATGATTACCCATTTCATTTAGGTGTAACTGAAGCTGGTACGTTATTTCATAGTACTATCAAATCATCAATTGCCTTAGGAGCTCTTTTACTTGATGGAATAGGTGATACTCTAAGAGTTTCTATCACAGGGGAGTTAGAAAAAGAGATAGAAGTAGGTCGAGCTATCTTAAAAGATTCTGGAGTTATAAAAAATGGTGTAAATATCATCTCTTGTCCAACTTGTGGGAGAATTGAAGCAGACTTAGTAAGCGCTGTTGCGGAAGTTGAAAAAGCAACTGCACATATCACAACACCTTTAAATTTATCAGTTATGGGTTGTGTTGTAAATGCAATTGGGGAAGCTAAAAGTGCTGATGTAGCAATTGCATATGGAAATGGAAGTGGACTTATTATTAAAAAAGGTGAAGTGATAGAGAAACTACCTACAAATAAATTATTAGCTAGATTTTTAGAAGAAGTTGAAAAAGAAGCAGAAAGACAAAAAGAATTTTAATATTTTTTCTTAAAATAAAAAAGGTCTAGATAAAAATCTAGACCTTTAAGATTTAAATAATTTGTTTAAAAATTATTTTGCACAGTATGCAGGAAGAACAGAACCAAATTTAGCTTTTGTGTCTTTGTTCGCTACGACATTAGAATACCAGTTATTCACTGGATTACATTCTTGCATCCATGTTTCAATTCCATAAATTTTAACAGTATTAAATCCCATTTGTCTGAAAGCTTGTGCTTCAATAGCAGCTCTTGAAGCTGTATTACAAACAACAACGATATTTTGTTTTACAAATTTATTATTGTCATCTAAAACAATACCTTCTAAAGCTTTTTCTGGCGCTTCTCTTCCTATTCTTACAGATCCTGCAATAGAAGCAGCTTGCCACTCATCCATAGTTCTTACATCCACAACAGCCCAATCAGCAGATGCTAATGCTTTTTTAACTTCATCTGTTGAAGCTATTTCACCATTTTTTTTAGCGTCACCTTTTAAGTTATGTGTTAACTTTTTATAATCAACAAAATCACCTGCATTTACTACACCAAAACATAAACTCGCCGCTAAAATTATTTTTCCTAATTTCATTCTAAAACCCCTTGTTTTTTTTAAATTGTTTTTTAACTCTTCTTGAAAGTTAATGCGGAAGTATAACATTAAATAATTAAAATGCAATACTAGTTTTAGGTGTTTTTTGAATATTTTATTATAAGTTAATATAATAGTATAATTATCATAACATACTATTATACAATAGTTTAAGAAGATTATTTTATCATATTAAGTTCATTTATACTAAACTTACATTTAGATTATATTAAAAAAATAAGGAGTTATAATGGAATGTGAGTTTCCGGTAGTTAATACACCAAAAAATGAAATTAAAGAGATATTTGAAAATACAAAAACAATAGCAATAGTAGGATGTAGTCCGGATGTTACAAAGGCTAGCAATAAGGTTGCAGCTTATTTAATTGAGAATGGTTTTACCGTGTTACCAATTTACCCAAAGGAGGATTTTATCCTTGGGCAAAAAGTTTATAGAAGTTTACTTGATATTGAAGTTGCAGTTGATTTAGTGGATATTTTTAGAAAACCAGATGTAATTGCAACTGTTGTTGATGAATGCATACAAAGAGGTGATGTAAAATGTGTTTGGTCACAATTGGGACTTGTTAATAATGAAGCTATGGAAAAAGCTGAACAACATGGTATGAAAGCTGTACAAAATTTTTGTACGAAAATAGAACACGGGATGATTTATCACCCTTAAAAAATGTAAGCTATTTTAATTTGCAAGTGGGATTGGTTTGAAGTTTTAAAGTAGCTACAGAACCAGTTATTCCATCTTGTCTATTTACAATAGAAATATCTCCACCAATTGCATCTGTAGCACTTTTGGCTAAAAACAATCCTAATCCTGCGCCTTGCTCTTTTCCAATTCTTTTAAAAGGCGCAAAAAGATCAATATTTTCATCAACACCTACACCTTCATCAATCACTTCAACAACAACTAATGGATCAGCTTTGTAAATTTTTACAATAATAGTTTTTTCATTTGGTGTGAATTTAATGGCATTTTGAATAAAGTTTTGGATAATTTGATTTAAGAGTGTCGGCTGTATGATTGTAATGAATTTTTCTATATCACAAACAAATTCTATCGTAATCTTCTTCTCATTAGCTAGTAATCTATAATTATTAACTCTATTTTCAATAAACTTTACAACATCAATCTCGGTTGGTTTTTCAAATTGAGCTCCTTCTTGTCTTCCAACATCTAAAATAGAGCTAACCATCTTATCCATACCATTTATCTCACTAATAAATAATCTCAAAGTCTCTTCATACTTTTCAACCTCTCGTGCTTTAAGTAAAACCACTTCACTTTTAAGCTTCATAACAGCAAGTGGAGTTTTTAATTCATGAGCTGCACCAATAAAAAGTTCTTTTTGATACTTAACATACATCTCTATTTTTTTTGTTAGACTGTTTATAGAATTTGCAAGTGGATGGAATTCAATAGGGAGAGTATTTGGTTCAATTCTTGTTAAAGAATTTTCATTCATATTTGATAATCTTTTTGTTATATTTAAAATAGGTACAAGAAGATTTTTTGAAACAGCTAAAGCATAAATAACAACCATAACAAGACCACCCAAAGATAAAATAAAAACATTACTAAAAATTTTTCGTAACATCTCATCAGTATTATCTATATTTTTAGTTATTTTAATAAAAGTTTCTTGCGATGGTTCAAACGGATAAACAAGTTCAATAAAATGAACCCCATTTAGATGATATTCTCTAAAATAAAAATCTTGTAATCCTTTAATTCTAACTAAGTCAATCGTTAGTTTATCTTCTGTTATTAGCTTAAGATTATCATGATTTACAATATTATTAATACTTGCTTGCTGAATAATACTTGCTTTTTTTAAGAGATTGTCAGTTATCTCTTCATAGAGAGTGGCTTTTGTAAAGCCATAAAACATAAAAGAGATGATAAGGATAAATAATGAAGTAGCAATAATCAGTTTTTGAGAAAACTGTTCATAGATACTTTTATTATTTTTCATTATCAAACCGTTTAAAAATTAAAATTAATCTTCTATAGGCTCATTTTCTTTTGGTGGATAACAAAATCTGTATCCTCTTCTTCTAATTGTTTCAATAGTTGAAATGTTAAGAGGTTTATCCATTTTTTGTCGAATTTGGTTAATTGCAACTTCAATAACATTTGGTGTAACCAATTCTGGCTCTTCCCAAATAGCGTCAAGTAATTGCTCTTTTGAAACGATTTGATCTCTATGTCTTGCCAAGTGTGTTAAAACTTCAAATGGTTTCCCTTTAAGTTCAATTTCTACACCATCATAAGTGATTTTTTCTTCATCTGGATTTATTGAAAGCGCATCTATTTTGATTGTACTTGTTCCACCAAATCTAAGTCTGCACTCAATTCTAGCAAGCAATACATCAAAATCAAATGGTTTTTTAATATAATCATCAGCACCTGTTTTAAGAGCTTTAATTTCACTTTCTTTATCATCTCTAGCACTTACGATTACTACAGATGTTCTTGCACTTCTATTTTTTACAATTTTAGTTAATTCTATTCCGTCACCATCTGGTAACATCCAATCTGTTAAAACTAAATCATAGTTTCTAATATCTATAAAATATTCTGCATCTTTAAAGTTTTCCGCGACATCTACTTGATATCCGAAATCTTGTAACCCCTCTTGTAGGGTTCTATTTAGTGTGCTTTCGTCTTCCACTATTAATATTCTCATATTTGTGTTCCTTTGTATAAATTTATTTTTGAAATTTTAAAAACGGAAGTGTAGCATAAAAAAAAGAAAATTTAAAGAGTTTTTAAGTTAAATATTCAAATTTCATTTCATATAAGCTCTTTTAGGGTAAAATCGCGAAACTTTTATATTATAAGGAAAAGATATGTTTGGTCAAAAAATTATCCTAAGTTCATTGGTGGCAATCCAACTTTTTTCAGTAAGTGCATTTGCTGATAAAGTTTTAGCAACAGTTGGTAGCGAAAAAATTACGAAAGAGGATGTAGATGTTCTCTTAAAAGGTCAAAACACTACATATGACAAATTAAAAGATAGCGATAAGCAAACTGTCTTAAATCAACTAATAGATAGAAAAATCTTAAGTATGGCTGCTTACAGAACAGATATAGTCAATAGTAAAATTTATAAAGAGACACTTCAAAAGGTAAAACAAGATTTAGCATTGCAATTATGGATGTCAAATATGGTTAAAGATGTAACTGTCAGTGAAGTAAATATTAAAAGCTATTATGATGTAAATAAAGAAAAATTTAAAAAACCTTTAGAACTCAAAGCGAGTCATATTTTAGTAAAAACAGAAAAAGAGGCAAAAGATATCATAGCGACACTCAAAAAAGCAAAAGATTTAAAAGCTGAATTTACAAAAATGGCAAAAGCTAAATCAACAGATGGAGCAGCAGCAAATGGTGGAGATCTTGGATGGTTTACTTTAGATAAAATGATTCCAGAGTTTAGTATGGCAGCATCTGCTCTTAAAGTTGGAACAATTACAACTGGACCAGTTGCTACAAAATATGGATATCATATCATCTATCTTGATGGTAAAAAAGAACCAACATCACTTGCTTTTAATGATGTAAAGAATGATATAAAACAGTTTTTATCAAGTGAAGGGTTCAAAAAAAGAGTTGAAGGTATAATCAAAACTGAAAAAGCTAAAATCAAAATTAGCATCAATAAATAGTAAAAGGGATATAAAATGAGTATTTTAAATATTGTAAACACAGGTGTTTTAACAGGGAGTGAAGCAAAAAAAGTTTTTGATTATGCAAAAGAGAATAATTTTGCAATTCCAGCTATGAATGTTGTAAATACAGAAACAGTAAATGGTCTTTTAGAAGCTGCTGCAAAAGTAAATTCTCCAGTTATTTTACAATTTAGTAATGGTGGAGCTCAATTTTTTGCAGGGAAAGGATGTAAAGTTCCTAATGCTGCTGTTTTAGGTGGAATAAGTGGAGCGAAACACATTCATATGATGGCAAAAGCTTATGGCGTACCTGTTATTTTACATACAGACCATGCTGCAAAAAAACTTTTACCTTGGATTGATGGACTATTAGAAGCTGGAAAAGAGCATTTCAAAGAGACTGGGCGTCCACTTTTTACATCGCATATGCTAGACCTTAGTGAAGAGAGTATGGAGGAAAATCTTGATATTTGTGTGGAGTATTTTAAAACTATGAGTGCACTTGATATGATGATTGAAATAGAGCTTGGAATTACAGGTGGAGAAGAAGATGGTGTTGATAATAGTGATGTTGATAATGCTTTACTTTACACACAACCTAGTGATGTTTTGTATGCTTATGAAAGATTAAATGAAATAAGTCCAAATTTTACAATTGCAGCTTCTTTTGGAAATGTTCATGGAGTTTATAAACCAGGAAACGTTGTCCTTAAACCAATTATCTTAAATAATTCACAAGAGTTCATAAGTGAAAAATTAAATCTTAACAGTAAACCTGTTAATTTTGTATTTCATGGTGGAAGTGGAAGTAGTGAAGCTGAGATAAAAGAATCTCTCTCTTACGGTGTTGTAAAAATGAACATCGATACAGATACGCAATGGGCATTTTGGGATGGTGTAAGAGGATTTGAAAAAGCAAATCATGACTATCTTCAAGGTCAAATTGGAAATCCAAATGGAGAAGATAAACCAAATAAAAAATATTACGACCCAAGAGTTTGGCTTAGAGAAGGGCAAAATAGCTTAATAGCTAGACTTGAAGTTGCATTTAACGACTTAAATTGCATCAATAAATTATAATTCTTTCAAAATACTCAATAATGGATGTCTATTCACTCTAAAGGAAAGACATCCATCTTTTTTCAACTCCACTATTTTTTCACTATTTTTTCATACTATTTCTAAAATATGAAATAGAGGTACAAAATGAAAAAGAATTTTTTATACGGTAGCTTAATAGCTACAAGTTTAATTTTTGCTGGATGTGGAAGTAGTGACACAGCGATTCAAGATTCAACTACAGATATAACAGTTGAAAGAGGTCCAGTTATAGGGGCTTATGTTGTAGATGCAAATGCAAAAAGAGCTATAAATCTTGGAAATGGTCAGTATAGATTTATTTCAACACCAACTTATCCAATTACTGCGTATGGTGGTTATATTGATGTAAACCGTGATGGTATAATAGATGGAAATGATACAACTTTGACTATGCCACTTAGTTTATCGCAACAAAATAGAACTAAACTAACTATCTTAACTACTCTTGCTAGCTCAAATGATACACTTAAAACTGAACTTTTAAATAGTTACGGATTAAGTGAGGAAGAGCTTTTTACTTTAACTCCATCAACTTCTTTGAAAGTATCAGCGATAAGTGATATTGTTTTTAAATATTGCATTGAAAATAATAGTTCAGTTACCGATATGAATTTAACAACTTTACAATCAATTAGAACTGATATAGAAACTCTTATTACGGCAAATGAAAACTCCACTCAAACTATTTTAGAGACAGTAACTGCTAATGAAATCGTTCTGATTGATGATTTAAATATCACACTTGAAGATACAGATGCAAATATGACGATTGTATCAAATACCGTAACTCAAAGTACACTCCAAACACAAGACCCAACAATACTGTTAGCTTCATTACCAATAGCAGAACTTACAGATGAACAAAAAGAGGGACTTGTTTTTATGTATCAAGAGGAGAAAGTTGCAAGAGATGTTTATACCAAAATGTATGAAAAATGGGGAACTAAAGTGTTTTTAAATATCTCAAAATCTGAACAAACACATATGGATAGTGTTCGAGCAATTTTAGAGAAATATGATTTAGAAGTGCCAGTTGCAAGTGATACTATTGGAATTTTCGAGCTAGAAGAACTACAAAATCTTTACAATACCCTAATAACTATGGGGAATGTTTCATCAAATGAAGCGATGAAAGTAGGGGTTTTGGTCGAGGAAACTGACATAGCTGATTTAATTGAGCGAATGAATGATGCCCCTGAGGATATTAGAGTTGTCTATCAAAGTTTACTCAATGGGAGTTACAATCACTTAAATGCTTTTAGTAAGCAAGTGTATTGATTTATACCATTTTCGTGATATCACGAAAATGGTTCGATAATTTTCATAAGCCAAATTGAACTGTCGCAAATTTTGCGACAATAGATAACTCTTCTGAGGTATTTTATTTCAATCTCCCCAAAATATCCAAAGTTCCTATCTCAAACTTTGAAAATCCAAACCATTTTTTACCTAAATCTTTGAGACTTGCCCCAATATGAAAAATCTCTTTTTTATCAAGTATTAAAAATCTATCGTGAGAGTTTTTAAACTCAATCAGTTCTATATTTTGATATTGAGAAGTGTAAAAACACTTTCATCAAGATAGTTATCTATAAGCACCACTTCACTTTTTGCACTTCCTAGTAAATCATTAATAAAAACATAAGCATCATAAGTTTCTCCATCAAAAAATATCCCTTGTTTTACTCTAAGTGTTGTATCCTCAAGTGAATTTGAAATATTCTCCACTTTTGATTTTAGGAGTGTAACATTGTTTTCAAGCTCTTTAAATCTCTCATTTGTTATCTTATCAGAGTTGATAACATATCCATTTTGGATATAGTTTTTGAGAACCGATGTTGCCCATTGACGAAATCGTACCCCTTTTTGAGATTTAACACGATAGCCAATAGAGATTATTGCATCTAAATTATAATATTCCATATTGTATGTTTTACCATCTGAGGCAGTTGTCGCAAAATTTGCGACAACTGAAAACTTTTCAAGTTCTCCATCTTCAAAAACATTGCCAATATGCTTTCCGATAGTTTTGACATCTCTATTAAAAAGCTTAGCTATTTGATTTCTATTGAGCCAAACAGTTTCTCTCTTAAGAGATACATTGAGTTCTATTTCACCATCATCATAAATAACTATATCGGATTTATTTTGCTCAGTCATGGCCATTTCCTCTTTTGTTTTTGTTATCCTATCATCTTTTGGAAATTTTCTTTAAAAACATTGCAATTTGACAGATTTTATCGTTTGTATTTTCCGTAAAGCTGACAATAGTTGGCTTATTTTTCCGAGAAATAACCGACTAAAGTCGGTGTTACGGAAGTTGTTTTCTTTGCTCAAATCTTCATTTATGCATACTAAACTTATATACTGGTATCTGCATTCCCAATGTGGACATTGGGAACGAGTGGAAAGTACACCAAATAGATGATATTTGTCGGAGGCGTTTGGCAGTGCCAAATCTACGGATTGTTTGCTAATTGTCTTTTTTGTAATGCTCGTAATTCTTGTAGTCTCTCAATTTCTTTTTCCAAATCCACAGAATCATAATTTTTATCTATAAATTTACTTGAAATTATTGTTTGGATACATCCAGTAGCAATAAACTCAGAACCATTCATTGCTACTTGTTCACATTTGGATATGAGCCACTTATATGAATCTTCTTTGATAATCTTTTGTAGTTTGGTTGTAATGAGTCTAAAAACTTCTTTTCCAAAATTTATTGTCTCTTTACGAGATGGAATTTTCCCCTTATGGATTACCTCATTACGAAGTGTTGTCATTTTGTTGGAAAGTAATTCAGGGATTTCATGATAAAAATTCAACCAAAGCATTGTGAATGCACCCAATTGTCTCTCTGACTGATTAGAAATTTCTTTCCACGACTTCTCAATAGTGTTGTTTTCTATTTTAGAAGAAGATAGAATTGTTTTTATACAAATCTCATAAAATCTCTCCAAACTCGAAGCAAACGATGAAATTGCTTCACGATAATAACCGTCAATTATAGCATTAGCTCCTACTTGAAATAACATTTCAAATTTTGGATTGTCAATAATACTGACTGCCTTATGTCCATTTTTACAAGTAAATTCATACTTATGCAAATCCAAAATTTGAATTTCATAAAATTCTGGATATTCAGTTTCATCTAATAATGAACACTCGTTGCACGATAAAAATAATTTCATCAAACACCCTCCACAATTTTAATCTCATCATCACTTAAATCATAGAGTTTATAAACCATCTTATCTATCATTTTTTCATTTGTTGTACAAAGATTTTCTAACTTTTCCAGTTCTTTTTTAAAAGCAATTTCTCTATCAAAATTATTAGTATTTCCCTCTAGTTCCAAAGCTCCAGCTTTAGAATTCATACTAAAATTGATATTGCTATCTCCATTCCTAATCTGTAGATTGTGAACGAGGGAAAGAGCTCTTTTATTTTCATCTTGTGGAAAGTTTTTTAAAACTGAGGGCTGAAAGATTGCCAAAAAAAAGTCCTTATTTTTTTCTTTTGATTGTAGCAAAAAGGGGTTTAGAGAAAACAATTTTGCATTCCACGATTAATTCACGATTATTGTATAAAGTACGATAATAAAACAATGAAAAGGAGTTTGAGATGATGAAACAAAATGGAATCCTGCTTGCAGGTAAAAAGATACTATTTACAGGGTTATTATGTGGAATGTCACTTTTTGGGGCAGATTATAGTGCTATGAGTTTGGATGATTTATTACTTCAAAAAGGGAGTGTTCCTGAAGCTGAGCGAGCTGCATTTCAAAGTGCTATGCAATCAAAAATGGGTGCTTTAACACCTGAAGAGAGAGCCAATATCCAAAAAGGAAATGGTGGAAAAGGGCAAGGTATGAGCAAAGGCAATGGACAAAAACTACAAAAAAAAGATGGAACAGGTGGCGGAGCTATGAATAAGGGAAGCAAAGG
>JAQUAG010000011.1:2605-64630 GCA_028687375.1 Arcobacteraceae bacterium | reverse complement strand
TATAGAGAGAAGGAAATACCCAGCCCCATATCGAACCTGGCAGTCAAGATTCTCATCGCCGATAATACTGCAGCTTTCAGTTGTGGAAACGTAGGTCGCCGCCAACTTTTAAGATCTCTTTTTTTTTGCTCGCAACTTACTTGTTATTTATATTTGTTTTACTTTAATTAGATTTTTATGTTTTTATTGAAAAATATTAAAATCTAATAAATATATTTCTTATTAGTAAATATATTTATTTTATGAAATAGTTAGTATAAAAAAGATATAATGCAAAAATTTTAATCGGGGATATATATGAAAAAAAGGGTGCTAGTAAAATTTTCTGGTGAAGCGTTAGCTGGTGTAGGTGGTTATGGAATAGATACCCAAATATTGGCATATATTGCAAATGAAATTAAACAATTAGTTGATAATGATATTGAAGTTGGTATTGTTATTGGTGGTGGAAATATTATTAGAGGTGTAAGTGCAGCTGCTGATGGAATCATCAAAAGAACAAGTGGTGATTACATGGGAATGTTAGCTACAGTTGTTAATGGTATAGCTATGCAAGAGGCACTAGAGCATATTGGTCTTGAAGCAAGATTACAAACAGCTATAAAAATGGAACAAATTGCTGAAACTTTTATTGTAAGACGTGCAAAAAGACATTTAGAGAAAAAGAGAGTTGTTATATTTGCAGCAGGTACTGGAAATCCATACTTTACGACAGATACAGCTGCTACTTTAAGAGCTACTGAAATTGAAGCATCTATGCTTATCAAAGCGACAAAAGTTGATGGTGTTTACAATAAAGATCCTATGAAATATCCTGATGCAGTTAAATTAGATGTTATTTCATATGATGAGGCATTACAAGATCATATTAAAGTTATGGATGATACGGCAATTGCTTTAGCTAAAGATAATAAACTTCCTATTGTTGTAGCAAATATGAATGAAAAAGGGAATTTATTTAAAATAGTGAATGGTGACTATAGTAAATGTTCTATAGTAAAATAAAGGAGAAAAAATGAGAATAGAAGAAATTTTAGCAAAAGCATTAGAAAAAGTTGGAAATGATAGATATATATTAGCACTTGCTGTTGGGCAAAGAGCAGATGAATTAAGTAATGGTGCTAAACCATTATTGGATAATGCTATATTAAAAAATATGAAATATACAGATATCGCAATTCATGAAATTGCAAAAGGTTTATTAGTAATAGACGGATTTCAAAAATAAATTTAAAATATTTGACTTTTGGAAAAATATTTAACTTCAATTAAAAATATCAATAGTATCGAAAATGCTATTGATGCTCTTAACAATGCAATAGAAATTACCCCAAAAATAAGTAAAGCAATACCATTTTGTATAGAAGCACATAAAAATCAATATAGAAAAAGTGGAGAACCTTATGTTGTTCATCCTATATTAGTTGCAGCTATTACAGGACACTATAGTAATGATGAATCTATGGTACTTGCTGCTTTATTACATGATGTTGTAGAAGATACATCTTATACGCTAGATGATATTAAAGAGATGTTTGGTCTTGATGTTGCTAATATTGTTGATGGATTAACTAAAATTACAGAAATTAGAGTACATGAATTGACTAGTTCAAAAGAGAAAGATAAACTTTTAAAATCAGCTATGACTTTTAGAAAAATGCTTGTTGCCTCTATTGAAGATGTGAGAGTGCTACTTGTTAAACTATTTGACCGTACGCATAATATGCTCACTCTTGATGCTTTAAGTGAAGAAAAAAGATTTAGAATTGCTGAAGAGACTTTGGTCGTATATGCTCCTATTGCTCATCGTCTTGGTATGTCAGCTATAAAAAATACACTTGAGGATTTGTCTTTTTTTTATATTTATCCAAATGAATATAAAAAAATTGATGAATATATTAAAAATTATCAAGATAAAATTCAAAATACTTTTAACCTATTTATTGCAGATGTTAATAATGTTTTAAAAGATGATTTTAGGGACAATATTAAGATTTATAGTAGGATAAAACATTATTACTCTATATTTCTTAAAATTCAAAGAAAAGGTGTGACTATTGATGAAGTTCTAGATCTTTTGGCGATTAGAATTATTACAGATACACCTTTGGAATGTTACAAAGTTTTAGGTCATATGCACACAACTTATATGCCGTTAATTTCAAGATTTAAAGATTATATTGCAATTCCCAAAGAAAATGGATATCAAACAATTCATACAACGGTATTTCACAATACTAAAATTTTTGAAATTCAAATAAGAACAAGGGATATGGATAAAATAGCTGAATTTGGTGTGGCTGCTCATTGGAAATATAAAAATGGACATAGTAATTTTAAAGAACCAAATTTAAAATGGCTACATACTTTAGAAATGGATAATGAAAATGTTGAAGAGTTCTACGACGAAACAAAAAAAGAGTTATTTTATGAAGAGATTATAGTATATTCACCAAAAGGTGAAATATTCAAAATGCCACGAGGTTCGTGTGCTTATGATTTTGCATATATGATTCATACGGATCTTGGGAATAAAGCTATTGATTGTTTTGTAAATAAAGTAAAAAAACCACTTATTACTGAACTCAGAAGTGGAGATATTGTTTCTATAAATAAAGGTGAAGATATTGTTGTAAGATGTTCTTGGATAAATATTGTAAAAACAACTAAAGCAAAAAAAGGTATTAAAGTTTTATGTCAAAATAGACATAAACAAATTGATATTATAAATGGAAAGAATATTGTTAATACAATTTTTTCAAGATATACAAATAATATTTTAGAAAAATATCCACAACCAAAAGTATATAAGGTAGTAGAAAATTTAGATCATTTAAAACATCTTAAAAAAATGATTGAAACTACAGTTAGAAGTGAACTTGGATTGTTTGCTCGGATGAAAGTACAACAAGTGAATTTGAAGGAGTACAAGTTTGAGAATCTTGTATTTTATTCAAATTTCTCATTAACATCTTTTTCTTTTGATCATTGTTGCCATCCTAAACTGAATGATGAGATTGTTGCTTTTAGAGATGGACGAGATGCAGTTGTTCATCATAAAATGTGTGAAAATGCTTATATTTTGATGAAACAAAAGCATCAAATGGTATTTTGTAGATGGAGTGATGATAAATATTATGTTTATAAAATGGTTGTAAGTTTGAAAAATATTAAAGGAGAATTAGCAAGATTATTAATACATCTTTCTAACCATGATGCAACTATATTATTTATAGAGTATGGAAAAGATAGAAATTCACATATACAATATTGTACGATTGATTTAGAAATTAAAAATAATAATAGTGAAAAGATTAAAAAGATTGTAAATCAAAAAGCTAAAATCATTGAATTTTATTCTGGTGATGATGCTTATAAATAATAAATAATTTGGGAGATAGATACAATGGAAAAAAAAATACAACAAGCACTTAATGAGATTAATAGAGGTACTTCTGAGATTATCGATATTGAAGCGATTGAAAAACTTTTAAAAAACTATTATGAAACTGGGGCAAATTATTTTGTAAAAGCTGGATTCGATCCAACAGCTCCTGATTTACATCTTGGGCATACAGTGCTTTTACAAAAATTAGCAACTTTTCAAAAATTTGGTGGGGTTGTTCAGTTTTTAATTGGAAACTTTACAGCAACTATTGGTGATCCAACTGGTAAAAATGTTACAAGAAAAGTTCTAACAGATGAAGATATTAAACATAATATAGGAAGTTATACAACGCAAGCTTTTAAGATTTTAGATGAATCAAAAACTGTTATCGTTTATAATAAAGATTGGTTAGAGCCTCTTGGAGCTGCTGGAATGTTATCATTAGCTTCAAATTTAACGGTTGCTAGAATGCTCGAGAGGGATGATTTTTCAAAAAGATATGCTTCAAATACCCCTATAGCACTCAGTGAATTTATGTATCCATTATTACAAGGATATGATAGTGTTCATTTACAATCTGATATTGAGATTGGTGGAACAGATCAAAAATTTAATCTTTTAATGGGAAGACAGCTACAAAAAGCTTATGGTGTAAATAAACAACAATCGGTTTTAATGATGCCAATCTTAGAGGGTCTTGATGGAGTTCAAAAGATGTCAAAATCTTTAGGAAATTATATTGGGGTTACTGATGAATCAAATGATATGTTTGGAAAAGTACTTAGTATTAGTGATGAACTTATGTGGAGATACTATGAACTTCTTTCAAATAAATCGTTACAAGAGATTGAGTCTTTAAAAGAGGGTGTGGCAAATAATACTATTCATCCTAAAAAAGTTAAAGATGATTTGGCTATGGAGATAGTTGATAGATTTCATGGAATAGGTGAGGGGATAAAAGCAAAAGAGGAGTTTACTAAAATTTTTGCTAATAAAGATATACCAACAACAATGGATGAATTTGAATTTATATCTGGAGCTTGGATTTGTCAAGTGTTAGTTGATACAAAACTTGTTAATTCGACTTCACAAGCAAGAAGAGATGTTGAAAGTGGTGCTGTTAAAATTGACCAAAATAAGATAGAAGATAGTAGTATGAAATTTGAAAAAGGTACATTTGTTTTACAAAAAGGAAAGAAAAACTTTGTTAGAATAAATATAATTTAGGGGATTATATGAAAGCATTAAAAATAGGTAGACATGAGGTTGAAAAGCCAATTATCCAAGGTGGAATGGGTGTTGGAATTAGTTGGGATCAATTAGCAGGAAATGTAAGCAAAGAGGGTGGACTAGGAGTTGTTTCGGCTGTTGGAACTGGATATTATAGTAATAAAGAGTTCTCACATAAAAATGTTCAAGGGAAACCTCTTGGTGAAGTGAATTTTTATTCAAAAGATGGTTTAACTGCTATTATTAAAAATGCACGAAAGATTTGTGGAGATAAACCACTTGCTTGTAATGTTTTATATGCTAGTAATGACTATGGAAGAATAGTTGAAGATGCTTGTGAAGCTGGTATTGATATCATTATAACAGGTGCTGGAATCCCAACAAATATGCCAGAATTTACAAAGAATTATCCAGATGTCGCACTTATCCCTATAGTTTCAAGTGCAAGGGCATTAAAGCTTATTTGTAAAAAATGGAAAAGATATGATAAATTACCTGATGCTGTTATTGTTGAAGGACCTTTAAGTGGTGGACATCAAGGCTTTACATATGATCAATGTTTTATGGAAGAATATCAATTAGAAAATATTATCACTCCTGTTATTGAAGAAGCAAAAGAGTGGGGAGATATTCCAATTATTGCAGCTGGTGGGATTTGGGATAAGGCTGACATAGATAAATTTTTAGCACTGGGTTGTGCTGGGGTACAAATGGGTACAAGATTTATCGGAACTTATGAGTGTGATGCTCATCCTACTTTTAAAAAAGTGATTCTTGAAGCAAAAGAGGAAGATATAAAATTATTGAAGTCTCCTGTTGGTCTTCCTGCGAGAGGTGTATTAACAGCACTTCAAGCAAATATAGCAAATGGGACAGCACCAAAAGTAGTTTGTATTTCAAATTGTGTTGCACCTTGTCACAGAGGTGAAGAGGCAAAAGCTGTTGGATATTGTATTGCTGATAGATTAAGCGATGCTTATAATGGTGATACTGAAAATGGACTGTTTTTTACAGGTTCAAATGGATATAGAGTAAATGAACTTTGTAGTGTTCATGAACTTATGGAAAAATTAACAAATGGTGAGAAATAATCTATTTTTATGAGAAAAATAAAAGCTATTTTTTTTATCTCTTTTCTTTGGTTGTTTTTATTTAATAGTGTTGTAGAATCTTCAACAGACCTTGATAGATATAAATTTGCTAAAAAAAATTATATTACAGCAATTTTTAAAAATGATAAAGAAAAAGAGGAAAAATATCTCAAAGATTTGATACTTTATGGAAAAAAGTCAAATCAAGATATATCAAAATATCAAACAGAACTTTACAGAATAAGTTCTAAAATAAAAAAAGCTTCTTCAAATAAGACAAAAAATAGTATTTCCCAAAAAAAATATGAAGATAGAAAAAATGAAAATATTTTAGATGATATTCCTGATGGATTACTTAAAGATAAAGAAACTTTTGTAAAGGGAGATATTGATTATGATATTAGATCTATAAGTGTAAAAGATGACTCAATTATTGTCGATTTTTCTAAAAAGATTTCAGCAAATGATATAAAGTTTTCAAAACGAAAAGAGAAAAATGGATATCTTTATACTTTTGATATTAAAGGAAATTTTCGTGATACTGAAACTACTACACTTACCCAAGATGGTATAGATAAAGTTGATATCTCGCAAGAAACAGATACACTTTTTCATTTAAGTATATTAAATGAAAATGATCCAAAAATTTATTATATGCTTTTAGATAAGAGATTGATAATCAAAAACACTATAGAAAATAGATCACCAAAACAAGAAAATAAAACAATAGCTATAGCAAATAATGATTTAAAAGAAATCTTACCACCAATGAATAATTCTAAAAATAATAGAGTTAAAACAATAGTTATTGATGCAGGACATGGGGGAAAAGATTCTGGTGCTGTTGGACCAAACAATGAACATGAAAAAGTTGTAACATTAAAAATAGCAAAATATCTCTACAATAGTTTAAAAAGTCTTGGTTATGTTGTCTATCTTACGAGAGATGATGACACATATATAGCTTTAAAAGAGAGAACAAATATAGCAAATAGAAAAAATGCAGATTTGTTTGTATCTATTCATGCAAATGCTGTGACAAAAGATAAAGTGATGTACGCTAAAGGAATTGAAACATATTTTTTATCTCCAGCTAGAAGTGAGAGAGCAAAAGGTGTTGCAGCTTTAGAAAATAAAGAAGATATGGATGCTATG
This sequence comes from Arcobacteraceae bacterium, assembly GCA_028687375.1. Classification (GTDB taxonomy): domain Bacteria; phylum Campylobacterota; class Campylobacteria; order Campylobacterales; family Arcobacteraceae; genus CAIJNA01. The sequence goes on along the minus strand of JAQUAG010000011.1, from coordinate 57,766 downwards.
GATAATTTTAGCGACCAAGATTTGGTTCTTACCCTTTTAAATAGAGGCAAAACTGTCCAGTCACAAAAAATGGCTATTGATGTTCAAAGTCATATTTTATACCAATTACGGAAAAAATATGGAAATTTAATTATAGATAATGGAGTACGAGAAGCACCATTTTGGGTTTTAGTAGGTGCTCAAATGCCAGCTGTTTTAGTTGAAGTTGGTTATATCTCCCACCCAGAAGAATCACAGCTTATTATGAGTGATACTTATCAGCAAGAGATGGCTAATGGTATTGCTGAGGGTGTCACAGCTTATTTTATCCATAATAGATAAAATAGTACAAATAACTATTAAAAATCAAAATATCTAGATTTAAAACATAGAACCAAATGCGATATTGTACCGCTAAAAAACTAATAATAATATGTCCAATAAAAATAAAAGTTGGTGTTAAAAATATCATGCTACTTGGATTTGTATTAATCCAAATATATATCAAATTATCTAAAATATCACCATATCCAATAAGATGTAAAAAGAGTTCTATAGGATAAAAAATTATAAATCCAATTGTAATCAGTGGAGATAAAAGTTGAATTATAGATGTCGTTCCAAAGAAAAAGTGAGTGATGGGATTGATGGCAAAAAATATCCAAAAATTAAAGAGTAAAAAACTAAGATATTTATTGAGAGTATTAAAATATTGAATATACAAAAATATATAAAAAACACCAGCAACACTAAACCATAAAGAGAGTGAAAAAAGGAGTTTTGGATAGAGTGCAATGATGATGAGAATTACTAAAAATAGTGAGATAAATGAAAATAATTTGATGTTTGAACGTAAAAGAAATAACCCAAAAAGAAACATTAAGAATGACCTCAAAAAAGAGGGAACAAGGTTTATTGCTAAGAGATAAAGAAACAATATAACACTAATTAAAATTAAAATATCTACTTTTTTATTTCTGTATGGAAAATATTTTTGATGTATGGGGGAATAAAGAAGATTAAAAATAAAAAATAAAACAAAAGAGATAATTCCAAGATGAAATCCACTAATAGCCACAATATGGGATATACCATAAATTGCACAAAGATTTTGTAACTCTTTATTTAAACTTGTTGCAAAGAAGAGGGTATTAAAAAGATTTCCGATGAGTGAATTTTGATGTTGAGCAAGTATTGTTTGATTGATATTCTCTATAATTGTTGGATTTGATGGTAATAGTTCGACATTGAAAGTTGGGGCAAAAAATCCTTTAACAAAATCATAAAATGTGACTTTTTGTGATACTACAATAAACTCTATATGATTTGATTGTTTGAGTTCTATTGTATTTGGAATCGATGTAAAAAAAGTGAAGTTAGCAGTTTCAATTTTGGCAATATTCGTATTTTTAGTTTGATCTTTATCTGGAAAGATATTTAAAACTTTCCCACTTGTTTGATAGATCTCATCTGAACTAAATTCTTTAAAGTTATTATATTCTTTGTAGCTATTAAAAGAGAAAAAAAGTAAAAAAATAATAAAGAGATAGAGCCACTCTTTTTTATTATTTATAAGTTTGAGTGGCTCCAAGATAGGTCACATTTTTAGGAGTAGATTCCATCAAGTAAACTATCAACAAAAGCATCTGGAGAAAAAGGGATTAAATCATCTGCTTTTTCTCCAATTCCCACATACAAAATAGGAAGTTCAAGTTCATTTGAGATACTAAATAATGCTCCACCTTTACTTGTTCCATCAAGTTTTGTAACAATTATTCCATCAACTCCAACTATTTCATTGAAAGCTTTTGCTTGAGCAATGGCACTATTTCCTTGTGTTCCATCAAGGATAAGAAGTTTTTGATGAGGAGCTCCATCTTGTGCTTTATTGCATACTTTTACAATTTTTTCTAACTCTTTATTAAGATTTGCTTGAGTTTGTAGTCTTCCTGCTGTATCTATAATACAATGGTCAATATTTTTAGCAACAGCTGATTGTATAGTATCAAATGCAACAGCACTTGAATCATGCCCTTGTTTTGTTTTAATAATAGGAACATCAAGTTTTGAAGCCCAAATAGAAAGTTGCTCAATTGCTGCTGCTCTAAAAGTATCTCCTGCACCTAAAATCACTTTTTTACCAGCTTTTGTGTACATATTTGTGAGTTTTGCAATTGTTGTAGTTTTCCCAGCACCATTTACTCCAATAATAAGTTGTACATAGGGTTTAGGGAGATTATTAAAATTAATTTTTGGAGCAAATTCAAAAAGTGAGATAAGTCTATGTCTTAACTGATCTCTTGAAATCATATTTGGTAACCCATCCATTGCGAGTTCTACAATGTCATAGGTCATATCTGATTCAATTAAAATCTCTTCAATTGTTTCAAAAGAGAGTTTTTCAGCTTTAGATCCAAAATTTGCAATAGTTGCAATATTTTGGATAGTTTTTTCTAAAGCTTTAGAAAAAAAACTTTTTTCCTCTTTTGGAGATGATTCAATAGCCTCTGGCTCTACCTCTTTTTTCTTTGTAAAAAGACTAAACATCTACTTACCAATATGTTTGCTTATATCGCTGTCTAAAATTTCTTCTTGCGTAGCACCTTCATATTGCATAACTATTGCACCTTTTTTATCAAATAAGAACATAGCAGGTATCCCATCAACTCCACCAACAGCATCTGCAAATTTAAAATTTTCATCACTATTTGTTACAGGATAACTAATTTTATATTCAGCTATAAAATTTGCTAGTTCTTCGTTTGGTTTATTCTGTTCAGCTAATACAGATATAACTTGAAAATCTTTTCCATATTTTGCTTGAAGATTAATAAGGTGTGGAATTTCAGCTTTGCAAGGCGGACACCATGTTGCAAAAAAGACAACTAATACAGTTTTGTTTGGATATTGTTCAAAAGACCAGATGCCTTTTTTTCTCTCGACTGTTAAATCATCACCTGTAGTAGTTTTTAAATTTAAAGTGATATCTTTAGCAATTGGTTGAGCAATAGCATCGCTACCAATCTCCTCTTTTTTATCGCAGCCAGTTATTAAACTTAGAGATAATAATGCAAAAAACAATAATTTTTTAATCTTCATTTTTATTTCCTTTTGGTAATATGTGGCTCGGATTTTATCCAATAGAGGCTTAATAAAGATGAAAAATCTTACAAAGAGTGATTTTAGAAAATTATGTATTAAAAAGTTAAAGTTTTGTAGTAAATTTGGAAAAATTAAAAAAGATAAATTTATATCAAAAAAGATATTAGAAGTTATAAAAATTGAAAAACCAAAAAGTATTTTATTGTATATTCCCCTTGATATGGAAGTGAATGTACGAAGTTTAATAAATATTTTAAGAAGAGAAAAAAATTATAAAGTTTATGTTCCATTGATGATGGGAAATAGTTTAAAGGTTGTCCCTTACAGACTCCCTTTGAATAAGCAAAAGTACAATATATACGAACCAAATGACTCCTCATTAAGGGTAAAAATAGATTTAGCAATAGTACCTATTGTTGGGACTGATGATACTTTTAGAAGAGTTGGATTTGGTGTTGGTTTTTACGATAGATTTTTTGCTAGCTTAGATTATAGACCAAAAATAGTGTTTACACAGCTTTGTTTGTGTCAATCAAAAACAACTTTAACCCAAATACATGATATAAAATCTGATTATATTATTACAAATAAGGGTACGATATGGAAGAGATAGTAGGGGCATTTATAATATCTGCAATAAGTGCAATTGTGGGGTTTATAATATCTAAAAAAATAGATAATGCAAAATTTGATATTTATATAGAACAAGCAAAAGCAAAAGCAAAAGTGATTGAACTTGAAGCGGAAAATTTGCTTAAAGATGCAAAATTAAGAGCTAAAAAAGAGTTCGATAATGAGTTTAAAGAATCAAAAAAATTAATTGAAAAAAAAGAAAAAGAGATAAATTATCATCTTGAGATAGAATTAGAAAATATCAAAAAAGATAAAGCAACCGTTTTAGAATCTAAAACAAAAATAGAAGCTTTACGAAAAGGACTTGAATATCAAGAGAAAGATTATAATAAGAAACTCGAAAAGATTATAAGAATTTTAGAAAATGTAAGTGGGCTGACGCAACCAGAAGCAAAGGAGATGATGATTGACCTTGTAAAAGATGAATCAAGAGATGTAACAGCTTCAATTTTTAGAAAAGTGTATAAAGAAGCTCAAAAGAATTCTAGAAAAGAAGTTCAAAATATCCTTTCTCATGCAGTTACAAGATATGCAGGGGAGTTTGCAGCTGAAAGACTTACAAATAATATCTCTTTAAAAGATGAAGAGACAAAAGGGAAAATCATAGGAAAAGAGGGGAGAAATATTAAAACTCTTGAGATGTGTTTGGGGGTTGATATTATCATTGGAGATATTCCAAATACTATTACTGTAAGTAGTTTTAACCTTTACAGACGTGCGATTGCAACAAAAGTGATAGAGGAGTTGATTGAAGATGGACGAATTCAACCTGCTAGAATTGAAGAGGTCTATCAAAGAGTTAAAAGTGAATTTGATGCGGGAATTTTAAAAGAGGGTGAAAATACTATTTTAGAACTTGGTATTAAAAATATGCATCCAGAACTTATTGAACTTGTTGGACGTCTTAGATATAGAGCTAGTTATGGGCAAAATGCACTAGCGCATACACTTGAAGTTGCAAATTTAGCTGGATTGATTGCTTCACAACTTGGTGGTGATACTGTAAAAGCTAGACGGGCTGGATTGTTACATGATATTGGGAAAGCATTGACTCATGAGATGAAAGGTAGCCATGTTGATATTGGAGCAGACCTATGTAAAAAACTTGGAGAACCTGAAGAAGTTATCAATGCAATCTATGCTCATCATGGACATGAAGAAGCTAATAGTATAGAAAGTGCTGCTGTTTGTGCTGCTGATGCTTTAAGTGCTGCAAGACCAGGAGCAAGAAGAGAAGTGCTTGAAAGTTTCCTAAAAAGAGTTGAAGAGATAGAAGAGATAGCTAGTAGCAATATTGGTGTTATTAATGCCTATGCCATTAATGCAGGTCGAGAGATACGAGTGATAGTAAATGCAAAACTTGTAAATGATGATGAAGCGATACTAATGGCAACTAAAATAGCGCAAACAATCGAGGATAAAGTACAGTATCCAGGTGAAATCAAGGTAAATGTTATCAGAGAACTAAGAGCTAGTGGATATGCTAGATAATATAAATATTTTAAAATTGGAAATATAAAATGAGTAATAAATTAATAACAAAAATAATAGCAGGAAAGTATAAAGGTAAATCTGTCGAATTACCAGCCTTAGAAACAACAAGAAGTAGCAAAGCGATTTTAAAAGAATCATTTTTTAATGTATTGCAATATGATGTAATTGATACTATTTTCATAGAGGCATTTGGTGGAAGTGGAAGTATTGGTCTTGAGGCTTTAAGTAGAGGTGCAAAACATAGTTATTTTTGTGAAATAGATAAGAAATCATATAAAATACTTGAAAGAAATTGTAAAACAATCGATGCAGATAATTCTACACCAATTTTAGGTGATACTTTTGAAGTTTTACCAAGACTAGTTAATAATAGTTTTAAAAATGATGCAATTATTGTTTATATTGATCCACCATTTGATTTTAGAGATGGGATGGAAAATATCTATCAAAAATCTTATGAGATGGTTGAATCTTTTACAAATGAAAATATATTTTTAATCACTTTTGAACACAAAGCAGAACTTGTTTTACCTGATATTTTAGGAAGTTTTAGAAAATATAAAACAAAAAAATTTGGAAATAGTTCTCTTTCTTATTTTGAGAGATTTGAAAGCGAGGAGTAGAACTTTTACTATGAATATAAAAGTATATGTTTTTATTTTATTATTTATAGTTTTTTTTACTTTTTTTGGTGGATTTGTTTATACAGTTTCCCCTTATGATTTAAATCCTTCTCAAATCTTACAATCTCCTTCAATCGAGCACCTTTTTGGTACTGATAGACTTGGGAGAGATATAATGGCAAGAGTTATAGAAGGTGGACAAGTTTCACTTATTATTGGATTTTTAAGTGCGAGTATCACTTCGATTATTGGTTTATTTATAGGGATAAATGGTGGTTACTTTAAAGGCAATATTGATAAAGCTATAGTTATTACAATAGATTTATTTTTAACTTTTCCAACTTTCTTTTTATTACTTGCGCTTGTAAGTTATGTTGATGCATCGATGTTTGTAATTATTATTGTTCTTTCAGTAACTGGATGGATGGGTACAGCTAGGCTGATTAGAAGTGAAAGTTTTGCAATTGGAAATAAACCATACATAAAAATCTTGAAACTGGCTAAAGTATCCAATACAAAAATAATATTTAAATATTTTGCACCATTACTTGCTCCTATTTTTTTGGTTTCTTTTACTTTTGGAGTAGGTGGAGCTATTTTAGGAGAATCTGGACTAAGTTTCTTAGGACTGGGAATCAATCCTCCTCAAATGAGTTTGGGTACAATTTTAAGTGATGGGAAAGATGTTATGGATGTTGCACCTTGGATTAGTTTTTTTTCTGGATTGTTTATTTTTATAGTTACTTATTGTTTAGTTCAAATTTCAAATTATCTTCAAAAAAATATAAATCAAAAAGACATTCAAAGTTTTTAAAATAAGAAAAGGGAGTTGCCTCCCTTTGCAATCTCATAGATATTTAAAAAAATAATATCGTTAATGTCTTTCGTGTAGAATTTGATCAAGAAGTTTAAATACATCTTTACTAGCTTGTTCCATCTCTGCAAGTGCTTTAACTGCATAATCATAATTAACTTCATTATCTTTGATTGCATCAAATACATGATGTGTTGCATTGTGAACTTTACTATGTGGAATATCAAGTTTTCCATAACTTGGAGTTTTAGAGAAGAATTTTTTACCAAGTCCTTCGTTATACCATTTTCCTAATCTACAATTTTTATGGTCAACAAATCCAAATGCAGGTTTTTGTTCTGCAACAGAAAGATAAGTATTCACTTTCCAGATAACATGGTCAAGTTTCGCTAAACTCATAAATATTTTATCTGTTATGCTATTGAGTCCATCAAATGCTGTTGAAGTTATATTCATTGCACCATTGATTTCATCTGAATAGTTTAGGGTTGTTTGTGAAATTTGATTGATAGCTTGTGTTATTAGCTCAAATCTTTCATTGGTTTGTTTAACACTATCTTGAATTGATTGAACAACACTACTAATCTCTTTTGCCGAATCACTACTTCTATTTGCAAGATTTCTTACCTCTTGTGCAACAACGGCAAAACCTTTACCAGCTTCCCCCGCAGTCGCAGCTTCAACAGCAGCATTTAAAGATAGAATATTTGTTTGAAATGAAATTTGATCTATTGTCACAACCGCTTTTGCAATATTTACAGCTTTTTCATTTAATTGATTTACAACTTGATTTATCTCTGTAGCATTTAGATACAGTGAATTCATTTCATTGGTAATATCTTTTAATTTTAAAGAAGAATCTCTAAATACTGTTTTTACAGCATGGGTACTATCTAGATTTCTCTTGCTAAAGTTGTTGATTCTGCTAAGTTTGCTTGAATATCTAACAAACCTACTTTAAGATGTTCATTTTCACTACTAAATAGATGTTGAAGATTTTCACTTAAATGGTCAGTTGAAGTTGATGTAACTACTGTGTTATTTGCATTCTTTAGTTTTTCATTTAATTCATTAATCATACTTTGAAGTTGATTATTATTAGAAATTAAACTGCTAATCTCTTTATCTTTATCTTTTATCTTTTCAATAGAAGAACCTAATTCCAACTCTTTAGATGACAGTTTAGTAGTTAAACTTTCAATCTCATCTTTTAACTTTTGTGTTCCAAAAAACATATTTGGCCTCTTTATGTAATAAATTTGTAATACTATACTTAAATAAAAGTAAAAAAAGTTTTAACTACTTATAAAAATAGTTATTTATATCATTTAAGTTTTATTTGGTTACAATCCATTCATCAAAAATGCAGCAGCATTGGAAAATCCAAAAAAAACGTTCGCATTGTTAAAAAAGGAAAAAAATATGGAAAAGATTATAGATATTATTGATAGTATTGCTTATGAAAAAGGGCTTAAAACAGTTGAAATTGAAGAGGCATTAAAAGAATCTCTTATAAAAACAGCTGAAAAAATGATAGGTGGAAATCTTGTATTTGATGCAAGTATCAATAGAGAGAAAAAGAAATTAAATCTATTTCAAAAAATAGAAGTTGTAGCAAATGATGATACAAAACTAGAAGGTAAAACAATTGTAGATGAGGAAGAGGTTGAAGTAAATGTAGAAAATTATATTTCAATTGATGAGGCTAAAAATCTTGATGATGGTCTTGAAATTGGGGATTTTTTAAATTATGATTTAGAATTTGAATCAATGGGGAGAAATGCAGCTACGATTCTTTTTACAAATCTTGAGTATAGACTTCAAAGACATATCGAAGATAATTTATTTAAAAAATACAATTCAAAACTTGGAAAAACAGTTACAAGTTCTGTAACAAGTGTTGATAGACAAGATAATACTTTTATGGAAATTGGGGAAGTAAGAGCAATTCTTCCACGAAAAAATAGAATAAAAGGGGAAACTTTTAAAGTTGGGGATTCATTAAAAGCTGTTGTAAAAAGTGTTAAAGTTGATAAACAATATGGACTTATTGTTGAAGTAAGTCGTACAAGCCCTAAATTTTTAGAAAGTTTGCTTACTCTTGAAGTTCCAGAATTAAAAGATAAAAGAATAACAATTGAATCAAGTGCAAGAATTCCAGGGGTTCGTTCTAAAATTGCTATCTCTACAACAGAGGCAAATATAGATCCAATTGGTGCAATTGTTGGGGTAAAAGGTGTTAGGATAAATGCTGTTAGTAAACAATTAAATGGGGAAAATATTGACTGTATTGATTATAGTCCAATTCCTGAAATTTTTGTAAGTCGTGCTATGAGTCCAGCTATTGTTAATAGTGTAAAAATTGAAAAAAGTACAAATCCAAACGAAAAAAGTAAAGCGATTATCACAATTAATTCAGACCAAAAAGGGAAAGCGATAGGGAAAGAGGGTTTAAATATTCGACTTGCATCTATGCTTACAAATTTTGATATTGTTGTAAATGAAGTGGGTGGAGTAACACCTTCAACTGATAATGAAGATAAAGTAAGTGAAGAGAAAACAAAAGATGTATCAAGTTTGGAGGCATTATTTAAATAATGGCAAATATGTATATATATGATAGTGTAAAGAAAGAAAAACTTCTTTTTACACCTCAAGTTCCACATCAAGTAAAAATGTATGTTTGTGGACCAACTGTTTATGATGATGCACATCTTGGACATGCAAGAAGCGCAATAGTATTTGATTTATTACATAGAGTTCTCAAAGCAAATGGTTATGAAGTGACATTTGTCAAAAACTTTACAGATATAGATGATAAAATCATTAAAAAGATGAAAGATACAAATCAATCTTTAGAAGAGATTACAACACATTATATCAATAGTTACAAAGCTGATATGCAATCTTTAAATAATCTTCCAAATACAATAGAGCCACTTGCAACAAATAGTTTAGAAGCGATGGAACATCTAATAGAAAATCTTTTAAAAGAAGATATTGCTTATAAACTTGAAGATGGTGTCTATTTTGATACTTCAAAAGATAAAAATTATGGGAATATCTCCCATAGAGCTAGTGATGAAAATTCACTTTCAAGGGTTGAATCAAATTTAGAAAAAAGAGATTCTAAAGATTTTGCACTTTGGAAATACAATACGGATGGTGTAAGTTTTCATACCCATTTTGGAGAAGGTCGTCCAGGTTGGCATTGTGAATGTAGTGCTATGATAGATAAACATCTAAGCGATAAATCACTCCCATATGCTATAGATATTCACGGTGGAGGAGCTGATTTACTTTTTCCACACCATGAAAATGAAGCATCACAATCAAGAATGGCTTATAATCAAGAGTTGTCAAAATATTGGGTTCATAATGGTTTTGTCAATATTAATGGGGAAAAGATGAGTAAATCGCTTGGAAATAGCTTTTTTCTCAAAGATGCTTTAAAAGAGTATAGTGGAGAGGTTATCCGATTTTATATGTTAACTACTTATTATAGAGCTGATTTATCTTTTAATACAGAAGATTTAGAAGCTAGTAAAAGAAGACTTGACAAAATGTATAGACTTAAAAAGAGAGTTTATGATATTGTTAAAAATGAAACTTTAAAACCTTTAATCTACAAACAAAATATTTTAGATGCTTTAAATGATGATTTAAACACTTCAAAAGCTTTTGCTTCTATTGATGAATTTATCAATTTTGCGAATGATAAACTTGATAACAATCCAAAAGATAAGAATTTAAAAAGTCAAATTGTTGATGTGTTCCATTTTATAAGTGATATTTTAGGGATTTGTTTTCAAAGTCCTTATAGTTATTTTCAATTTGGAATTACTGAAAATGAAAAAAATAAAATTGAGAAGCTAATTTTGGAAAGAACTGAAGCAAAAAAGGGAAAAAACTTTGCTTTAAGTGATAAAATAAGAGAGGAACTAAACAGTATGAAAATAAGCATAATGGATACAGCAAATGGTACATTATGGGAAAAAATTTAGATAAGGAAAACTTGTTTTCCTCTTTAGGATTTGCTACTTTAGATTTGACTTGTCAAATCGTTAAAAGTAGTCATTTAACAATTTGGTCCCTTGAAAATGGGACATTTTAAAGGAGAAGGGATGAAAGTAACTGTACCAGCAACAAGTGCAAATTTAGGACCAGGGTTTGATACCTTAGGATTGGCATTAAATATTAGAAATAAAGTGATTATAAAACCAGCTAAATTTAATAGTGTTTCTTTAAAAGGTGAGGGTGCAAATAACCCAAAACTCAAAACAAATAATATGTTTGTCTCAACATTTAACGACTTTTATGACAATCTAAGTAGTAAAAAACAAAATTTTAGATTTGAATTTATAAACGAAATTCCCCTTTCAAGAGGACTTGGAAGTAGTAGTGCGGTTATAATTAGTGCAATAGCTTCTGCGTATGCTATTTGTGATATGAAGATAGATAAGCAAAAACTTCTTAATCTTGCTCTTAGTTATGAATCTCATCCTGATAATATCACACCAGCTGTGATGGGTGGGTTTACAGTTGCAACTGTAAAAGATCATGAAGTTAATTTTATAAGAAAAGAGTTACCTGAAAGTTTGAAAGTTGTAGTTGTTATCCCTAATCGTCCTATTAGCACAAATGAATCAAGGAAAATACTCCCTTTTAAATATTCTATAGAGGATACCGTTTTTAATGTTTCTCATAGTTCCCTTTTAACAGCTGCTTTTTTTAGTGAAAATTGGCAAATGTTAAAAGAAGCTTCAAATGATAGGATGCACCAATACTATAGGATGAAACAGATGCCTGAATTATTTGCTGTACAAAAAACAGCATTAAAAAATGGAGCTTTGATGAGTACTCTTTCTGGGAGTGGTTCAACTTTTTTTAGTATTGCATATAGTGATGATGCAAAAAATCTGGCAACTGTACTAAAAGAGAATTTCCCACAATTTAAAGTTTATACTTGTGACTTTAATAATAGTGGCGTACAAGTGGAATATTAAGAGAATTTTAGGTACAATCCGTGAATTTGAAAAATAAACCGATAAGAACTTGCATTGCTTGTAGAGCAAAATCTGAACAAAATACAATGTTGCGATTGCAATGTAATGATAAAATTTTAATCCCTTTTTCTAAAACGGGGAGAAGTTTTTACCTTTGTGAAAAATGTTGTGAAGATATTAAAAAATCGGTTAAATCAGTTTATAGACAATGTAAAAACAAAGCTGATTATGAAGAACAGCTTAAGGAGATAGTAGAAATATGGAAGACAAAGTAAGTATAAGAGAGATAGCAGAAGAATCAGGTGCAACACACGCAGAGGTAATTGCAAAGGCGGCTGATTTATCAATCATTTTAAAATCACCACAAAGTAAATTAACTTATGAACAAGCCGAAGAGATTGTAAATTATATCGTTACAGGTAAAAGTGACAAAATTAAAACAACATCTGAACCAAAAGCTAAAAATTCAAGTATCACAACAAACACAGTTGCTAAAAAAACACAACCTAAACCAAAAGTTGAAGTGATATCTGAAGTAAGCGTTGAAGAGATAGAAACAGTAGTTTCTCCAAAAGAAGATACTATTATTGAAGAAGATACAAAAATCGATGAGGTAAAACAAGTTCAATCTATTGCAGAAGGTGAAGCACCACTTAAAAGAGGAAAACTTACAATTGTAAAGAAAAGAAGACCAATAGATGAAGTAGTTGTAAGTAAATATGAACAACCTAAAAAACAATCAATGAAGTCTATGAGTGAACTTTTTGGAAATTCTCCTGAAAATAAAGATGACTATAGTCAAAAACAACAACCTTCAAAAATAAAAAAACAAATTAAAAAAGCACCACCAAAAGCACATTTAAGTGGTGAAAAAATAGATGTTTTTGTTCATGCAAATGATGCATTTAAAGAGAGTGAAGATTCAATTCTTGGGGAAGAGGTAGTTCTATATGATATGGATTTACTTGAAACTTCTAAATTTTTGCAAGATACTCCAAAACAAACTGAAAATATAAGAACAACAAAACCATCAGCTTTTGGAAATGTTCCAAGAGGATTAAAAAGATCAAGTAAAAAGAAAAAATATATCAAAAAAACTGAAGCTGAAGAGATTACAAGTGTAACAATTCCTGAAGAGTGTAGGGTTTATGAATTTGCTGAAAAAATTGGTAAATCAACTGCTGATGTTATTGGTAAATTGTTTATGCTTGGTATGATGGTTACTAAAAATGATTTCCTTGGAAATGATGAGATAGAGATTCTTGGTGAAGAATATGATATTGAAATCACTATCAAAGATGAGCTTGAAGAGGTAAACTACGAAGAGACTTATGATGATGAGGTTATTGATAAATCTAATTTTGTTAATCGTCCACCAGTTGTTACAATTATGGGACACGTTGATCATGGTAAAACATCGTTATTAGACAAAATTAGAAAAAGTAGAGTAGCAGCTGGAGAAGCAGGTGGGATTACACAACATATCTCAGCTTATACAGTTACTAAAAATGGAAAAGAGATTACATTTGTAGATACTCCAGGGCATGAAGCATTTAGTTCAATGAGAATTAGAGGGGCAAATATTACAGATATCGTAATTCTTGTTGTTGCTGCTGATGATGGTGTTAAACCTCAAACGATTGAGTCAATCAAGGCTGCTAAAGATAGTGGTGCACCAATTATAGTTGCTGTGAATAAAATTGATAAAGAAACTGCAAATATGGATATGGTAAAAGCTGGTATGGCTGAACATGGAATTATGCCAACAGAGTGGGGTGGAGACTATGAATTTATTGGAGTTTCTGCATTAAGTGGAGCTGGAATAGAGGAATTATTAGAAAATATCCTTATCCAATCTGAACTTCTTGAATTACAAGCAGATCCTACATCACTTGCAAAAGCAACTGTTATAGAAGGTTCAACAGTAAAAGGAAGAGGAGCTGTTGCTACTGTTATCGTTCAAAATGGAACTTTAAAAGTTGGAGATAATATCGTTGCAGATACAACTTACGGAAGAGTAAAAGCACTTCTTGATGATTCTGGAAAACCTGTAACTGAACTTGGTCTTAGCAAAACAGGTCAAGTTGTTGGATTAAATGATGTTCCAAATACTGGTGTTTCACTTGTAGCACTTGAAAGTGCATCTGAAGCAAAAGCAATTGCTACAACTAGAGCTGATCATGCAAGAGCAAAAGAGTTGAGTAAATCAACAAAAGTTTCACTTGAAGAGATGTCAAATCTAATCGCTGAAGGTAAAATAAAAGCACTTCCAGTAATTATCAAAGCAGATGCTGGTGGAAGTTTAGAAGCTATTAAAATTAGTCTTGAAGATATTAAAAATGATGAAGTTAAAGTTAAAATAGTTAGTGCTGGTGTAGGTGGAATTACTGAAGCTGACGTTGCACTTGCAAGTGCTAGTGATGATTGTATAATCATTGGATTTAATGTAAGACCTACAGGTGAAGTAAAAGTTAAAGCAAAATCTAGTGGTGTTGAGATTAGAACTTATAGTATTATTTACAACCTTATTGACGAGATTAAAGATACACTTTCTGGAATGATGAGTGCTATTGTTATTGAAGAAAATACAGGACAAGCAAGAGTTAGAGAAACATTTGTTGTACCAAAAGTAGGAACAGTTGCTGGATGTATCGTAAGTGACGGAAAAGTAGTACGTGGTGGAAGAGCTAGACTTATCAGGGATGGTATTGTTATTTACACTGGGAATATAGATTCTCTTAAACGATTCAAAGATGATGTTAAAGAGGTTGCTAATGGATTTGAGTGTGGAATTATGTTCAAAAAATTCAATGATGTAAAAGTTGGGGATTATATTGAAACATTTATCGAGCACAAAGAAGCTCAAACGGTATAATTTTCAATGAAAGATAAAAGTATAAATTTACAACGAACAGAGTCTCTTTTACGAGAGCTTGTTCCTGAAGCACTTGGTGATTTAAATGATAATAGAATTAACTCTCTTACTATCACAGATGTTCAATGTAAAAATGGAAAATACGACGCAAAAGTTTATTATGATGGAAATGATTTAACACCACATGAGCGAAAAGAGGTTCAAAAAGCACTCTATAGTGCAAATAGTAGAATCAAATCATACATTTTAAACTCTACAGGTTGGTATAAATGTCCTGATTTTACATTTGAAAATGATACAAAATTAGAATCTGTGAATAAGTTAGAAGAATTATTTTCAAAAATAAGAAAAGATACTAAAAAAGAAAAAGAAGAATAAGAGAAAAATATGGAATTAGAAGAAGAGATAAAAGTAGTAGTAGAGGGTTGTGGTATGTCACTTTATGATATAGCGCAACTAAAAGAGCATGATAATAATATTTATAGAATTTATATCACTTCAAAAGATGGTGTAAGTTTGGACAAATGTGAAGAGGTGAGCCGAATGGTTGCACCTATTTTAGATATAAAAGAACCAATGAGAGGAAAATATCTTCTTGAAGTAAGTAGCCCTGGAATTGAAAGAAAATTGAAAAAGATTGAACATCTTCAAGGTTCTATTGGTGAAAATGTTAGAGGAAAACAATATGAAGTTGGTCCTTTTAAAGGGAAATTATTAAGTTTTGATAGTGAAAATAATTTTACTTTCGAGGGTGAAGATGGTGTAACTTTTACAATTCCATATAACTCTATTTTAAGTGCTTCTACATATTATATTTGGTGATTTAAAAAAGCATATATGAAAAATTTCTATATGCAAAAAGCTATTGATATTGCTTGGAGGTATCAATTTCTAACCTATCCAAATCCAGCTGTTGGTGCTTGTGTTGTTAGAGATAATGAAATTTTATCGACTGAAGCCCATAGAGAAGCTGGATTACCTCATGCTGAAGTCAATGCCTTAAAAATAGCATATTTAACTGCATATCCGAATTCTCCTTTACAAAATTTCAAAGAATCATTTGAAATTCATAACTTTTTAATTGAACATCATAATAACTTTTTTAAAGATTGTGAAATTTTTGTCACACTTGAACCCTGTAATCACACAGGTAGAACACCTGCTTGTGCAAATCTTTTACAAGAGGTTGGATTTAAAAAAGTTTACATTGGCTCTCTTGACCCAAATAATCTAGCTAGCGGTGGATGTGAGACTTTACAAAAAAGTGGTGTCGATGTAGAGGTTGGAATTTTAAAAGAGGAATGTGATAATTTGCTTTTTCCTTTTTTTAAATGGCACAATGATAAATTTAGATTTTTTAAATTAGCCATCCGAGCTGATGGAAGCTGTGATGGTGGTTATATTACTTCGCAAGATAGTTTGAATCTTGTCCATAAAATAAGAACAAAACTTGATTTACTCATCATTGGTGGAAATACTGTACGAATTGATAGACCAACACTTGATAGTAGATTTGTAGATGGTGGGAAGGCTAGTGATATTTTGATATTTTCAAAACAAAAAGAGTTTGACACGACTATTCCTCTTTTTAATATACCAAATCGTAAGGTTTTGATAGGTGATAATTTAGAAGAATTTGATATTAACTTTTCTATGATCGAAGGGGGACTTAGTTTACTTGAAACTTTAAAGAATGAGATAGATATGTTGATGCTTTTTATTTCATATAAAAATAGTAAAGTATCTCAGTTCGATGTGACAAAATATGGTTTTATTAAGGTACATTCTTATTTTGTAAATCAATTTGATGAGATTATTTTTTACAAAACTCCTACTGATAATACGTTACTTTGAAGCATTCTTAAATGAAATTAAAAGTATAATAATACTTTATTACAATAAAAAAGTTACAAAACGATTATAAAAAGGGTACAAATGGATATCAAAACGATAGAAAAAATAAACACAGCCACTACAAAATCTATGTCTAGTTATATTAAATTTTCATTAGCATTATTATTCGTAGCATTGGTTTTTATGTATAGTTATGCTACATATTTAAATATACCAAACAATACATTTCTTATTTTAGGTGCTGTATTTGGTGCTTATATGGCTATGAATATTGGTGCAAATGATGTTGCTAATAATGTTGGACCTGCTGTTGGTTCAAAAGCTTTAACGATGACTGGTGCTATTATTTTAGCAGCTATTTTTGAAGCGATGGGTTCATTTATAGCAGGTGGAGATGTTGTTAAAACGATTAAAGATGGAATTATTAATCCCGATTTAATAGCTGATCCACAAATCTTTGTTTGGGCTATGACTGCTGCTTTATTATCTGCTGCAGTGTGGTTGAATTTAGCAACATCTATAGGTGCCCCTGTTTCTACAACACACTCAATTGTTGGTGGTGTTATGGGAGCTGGAATTGCTGCAGCTGGTTTTTCAATTGTATCATGGGGAACTATGGGAAATATAGCTATGTCTTGGGTTATTTCACCTGTTTTAGGGGGAATTATTGCAGCAGGTTTTCTCTATTTCATTAAAAAAACTATTGTATACAAGAAAGATATGCTTGGTTCAGCTAAACTTATAGTTCCTTATCTGATTGCTTTTATGGCGTGGGCTTTTAGTACATATATTATTTTAAAAGGGATGAAACATCTTATTAAAATTGATTTTATTGGAGCATCTTTAATTGGAATTGTAATAGCTGCAATTACATATTTTTTAGTTTCTGGGATGATTAATAAAACAAGTGAAAAGTTACAGAATAGACGAGATTCAATCAATACGATGTTTAATATTCCACTCATTTTTGCAGCAGCTCTTTTATCATTTGCACATGGAGCGAATGATGTTGCAAATGCAATTGGACCACTAGCCGCTATTTATGATGCAGTAGCAAATAATGAGATAGCATCTAAAGTCGATATTCCATTGTGGGTAATGGCTGTTGGGGCTATAGGAATTGTTGTAGGACTTACTTTATATGGTCCTAGACTTATTAAAACTGTTGGAAGCGAGATAACTGAACTTGATCAAATTAGAGCGTTTTCAATTGCAATGGCAGCTGCTATTACAGTTATCATTGCTTCGCAACTAGGACTCCCTGTAAGCTCTACTCATATTGCTGTTGGTGGTGTTTTTGGTGTTGGATTTTTAAGAGAATATCTTGATAGCAGTGAAAGTGTTTATATTAGTAAGGCTAGAAAAAGATTTAAAAAAGATAAAAAAGATTTGGAAAATTATGAAAGAGAATTGGCACAATTAATTCAAATAAAAGACAAAAATAAGGGAAATTATCAAAGAATTGTGACTCTTCATAAATTAATTGATGAGAAAATAGATGCATCAGCACTTGCTAAAAAGAATTTTCAAGAGGCAAAAAGTATTAAATATGTAAAAAGGGATGCAGTGAAAAAGATTATAGCTGCTTGGCTTATAACTGTTCCAGTAGCTGCAGGTTTATCTGCTGCTATGTTTTTTATGATAAAAGGGATTATGTCTTAATCCTTTTTATTAATAATATTTTAATTTCCCAAAAGTGGTTTGATTATATATCCATAAGTAGAAAATAGTATCTCTATTACAATTAACCAAATAATAATCCACTCTAAAAATTCACTTGATTTTTGATTGACTCTATCTGTTATAAACTCAACAGATTCTTTTAAAAATGATATTTTATATTCCACAACATCAAATCTAGGTTTTAGCTCTAGTTGTAATGCTAATTGATTGTAGAGTGATTCTAATTGAAAATCATCCCATAATATATCTGGCTTATCGAGTAAATAGAGTTGACTTAATATTTCAAATCTCTCTTTTGCAATGCTACTTGCAAAAATCATTAAGTTTTCTCTATCTTTTGCTTTTATTCGTTCAATTTTTTCATATAACTTTTTACTATCTTGAAGTTTTTTTTCAAGTGATTTTTCTCTAATTTCAAGTCCAACACTTTGTGAAAGAACTAAAGAGATAATTGAAGCTATCGATTTATTGAACTTATTGTATTTAATCACTTGTGAATCTATAAAAGGTTTCTCAAAAGCATTATCAACAATCATGGGATAATCTTGATTAATTAGGGCAGTTTCATAGTGGTTTGCCTCTTTTATTTTTAATCTATGGAGAAATGATTTTATCTCATCGTGGTTAAAGTTACAAAAAGTGATAACACCAAATGAGGTTGTAAAAATGAACTTATCATTTGTAATTTCACCAACAAGTGAATTTTCTATTTTTGTTAGGATTAGTCCAGGAAACTCTTTTTCTAAATCTTGTTGATTGATAATAATTGGAATTTCTACTGAGACAAATAGTATTTTTGTTTGCATTGTTACTCCTTGAGAGTTTTCATTATATCTTAGAATGATTACAAATCGATAATTTTCTCTTTTATATCATCAAAAACCATACTATCAAGAGATATCTCAATTTTTGATGTTGGAGTATTTTCTAAGATAATAACACAAGAAAGATCAAAAGGATTGTTGAGAATCTTTTCTCTTATTTTTAGTTCTTCTTCAAAAGAAAGTTTATGGTACATAAGTTCATAAATAGTTTTAAAATTCTGATTTGCAAGGATATTAAAACTACTTAAAGAGATAACTTTCACTTCATCTCTGTTAAGATATGAAATATTTTCAATTGTATATTCTATAATTCCTGCTGTTTTTTTATTTTTTAAAGTGGAATATGGGAGAAAATAAGAGGGGATAACTTTTTTATTTATCGTCACGAAACCATTTAAAAGTCGATAGTTCAAAAACCGTTGTTTAATAATCTTAAACTCTTTATTCTCTTTTGAAAGTTGACTTCTTAGCTCATATAAAGCTATTCTTTCTTCAATAGATTCTGGTAAAATTTGGTTATTTATAGGGCTTATCATTTCATCTAAAAGTTTTTCTTGTTGGATTCTTTGAGCAGTTATTCCAAAAAGACAACCACAATAATTTTGTCTATAAAGTTGATTTTCTTTGACAGCTTTTCCTTGAAGTTCCATTCCATTGCCAACTCTGTAATCTTTAAAAATAAATTTTAAATCATATTTAATAGCAAGTTTTTGACCAATGATTTCAATTTTTTCTTGAGATTTTTTAGGACTTATTAAAAGTGAAGTTGTGAAACTTTTACAACCTAACTCTATAGCTTTTTTTCCACTTACTTCAAGTCTAGTATCAAAACAAACTGTGCAGCGATCTCCTTTTTCAGGCTCATTTTCAAGACCTTTGACAAGCTCTAACCAAGCTTCTACATCATAAGGTCCTTCAATAAGTTCAATGCCTAAAAGCTCACAACTATATTTTACATCTAAAAAACGTAGTTTGTATTCACTATATGGATGGATATTTGGGTCATAAAAAAACCCAATTAATTTTTCATTTGGAAAATCTTCTCGTAATTTTTCTAAAAAATAGTGACTATCTACACTGCAACAAATATGAACTAACAAATTAACCCTTTATAAATTATTAGATATTATAACAAACAAAAAATAAATAGAGAGATTCTAATACAAGGGATTTTATGACAAAGAAATTATATATCGATCAAGAAGCACTAGCAACGCTTAGTCTTTTAAAAGAGGGGCTTTTGAAGCCAGTTGATAAACTGATGAATGAAAAAGAATCTTTAGAGGTCAATCAAACAAAAATGTATAAAGGGACAACTTTTCCTTTCTCTTTTGTATTAGCACCAAGTGGTAAAAAGAATGAAATTATCTTAAAAAATTTACAAAAAGGGGAAAAACTTACACTTGTTTGTGATGATACAATTTGTGGTCATTTGATATGTGATGAAGTTTTTAAAATTGATAAAGATGAAAGGGTAAAACTTATTTATGGTACAAATAATCCACTTCATCCAGGAGTTGTAAATACATACAAAAGACTTGGGAATTATGCTATTTGTGGTGAATTTGATGTTTTATTTGATGATATTAAAGAACATAAAATAGAACTTAACAAGGCTATTAATAATCTTGAAGCAAAATCTATCTCAGCAATTATGCTTTCAGGAAAACCATTTCATAGAATCCACGAAAGACTTATACGAACTGCACTTGTTAAAAATGATTTAATAGTTATTTTTCTTTTAAAACCATACACAGATGATGAGCTAAGTTATAAAACAAGATACAACGTCGTGAAATATTTTTGTGATAATTTCTTGCCAAAAGATAAAGTTATTTTGATACCTTTAGAAAATACATATATTTTTGGTGGATTTAATGAGATAATTTTAAATGCAATAGTTGCACATAATTATGGATGTACACAATTAATATTAGGAAAAGAGAAAGCAGGGATAGGGGCTTTTTATCAAGATAAATGTTTTAGCTCAATTGCTGATACTATTATGGGGATAGATATTGATATAGAGATTATGAGTAATTTTGTTTATTGTGATAAGTGTAGTACCCTTGTAAGTACAAATGCTTGTCCTCATGGGAGTCATCATCATATTCACTATCATAGTGAGTCTATTATGGAGTTATTCTATTTAGGGATTATCCCACCAGCTATTTTGGTTAGAAAAGAGATTAGCTCAATTATTTTAAGTGATTTATTCCCTCAACGAACTGAAAAATTAGCAAAGATTCATCAACAATTATCACTAAATAGTGGATTATTAGATGATTTTGAAACAACTGATTTTTATGAAAATTTGATGAATTTGTATCAAACATCTTCTCTAACATAATGTTGCACAAATTTATAGTTCTCTTTTTATCAATAGTTATTTTTACAGGTTGTGGATATAAACAACCTTTTTTGACAAGAAGTGCAACTATAGTATTTAAAACCCCAACTATCAAATATCACGATAAATGTTTTATTGAAAGATATGAAGACAATGTAAAATTAACGATTTTAGATGTAGGAGTTGTTGTTACTGATATGACTATATACCAAGATAAAATCTGTAAAAACTTTATTTTGTGTTTTGATGCAAATAGTTTTAATGAACGATTCTTGGATAAATCGTATGAGAGAGATTTTTTATACAATCTTTTTACCAAAGAGGATATCTATTTTAAAGATAAAGAAAAAAGTATTCTAATTAAAGTTATTTATGACAAAGAGGAGAAAATTGAAAATAATGCAACAAAATAAGTAGTAATTCTTATTTTTTAGCTCTTAATTTTCTTCATCCCCCTCCAACAAATTCTAAAAGTTCGAGTTTATCATTTTCTTCTAAAACATAAGTTTCCCAGTTTTCTTTTTTTACTATATCCATATTAACAGCACTAGCCATCACTTTTTCTTCAACTTGAAGTGCTTGGATTACCTCTTTAAGAGTTATCCCTAAAGCAAAATCTTTTTCTTGTCCATTTATAATAATTTTCATTCTGTCACCTTAAAATCACTTTTGATTTGATCTGTTAAAATACCTACTTTTCGTAAGAGGTCTTTATCTGTTGTTTTTGTTTTAAGTGTATCAATATTTTTTACCATAGTTGCAAATTTGATACGAACAGCTACTGGAATTGATTTATTTGATTTGATATAAATAGTTCCATATCTTAAAAGTTCTTCTACAATATCAAAAGAACCAAGGAGTGCAGCATAAGTGATAGGGAGAATTCCATATCCATCGGAGATATTTAAAACATCATGATTTTTTACGTAAATCATTTTAACAATCTCTAAATTCTTATTTAAAACAGCATGATGACAAAGTGTTCTCCCTTGTTTATCTCTTGCTTCATATTTAAATCTTGCAACTTCAATGAGTATCTCAAAAAGTTTTGCATTTGTATTATGTTTCATAATTTTAGAGATAACAGTACGTCCCTCAGCATCTACAAGATTGATATCAGCACCATATCCAAGCATCCCTATTAGATTAGGTCTAAAAGCATCAAAAAAAGTGTTAAGGCTAAAAACAGCATATACATACAAATAAAAAATATTTAAGTTATTGCTATCTAAGGCATTGATATCAAATTTATTCGTAATATAGAGTTTAAAAAGGTCATAATAGCCATCTAACATAGGGGCAAAAAAAAGTGGCTGCCCTTTTGAATTTAGATTTTGAAGATTATAATTTGAATTTTTCAAAATCTCTTTTAACACTACAAAAAATTGATTCTCTTTTTTTGCATACATTTCAAGAGATTTATCTTCAAGTTCTCTAAATTCATGGGTGTATAAAATAAGTTCATTTAAGATTTCTAAGAGATCTTTCCCATCATCATTTTTAATAGAGGGATTTGCACCATTTTTTAAAAGAAGTAAAATGATATCAATACTTTTAATTCCACTTAATACAGCTAATAACATTGGTGTTTGATAATTTTTATTTTGTATATTGAGATTTACCCTTTTATTAATAAAGAAAGCACAAATATTATAATCATTATTTCGTATTGCATCAAAAAGTCCACTTTCTCCATCATTATTGATTGCATTGATATCAATCCCTTTAAGGACAAGATTTTCTGCCATTTTTAAAAGGGAAAGTCGTCTCTCTTTTTCATGAAGAGGAATATTATAGAAAGCAAGCATTGTCTCCATCAAAATAGTATTATTATTTCTCACCTTTGCATTGATATTAGAACCATGTTGGATTGCAATATCAAGTAGTCTTCCCCCTTCTATCCCCCTTGTAGCGATATGAAAAAGGAAGTTTTTCCCTTCTTTATCACAAATAGTAGGATTTGCCCCTTTTTCTAGAAGTTTTACACATAGCTCTTCATTTTGTAAAGTTTCTTGTTTGTGTAAAATAGTTTCACCATCTTTATCTTGTTGATTAAGATTAATATCTGTAGTAAGAAGTTTATTGATGATTTGGTCACTTCCATATGCAATTGCATCAAACATTACATTTCTGTTATTCTTATCTACAATATTGACATCGATAAAATTATGAATAAGCTCATTAGCTATCTCTTCATTACCAGATAGTACGGCATTTTGAAGTAAAGATCGACCATCAATATCTACTTGATTGATATCTATTTGTTTTGCTTTTAAAATGAGTTCAACAATTAAGTGATTGTTTTTTTTAATAGCGATTACAATAGGTTCTTGCCCT
This sequence comes from Arcobacteraceae bacterium, assembly GCA_028687375.1. Classification (GTDB taxonomy): domain Bacteria; phylum Campylobacterota; class Campylobacteria; order Campylobacterales; family Arcobacteraceae; genus CAIJNA01. Next base: position 34,192 of record JAQUAG010000011.1, on the reverse strand, counting down.
AAATAATCTTTGATAGTGACATCTATATTCCCTTTTTCGATAAGCCATTTTGCAGATTTGAATTTGCTATGTAAAATACATAAATGGAGAAAAGTTTCCCCATTTTCATTTTGATGATTTATAGAGAATTTTTTGGATGATAGTATATTTTCTAAAGCTACTTCATCAATTACCTTTTTAAATAACTCTTTTACAAAGAGCTCTGGGGTAACGATAAATCTTCCAAAAAGTGATTGTATCATAGATTATTTTTTCATATAAGCTTTGATGATCTTTTGCTCAACTTTTGGTCTATCTCCATAAGTTGTTTCTAGATTTTCAATCTTTTGTACAACATTGTAACTCTCTTTATTTGCTACATATCCAAAAATTGTGTGTTTTCCATTCAGCCAAGGTGTTTGGCTTGTTGTGATAAAAAATTGACTTCCATTTGTATTTGGACCTCTATTTGCCATAGCAAGTACCCCAACTCTACTAAACATCGCTTTTGGATTGAGTTCATCTTCAAAGTCTTTTCCCCAAATAGACTCTCCTCCAGCACCAGTTCCTGTTGGATCACCTGTTTGTATCATAAAGTGTTTAATTACTCTATGAAAAATAATTCCATTGTAATACCCTTTATTGATTAGCTTTACAAAATTATCAACTGTTTTTGGCGCTATTTCTTCTCTTAATTCTAGTTCTATAGTTCCACTTGTTGTTTCAAATACAGCTATTTGACTACCAAACATCAGAGTAGAAAATAATGAGATAGAAAGTATAATTTTTTTAAACATAGTGTGTCCTTTTTTTGATTTTTTATCTTACCAAAATGAACATAAAAGTTACATTTCATTTACATTTGTAGTTTTAGTTATAATATAGAAATATCTTTTTGAAGTAACAAAAGCGTAAGGTTTTACGATTGCCATTTTTGTATTTAGTAGATCTTTAGTACCTACTACTCTACCGACTTTTACCCCATAAGGGAATATCTCATCCATTCCACTTGTGACAACTTCGTCATTTACTTTAATTCCATACCATTTTGGGATGTGTTGAATAAGAATGTATCCATTTTCATCAGCTCCAGAGGTGATACCAGGAGCATTTGTATCGCCAATAAATACAGCATAGTTTGATTTTTCATTTGTATTTAAATAACCAATTGTTAAGTTATTGTAGACCCGTACAATTCCAGCACTAAAACCTTGAGGAGTAAGAAGTGGATAGAGTTTTCCAGCTGGTAATTGTTTATCTAAGATAACTTTAGAAAAATCATTTAAATTGATATAGCTTACAGCTTTTGCATAGATTGTCCCGTAAGAAAGATTGCTATCCATTATTTGCATATCTTGTTTAAGATTGTTTAGTTCATTTTGGGCTCTCTCATAAAGTATTTTATAATGGGTATTTTTATCTCTTTGCGTTGCAAAATTCTCTAATGTTTGAGCTTGGTTGAAGTAGCTATTAATAGTGTCTTTAATAATAGTGATACTACTAGAATAGCTCCATCTTATATCAGATGTAGCTCCTATAAATGAATTTGACATGAGTTTGTCAAAGTTGAAAATATATCCTAGTAAAACTAGAATCATAAGTCCTAAAAATACTATATTTTTATTCATTAGAGATTAATTTTAATAATTTTTCCTCATCTAAAACTTTACTTGTCCCAAGAGCAACAGCTAAAAGTGGATCTTCAGCAACTCTAACAGGAAGTTTTACATCATTTGAAAGATATACATCAAGACCACGAATTAATGCTCCACCACCTGTTAAAACTATACCGTTATCCACAATATCACCAGCAAGATCAGGTGGCATATCTTCTAATACTTGTCTAATTGCTAAAGCAATCTCTTTAAATGGTTCTTTCATAGCTTGTCTTACACCTTCACTTGAAAGTTCAATTGTAGAAAGTAATCCAGAGTTATCTCTTCCTTTTACTTGAATAATAATATCATGCTCCAGTTTAACGGCAGTTCCTATTTGAAACTTGATATCTTCAGCAGTTCTTTCCCCTATGTAAAGATTGAAATTTTGTCTTACGTAGTCAATGATTGATTTATCAAATTTATCACCAGCTACTTTAATTGATTTACTAATAACAAGCCCACCAAGTGATGTTACACCAATTTCAGTCGTTCCTCCACCAATATCTACAACAATATGACCATTTGGACTTGCAACTGGAATACCAGCTCCAATAGCAGCTGCCATAGGCTCTTCAACTAAAAATACCTCTCTTGCCCCCGCACTAAGAGCTGATTCTCGAACAGCTTTTCTCTCAACTTGTGTGATTCCATGTGGAATACAAATAATAATTCTAGGCCGTACAAAAGTTCTTCTATTGTGTGCTTTTTCTATAAAGTATCTTATCATCCGTTCAGTCATCTCAAAATCAGCAATAACGCCATCTTTCATAGGACGAACAGCTTGGATATTCATAGGTGTTTTTCCTATCATCATTTTAGCTTCGTGTCCAACAGCTAAAATTTTATCTCTTCCAAATCTATCATGTTGCACAGCTACAACAGAAGGTTCGTTAATAACAATACCTTGCCCTTTTACAGATACAATTGTATTAGCCGTACCTAAATCAATTGCCAAATCATTTGAAAACATACCTATAAATTTATCAAATATCATTTTATTTTGTCCTTTTGTTGTTTATTCTATTGTTGGTTTTGTTGTTTTATTGACAACATCTTTGGTAATAGTTACAGTTTTATTTTTGTATTCTGGTAATTCATACATAATATCAAGCATAACATCTTCCATAATTGATCTAAGTCCCCTTGCACCAGTTTTTCTTTTTATTGCTTTTTGTGCTATTTCAATAAGAGAATCTTGTTCAAATTTTAAAGTAACATTATCCATAGTAAAAAGTTTTTTATACTGTTTTGTAAGTGCATTTTTTGGTTCTGTTAAAATATGAATCATCGCATCTTCATCTATTTCGTTTAGAGTTGTTATCATATGAAGTCTTCCAATAAGCTCTGGAATAAGTCCATATTTAACTAAATCATCAGCTTCAACCATCTCTAAAATTGCTTCTTGCTCTTTTTTTGTTTTTTTATCTTGATTAAATCCAAGACGATTACCACCTTGTTTTTTCCCAATAATATCAATAAGTCCATCAAATGCACCACCACAAATAAATAAAACATTTGTAGTATCAAGTTGTACAGCATCGCCACCTGGGTGTTTTCGTCCCCCTTTTGGTGGAACATTGATAACACTTCCTTCGATAATTTTTAAAAGAGCTTGTTGCACACCTTCACCACTTACATCTCTAGTAATTGACCTATTCTCACTCATTCTTGCAATTTTGTCAATTTCATCAATAAAAATAATCCCTTGCTCCGCTTTTTTAATATCACCATCAGCTGCTTGAATAAGTCTGGTTACAACATTTTCAACATCATCTCCAACATATCCAGCTTCCGTTAAACTTGTTGCATCTGCAATAGCCAATGGAACATCTAAATATTTTGCAATAGTTTGAGCTAAAAGTGTTTTTCCACTTCCAGTTGGTCCAATCAAAAGAACATTTGATTTAGACAATTCTGTATCATCATCAACTGTATCTTGATTGAAAACTCTTTTATAATGGTTATAAACAGCAACACTTAAAACTTTTTTTGCTTTATCTTGACCAATCACATATTCATCAAGAATCTCTTTAAGTTCTTTTGGTTTGAGTAAAGTATTTTTATATTCGATCTCTGAATTTGTTGGTAGTTTTTCAATTTTGTCACTATCCCCTTCATGCTCACAAATGATGTCATATGCACTTTTTGCACACATTTTACAAATATTTGCTTTATCTCCAGAGATTACAGGATTTTTGTCACTATCTTTTACTCCACAAAAATCACATACGGGTATTTTTTTATTCATCTATTTTTTTCCTTGCTACTGTTGGAATACCTCTTTTTGTTTCACTTACAAATTTGGCTAACATTAGTACATATTTATTTTGGCTCGTTTCTAAAAGCTCTTTTGCTGCCTCTTGCATAGGAGTAGTTGAATCAAATAGCTTTTTATAAGCTCTTTTTATCTCATCAATATCACTTCTATTTTCCATTCTTCTTCTAAGACCATTTACATTTAATCCTCTGAGTGTTGCACGATTTCCCTCCGTTACACAAAATGGTGGAATATCTTGAACTACAATAGAACCACCACCAAGCATAGCAGAATGTCCAATTTTACAAAATTGGTGTACCGCTGAAAGTCCTCCCACAACAGCAAAATCATCAACTTCAACATGTCCAGCCATAGTTGCACAGTTTGCAAATATACAATTGCTTCCAATGATACAGTCATGTGCTATATGGACATATCCCATAAAAAGATTGTTACTACCGATGATTGTTTTTGCTCCACCACCAATTGTTCCAGGATTAAAGAGTGTAAATTCTCTTATTTTATTGTTATCCCCAATAATAAGCTCTACATCTTCCCCATTAAATTTTAAATCTTGAGGAATACTTCCTAAAACAGAATGGGAAAATATCTCATTATTTTTTCCAATAGTTGTTTTCCCCTCTATTAAAGTATGGCTTCCAATAGTTGTACCATCACCTATAGTTACACCATTTTTAAGGATAGTGTATGCTCCAATAGTGATATTATCCCCTAAAACCACACCATCTTCTATGATGGCAGTTTGATGAATAGTATTCATAAATGACTACTTATCCATAATCATAGCTTTAAGTTCAGCTTCACTTACAAGCTTATCATCTACAAAAGCTTTTCCATCAAGAACGATAAGATTTTTTCTTAGTTTCAAAATTGTAATTCGATATTCAAGTTTGTCTCCTGGTTTTACTGGGTGTCTAAACTTTGCATTGTCGATACTCATAAAGTAGATAACTTTTTGCTCAATCTCTTCTGGTGTAAACCCAGCACTTTTAAGTGCTAAAATTCCACCAGCTTGTGCCATACCTTCTAAAATCATAACACCAGGATAGATTGGATGCCCAGGAAAATGACCTTGAAAAGCAGGTTCACTTATTGAAATATTTTTATAAGCAACGATATCTTTTCCAATCTCCATACTATCAACTCTATCTACAAGTAACAATGGGTATCTATGTGGTAATATTTTTTGTATTTCTATTATGTCTAACATTTTTTTGTATCCTAATATATGATCTTTAAGTGTTTTACACACCTTTTTTGTCGTTTATTCTAGCTTAAAATCGTTTAAATTAGAGAAATTTCGTTGTAAAGTGTATCTCTTTCAACTGGTTCAAATCCACTATTTTTGATAAGTTCTATAAATTCATTTTGTTTCATTCCATTTGCACTTTGTGCACCTGCTGCACTATTGATAGATTCTTTTTCAATTGTTCCATCAAGATCATTTGCTCCAAATTCTTGAGCAATCAGTGCTAATTTAATACTAGAAGTTACCCAATAAGCCTTAAGATTTGGGATATTATCCAACATCAATCTACTAATTGCAAAAGTTTTTAGTATCTCATTTGCTGTTGGAAAATCTGCTACTTTGAGAAAATTATTCTCTTTTTGATATACAAGTGGGATAAAAGCATTAAAACCATTTGTAATATCTTGTAAGTTTCGTAGTCGTATCATATGATCAATTCTATTTTCTCTACTTTCAATGTGCCCAAAAAGCATAGTTGCGTTTGATTTTCGTCCTTTTTCATGCCAAAGTTTATGAATTTCTAGCCATTGCTCTGAACTAACTTTCCCACCACAAACTCTTTTTCGAACCACTTCATCAAAAATCTCAGCACCACCACCTGGCATACTATCAACGCCATAAGCTATCATCATATCGATAATCTCTTCATAAGATTTATGATACTCAGTAGCTAAAAAGTGAATCTCTGCAGCGGTTAATGCTTTTACATGGAGTTCTGGATACGATTGTTTGATTTTTTGAAAAACTTCAAGGTACCACTCTAGTCCTGTATCTGGATTGTGAGCTGAAACTATATGTACCTCTTTTATTCCATTTTTAACACTTTGTTCTACTGTGTTTAAAATCTCTTCGTGAGTCATAGTGTATTGATTTGGATTTTTTCTACTTGCACTATAAGCACAAAATTGACACACATCTTTACAAATATTTGTTGGATTGATATGTCTGTTTACATTATAGTAAGTTTTTCGTCCAAACTTTTTTTCTCTGATTTTAGAAGCATATTGCCCTAAAAGAATAAGATCTAAATCATAAAGTGCTACACCATCTTCATAAGAGAGTCTTACATTATTTTCTAATTTTTCAAGTAAAGTCATAATATTTGTACCTTATAAATTGAGCCATTTTTTGGCTACATTTTTGAGATTATCTGGATTTGAAGAGGCGAAAAATGATATTTTTGTCTCATGAGTTGAGGTAAGATGGTAACTTTCTTTTAAAACTTTTACGATTGCATCACCACTATGAATAGTTTTCACACCATTTAAAAAGTTACTTATTTCATTTTCAATAAGTGGAAAATGGGTACAACCAAGTATCACAATATCAGTTTTTTTGACATCTTTGAAATATATTTTCATAGCTTCTTTGAGTAAATCGCCACTAAAAATTCCCTCTTCAACGATAGGGACAAAAAGGGGAGTGGGGATAGATGTAATATTTTCATACCCAAGTGCTCTTAAATGATGGTCATATAAATTAGAATTTACAGTTGCACTTGTACCAATAACTAAAATTTCACTTTTTTTATTGTCAGTTGTATTTTTTAAAGCCATAACACCAGAATCAATCACCCCAACAACAGGAATTGTTGTATTTTTTTGAAGCTCCTCAATCGCATAAGCACTCACACTATTACAAGCAACTATAAGAATATCGATATCAAAGTTTTTAAAAAATTCTAGAGCTTCTAAACTATAGCTGATAATTGTATTTTTATCTTTTGGACCATAAGGAACTCTTGCGGTGTCCCCATAGTAGATAATTTCATCAAATAATTTCTCTTCTAAGATAGACTTAACAACCGTAAGTCCACCAATTCCACTATCAAATACACCAGCTTTCATTTTTTATCCATTCATAGAGATTAAGAATTCAACATTTGAGTTTGTTTTTTCCATTTTTGAATATAAAAATTTCAACGACTCAACTTCATCCATCTCAGCCATAGCATTTCTAAGTATCCATATTTTTTGTAACTCTTCAGGATGTAAAAGAAGTTCCTCTTTTCTAGTACCACTTTTAACAACATTAAATGCAGGATAAACTCTTCTTTCTGCTGCTTTTCGACTAAGAACAACTTCAGAGTTTCCAGTCCCTTTAAACTCTTCAAAGATAACTTCATCCATTTTAGAACCAGTATCCACTAAAGCAGTTGCTATGATAGTTAAACTTCCACCCTCTTCAATATTCCTAGCCGCTCCAAAAAATCTTTTTGGTTTGTGAAGTGCATTTGCATCAACCCCACCACTTAAAACTTTTCCACTGCTTGGAGTTGTTGTATTGTAAGCACGAGCAAGTCTTGTAATTGAGTCAAGTAAGATAACGACATCTTTTCCTCTCTCAACCATTCTTTTTGCTTTTTCTATTACAAGTTCAGCAACTTTTACATGATTTTGAGCTGGAAGGTCAAATGTTGAACTGTACACTTCCCCTTTAACGCTTCTTTGCATATCTGTAACCTCTTCAGGTCTTTCATCAATCAAAAGAACAATAAGTGTAGTATCAGGATGGTTAGCTGTAATTCCATGAGCTAATTCTTTTAATAACTCTGTTTTACCAGATTTTGGTTGAGCAACGATAAGTCCCCTTTGCCCTTTCCCCATTGGAGCGAACATATCAAGGATTCTCCCTGTCATTTTTGATTTATTGTATTCAAAAGTAAATCTTTCAGTTGAATATAGAGGAGTAAGGTTATCAAAAAGTGGTCTATTTTTTGCTTCGTTTACAGGAAGATAATTAATAGCTTCAATTTTTAAAAGAGCATAATATTTTTCACTCTCTTTACTTGGTGGTCTTACTTGTCCACTTACAATATCACCATTTCGTAAAGCAAATCTTTTAATTTGTGTAGCACTTACATAACTGTCATTTGAAGTGTCACTAAAATTTCCATCAAGTGCTCTTAAAAATCCAAATCCACCCTCTTTAATATCTAAGATACCTGTAAAAAGGACATACCCACCAGCTGTTGTTTGACTTGATAAAATTGCAAAGATTAAATCTTGTCTTTTAAGCTCTTGAGGATTTTCAATCTCCAAGTCTTTTGCTATTAAGATAAGTTCATCTGTAGGTTTTCCCCTTAAATCATCAATAGTAAGTCCCGTAACTGGAATATGTGTACGATTTTTAGTTTTTTGATTGTTGTGATTATGCTTTGGTTGTTTAGGTTGTTTAGGTTCACTTAGTTGCTCTTGATTCTCTGATTGTTCAATTTGTTCTGATGTTTCTTCTGTCATTGTTGATTGTTGACCTTTTGTAAGTTTTAGTAAATTGGAGAAACCAATGGTTACTATTTAGTGGCGGTATTGTATCAAATAATCTTGAAATATATTCTAAAAATGACAATTTATTCAAAAAGAAAGTGTAATTCTACTTATGTAACAAAAAAAATCAAATTTGTTGGTAATTATGAGACAAAAAATGCAAATGAATATGAGAATTTTTTCATAAATAAATAATTATAAATGAGATTTTATTTTTTAAAGTACTATTTTATGGGCTTTTGAATAGATTTTTCAAAATAAAAATATTCTTTTTCATTTTATGGAACACTAAATGCAATTACTATTTTCGATTTAAATTCAAATAAAAGGAGACGAAATGTCAGCATTAAGACAAATTGCATTTTACGGAAAAGGTGGGATTGGTAAATCTACTACATCTCAAAACACATTGGCTGCTATGTGCCACTATTACGGGAAAAAAATACTCATTGTTGGGTGTGATCCTAAAGCGGATTCAACAAGATTAATTCTTCATGAAAAAGCTCAATCTACAATTATGCAACTAGCTAGCGAAGCAGGAACTGTTGAAGATTTAGAATTAGAAGATGTATGTAAACCAGGTGCTGGAGAATTTCACCCTGATAATAATGACATAACTGAAGGTTATATTAACTGTACTGAGTCAGGTGGACCTGAGCCAGGTGTTGGATGTGCTGGAAGAGGAGTTATTACAGCTATTAACTTTCTTGAAGAAGAGGGTGCTTATAACGATGAATTAGATTTCGTATCATATGACGTTCTTGGGGATGTTGTTTGTGGTGGATTTGCTATGCCAATTAGAGAAGGAAAAGCACAAGAAATTTATATCGTTATGTCTGGTGAGATGATGGCTATGTATGCTGCTAATAACATCTCTAAAGGGATTTTAAAATATGCAAATACTGGTGGAGTAAGACTTGCAGGTCTTATTTGTAACGCTAGGATGACAGATAAAGAATACGATCTTGCAAAACATTTAGCTATGCAAATTGGTACTCAAATGATTCACTTCGTTCCAAGATCTAACCATGTTCAAAGAGCTGAGTTAAGAAGAATGACAGTTGTTGAATTTGCACCAAGTTCAGATCAAGCTATGGAATACAAAGAGTTAGCAAGAAAAATTATTGCTAATGACTTAAAAGTTATCCCAAGACCATTAGAAATGGATGATCTTGAAAACTTATTAATGGAATTCGGTCTTGAAGACGAAGTTGATGAAGAAAACTTAGGTAAAAAAGCGGAAGAAGCATAATAGCTTCTTTTGAAAAGATAAAAAACAAAAAAAACAAAAATAAAATTAAGGAGAACAATATGTTTGTATGTGGATACCACTTCCCAGCGAGTGAAGGAAATGATGTAAGTTTTGATAAAGTTATTGAAAAAGTAAACGAAGGTATTGATGCTACAGGTAAAACTGTTACATTAGCAAGTGAAACAAGAGAAGGTGTTAAGTTAGAGGAATTATCTGTTCCTGCTGGTACTTTTTTACATACTGCATTTGTAGATTATTTTACAAATACTGAATGTGTAGCTAAAAATGATTTCAAAATGGTTTATTACACAAATAGATACCAAATCAGTGAAATTTCAAAAGCTGTAGATGGTGATGCTACTAAAGAAATTTGTAAAAAATTGGATGATATGAATCTATACAGAGTTAAAGTAGCGTAAGGATTTTTGCACTATTTAGTGCAAAGATGCTTCAGGTTTGATTAAAAAATATTTAAAAGGAGAGTGTCAGATGGGACCAGAAACTTTAGAAAGTAAACAAAAACAAGCTATTGCTGATATATTAAAAGTATATCCAGAAAAAGCTGCAAAAAATAGAGAAAAACATCTTGGTGTTGATAGCCCAGAAGGTGTTAAAGGTGCTTGTGATAAAACAAAAAGCAATAAACAAACTGTACCAGGTGTTATGAGCCAAAGAGGTTGTGCATACGCAGGATCAAAAGGGGTTGTTTGGGGACCTATTAAAGATATGATTCATATCTCTCACGGACCAGTAGGTTGTGGGCAATATAGTAGAGCTGGTAGAAGAAATTATTATATAGGAACAACTGGAATTGATACATTTGTAACTATGAACTTTACTACTGATTTTACAGAGAAAGATATCGTATTTGGTGGAGATACTAAATTGAAAAAAGCACTTACAGAGATTGATGCTTTATTTCCATTAAACAATGGTATATCTATTCAATCAGAATGTCCAATTGGACTAATTGGTGATGATATTCATGCAGTTGCTAGAGTACATAAAAAAGAATCAGACAAACCAACAATCGCAGTATCTTGTGAAGGTTTTAGAGGGGTTTCACAATCACTTGGACACCACATCGCAAATGATATGATTAGAGATGAAGTTATGCCTGATACTAGTGCTAGAAAAGATTTCGAATCAACTCCTTATGATGTATCAATTATCGGAGATTATAACATTGGTGGAGATGCTTGGGCAAGTAGAATTCTTTTAGAAGAGATGGGACTTAGAGTTATTGCTCAATGGTCTGGAGATGCTTCTTATAAAGAACTTACAATTGCACCAAAAGCAAAATTAAATTTATTGCATTGCTATAGATCAATGAACTATATTTCAAGACATATGGAACAAGAATTTGGAATTCCATGGATGGAATATAACTTCTTTGGACCTTCTAAAACAACTGAAAGTTTAAGAAAAATTGCTGAGTTCTTTGGACCAGAAATTCAAGAAAAAACAGAAGCTGTTATAGCAAAATATACAAAAATGACAGATGAAGTTATTGCAAAATACAAACCAAAATTAGAAGGTAAAACAGTAATGCTTTACGTTGGAGGATTAAGACCAAGACACGTTATTGGTGCTTATGAAGATTTAGGTATGGAAATTATCGGTACTGGTTATGAGTTCGGACATGGTGATGATTATAAAAGAACTAAAGAAGATATCGCTAGAAGTACATTAATCTATGATGATGTAAATGAATATGAATTAGAACAATTCGTAAAAGCTTTAAAACCAGATTTAGTTGCTTCTGGAGTAAAAGAGAAATATGTATTCCAAAAAATGGGATTACCATTTAGACAAATGCACTCTTGGGATTATTCAGGACCATACCATGGTTATGATGCATTCGCAATATTCGCTAAAGATATGGATTTAGCTATGAATTCACCTGTATGGACACACAATGTGGCACCATGGGATAAAGAGATAGGAGCTTAGTATGCAAGACGTAAATAATATAGTAAACGGACAAAAACTGTTTTTAAAAGATGACTATCAAGCATCTTTAACTGCAAAAAAAGAATTTGAAAGTGCAGTTGGTGCAACAAACCCTGCAAAAGTTGAAGAGATTGCAGAGTGGACTAAATCTTGGGATTATAGAGAGAAAAATTTAGCGAGAGAAGCAATCACTGTTAATCCTGCTAAAGCTTGTCAACCTCTTGGAGCTATTATGGCTGGTCTTGGATTTGAAAACACTATGCCTTATGTTCATGGATCTCATGGATGTGTTGCTTACTTTAGAAGTTATTTTACAAGACACTTCAAAGAACCAACTCCTTGTGTATCTGATTCTATGTCTGAATCAGCAGCTGTATTTGGTGGATTATCAAATATGAAAGATGGTTTAAGAAACTGTAATGCAATGTACAAACCAGAAATGATTGCTGTATCAACTACTTGTATGGCGGAAGTTATCGGAGATGACTTAAATGCATTCGTAATTGGAGCAAGAGATGAAGCAGAGGGTGAATTAGACAATACTGCTATCACTTATGCACATACTCCATCATTTGTTGGAAGCCACATTACTGGTTATGACAATATGATGAAAGCTATCTTAGAGCAATTAAACCCTGAGAAAAGTGCAAAAGTTCTTGATGAAGAAAGAATCAATATTATTCCAGGATTTGAACCATACCTTGGAAGTATTGCTGAAGTTAAAGAGATTGCTAAATCATTCAGTGACAAAATTGTAATCTTAGGTGACCATGAAGAGCAATGGAATACAGGAGCTGGTGATTATAAATTGTATGCTGGTGGAACAACTTTAGCAGATGCAAAAACAGCTATCAATGCAAAAGCTACTATTAGTTTACAAGGTTATAGTACAACTCAAACGGCTAAAACTATTAAAAACAAATGGGGACAAGGATTTCATATCTGTAATCCAATTGGTTTAGGTGGAACTGATGCGTTTGTTATGAAATTAAAAGAATTAACAGGAAAAGAAGTTGCAGAGTCACTTAAAACTCAAAGAGCTCAATTAGTTGATGCAATGCAAGATTCTTATCCATATATGCATGGTAAAAAATTCGCAATCTATGGTGATCCAGATTTCCTTTTAGGTCTTGTTTCATTTTTAGTTGAAATGGGTGCAATTCCTACACATGTTCTTTGCCACAATGCTCCTAAAAAAGGGTGGGAAGAAGATATGAAAAAAATCATAGCTAAATCTCCATGGGCAAGTGATTGTCAAATTTGGGCAGGAAAAGATTTATGGCATTTAAGAAGTTTACTATTCACTGAACCAGTTGATTTCCTAATCGGAAATGTTTATGGAAAAGAACTTTATAGAGATACAAAAATTCCTTTAATCAGAATTGGTTTCCCTATATTTGATAGACACCATTTACATAGATATTCAATAAGTGGATATAAAGGTGCTTTAAATTTACTTACTTGGATAACAAACGCAGTTCTTGATCAACTTGATGAAGAGACAAAAGATATAGCAAAAACTGACTATTTCTTTGACTGTGTAAGATAAGTTTCTTTTTTAAAATAAGTTTCGAAATACTTAACAAAGAATAGCCCGAAGAGTTTTCTCTTCGGGCTTTTTTTATTGTGTGAAATAATAAAAGATAGAAAGTTTACTAACATTTTTTAGAACGCTTAGAATAGATTCTTAAACATAGCTCAACATATAACCAACTAGGTAATCTTTTATTTTTTCTATTTATATGTTTTTTATAAATATATTACTCATATACACTATTTTTTAGTGTTATTTTGGCATTAAGATGTGCCCATAGATAATAGATATTGATTATTTACTTGGTAAGTAGTTTATATATTGAGTTGTTTTATGATTTATTGTATTAAATATTTCTTATACTTATAGAAGAAATTTAGTTAGCTGTATTTTATATTTTCGATAATAAATTAATGATGATCCATAGTAAACTTTAGTCTTTATCTTTTGTATTATTATAAGTGGACGAAAGTCCACTTATAAGTTTTATGTTCTTAGAAACTAGCCCATTCATCATCGTCATTAGCCAATGCCACAATTGGTTTAATTGAACCAGTTGGTGTAGCTTTTACTACAGGTTTAGGAGATAATGAAGCAGAAGCAACTGGTGTTGATACTTTTGGTTTAGAAGCTACAACAGGTTTGATTGTTGTAGCAGAACTATGAGATTGTTTAGACATATTTTTAGCTTTTACCTCATTTTTCCCTACAAACTCTTTTTCATTTGCACTTGATACTACTAATTTAGCAATACTATCTGTATCAACTGCTACATCATGAGTTTGACTAGCTATCATTGCATTTCTTTGTGTTTGTTGATCTAAAGAGTTAACAGCATCATTAATTTGATTAATACCTTGTAGCTGTTCTTTAGAAGCCATCTCAACATCTTTAATTAAATTGATAGTTTGTTCTATATTATCATTTAAGTTAGTATACCCACTTATCATACTATCAGCTATTTTCTTACCATTATTAGCTTTAGTTGTTGCGTTAGATACAAGTTTCTTAATCTCATTTGCTGCATCTGCTGAACGAGTTGCAAGGTTTCGCACCTCTTGTGCAACAACGGCAAATCCTTTTCCAGCTTCACCAGCGGTTGCTGCTTCTACTGCTGCATTTAAAGAAAGAATATTTGTTTGGAATGCTATTTGGTCAATAATTGTAATAGCTTCACTAATTGCATTAACTTCTTTATTAATTTCATCCATAGCTTGTGTTGTTTGAGAAGCTAATGCTTGTCCTTCATTTGAAGATGTTGTTACACTATTAGCTAAAGTTGCCATTTTTACTATATTTGTTGTGTTATTTGAAATATTTGAAGTAATCTCTTCTAATGCTGCTGCTGTCTCTTCTAGTGCTGCTGCTGCTTCATTTGAGTTTCGATTTAAGATATCTACGTTTTGTAAAAGAATATCTGAACTATTATCTAGTGTTAATCCGTTTTGTTTATTTTCTACTAGCATAATTGTTATTGCATCACCAAGGGTATTTACCCCATTTGCTAATTTTAGAAGATGCTCTTTAATACCAGCTGTTTTCACTTTATTTAGATATTTACTATTTGCATATTGTTCTAAGACATCCAATACATTATCAATGTTTCCTTCAACATTATTAGCCATTTGATTTAAAAGCCTAGTCAATTCTTGTAATGCTGGATTGTTACTGTGAGCATTTACCCTTTTACATAAATCCCCTTGCTCAAATTCACTTAACACTTCAATTGTATTGTCAATAACTTTTCTATCTTCATCTAAACCTTTTTTTGTTTTTATGATATTTTCATTTACTACTTTTGCCATTTCACCAAATTCATCTGTCGTTTTATCGTTAAGTAGGTGAGTATCTTGTGTTTCTCTATTGAGGTAAGAGAAAAATGAGTTTAATCCAAAACTAAATTCTTTGATTGAATTTACAATAATTGAAGATATAAAAATAGATATAATAATAAATAGTATTACCACAATTATTGAGATAACAAGCAACACTTCACTTAGTTCACTTTGTGCATCATTTTTTAACTCTATTGCACTTTTATGAATTAGTGCTAATTTTTCTTCTAAAATCAATCCTGTTTTTACCATCATTCCAATAGTTGTAGCGATATCTTTGGATTCTTTTTCAATACCATTATTAGAATCATCTATTCTTAATTGTGCAAAATCATCAAAATATTTTATATAGTCTTTTGAAAGTGATAAAATATCATCACATAAATCTCTATTTTCTTTTAAACTTAAAGCAGACTTTAACTTTGACACGTGATTGTCTAGAGTTTTAAATTCTTCTCTTACTTTATCTGCTTTTTGTGTATTTGGTGTTCGTAAAAATTGGTAAACAGAGATTCTACCTTTTAGCGTTTGCTCGATTAAAACATCAGTTTGTAAAGCTGCTGAGACTCTAGCATTTACCAAGCTATTGTAGTATGTAAATACTGCACCCAAAATAATCATAACTAAAACTATCAATGCTGGAAAACTCAATAGTTTGCTTTTTGTGGATAAATTTTTAAACATTTATCTTCCCCTTTTTATGTAATTTACTTCATTACTATTATAAGGTAAAATAGTTTCTTAAAAATTTCTTTTTAGCTTATAACCAACATTATAGGTAGAATCAAAAAGATTACAAGAGAGTTTTGTTTTAAGTTTTGAAAAAATTATTCTTAATTTATTTGGATTATATTCATCTTCATCATCTACCCAAACATAATTTAAAATATCTTCATTTGAGAATGTTTTGTCTTTATTTTCACAAAAAAGTTCTATGAGTAGTAACTCTTTTTTTGTAAGTTTTATGCGTTGATTATCTTTAGAATAGAGTTGTTTTGTCTCTTTGTCCCATTGAAAACCACAATTTAAAGGTAACATATTTTTACTTTTTTGTATCATTTTGAGTTTAGAGATAGTTTCTATAAGTATATCTTCTAGTTCAAAAGTTTTTATGGGTTTTATCAGATATTTAGTAAGGCGTAATTCAATTGCCTCTAGGAGTTTTTCCCTATCTGAATAAGCTGTCAACATAATAAGAACAATATTTTCGTTATCTTCTCTTATTTTTTTTGCAACTTTAAGTCCATTTATTTGTGGAATATTTATATCCAATATAGCTACATCTGGTTTATAAAGTGTATATTTCTCCATTGCTTCTTCGCCATTGGATGCTTCATAAACATTTTGAAAATATAATTTTAATAATTGTGTATATCTATCTCGTAAATTATTATCATCTTCTACATATAAAATAGAGAGATTATTTTGAGGTATCACTTTGAATCCTTATGGTAAATTTTACACCATTATTAAAGTTCGCTACAAAAATATCACCATTAAAATGTTGTAATAAAATCTCTTTTGCTATATATAACCCAAGTCCACTTCCCTTTTTGTTATTTTTAGTAGAAAAATATAAATCAAATATTTTTGAAATATGTTTTTCCAGTATACCACCTCCATTATCAGATATCTCAACAAAAGTAAATTGTTCTTTGTCATATGTTTTAATATCAATAGATGGATTAGTAATATTTTTTGTATTAAAAATATCAATAGAATTTGAAATAATAGATAAAATTACTTGTTGAAAAAGTGTTATATATCCATTTATATTATGACTACTGTTATAAGTTAATTGTAAATTGATATGATTTATAGATGGATTGATAATATTAATACAATGTTCAATAGCATCATTAACAAGAAAATTTTTAGCTTCTGTCTCTGGCACGAAGAAATTAGTAAAATCATCTATAGTTTGGGATAAATATTGGGTTGTGTTTTCTATTGCATTAATCTTATTTTTCAAATCATTTTCATCTAAAAAACCATTCTTTTGGCTTAAGTACATATCTAATGTAACGGAATTTATTTGTGATAGGGGTTGTCTCCATTGGTGGGAAATCATATTCAATAATTTCCCAATAACTACCATCTTCGATTGATGATGTATTATTCCATTTTTTTGTCTATTTTCTTTTTCTATTTCAAGTATTTTATTTTTATAACTCTTAAAAATATTTTCAACACTTCTTGTGAATAGTAAAAGTATGCTAGATAACATAACTGTAATAGCTATACTTATCATAATAAGTTCATGTAAATATTTTTGATGCTCTTGTTTTAGAGTTAATATTCTTTTATTAATAGTAGTTTGTATATCACTAGGATGAAATCCATACCCGATAGCCCAATTCCAAGGTTCAAAATTTTTAACATAAGAAATTTTCTGGCTTTGTTCTATATGGGTGCCAGATATTCCTATATAAGAGATATATCCTTCCCCATTTTGTGCAACTTTTATAATGTTTTTTGTAATATTTATCCCATTTTTATCTTTTAGATTTATTTGATTCTCTGAGAGTAAACTTTGTTTGATATTGATAAGAAAATTACCATTATAATCTACGATAAAAATATAACCATTCTTATCGTATTCTATAGAACTAATAAGTTTTAAAATATCTTTTTGAATTTGTTTTTCAGGTAAGTGATATTCCGTTTTATTTTCATGATATTCAACTTCAATTATATTGTGTATCTTATCAACTTCTTTTTTAATGAGTTCTCTATGGATATTGATATAATCATTTTTTATATCTATTGCTTCACGTTCTAATTGTTCTTTGTGATAATTTACAATAATAGATGTGATAATGATAGAAAAGAAAATAAATGTAATGATTAATACTACACTCATATTCTTCAGTAAACTGGTTTCATTAAATACTTTCATAAAAGAATTGTAGCACTTTCTTCTAAATCGATGTTAGGAACATCGTTAAAGGGCATCAATCTTAAGTCTTAAAGATTTCACCTCTTTTTTAAACTCATTCATCTCATCTTTAATGCATTCCTCTTCAAAAGAGTCAAAAGCAAATTCTAATTTTGCACTTGCATTTTTGTAGTTTGATACAGCTAATTGCAGTTGTTCTTCATACTCTTTTTTTAAGTTTACCTCTTCAATAATTCCTTCTTCTACAGGTTGTTTCTCTATATTTTCAATTTCTAAGTTTTGTGACATTTATTTTATCCTTTTAATTATTTGTTTTAATTTTTTAGCACCACTAATTGTAACCAAGACTATAAATCCTATAATAATTCCAACTATAAAATCATTTACAAGTGTTGGAAAAGAGGGGATGGTTTGATGATGGATAAACTCTATATTGTGAGTTAAAATCCCACCACCTACAAGAATCATAGCAAATGTTCCAATAAAACCTAAAGCTTTTATAATTTTAGGCATTAAAGAGATAAGAAAATTTCCACTTTTGATATGATTTTTATCAATAAGCCAAAATCCTATATTATCAAGTCGTACAATTAGAGCGACCAACCCATACACCCCAACAGTTGCTATAAAAGCTGTTATGCTAGTAACAATGATTTGAATAGGAAGTGGTTGTTCGAGTACAGTTCCTAAAGCCAATATCACTATCTCGATTGAGAGGATAAAATCTGTTACTATGGCTGATTTAATTTTTTGTTTTTCAATATCTAATACATTTTCACTTGTAGACTCAAGTAACGCCTCGTCGTGTTTAGATTTTGAATGATATTTATGGAAATACTCCTCTATCTTTTCACTTCCCTCATATAACAGATACAATCCACCAAAAACTAATATGATTGGTATCAACCAAGGAGCAAATGCACTTAAAAGAAATGCAATTGGTAAAATGATAAGTTTATTGATAAATGAGCCTTTAGTAATTGCCCAAATAACTTTTAATTCTCTCTCTTGAGCAAATCCAACTGCTTTTTCAGCATTAACTGCCAAATCATCTCCAAGTATTCCAGCTGTTTTTCCAGTAGCTATTTTAGTTGAAACTGCTACATCATCAGCTAACATTGCGATGTCGTCTAATAGGGCGAATATTCCTGAAGCCATTTATTTTCCTTAGTATTTTTTAGTTTTGATTGATGAAGTTAATCGTATTGATTAAAACAATTTTTCAAACAGTTTCTTTGTAAGTTGTTTTGCTGCTTCATCTTGTATCGCATCCATAATATGATTATTTTGATTTGCGTTATTAGTGTTATTTTGATAAATCACTTTTGTTTCACTCTTTTTCTCTGATATTTTTCTTTGTTCAGAAATATAACTCTCTTGCTCTTTTCGTTTTTTATCATCTTTTAAAAGTTCTGTTGTCACCTCTATCATAGCTGCTATCGTTTTATCTGATAATCCCATAGATATTAATTTATCAATCTCATCAATAGTAAACTCTTTATAAGGAGTTTGAACTCTTTTTATAAGTTGTACTACAATAATATCACTTTTCCCACTTGTAAGAAGTTTTCTTATATCTCCAACCTTCATCCCTTTAGGACCAGTTAGCATAAGTCGAAGCTCATCATCAGTGATATAATTTACATAGTTTGGATTTTGTTCTGTAAGTGCTTTTAATCCTTCGTAATCTTGTTTTGCGATTAAATCATTTATCGTTTTTTTAATATCTTCCAATGCTTGTTGTTGTTTTTTTATCTCTAAAGTTTGTTTGATAGTTAATAGATAATTTTTTGCTTCACCTGTTGCAACATCAAATACAGTATATCCACCATTATTTTTGATATCTATCCTTGCACCTTTTTCAATAAGATATTTTACAGCTTCCACATTCCCTTTAAATGCAGCCCAATGCAATGCTGTATCTCCTAAATTAGTCTGTAAATCAAGATTTGCACCACTATCAACTAAACACTTTAAAGTATCAATTCTCCAAGGATACTGTGCACTATCTATTAAATAAGTGTTAGTCCCATTGAAACGAAAATTTACATCAGCACCTCTACTTGCTATATATTTTGCCATTTCATATTTTATAGGGGTTGAGGTGCAAGCCCAGTAATAAGGTGTTCCATTACCTATATTTTTGACATCTATCTTTGCACCTTTTTGGACTAAATATTTTGCCATCTCCATATTCCCATGAGTTGCAGTCCAATGAAGTGCTGAAGAGTATTGAACATTTCCAACCATATTCACATTTGCACCTTTTTCAGTAAGGTACTTTACTATTGGAAAATTATTGTTGTATGCAGCTCTAAGCAATGGGGTAAACCCATCATCATAATAGACATTTAACTTTGAACCACTATCAACTTCTTTTTTAACTTTTTCAAGGTTTCCAGTATCAATAGCTTCAATAATTGCTGGAGTACAACCACTTAAAAAAATGGTTAATAGTGTTAAACTAACTGTGTATTTTATTTTATTCATGATTTAACCTTTAACATTTTGTATCCTTCATTTTCTTAATTGTATCTCTTTTATCCTCTAAAATATATTTCATTATATAACCTAAAACAAAAGTTTATTTCTCAAAGTTTTATTACAAATATTCTTATGAAAGTCATATAATATAAGTCTCTTTTAAATTTACAAATTATATTTTTTCATAATAACTTTTGTAATTTTTTCAATTTTACCATTTGGTCGAATTTTTTTCCATTTCACATCTTTAAAATCAAAAGAAATTATGCTCTTTCCACTACAATCAAAATCAGTAACCTTAATTGCTTTATAGTTCATTTTTCCATAATCAATACTAATGAGTCTTTTAAAATAACCAAATTTTTTATATTTTGAGCCATAGTCTTTTATAAATTTTTCTTGCTCTTTTTGATTTGCAATCCAAAGCATCCAAACTTTAATAGTTTTGTTTTTTTTATCAATTTGAATTGTTTTTGAATCAGCTAAAATAGCTGGATAACTATCACTCACTCCAATCTTAAAATATCGATTATCGTCTAAAAATGATAACTCATCCATTGAGCAAATTGGCAGTCTATTTTTCAACTCTTTATATGCTTTACAACCTTTATCATTACCACTATTGCAAGCTTTTTCAAATAAATTCAATGCAGTTTGATAATCTTTTTTATCATAAGCAGAAAATCCATCATCCAAATCACTTCCAATAGTATAACTAAGTAATAACACTACAAATAATATTTTTTTGAATAATAATTTCATATAGTTCCTTTGAGTATTTGAATTAGAAAATCATAGCAAATTCAATCTATTTTTGATGCTATAGGATATTCTATCATACTTTATGCTCATTCAAAAAGTACTAATTATTTGAAATTTAATTTTTGGGGAATAGTTCTTGTATAGTAATCATTGATTTTAAAATAAATAAAAAGGTGGCTATTATGGAATTTATCTTATTACCGTTTGTTTATGTTATCTATATTGTTTTGGTACTTCTTACTAAAGAAAATCTGAACAAAGCAAAAAGAGTTTCCTAATGGCATTTGCGACACCAGAAGCTACTTTGGCATTTGCAAAAAAGTTTTCACACTATAAAGATTTTTTTGTTAAATCAAATGATTTAGTGTTTTCTAAACTTGGACTGGGAACTTTTAATATGGAGCCGTACAAAGAGGAAAATTATCTTTTTCATTATATTGAAGCTGTAAAAGAAGCTGTTAGAAGTGGAATAAATGTGATAGATACTGCTAGCAATTATCGTTATGGAGAAAGTGAAAAAGAGATAGGAGTTGCTTTAAAAGAACTTGGAGATGAGATAAAAAGAGAAGAGCTTATCGTTTGTTCTAAAGGTGGCTTTATCCAACTTGAGTATCCATTTCCGCAAAATCCATACACTTGGATAGAAGAAAATATCATCAAGACAAAATTAGCTACATTAGATGATATTGAATTAGACCAACATTGTATGACACCTGATTTTTTAGAGTGGAGTTTAAAAAGAAGTTTGGCTCATGTTGGAGTGAAAAGTTTTGATATCTATTATCTACACAATCCAGAGATGCAACTTCAAAGATTGGGTGAAAAAGAGTTTTATAAACTTATAGAAAAAATCTTCAAAAGATTTGAAAAATTAGCTGATATTGGACTCTTAAAGTATTATGGAGTTGCAGTGTGGAATGGTTTTACAAGCGAAAGAAGTGATGAACTTCTAAGCTTAGAAAAATTAGTACAGTGTGCAGAAAAAGTGGGTGGAGAAAATCATAGATTTAAATATATTCAATTTCCATTTAATATGGGAAAAACTGCTCCATATACACTCCTTACACAAAAAGTAAAAGGGGAAGAGTGTACGATTATGCAAGCAGCGCATAGACTTAAAATGGGGATAATTAGCTCATCATCACTTTTACAAAGAAAGCTTTTCCAAAAACCATTTACAGCTGAAGTTGGAGTTATCCTTGATGATACGATGACTATTAAAAATGATGTTGGTTTGGCATTGCAATTTGTCCGTTCAACTCCTACAATAGTAAGTAGTTTATTTGGCTCAATTGTTCCAAAACATATCAAAGAAAATTGTGAAATAGCAAAAGTAAGAGCAGTACCAAGAGCTAAATATGACTTGCTCTTTAGACTATAATTTTTAGTTTATAGTTGTAAATAAAAATAAAAATAAAAGTGAAAAATAAAATATGATTTATGATGTAGTAGTTGTTGGTGGTGGAATTGCAGGGCTTATGGCTTCTATTGAGGCAAAAACTGCCCATAATAAAGTGGCACTTATCACCAAAGGGAATATTTTTAAATCAAATAGTTCCCTTGCAAGTGGTGGAATAAATGCTGTTTTGGATTCTTCAAATAATGAAGAGATAAAAAAACATATTAAAGATACAGTTGAAAGTGCAAAAGGTTTAGAAGATCTCAAAGCTATTATGTATATGTGTAAAAATGCTGGGCGAATAGTTGAAAAACTTGTAAGTTACGGTGTAGAGTTTGATAAAAATGAAGATGGCTCAATAGCACAAAGAAGTTTTGGTGGTGGAAGTAGCAAAAGAACTTGTTATGTTGGAGATAAAACAGGAAGTGCAATAACAGCAACACTTATCAAAAAA
Source organism: Arcobacteraceae bacterium (assembly GCA_028687375.1). Taxonomy (GTDB): domain Bacteria; phylum Campylobacterota; class Campylobacteria; order Campylobacterales; family Arcobacteraceae; genus CAIJNA01. Next base: position 11,190 of record JAQUAG010000011.1, on the reverse strand, counting down.
GCCAAAAGTGTAGGTGTTGAGTTTTTAGTAAACAATTTTGTAATGAATATAACTAAACTTGACAATAGTGTAAGTGGAGTTGTAAGTATAAGACGCTTTGATAGTTCAATTGTAGTGTATCCTGCTAAATCTGTTGTTTTTGCTGGTGGTGGATATGCTGGGATTTATAGAGGTTTTTCTACAAATGCAAGTGACTATACAGGGGATTTATTAGCAGTTGCTCTTCGTGCTGGACTCAATCTTAAAGATATGGAGTTTGTACAATTTCATCCAACAGGTATGCCAAAAACAAGTTATCTTGTAAGTGAAGCTGCACGAGGTGAGGGTGGATATTTAGTAAATAGTGATGGGAATAGATTTGTCAATGAACTTGATACAAGAGATGTAGTAAGTCGAGCGATTACGGAACAAATCAACAATGGGCAAAAAGTCTATATTGATTTGAGACATTTAAGTCGTGAACATATCGAAACAAAACTTCCATCACTTTATAAAAGTGCTTATGCTCAAGCTGGAATTGATGTTTGTGAAGAGCTTTTAGAGATAAAGCCAGTGGCTCATTATACAATGGGTGGAATAGAAGCCAAAATGACAAGCACAGATTTAAAAGGGTTGTTTGTATGTGGAGAGTGTGCAAATAACGGAGTACATGGGGCAAATAGACTTGGTGGAAATTCGCTTTTAGAGGGTGCTGTTTTTGGAGAGTTAGCTGGTATCGAAGCTTTAAAGTTTTCACAAAATAAAAAGTTTTTACCAATTGATTATGAGATAGTAGCTCGTGATATAAAAGTAGTAGATACGATTTTTTCTTCACAAACAACAAAAAATTTTAATGCAATGCGAATAACACTTGGGAAAACAATGTTTGAACTTTGTGGTATCCATAAAAACAAAGAGAAACTTATTCAAGCATTTGATTATTTGAAGTATTTACGAAAAGAGGCTGGAAATCTCCATTGTATCGATAAAAGTAAAGGGAATAATGTAGAGCTTATAGCGATACTTGAACTTAAAAATGCTCTTGAAATTGCTGAAGCTATAGTGCTAAGTGCTAGAAAAAGGAAAGAAAGTCGTGGGGCACATAGTAGAGATGATTATCCACAAGAGGATGCTACTATGAAAAAATCTATTTTAGTACACGAATTTCAAAAAGGGTATTTTAAACTTTGGTTTGAGGGAAATAATCTTTGGAGTAAAATTAGAAGAAAATTACTAAGCTAAATCTTCTAATTTTATTGTAAATAAAGCTCCTTTATAATTTTTATCGTTGTATTGAAACTCTTTATTTGATGCTTCGATTGTCCCATTCATTCCATTTACGATTAGATTGTAAGTCATATGGAGTCCCAATCCTGTCCCTTGGGATTTGTGCTTTGTTGTAAAATATGGTTCAAAAATCTTATCGATTATCTCTTCATTTATCCCACCAGCGTTATCTAGAATAGTTATTGTTACACTATTTTTTACCATAGAAGAGGAAATAAAAATATATTTTTCCTCTTGTACACTTGTAAGGGCATCTTTTGCATTGTGAAAAATATTCATAAAGCATTGAATTAATTCATTTGGATAACCATGAATAGAGATATCCTCTTGGGTATTATGTACAAGGGTAATATTGTGATTTTTTAGTGAGCCTTGAATTAAATTTAAAAAGCTATCTATAGTATCTTTCATATTAAAAAGTATTTTTTGTCTATCCCCTTTTATAAAGTTTCTAAAGTCATCAATTGTTTTTGAAAGATATTGTGCATTGTTATTGATAGTATCACAATGAGCATTTATCTTTTCATCTGTTAATAATTGAAATTCATTTTGCATTTTTAATCCAGTAGCACTCGTTGTAATCACAGAGAGTGGTTGTCTCCATTGGTGTGCAATATTTCCTATCATTTCACCTAACGAAGCTAGTTTGGCTTGTTCTAAATAGACTTTTTCATTTTGTTTAATCTCTGTCAAATCTACAACGGAAACAACTCTTATTTGATTCTCTTTTAATTTTAGATTTGTCCCTTTCACCATCCCTACAAAAAGTGTATTATCTGATCTTTTTAGAGTTAATTCAGATGGTTCTGATTTCTCTTGTAAAAGATTCTTTTTGGCAAGTGCCAATGAATGATCATCAATAAAATCAAAAATTTTTCTCCCTAAAGCATCCTCTTTTGTTGGCATTTTAAAAAGGTCTAACGCTGATTGATTAACATCAATACAACGATTATCTTTAATGATGATAATCCCCTCAACCGTTGCATCTAAAATACCCTCTATTGTTGTATATGATTCTGCCAATTCCTTATTGTATTTTTTGAGTATTTTTTGTCTATATGTAAAAAAAGAGATAAGTATAACAATAATAATAAGGGCAATATACAAATATATATAGTTGGTTGTCTCTTTCATAATCGTTGTTTGTAGCCATTTTGAGTAGATATTTTGTTTCTCTTGAGGTGTTATAGAGTTAAATGTTTTATTGATAATAGATAAAAGTAAAGGATTTTCTCTTTGGATTAGATAGTGGTGTTCAAAATTGAAATCTGTTGTACCAGCCACTTTTAAATCATTCAAATAAAGTTTTGAGATATAAAAAAGTGAAGTTGCAATATGCCCAACAAAAGCATCTGCTTCACCGTTTTTTACTTTCAATAAAGCCTCTGGTATATCAGTAGTCGCTAATATTTTTATATCAGGATAGTTTTGTTTTATAAAGTTATAACTTGTATAGTATTTTGGAACGGCTACAGTTTTATTTTTTAAAGCTGATAAATTTTCTACATATGTATATTTTTGATTTGTAACTATCACCATAGGATATGTTGCATATTCTGTACTGATTAAACCTAGACTTTTTTCCTCTTCACTAGAACCAACACCTGGAACTAAATCTATTTTTTTCTCTTTAAATTTTTCTAAAACATCTGGCCAAGATTTTGATGGAACAAATTGAAATACAATACCAGTTCTATTTGCAACTAACGATAGATAATCTCCCATAATCCCTTGCATTGTATTGTTCTCAATAATAGACAAAGGGTGCCAATCAACTTCACTGTAGGTGATTACTGGCATACTTTTGAGATAATCTTCTTCCTCTTTTGTGAACTTAATATTTGTTTTTGAAAAAGTATCTTGTGCATTTATCATCCATTTATTTGAAAGATTTATAAGTTCACTTGAAGGGATTGAATTGAGTGTTTTTGAGATGATTGAAAGTAGTATTGGCTTACTTTTGTGGATAGCAAATCGTAAATCCTCTTTTGCAAGTTTTGAGTATTCATCAAGTGCAATTAAATTAAAACTATTCTCATCTATAGTTGATTTTCCACTTATATATGCATCAAGAAAATAGTCAGCTTCCCCTTTTCTAACAGCTTTAGCTTTCTCATAGCTTGATTGATACTCTACAATATTGAGTCCTAAATCTTGTAAAGTCTTTTTATAAAAAACATCTTTGGTAATAGCTATTTTTTTATTTTCTAATGAATTGTTATTTTTATAGTTGTTGTTCTTTGAACCAAAAATAAAAACGGGTATCTCATAGTAAGGTTTTGTGAAAAGTGAAAATTTTTTCCTCTCATCATTCAAAGATATTTCACTTATCATATCAGCCTTCCCTTGTGAAAAGTTTTTGAGTGCAATATCCCAATTTGAAGTTTTGATATCAAATTTAAGCCCACTAATTTGGGAAACCCGAGTGAGTAAATCGACACTAAAACCTTTGTGTTCATTCTCCTCTATATAAGAAAATGGTTTGTAATCATTGAGCATATTTATAGTGATAGTTGGATTTTTAGCAATCCATTGAAGTTCTTGCGGAGTAAAAATCTTTTCCTCTTGAGCATACACAATTGAAGCTATAAAAAGTAAACAATAAATAAGAATTTTTTTAAAATGAAGCAACATAATCTATCCAGTATTTTTTTAAAGGATGTTACCATTTATCCTTTAAGATAATGCTTTACAAGAGGGGAACATATATTGCAATGTAATTACATTACGATGATAAAAATGTGAAACAATGGTATGGAATTATTTCCATCGTGAAAAGAAGAGAAAAAATGATAGGTCCCTTCAAATTTGGGACAAATTTTACAAAATGTGGTGAAGTAAGAGAAACTCGTTTCTCTCTTTAGGGTTTGCTTCTTTAGATGGAATTATTTCCATCGTTTAAAGAAGAGAAAAAATAATAGGTCCCTTCAAATTTGGGACAAATTTTAAGGAGTTAAAAAGTGGCAAAAGTTATGTTAAGTGAAAAAAATGGGGAAATTATATTTTATATTGCAAAAAAAGATATGGAAGAAACAATTGAAAAAATAGAGTTTGATAGTGAAGAGAAATGGGGTGGAGAGGTTGAACTGAGTAATGGTGAAATCTGGTGGATAGAACCAAGTATAAAAAAACTTCCAAAAGAGGAAAGCTGTAAAAAAATAAGCGATTGATTATAAAATATACAGTATATTTGAATATGTTATAAACATTATAAGCTATACTACCTTACTAAATAAACAAATATTATTGAAATTAGTTTGAAAATAAATACTATTTGGTATAAGGGAGTAAAGACTATGAATAAACAATGTGACGTATGTTTGACACAAAAAGAATTAACAGTTTTATATGATATAGCAACTTTGATAGCAGATTCTAGAGATATCGAAAATTCTCTAGAGAAATCACTTTTAGCACTTAAAAATACACTCAATCTTCAAAATTGTGTAATTTATAAACTTGAAGATGAAATGCTAAATATCTATGCATCTATCAATTTTAATAAGCATCAAAAAGTTATATCAGAATATCGACTGGGAGAGGGTGCAACTGGACTTGCAGCTAAAAGTGGTGAACCAGTTGTTATTGAAAATATTCACAATGACATATTGTTTTTAAATAAATCAGGAAATAGAAATAATGATACTATCTCTTATATCGCAGTACCTATGTTTGTGGACAATAAAGTATTTGGGGTATTAGCTGCAAATCTAACAAAATCAACTCAAATAGGATTTGATGAAACTGTGAGAATTTTATCTATCACAAGTACATTATTTGCTCAATTTATCCACTCACATATTGTTGTTGAGCAAGATAAAGAAAGGTTAAAAGAATTAAAACTATATTACAAAATGGAATGGGATTCAAAAGTGCATAATTTTGGAGATATTATAGGTACAAGTCAAAAAATGGAAGATGTCTATAAAGTCATAGACAGAATTGCTGGAAGTAATGTAACTATTTTAGTTCGAGGAGAAACAGGTACAGGTAAAGAGCTTGTTGCTGCTTCGATTCACAAAAGAAGTAAAAGATGTGAAGAGCCATTTATCAAATTAAATTGTGCTGCAATTACTGATACTTTACTTGAAAGTGAACTTTTTGGTCATGAAAAAGGGGCATTTACAGATGCAAAAGAGACAAGAAAAGGGAGATTTGAACTAGCTGATGGCGGTACACTTTTTCTAGATGAGATAGGTGATATTAGCTCATCTGCTCAAGTAAAACTTTTAAGAGTTCTTCAAGAGAGAGAGTTTGAAAGAGTTGGTGGAAGCAAAACTATTAAAGTAAATGTAAGACTAGTAGCTGCTACAAATCGAAATTTAGAGCAAATGGTAAAAGATGGAACTTTTAGAGAAGATTTATATTATCGTCTTAATGTTATCCCTATTGATTTGCCACCTCTACGAGAAAGGGGAGAAGATATCAAACTTCTTGTAAACTTTTTTCTAGAAAGAAGTATGAAAAACCACAAAAAAAGGGTTGTTATCACTGATGAAGCGATGGATAAATTGATGAGTTATCCTTGGCCTGGAAATGTAAGAGAGCTAGAAAATACAATTGAAAGAATTGTTTTGATGGGTGATGAAGATGGTATTAGTGCAACTGATATGTTACTATTACTCCCAGCACTAAACAATAAAACTTTAATAGATGAGTATAAAACTATCCCTATGGAAAATAAAACTTTAGAGGATATTGAAAAAGAAGCAATTGAAAAAGCTCTAAGAGATTGTAAAAACAATCAAACAGAAGCAGCAAAACAACTAGGGATTACCCTTAGACAAATTGGATACAAAATAAAAATGTATGGATTAAAATAGCCTCTATTTATAGAGCTTATAGAATTAGGAGAACTTTTATGATTTATAAAAATGAAGAATTTGAACTTTGCGATGATTTTATAGATGTTGGTTATATGGCTGAGAATGTTGTAGTTGAAGATTTACACGGGCATAAAGTGACTTTACAAAGAAGCCACAGCGATAAATCTATGAGTCTATTTGTATCATTTCCTTATTTTGGAAATGGTTTTGTAGATGAGATACTAAAACTTGATAGTTTACTAAAAACTATCCAAGTGCCGTTAAATTGTTTTTTTATTTTTGATGTTGAGATGGCAGATAAAGTTGTTTTAAAAAATAGACTAGAAAAATTTGAAATAGTTTTTGATAGTGAAGATGAATTTGGAAATATGTATGGGATGAAAATAGTAGATGGAACTTTGAAAAATAAGCTTACAAAAGGGCTTTTCCTTATCAATAAAGATGGTTCTGTTTTTTATATTGATATTCCAGATGATTTAGAAAAACCACTTGATATAGATAGACTTATAATTGAGCTTAACAAAGCATATGCTACATATACAGGGGTTGGTTGTCACGGATAAGCACTAGCTTATTCTTGAGAATTTAACATTATAACTCCCCCAAATCTTCCACATTTAGGATCTTTTCTATACGAAAAATAGTTTTCATTTGAGCATTTTGTACAAATATTTGAGATAGTTATATTTTTCTCTTTGAGTCCATTTTTTAGAAGTTGTTTTTTATTTATCATTTGCAAATCTATAAATCTTTCACTAACCACATCTTCACCAAAATTTACTCGTGCAATATTCGCTAACTCTTGCGAAACCTCATAGCAACATTTTTGGATACTAGGTCCTAAAATAACTTGAATATTTCCAGCTTCACAATTAAAATCCCCAATCATTATCTTACATACATTTGAAACAATATCAAGATAAGTTCCATTTCTCCCAGCATGAGCAACACCAATAACTTGTTTCTTTTCATCATAAAAAAGAATAGGGATACAGTCAGCAACCATAACTAAAAGTGGAGTGTTTGGTAGATTCGTCACAAGTCCATCACACTTATAAAGATTTGTTTGGGCAGTCACTATTTGGACGATATTTGAATGGATTTGCTCCATATATTTGAGTTTTGTACGGTCGTAGTTGTATTTCATAGCAAGTTGTTCCCTCGCCTTATCGACACTTGTAAAATCATCTGTGACATGATAAGCGATATTCTTATCTTCTATCGTTGTAAAAGTTGTAAAGATTCTGTTTTTCATAGGGTTATTGTAACGATTTAGTGATAAAAATATGGCAAATTGTAATGTTTTTAATCAGATTTAAACTTTTAGGGTAAACTTTTTTATTATAAATGAGGGGGAAGTTTATGAAATCTATCAATCAACTCAATAGTTTTGACAAACCACGGGAAAAACTGATTGCAAAAGGTGCGAAAGCTTTAAAAGACTATGAATTAGTCGCAATACTTTTAGGAAGTGGGATACAAGGAAAAGATGTTTTTGCCCTTTCAAAAGAGATAGTAAAACTCCTTGAAGAGGATTTTGAAAAACTCAATTTAGAGAAACTTTTATCGATTCATGGGCTAGGAATAGCAAAAGCAAGTCAAATCATATCTGCAATCGAATTATCTAGAAGATATCTCATCAAACAAAACAAAAAAATTACAAATGCAAGTGAAGTGTATGAGGAACTAGGAGGTTACAAAGATAAAAAGCAAGAGTATTTTTTGGCACTCTATCTTGATGGTGCAAATCGTTTGTGTGAAACGAGAATCATAACAATAGGGACTCTCAACCAAAGCCTAGTACATCCAAGGGAAGTATTCGCCCCCGCTGTTGAAAATAGATGTGCTAGTATCATAGTGGCTCACAACCATCCAAGTGGAATATTAGAAGCTAGCAAAGAGGATATTCAAGTGACCAAAAGACTACAAGAATCTGGAAAAATTTTGGGGATAGAGTTGCTTGATCATGTGATATTTACAAAAGAGAGTTTTTTGAGTTTTAGGGATGAGGGGATGTTGTGATAGAAAAGATTTATGATGAATGGAATGAAGTTAAAAAAGAGATAAATAAAAATGAAAGAAATTTAGGTATAAAACCAAGAGAAATATTCTGGGTAAATATGGGGCAAAATATCGGGTTTGAACAAAATGGAAAGGGCGAAAATTTTGCACGACCTGTTATAATCGTAAGAAAGCTCACTCATGAGTTATTTTTAGGAATACCAACTACCACAACTATACGAGAAAATAATGATTATTTTCATAGTTTTACATATTTAGATAGTGATAAAAAAGCTTTATTAGTTTCTGCATTAATCTTACAAGTAAAAGTATTTAGTATAAAAAGAATTATGAATAAAATAGGGATGATGCACAAAGATGATTTTACAATTATTATAGAAAAGTCAAAAAAGTTATTTGGCCCCACTTAAAAAAGTGGGTGTGCCCGTAGGCGAATTGTGAAAGGATTATATCAAAGAGATTCCAAAAAGT
>JAQUAG010000011.1:0-2505 GCA_028687375.1 Arcobacteraceae bacterium | reverse complement strand
ATGATGCACAAAGATGATTTTACAATTATTATAGAAAAGTCAAAAAAGTTATTTGGCCCCACTTAAAAAAGTGGGTGTGCCCGTAGGCGAATTGTGAAAGGATTATATCAAAGAGATTCCAAAAAGTCAATCAATTGCGTGGGTTCAATACAAAAACTCTTTTTAGACTATAAGCCAAAAGTTCAGATAGTTTGAGTAAAATAATTGCTTTAAATAATAAAGGTTTTGTAAATATATGGGTGAAGAAAATAAAAAAAGATTAGAACAACAGCTTTGGAATATAGCAAATACTCTAAGAGGTAAGATGGATGCGGATGAATTTCGGGATTATATCCTTGGATTTATCTTTTATAAATATCTATCTGAAAAAATGGAAACTTATGCAAATGACCTTTTAGAAGAAGATAAACTTATCTATACTTCACTTGATGAAAAAAAAGATGCACAATATTTTGATGCTATCAAAGAAGACTCTATCGAACAACTTGGATATTTTCTAAAACCAACTGAACTTTTTTCAGCAGTGGCTCAAAGAGGAAATGGTGATACAAATAACTTTATACTTGAAGATTTAACTACGATTTTGAGAAATATTGAATCTTCAACTATGGGGCATGAGAGTGAAGATGATTTTGAAGATTTGTTTTCTGATATTGATTTAACTTCTAAAAAACTTGGTCGTAGTGAAGAACAAAAAAATACTCTCATAGCAAAAGTTTTGGCTCATCTTGATAATATAAACTTTGAGCTTAAAAACCACGATAGAGATGTATTAGGTGATGCTTATGAGTATTTAATCGCTCAGTTTGCTTCAAATGCAGGTAAAAAAGCAGGGGAGTTTTATACACCTCAAGCAGTTTCAAAAATCCTTGCTAAAATCGTAACTTCTGGAAAAACAAAACTAAAATCAGTTTATGACCCAACTTGTGGTTCTGGTTCACTTCTTCTTCGTGTAGCAAAAGAGGTTAAAGATGTATCAAACTTTTATGGACAAGAGTTAAATAGAACTACATTTAACCTTGCTCGTATGAATATGATAATGCATGATGTTCACTATAGAAAGTTTGACCTAAAACAAGAAGATACACTAGAACATCCACAACATTTAGATAAAAAATTTGAAGCAATCGTGGCTAACCCACCATTTTCTGCTCAATGGTCAGCAAATCCGCTTCACTTAAGTGATGATAGATTTTCACAATACGGAAAACTAGCACCCTCATCAAAGGCTGATTTTGCTTTTGTACAACATATGATTCATCATCTTGATGATAATGGAACTATGGCAGTAGTTCTTCCCCATGGTGTACTTTTTCGTGGAAGTTCTGAGGGGCATATAAGAGAATATTTGATTGAAGATAGAAACTATCTTGATGCTGTTATTGGATTACCTGCAAATATTTTTTATGGAACTTCTATCCCCACTTGTATTTTAGTTTTTAAAAAGTGTCGTGAAGATAGTGATGATGTACTTTTTATTGATGCTTCAAAACATTTTGAAAAAGTAAAAAATCAAAATGTTTTAAGAGAAGAAGATATTGAAAAAATCATTGATACTTATACAAACAGAAAAGAAGAAGATAAATACTCTTATAAAGCTAGTTTAGAAGAAATAAAAGAAAATGACTACAATCTAAATATCCCAAGATATGTTGATACTTTTGAAGAAGATGATGTTATTGATTTGAATAGAGTTTCAGATGATTTAAAAGCTTTAGAAGATGATATGAAAGCAACAAATGAAACTATTGCATCGTTTTGTAGAGAATTAAATATCTCTACACCTTTTTAGGATGTTGTTATGAGTAATGTACCTAAATTGAGATTTAGTGAGTTTGGTGGGGAGTGGAAGAAAGATACATTTAAGAAATTAGTTAAATTGCAAAGAGGAAGTTCGCCAAGACCAATCATTAAATATGTTACGAAATCAGATGATGGAGTAAATTGGATTAAAATTGGTGATACAAAATCAAATGATACTTATATTAATTTTACTGAAGAAAAAATTACAAAAGAAGGTGCATTAAAATCAAGAAAAGTTAGTATTGGAGATATAATTCTTTCAAATTCTATGAGTTATGGAAAACCATACATACTTAATATTAATGGATACATTCATGATGGTTGGTTTGTTATAAAAGAATATGAGAATTATTTTCATAAATCATATTTATATCAAATACTTCGTTCAGAATGGATACAAAAGCAATATAAAAGATTAGCTGCAGGAGGCGTTGTTAGTAATATAAGTAGTGAATTAGTTAATGCTGTTAAAGTAAACTTACCTTCAAAACCAGAACAAGAAAAAATAGCTTCTTTTCTAACATCAGTTGATACAAAAATAGAACAATTAACAAAAAAAGAAACATTACTTCAAGAATATAAAAAAGGTGTAATGAATAAAATATTTAATCAAGAGATTAGATTTAAAGATGATGATGGAAGTGAGTTTCCTGAGTGGGAAGATAAAAAATTGGGAAAATTATCTGATGTAAGAGATGGTAC
>JAQUAG010000003.1:91121-252787 GCA_028687375.1 Arcobacteraceae bacterium | reverse complement strand
TATGACGAAGAACAAGAAAAGCAACTTTAGAGATATCATAAGGGGTAACAAACTCTTTACCCTCTAAAAAAGCATAAGCTTTTGATGCTTTATAAAGGTCAATACTTGCCCTTGGACTTGCTCCAAAGTCAATATACTGTTTCAATTCAGAAAGACCATACAGTTCTGGATTTCTTGTAGCGAAGATTATCTCTAAGATATAACGAGATAATTCATCATCGATATGAACATCTTTTATTTTTTGTTTTATAATCATAAAATCATCAAATCCAAGAACTTTATTAATAGTCTCAAATCCTTTTTTAGCAACTCTTTGAACTATTTCAAATTCCTCTTCAATAGTATTATAGGAAACTTTGATTTTAAACATAAATCTATCAAGAGATGCTTCAGGAAGTTCGTATGTCCCCTCTTGTTCTACTGGGTTTGCAGTTGCTAAAACCATAAAAGGATATGGAAGTTTAAAAGTATCATCACCAATAGTAACTTGTTTTTCTGCCATAGCTTCAAGAAGTGCTGATTGTACTTTTGCTCCCGCTCGATTTATCTCATCTGCTAAAAGAAGATTAGCAAAAATTGGTCCATGTTTGATTTTGAAATCATTATTTTTAAGATCTAGTATTTCACTCCCTGTTATATCACTTGGAAGCAAATCTGGGGTAAACTGTACCCTTTTAAAAGAGAACCCTAAAGATTTAGCCAAAGAATTGATAGCGGTTGTTTTTGCTAACCCTGGCATCCCTTCAACAAAAATATGCCCCTCACAAAAAAGTGCCATAAGCATCCCATTGATAAGGTCATCTTGCCCTACGATTACTTTTTTTATCTCTTCTTTTATTGTTTGTATCATTATTGTATGACCTTTTTTTATCTTGTTTTACTCTGTTGGCTCACCAGTTTCCATTTTAAAATTACTTCGTGAGTATTCTACAATGCCACCATCATAGATACTTACATTATTCATATTTACAAGAAACTTTGCAACAAACCATAATCCTCTAGCTTTATGCCCTGTGTTGCAATATAGTATCAAAGGTTTATTCAGTTCAATTCCAAAACCATTATTGGTAAATGCTTTTTTAGATTCCTCTGGGGTAACTATTTCATAATATTTATTATTAACCAACTTCACATGTCGTACAACTGGAGTAAGTTTTGCAGTTGGTATTCTACCAAATCTTGCTAATTCTTTGTTTGTATCTTTTCCAAGATAAGGATTTGAAACTCTTGCATCACTAATTTGAATCTCCTCATCATAAATAGCATCCAAAATATCTACTATCGAAGAGAGTGAACCTTTTTTGTAAGTTGCAAATTCAAAATCACTTTTTATAATCTGTGGAAGTTCTATGGTAACGGGTTTATTTTCATAAATCCATTTTGCATAGCCACCATTTAAAATGATACTATTTTCAAATCCATATATCCAAGCATTCCACAACCCACTTGCACCATCGCCAAAATCTTCATCTTTTATCCCAGCACTATAAAATAATACAATATCATCCTCTTTTATTCCATTATTTTGGAAAATTTCAGTCATTTGTTCAGGTGTACTATAAAGTTTAAAAACACCATCAACTTTTCCTTGAAAATAAGCACTTTTTGGAATATGAAGAGCATTTTTAAGATGTCCTAAATCGTACTCTTTTTTCTCTCGTGTATCAACAATTTTTAACTTTGGATTGTCAATATTCTTTGTCAACCAATCTGTAGTTACAAGGTGATTTTTAGGAATTTCTAATCCAAACAATGAGCCAACAATAGCCAAAATAAAAACAATCTTTTTCATAAACTTTTCCCTTTTTTCGTATAAGATTTTGAAATAATAGTACAACTTCTTAAGCTTGTCAAGTGTATTTAGCTAATTAGCGAAATAGATTAAATATATTTTAATAAACTTTACAAAAATAATTTTATGTTATGATATGAGTAATTTAAAATTGAGGTTGTACATTATGCTTACTATGGAAGAGAAAATAAAAATATTTAAAGCTTTAGGGAATGAAACAAGATTTTTGATATTTAAAAATGTTTTTACAGGTGGTTATACTTGTTCGATTGATAATAATAAACCATACACTCCAAAAGTGGGACAAGCGACTTGTGTTGCAACAATAGCTCAACATTTTGATTTTGCTCTGCCAACGATATCCAAACATCTTAAAGAACTCAAAGATGCCAAAATCATTACAATGACAAAACGAGGAAATAAAATCTACATCGAACCAAACCTTCAAATTATTGAAGAACTTTCAAGTTGTTTTACAACCCTTGTAGATAATTTTTCAGCGACACAGCAAGTTCTTTAGACACTATAAAACCAATTATCATTTTAGTTCATTCATTCTATTTTTAAGACTACCAAACTGATTTAACATTAAAATGCTATCCCAAATCGTTCTAAAAAAAATATCATAATGTAGTATGCTAGTATTGTTAAGACTATCGCACCAAATAAAGCTAAATAAAAATTTGTAAATTTTAACAAGATAGGCAAAGATACAAAAAGTACCAAAGATGGTATCACTAACCAAAAGATTGAGGTTGAAAGCTTTGAGATAGCATCTATATTTTTTGTATCAACATAGAGCCAAATAAATGCCATAACCGAAACCAATGGGATAGAAGCTAATATTGCACTTAGAAGTGAACTCTTTTTTGAAAGTTCAGAAATTGCCACTATCAAGATGGCTGAAATCAATATTTTTATTGCATAATACATTTTTTAACTCCTAAAATATTATTGTTATTTTCATAGTGATACTCTAAAGAATATCCGTTTATTCTAACGATATTTTTTATAATAAACAGTCCAAATCCATATCCAGTTGAACTTTTGTGTCTTTTTGTTTTATCTATTTTCCAACTTTTTAAATCACTTGAAATAGCAATAGGAAGTGGCTCTCCTTGATTTATAAATCTGATTCCATTTTCATCACAATCTACTATCACTTGATTATCAGTAGAATATTTAAGAGCATTATCAAGTAAATTTTTAAAGCATATTATCCAAAGTTCGCTATCTCCAAAAATTTTATAATTTTCATCAGCTACAATATTAATATTCTCTTTTTTTTCTATTCCTAATTTCTGCATTGCACTGTTTAAAAGTTCTAACAAATTGTGTTCTTTTTGTTCAATTTTATCTTTATGAACTATCAAACTCTCTAAAATAGCAAATTCATCAAGTTCACTATTAAGTCTTTGCATAAGTTTTCTCATTTTTTCATTCACCTCATATGAGGGTTCAAGTTTAAGATAAAACATCCCTTTTGCTATTGGCATTTTAAGCTCATGCGTAAAAATTTTATTAAACATCTCTCTTGTTTCTAGTATATATTCTAGCTCTTTGATGGAATTGTTATAAGAGATGATAATTTGATTTATCTCATCATAATTGGAAGAATATTCAAGTAAAGACATATCTCCACTTTGAAGATTTTTGAGTTTATTATGGATAATTTGAAGGGGTTTTAGTGATTTTTGGAGCATAAAATATAAAAGAAACTGTATCATCAAAAGAAGTATAAATACTATATGTATAAAAATATAGTTACCATTTTCTTGTAAATCTTCAAGATAAAGTTCACCCATAGGATTATAAATATAAATAACAATTTTTTGTTCCACTTTATAAACTTCAAATCCTTTTTTGCTATCACCCCTTTGAAATAAAAGTTTTTTATTATTTAGATTTTTATTTGGATAAAGCTTCATATTAAACTCTTTTAAGTTGTTGTCTTTAAAATCATACGACTCCATAATCAAGGGTTGTAATGAACTTATAATACTAAAATATCTCGCAATTTGATGTTCTTCATTTTGATGTTTTTGTTGTAAATAAAAAAATATCCAAAGGGAAATTATCGCTAGAAATGAAAGTAAAAAAAGATATTTTATTTGTTTGATAAGTGAGTTCTTTATATTATTCAACAATTCTATATCCCCTTCCCCTTAGTGATACGATATGATTTGCATCTGAAAATGGCTTAATTTTTTGTCTAATTTTACTAATAATCATCTCCAAACTTTTTCCATCACCAGATTGGATTGATGGCGAACCGTATAGCAACTGCTCTTTTGAAACAACTGAACTATAATTTTTTACTAAAGCTTCACACACTTCAAATTCTGCTTCGGTTAGAAAAAGACTATTACCACGATATTTTATATCTCTACTATTTTCATCTATCTCAAAAACTTTTTGGGTTTTTTGATTATCTTCTTGAAAATCTTTTGCTCTTCTAATAAGACTAATGATTCTTGCATAAAGCTCATCTGGGTCATAAGGTTTTGGAAGATAATCATCTGCTCCTATTTGAAGACCAAGTACTTTATCAGTTATTGAACTTCTAGCACTTGATATTATGATTGGAATCTTACTTTTTTTTCTAAACTCTTTTGCAATCTCTAAACCGTCAATCCCTGGAAGTCCTAAATCTAAAAGAACTAAATCATAATCATTAAGGTTTATTATAAGTGCTTTAAAAGGGTCATCACAAATATCTGTTTGAATACTTCTTGTGGATAAAAAATTATTGATTAGTTCTGCAAACTCTAAATCGTCTTCTATTAAAAGTATTTTTAACATTTTACTACCTGCAACATTTACTCCATAATATATTGGACTTTATCTTTATACACCACATGGCAAGAAAGACAACTATTACTTAGTTCATTTGAAGCTTCTAAAGCTTTTTGCCAATCTTTTTTATTGACCGCTTTTTCAATAGCTTCTACATCTTCATCCATCTTTTTATCATAAAACACAAGCATAGATTTAAAACCTTCTTGGTCATCTTTACCCATAATCACCCAAGGTTTAGCTCTTGGAGCTGGATGAGTTCGTATAAAATCTATCCCTCTATTAACTAACATTTTATTCATACCAATTATACCGTTGTCGATATTATTTTTTGCCATCGCCATACCGTTCATAAGCTGTCTATAGGTAATATCTTCTTTTTTCATTGACTTTACAAGTTCTTCTGCTGTTTTTTCTTCAGCAAATAAAGAAACAGATAAGACTGCTCCTAATAGTGCTACTGCAAATTGATTTTTTTTCATCTTCTATCCTTTTTGTTGTTTTGTAATGAAAGTATAAAAGATGAGGGTAAGTGTTTACCCAAGTAAAGGTAAACGAAAGTAAATCATTTGTTTATGAAAAATTATATCGCCAAATAGCAAATACTTTAAACACTATAAAACCAATCTTTAGAAGGATTTTGTGAAAATGGGTACTGCTCTTCAAACTCCTCTTTTGTAAGAGAAAATCGATAATTTTCAATATACTCTAAGAGCAATTTATAAGCATTATTTATCTCTTGAAATTTTTCTGTATCTCCATTTTTCGTATCAGGATGGTGGAGTTTTGAAAGTTCTAGATATCTTTTTTTGATACTATTTTTATCCGCTTTGTAAACAACATCAAAAAGTTCAACTGCTTTTTTGAATTTTTCGTATGGGATAGGATTCATTAGAAAGTCAATACTTTTTGTGATTGTATAACCCAATTTGCCAAATCATCCATCGTCCCTTTGATATCTTCACTAAAATATGGTTGATTTTTATTAAGCCCACATCTCACCATACAAGTACCACACACTTTAAGTTCTACTCCATCCAAATAGAGCTTTTTAAGCATTGAAACCAAATCAAATTCATAAAAATCAGGTTTTTTGGTCGTATCCCTTGCCAAATCGACAGAATCATTCATCAAAAATATCTTGACCACTTCCCCTTTTTTGTGTAAAGTTGTAGCAAGTCGTAAAGCGTTCCAAATAACATCTGTTCCATCGTAAGGTTGTTGATTTAAAATAAATAAAGTTTCCATTGATTATCCTTTTAGTTCATTCATCATATTCTTAAGGCTATCAAAAAGTTTTGTAGCTTCAAAATGCAATTCTTTTTGATTTTTTATAAGTTCCAGCATCATTTCCATATTTTGTGTGGTGATTGTACGATACCCATCATTTTGATACACTGCAATCCTACAAGGCATAAAAGGTGCAAAATATGGATTTGTTGTAAGCATCATTGAAGCTAATTTTGCTTGACAAATTTCATAAATATACACTTCCCTTTGTATCGGAAATCCTTTGGAAGCAACTACTTCATGGTATGCATATTGGTGAACTAGTGCAAAACCATTTTTTTCACAACTGTGTGCAACCTGTGATGTTATTTCATCTATTGTTCTTTTACTCCGTATAGCATAGGTAAAAAGTTCAATCATTGTTTTTTTAGGAACAAGTGACATAAGAAAATTTATCATTACAAAACTCCTTTTATATTTTGTATTTAGCTAATTTGCTAAATATATAAAGAATAATACATTAATAATATTAAAAATATTCTATTTAATCTCCACTTTTTTACAACCACATATCATACCTATAGCCAACCTAGGAGTACCCACAATGTTCGGGTACTCCTAGGTAGCACTTTTTAAACCAAAAAAAGAAGGAGCAAACATGATCAAAAACAAAGAGCAAAAGTTCTATACCAAACCACCAACTCTCATTTGCAAACTACTAAGGACAACTATTCATTTTGTAAATCAGCAAATTTGTAAAAAACCACCTTTTGGAGCTGTATGATGAAGATGAATAATTGTCAAACAAACCAACAAGCTAAAGAGTTTGAACACAACTTATCCTATGAAGAGTGGCTCAGGGATAATCTTCAACCGCTCACAACCACAGAGCTAAACCAAACGGAGCAAGAAAACAAAGTTTTTATTATCAAAAAGCCTAGCATTTTCCCATATCCCATCAATACTTTGCACTATCAACCATTGAAAGGAGCATAGGAACAAATGTCAATTAACCCATCAGTTGTTCTTGCGATTATCATTGCTGGAGCAACTATATTAAAAGAGAGTTTAGATTCAAAAGAGGATTAGTCATCAAGACTTTTAACCACATAATTAAAACCAATAAACAAAGGAAACAAAATGTCAATAAGACCAAAACCATTAACAAATGAACAATTAGAAAAACTAGCCCCATCAATCTTTTCAGATACTCCAATTGCAGGTGTATCTGAACGATATGCTTTTGTCCCGACATACTCCGTACTAGATACCTTTAGAGAAAAAGGATACTACCCAATAATGGCTAGTGAAAGCAAAGTAAGAGATGAAGATAATCAAGGATACCAAAAACACATAATCCAATTTAGAAGTTTAGATAACCTTTTAAGACCAGATGCAAGTGAAGAGTATGCAGATATAGTTTTAACAAATTCCCATAATAGAACATCATCATTTATCGTTGATTTAGCGATATTTAGACTTGTTTGTTCCAATATGCTTGTAGTTCCATCACACACTTTTGCTCATCATTCTATAATCCATAGTGGATTTAATTTTGATAAAGTAAAAATGGCGATAGATGAAGTGACATCATTTATGCCACAAATGAAACAAGAGATAGAGCAATTCAAAGCTATAAAATTATCTCCACTAGAACAACACTCTCTAGCAAGTGCGGCGATTGATATACGATTTGATACAGAGATTCACTCTATAGATTCAAATGAGCTATTAAAAATCCATAGAACAGCAGATGAAAAACCAACATTATGGAATGTGTTTAATAGAGTTCAAGAAGCAATCATAAGGGGTGGAATCAAAGGGATTAATAGAGATACAAAAAAACATTTCACATCAAAAGCAATCAATGCAATAGATGCGAATCTCAAATTAAATAAAGAGCTATTTTCAACTGTTCAAATGATGGCTAGTTTGAAATCTCCAAATTATCAGTTAGCGGCATAAGGGGAATAAGATGAAACTTGTAAACTACCAACTTCAAAATCAAATAGAGTATCTTTCACTTGATAAGTCAAACACATTTTTTAAAGAGTATCTTCAAAATATCCTTGAAGATACCACAAAGCCATATTATCAACGATGTGATTACATTGGATTATCTCTTAATGAAATTAAATCCAAAATAGACACCATTGCAAAAGATATCAAAGATTTACAATCTCTAAAACAGCGACTAAGTGAATCACTTGAAATTGCCAAAGAGCTAACAGCTGATATCTTCTTAGCAAATGGTATCGATAGAATAGATGGAAATATTATCAGTTCACTTACACTTACATCCGCTTCTTCAAAAGTAAAAACAGATATTACTGTCCTAGATGAAAAAGAGGTAATGAAGTTAGGCTATGTCAAATTTGATGTAGATGTGGAAGCTATTAAATTAGCTTATGCCACTAAAGAGGGTCAAGAGGAGCTAAAAGCACTTATCAATGTTATCTCTATTACAGAAAATACACCAGCAAAAGTGAAAATCAATCAAAAACGAACAGCAAATAATACAAACATTGCAGTAGTTGAAGAGATTTTAACAATAGATGTAGCAGCATAAGGAGGAAAAATATTATGTTTACAAAAGAGCAAAATGAACTATTAAATCAAGAATTAGATTCAAATAGAATAAAAAGTCGTTCCAAAGGGAATGTGAACCTCTCTTATTTAGAGGGGTTTGATGTCATAGACACTGCTAACCTTATCTTTGGTTTTGGGAATTGGAGCTATGCTATTACGACTCTTGAACAAGTGAGCGAAGAGCTTAACTCTAACCAAAATACTGTAATTTGCTATAGAGCCATAGTAAGATTAACAGTACAAGATGAAAATCATACTAAAACAGTTCATCGTGAAGATATTGGATTTGGTAGTGGAATCTCAAAAACTCTAGCAGATGCACACGAGGGAGCAGGTAAAGAAGCGGTTACAGATGCGATAAAAAGGGGACTAAAGGGGTTTGGTAATCAATTTGGCTTATCACTTTATGATAAAACTAGAAACCAACAAACTACAAACCAACAACCACAAAATAACCAATCTCAAAATCAAACGAGCTATCCACCGAACCAACAGTCACAACGAAATAACCAACCACAAAACTATCAAAACCAACCAGCTAATACACAACCACCAAAGAGAAATACTCCTCCACAACAACAGTCACACTATGACCCGTATGAATATGAATCTTTAAATAGAATTGGATTGGAGATTATCGAGGATAACGGTTATTTGATAATTTCAGGCGATGACCAATTCGCCAAAAAAGATAGCATAAAAGCTTGTGGATTCCGATTTGATGGAGCTAGTAAAACTTGGTACAAAGCCCTAAATCAAGCGGCTTAACAATGAAGGAGTTTATCTTCTTCACCACAGAAGGCTTCACTTACGATAAAAATCATAAGAAAATTACCAATATGCAAATTTTAGGGTCAGCAGAGGGGAAAAATATATTAGAAGCCTTTAAAAACTTCAAAATATCTCACTCTTATTTACTTAGTGATTATGAATTCAAAGAGGTAATCGCAAATGAAATCGTAGGTGGATTTATCAAAAATTTAGAACTATAAAAAAGGAGAAAAGAATAATATGGAACTTATTCCACAAGAACTACAACAAACCATCCCAAAACTCTATGAAACAGAGGAACAAACAGACCCAATAGCCCATATAAAGCTATTTTTAGATGGTTGGAGCTGGTTTATTACTGAGCTTTCAATGGATAAAGACATCTGTTTTGGATATGTTATCTCACCATTTGGAAGTGAACTTGGTTATATTAGCTTAGAAGAACTCAAAGGGATAAAAGGCTCACTTGGTATTGGAGTAGAAAGAGATATGACTTTTAAGCCTACACCACTATCACTTATCAAAAAGGCTGCATAATGCAAAATATCTACATAGAGAATGAAGCAAAAAAAGGATTTGATAACTGGACAAAAGAGGGATGGGAGTTTTTATTGCAAAATAGTGAATATAAAGAAGTTGCAATCAACTCACTTTCTTCAATTTTAGACCTCTATCAAAGAGTTGAGTTTAAATGTAACAGTTTGTATTATGAAATATTTACCTCTTCAACAAGTGGTGGATATGTGGTCAATGTATATTCTAATGCCAACAAAAATGATGATGGTAACTATTTAGAAGAAAATATTGTAGATGGTGGAGTTTGTACTGGTAATGCTAGAGATGCAGTGGAGTTTATGTTATGAAAGTTATTGTAACACTAGAGATAGAGATTAAAGACAATATCAAAGCTCTTTATCCAAATTTCATTTATAACTATGAAGATAAACAAGATTTCCTAGAGCAACAAATAGCAAGTCTTAATCACAATCTACAATTAGAAGAACAAGTGATATTTCAACACCACCATATAAACTATGATAATGCAGATTATGAAACATATGATGATGGATATAAACAAAAAGTTCTTAAAGTGAAAACTCTAACCACATAAAACAGCCTATTTTCAGGTATTTCTTTCTTATATCAAGGGAAATATTACAGTCTAAATGGTGAATTGTATCGTGAGTGATACAATTGAATTTTAATACAAAAAAGGACAAAAAATGGATTTAATCAAAAATGAAAATAAGATAATTACAGAAGATGAAATAACCGATAAGGAGGTTGAAGATGGTGAATCTACTACCTCCACCACTTATAGAGTAGGATTTGGATTGAGCCTTTTATATTTAGTAGGTATGTTTGGAATCGCTTATAAAATGTACGATTCGGTGAGTCGTAGTCTTGTTACTGAGGGAAAAAGTGATGATATTGTGATTAAAAATTGAGAAACTATTCAATATCTTCAAAAAAGAGAGCAATATCAACATCTAAAACTTTAGAGATTTTTGCAAGATGTACGAGATTAAAGTGGTGATTCTCTTTTCTGATTTCAGCACGACCAAGATAAGCACCGCCACTCATACCAATATCAAGTGCTAGTTGCATTTGGGTATATCCCTTAATTTTACGATATTTGATGACATTTTTTGACACTATATCTAAAATATTTTGGCTATATTCTTCCAAATCAACTGAGCTATTCATACTATTTTCCTAACGACATATACATATTAAATTAATGTATTAATGATATTCGTTTAGGTACAATCAATCAACGATACATATATCGCTACAAAGAAAAACAAAGGAATAAAAATGCTAGATTCAGCACAAGAAAAGATTTCAGAAGGGCTTGAAAAAGCTGTCAATAGTGTCAAAAATGAAAGAGCAGAAGCGTATAAAAAAAATGGTAATCCATCAATACATCATATTGATTCTCTTATTAGTAACTATAGTAATACAAATGCTGCAATATCTGGTGGTGCAGGTCTGATTCCAGGACCTTTGGGAATGGCAGCAACAATACCAGAAATAATCGCTGTTACAAGAAATCAAATGGCGATGATTCATGATATTGGAGCTGCACATAACCAAAATAAAGAGGTTCCAAAAGAATTAATAATCGGTGTCATGCTTAGTGCATCTGGAAGTGCAGCAACAAGCTTATTTGTGATTCAAGGGCAAAAAATAATGGCTAAAAGAGTTGGAGCTAGAGCTTTACAACAGGTTATTAAAATTTTAGGTGGAAAAATTACTCAACAAATGGGAAAATCTATGGTTGCAAAATATGCACCATTTATTGGTGCAGTAGTTATGGCTGGTTGGTCAAGATATAGTACTCAAAAAATTGGAGAAGAAGCAAAAGATTTTTTTAGTAAGTATGAAGTCGTTTATGAAAGTGAAGAAGTTATTGAAACAGTAACGGTAGATGATATAACAGTAGAAGAAACAGCTGATACAAAACTCACAAAATTAAAGATTCAAATTTTAATCAATATGCTTCAAATTGATGGTACGATTGACCAAAAAGAGATTGATTTTGTAACAAGCTTTATTAACAAAACAGATTTATCAGAGAGTGATAAAAATGATTTAATCAAGCAAATTGAAACAAAAACTGTAAAAGAGATCGATTATACAGTTTTCAAAAATAATCAAACAGAAGCTATGTATCTTATCATTGACTTAGTTGCATTAGCAAAAGCAGATGGTGTATTTCACGAAGCAGAAAAGGTATATGTTAAAGAGCTAGGAACAATGTTCAACATCAAAGATGATGTTATAAATATGTGGATTCAATAGTAATGATAGCCCCACAACCATATAAATATAAATGTTCACAATGTGGCTTTACAAAAGTAGTAAAACCAAAAAGCGATGTGATGAATCCTACTAATATGTTAAGTAAATGCCCTAAATGTGGAGAGAAACTAACAAAAGTACCTTTGAGTCTATTTGATAAAATATTTAGATAAAGAGGGTGTTTTCTGAGAAGTGACAGGCTATTTCTAGCTTGTCACTCTTTATTTTTTTAACTTCGATACACGATATAAATATATCTCGAATACAATTATTCAAAAATACTTTTATTGTAGAGGTCATAAATTAGCAGAATACATTAGATTAAAGAAATCTCATCAAGTGCCAATGGTTCAATTTGTTAACGGTGCCGAAAATTACAAAAAAGTTACAAAAACTTAAATAATGCTTTAAGTAGAATATTATATAGATTTTGAGACAATTTTCACAATTAATTTAAAATTCATACAAAGGGTCAATGATGTCCATCAAATTTCACAAACCTCGCCTCTCTCTTCTAAATCCAAAAGTTCTCGTCTCCCTAGCAACTACAAGTTTGCTTCTTACAGGTTGCGGTGGCGGAGGTGGTGGAACAACACCAGCTCCAGATCCAACTAGTGTCGATATTACACTCGTCGATGGATATATCAAAGATGCAAATATCACAGATGCCAATGGTCTCCAAGCTACACAAGTAAATGGAACAATAGGACTTTATAGATTTAGTACAACTCCAACTTATCCTATCAAAATGATAGTTGGTAATGCAAAACTTACAGATACAAATGCAACCTTTGATATCAACCTCACAGCTTATAGTGGTACAGTTATCTCCCCTATCACTACAATTATAGGAAACGATACAACGATACAAAACAATCTTCTCGCGACTATGAATATCACTAGTGGTGTATTGTCTAGAGATTATGTAGATGTAAATGATACAGATGTAGCAAAACTCTCTCAGCTTTGTTATGCGATGCTAAAAGATACAAATGCTACTACAAAGTTTAAAACTCGACTTCAAACTAGAACAGAAAATAATATCACAGCACTGATAGATAAAGCTATCACAGAAGATTCAAATACCTCTGCAAATCAAGATGGGATAGTAAACTTCCTCACAACTCTCAAAACTCATACTGGAAGTGTAAAAGATTTTGAGAGAGATTTACAAGCTAAAAAAAATACTATTAGTTTTACACCAACAACCCTCACTTGGAATACAAAAACTTACAAAACTATACTTTCTCAAACTACAAACAAAGTGTGGCTCGATAGAAATTTAGGGGCTACTCAAGTTTGTACAAGCTCAACAGATACCGCTTGTTATGGAGACTATTACCAATGGGGAAGAGAAACTGATGGTCATCAAGTATCAAATAGTGTAACAACTGGAACACTAGAAAATGATTTAAACACAACTGGGAATAGTAGTTTTATCTTAAATAATTCAGGCACTTACGACTGGACAACACTTGATAGCAATGGTTCTTTAAGAAGTGCCAACTGGTCAAAAACAGATGAAAGTTCAGTTTGTCCTGTAGGATATAGAGTACCAACAGAAGCTGAACTTACAGCAGAAACTATCTCAAATAGTGCCGATGCTTTCACTAAACTAAAACTACCATCTGCAGGTTATCGCTACGGCGATTCGGGTTCGCTCTACAGTCAAGGCTCTTGGGGTGGCATTTGGTCAAGTTCTCCTGATGGGTCGAGCTCCAAGCACTTGTACTTTGGTAGTTCTGATGTGGGTTGGGAATTCGTCACTCGAGCTTACGGTAGTTCTGTTCGTTGTATAAAAAATTAGCGATAAGCTGATTTGGTTCGGTAGAGTTTGTAACTTTTGTGATAAATGTTGCAAACTTTGTTTGGTTTTATCAAAAGTAAATTCTAAGAAGTTTTCTCCTTCCCCCCTAGAGGGCTAAAGCCCTCTACCCCCTATCCTCTTTCAAGAACAGGTTTTTTTATTTCTATAGTCTAATTCATGCATATTACTTCTGGTGTACCTTGTCCTGCTGGCTGCCCCTATCCTACGTCTAGAATCTCGTCTAGACTCAAAGTAGTGTTAGTTGTAGTGTATGCATGAAATGAGCTACTGAACCTGATTGTAGTATCTAAAAAACTAATACATATTAAATTGAATCTAAATACAATTTATTCTCTTTTTAATATCTATCATATAATAGTAATAAAAGTAAAAGATAAAGTGATAACTTATTTGTAAAGATGAACAAACTATTGATGAATTAAAAATAAGTAACAAAGATACAGCATTTACGAGAGGTGTTGTAGTTACTAAGGATAGAAAGAGAAATGACAAATACAAGCTACATTTTATTTAATTAGATATATACTACAAGTATAAACTTAATAAGGAAGTACAATGACTGTAACTGCAAAAGATTTACGATTTAATGTCAATATGCTTTTTGATGTGCTTGGTAAAGGTGAAGATATTACTATCACTTACAGAGGTAAACCAAAAGCAAAACTCATCTCTACTGATAAAAATAGTGATAACAACAAAAAAGATAATTCATTATTTGGATTATGGAAAGATAGAGATATCTCTGTAGATGATATGGTTCGAGGTATGAGAAGAGGAAGAGATTTTGGTATATGATTATTTAGTAGATACTGATGTTCTTATTTGGTATCTAAGAGGTAATGACAATGCTTATAAGCTCATTCATTCTCTTGGAGATTTTTGTATCTCTTCTATAACCTATATGGAGCTAGTACAAGGGATGAGAAATAAAGATGAACTTCGAGCTTTACAAAAGACACTTAAACAATGGAATGTCAAAACTATATTTGTAAGTGAAGAGATTTCAGCTAAAGCACTTTTTTATGTGGAAGAATATTTCTTAAGTCACTCTATGGAGTTAGCCGATAGTTTGATAGCTTCAACAGCTACACAATATGGAATGAAACTTATCACTGCAAATGATAAGCACTATCGAACAGTAAAAGAGTTAGATTTACAGATTTTTAGACCGTAAGTTCTCATTTGATTTCTTTTGAGTTTAATTTATCGATGATACTATTGTGAGGTTTAATCGGCTCATAAAGTGATACGAATAGCGTTTCTATAAATAGCCAAAAGCAATATAATAGTAACAATATGAAAGTATAAAGCAGTAGTAAAAAAATTTATTTTCTCTTGAAAAAAACTACATTTCTACATTTTATGATTGATGAAGAGTAAGAAGTGAATCCTCTTGGTTGGTGTCAATTGGATTTAGTAGAATATTCCAAAACATAAGATATTTTAGGCTATTTTTATGGCTTTTTGGCTTACAGAAGAGATAGCCTCAAACTCTTCGTAAATCCTATGGTTAACGATGTTATAAAGATGTTTTAGGCATATTATGAGATATTTGTAAAATGTTCAAAACATAAAGACACACTTCAAAACATTGCCAAAATATACTCAAAATATAGCTCAAAACACACCTTTTTTACCATGTAAGATAGTAGTATTGTTCCGTTTGTGTTTTCCCATTATCTGTAAAATCTCCTAATCGTGTTCCTGAATCTGTTTGATTGAACAAATCATCTTGATTTTCACTTTTTAATAATGCAATAAATTTTCTGTTAGAAATAGCTTCGCGTAATCCAAATACCATTTGAAAAATTGTGCTTATTTCTTGTTGTCTAATTCTTGGTCTTGCGATACCCTTATTGGTATCAAAATATGTAATATCAGATTTAATTTCATCAAACTTCTCTGAATGTTTTTTGGACAAATTATTTAGAGACGATGATTCAATTGATATTTTTGATGATAAGACTGATTTAACATCATTTTTAAACTGCTGTATCATTTGCATCAAATCATCTTCGGTTGGTTGTTGAGAGCTTGTGTTTTGGTTGATGGGTCGATAATAAGTTTTAAATTGATGTTGAATTATTTCTTCCCATTGTTCAGAGGATATTTCTTCTGTTGCATCTAAAAATCTAGTGGTATTCTTAGATTTAGTTACAATATTATTCCCATTTACAATATATTGTTCCCCTTTATTTAGATTTTCAGCTTCCAAGTTTATGTTATGAGTTTTATTTATAGCATCCAGTGTCTTGTTAGAATTTCTACAAACTATTTTCGTTTCAGTCATACCCAATATTGTGTCTCTTAGACTTCGGTCTTTTATATCAGAAATAATTTGGTGAGCCAATGTTAAAAATAAATTATACTTACCAGCTTCTTTAAGTATAGTTTTAATATTATCACCAGCTGTAAGAAAGTTATCAAATTCGTCTATAATTACATGTGTCATTGTTCTATCTTCCTTAGGGGTATCAAACCTCTTAAGAGCCAATACTAAGATATACTCCATCATAAAGCGAATGTAGTAAATATATGAATCCATATCTCCTTTTGCAATATCGATAATTATGATTTTTCCTGGTGTATTTATCTCTTTTTCAAAATCAATTTTGCTTTCACCATGTGTTAAATTGACAAAGTCCTCATCATTAATTAGTGTATCAAGTCTTTTACGAATAGCATTTTTAGTATTTGTATCGTTAAAATAATCAGTGAAGTACTCTTCATCTAGTGAGTTACCACATTTCCTTGCATACTCGATTAAGTCACTATTTCTTCTGTCATTCATCATCCTATACAATTCTAAAAAACTTCCATTACCTTTTCTTAGTAAAACCCTAATACTCCTTAGTAAAGCTACTTCCATAGGTCCACTAAATTGTTCATCAGCCTTAACTTTTTTAATGACATTTAAAATCAGATTTGCCATTTTAGATATATTTTTTTCGCTTTTATCACTTAGTTCAAAAAGATTAATTGTGGCTGAATATCCTTTTTTATGCGATGAGTTACTAATATATAATAATCGTTTCTTATCTTTCACTAACATTTTAGCTTTTTTAGCAAGATCACCATGCACATCAAAAAGAATAAGACTACAATCTTTGTTTCGCATATACCAAACAAATAATGTTACCAGAAGAAAACTTTTTCCAATTCTTGTTTGACCTGTAATATATGTGTGATATTCTCCTTGGGGTAGTAAAGTTTCAAAGGTATCACTATATGGGTCAAGGATTGGCAATCCAGTATCTGATATAATATTTATTAATTCAGTTTCTTCTTGCAATAGCTCTATGTATCTTTGCTTTTGACTTAAAATAACCGAACTATCTGGAAATGTCAATTGAAGCTCTCCTGAAAAAAAGTCTAATGAGTTTTCAATTTTTTGGTATAAAAGAACACTGCTAGATAATCCTAAATCAGCTATAACAAGAATCTCATCCATAGTTTTAATAAATACAACCGTAGTAATATCAATACAATCTTTAAAAAATAGATGTGGTTCATCAAGTGTAACAATCACTTTAGCTTGTGTCGGTATTGTGCATCCATCAGCTTGTATTGATTTGTTAATCACAATTGATATTATCAATTCTTTTAATTTTTTCTGATTCTCTTTGTCTGTAGGAATTTGATTTATATGCAAAAATAATTTATTATGAGTAATCTCTGCAAAGCTTTTATTTTTCAACATATCATCTGTAATAGTTACAAATATGCCTGTATTGAATAATGGTTTTATTACCTTGTTTACAACAATGCCTTCTAAAACATCCTCATTTCCTACCAATAGCAGAATGGAGTCATCGTAAATTCCTATGTTTTTTATCCATCCTGAAATCAAATTGAAACTACGATATGACTCAGTCATGTTATCCAATATAAATAAAGTTGAACTGCAATCCAATTGATTGGAAAAATATTTTTGTTTCTTTATAAATCTTGTTTGTGCTAATAAATTTCTTCTGCAAGTTCCATTTAAATCTTGAACTATCTCATAAATTGAATTTGGGATAAAAATCTCTTTCACTACTACAGAAATACTATTAATAGCGATGAAAATAGTATTTATTTTAATTTCATACTTATTCTGCAGTACATCATTGAGGTCATTAACAATACAAACATTGACACCATAACGGCTTGAGAGTTCTTGCTCTATTTTCGTTTTATCTCCAGTAATTAGCTGACCACTATTATCTCTAAACGAGAATTCTTTTTTATATCTCCAAAGTCGTATTTCAAGGAAATTTATTCTTTGAAGTAAGTTGTTTTGACTTGATAAAAGTGTGCTGTATTTGTTTGTTTCGTTATTTACTATACCTTGTCTATTAAACTCTGCATTCCAAAATCTTTGATTTGCATTTTCAATATTTCTTGAAGCTTGATTTAAACTATTTGTAGCAACTATTACTCCATTTGTGAAATTTTCAATTTCATTTTGTAGATTATCTCCATACTGTGCTAATGCACCAATGTCACCATTTATACCATAAGGTGCTTGACTATAGCTACCATCTGGATTTTGTTTAGTATTAATTATATTGGACATTCTGTTGTTCCTTTTTTAGTTTATTTAGAATATTTGATTCAAAATTACATCCTACTAAAGCCCTAATACAAGGCTTTAGTAGTGATTTTAATGTAGAAATGTAGTTTTTTGTGTTTAAAAATGTTTTATGCAAATTTTGCATACCAAACATTACCGCTCTCTCTTCTTGTACCTTCAAAACCTAACACTTTTAATTCTTTATTGAATGTATAACTTCCTAATGGTTTTTCATCGTACAACTCGCAAAATGATTCATATCGCTTAAAAACATTTTCAAAGCTTGAAGTAGTTGACTTTGAATCTTTTGGAGTTTTCACAAGACTAGACTCTTTTACGAATAGACTAACTAAGTTGAATTTATTGTTAAATTCACTACATTCATTTGCAATGTAGATTCTTCGATTTTTTATAATCTCTTTCGCCCCATCAATAAGCCAATTTAAAATTGCTGGTTTATTTTTAAAGGTATGTTCTGAAAAACTTTCATCTGAAGAATTTTTACATGGGATAAAGATGATATTCTCCAAAGATTTTTCATCTTTTTTTATATCTTTTGAAGATATGAATAAATCCTCTAACTTTGCATCTTCATTATTAAAATGATTGGCGATTAAATCTTGCGGAATTATCTCTTTGAGTTCACTAATTAAATCGGATACAATTTCGTTATTTAGTCCATACAAACAAATTCTTTTATCATCACTAAAATTAGGCACTAGAATTTGAGCAATTGACTGTTGCCATGTTTTGGCAACATCGTTTGACATACAACTATCTTTAATAAACTTTTCAAAATCATCACTCTTTTCATCTATGATATATTCATAATCAAGCACATATTTTAAAAAGTATTTTGGATGGTGTTTATTGTCAAAATAAACACCATCTTTACTAATAAAAACCATTCCATTTTTCAAGTTTATAAGGGTTTTATCTTTTAGAACAACTCTATCAAAATAGGCATCTTGTATTATTTGTTTTTGTAATTTATTTACAAAAGCAACACTTGAAGCTATATGTTCAGGTATTCCAAGGTTTTTAGAAGCAATTTTTAGAAACTCTTTCAAAAGATTGAGAGGAATCTTTAACCAATATTTAAAATAATAAAACCATATCGTATTTTCATACTGAGCAAACATATAATTTGATTCTATTGCACAATTGATTATAATTTTCGATATAGCAACTATATAGGCTTCTTTAGGATTAATTTTACCAGCAGCTGAATTTGAATTCATCAAGTTGAAGATTTCTTTCCATTCCTCACCACTAATAGAGGATAATTTCTTTGAAAAATCAACTAAAGCTTTTTTAATTTCATAATTTTCTGTTTTATATGCATTATCAAATACATCTTCTGTATTTGATAAGTAATTTGCAAGTGTCTTATTCATAAGATATTTCCATTAATTATTATTTTGTAATGTTTCATTGTATTTTGCACTCTTCATTTACAAAACATACAAATTCTTGCATAGCAGTCAATACATAAGATTGAGATAGATACCATTCTATTCCGTAAGCTTTCAATCTAATTTGTTCAGCCCACTCATCGGAATCAAGATCTCCACAATAGTTCTCTTCAATAGCCACTGCACATTCTTCAAGTTCTTGCGGTGAACAAGCTTTTCTAACAGCAATTCTATACCCAATTAATTCTAGATTTTCATAAGTTTTCCAATCACTAACTAACCCCATTACCTCTTTGTAAATTTCAGCATTTTTGTCTGCTTGAATTAATTTCACATAATTTAATACTTCTTGTGTTGTTGTCATTTCTCTTAGTTTTTTTATTAATTTTTTCATGTTTTTTCCTTTATTTTTTTAATTATTTTGTAATTGCATGAGCTTCAAGCCATGCATTAATTAGGTTACGGTCATATCTTATATAGCGACCAACTTTGCTAAATGGTATCTTAGAACCATTCTTTGTCATCCTCATTTTTGCCTGACTTGATTTACTAAAGCCATACTCTTGTTCTAAATCATCTGGACAAAGCCATCTTTTCTGATAACCTGCATATCTTGATGCATAGTCAATTTTTTCATCTAAATTTATAGACATAAATCATCCTTTAAAATAAATTTAGAAATCGATTTCTATCTTGGTTATGAGTTTTGAGTACTCGTTCACAACCAATTATTGAAATAGTACAAAAACAGATTAATTGTGAAAATAGCCTAAAAAATACATATTTTTCAACCTTATTTAAATCTTAAAATAAATAGTGTAGAATTCTAAAGAGAAAAGAAAATGTAAAAATTTGTTTTATAGGTAAGTAAATTATGATTATTAATGAATTAGAAGAGTATAAAAATAAAAAGATTAAGGAACATATAGACAAGTATCCAGAACTTCGTAGAGAAAATAACCATGTAGTGTTATCTGATGAAAGAATTAAAGAGATTGAAAATTCTCAAACAGACTATGAAGATGATTTAATTTTTGAGATGTTTCAAAAAAAATATAAAGAAGAATATTACGATTCTTCTTATTCATGGAAAATAGAGCCTTTTATTAACCAAATATATCTTTCAAAAAGTGATTTTCGGGATGATAGACATTTTGATGCAAAAACAATGCCAAGATTAGAGAAAAATATTTATAAAGAAATTGAGCAATTTCCAGATTATGATTATCTCAATGGCATTGCTTATGAAATGTTAATAAGAACTTCAGAATTTTCAAATTTAAGGGATAATAGTAATTGTTGCAGTAGTGATGAAAGAGAAAAAAGATTTGAACAGCTTGGATTAAATATGAATGATGTAATTAATTTTCAAAAAATATCAAATCATTTTGGAACAACTGATAATAAAAACTTTACATACTCTTATTTTGGTATGACTCTAAACGATTTAGATCATGGATTAGATAAGCTGATTCAATTTTATATGGATAAAAAAGAAATTTATATCATTGATAAAGTCGAAAAAATCGCTTTATATACTGTTGATGGACACAAAAATGAAAGAATAGTTAAGCAAACATATAAAATAGTGTCAAATATTACCATTGAAGAAGTAAAAAATTCACTCTTGAATTATTATATTCCTACAAAATTTAATTTTCAGACACCTACTTTAGAAGATAAATTTAGTAGAATTGATTCAAATTTACCTCTAGTTGCACTAGAACGAGATTTTTTACTCTCGATTGATGATCTTATTCCAAATCGTAAAAAAGGTGCCATTGATTTTAATTTTACTAGACCACTGTTAAGTTTTAAAGAATTACCGATAGTAGATGTTCCATTGAACTTAAATCTACCAATAGAAGAACTTATACAGTTAGTTTCCAAATTGAAAAATGACTTTAAAGATGGTATAGTGAAAAATCTAATCAATATTTTATACGATACAGAATTTAAATTTGAAGAGCTTAAAAATCTAACTCCATTTAAAATGACAAAAAAATCCATGGCAGAAGCTTTTTTTATATACGATTTATATCAATTTATTAATGAAACTATAAAGTTGCATAAATCAAAACTCCGTCATTTACAAGAAATGGATTTTCAAGAAGTAGAAGAAGACATACAATTTAAAATAAAGGAAAAAGAACTAGAAATTTCACAAATCATTGATGACCTTAAAAAGGAAAAAAATCAAAATGACCAACAACAAAATAAAAGTAAAAAACCGTTCAACAAGCTAATTAAAGAGAATAAATACGATTTTAAAACTGCGAAAAGAAAATTACAAAAAGACAAAAAAAAAGAGCTGAACAAAATAAATTCAAAATATAAAAAATATTCTCTAGTCTATCATTCCATGATAATTTTAGAACATATTGCTGTCTTGTATGATATCACTCCGTACATGTGTAAACAATATTTAAAATTTATGCGAAAGTACATTGATAATTTACAATATAAAGAACTTATAATTGGTGTAAAAGTTGCAAATTATTAATTTTTATAAATTATGGTAATTTTTTGAATTGGCGAATCAAAATTATTGGAAGGGAAGACCTAGGGGAAGACCCAAAGAAACCTTAAACAAAAAAACCCAACCTAAAAACTCTTAAAGAGTCCATAGATTTGGCTTTGTAAGTGGTGGGTCATGAAGGACTCGAACCTTCGACCACTCGGTTATGAGCCGAGTGCTCTAACCAACTGAGCTAATGACCCATAAAAGATGTCAATTGGTTTTGGAGTGGGATTATATTTTTTTATCGATTAATTTTACCTTAAAAGATGGATAATTTGGTACAATATCCCTTATGAAAGAGATATATTTTATAACAGCAACCAATACAGATGTTGGTAAAACGATGGCGTGTGAAATTTTTTTGGAAAAGTTTGCCAAAAAGAATAAAAAAGTTGGTTATTTTAAACCTATTGAAACAGGTGTTGACGATATTCCAATTGATGGTTCAAAATTACTTACCGTTGCAAAAAAACTTAATTCAAATTTTCAAGTAACCATAGATGATGTTGTACCTTTGCAGTATAAATTACCAGCTTCTCCCTTTGTGGCAAGTGGTGGAGAGAATATCAATATCAACATCATAAAAGAGAAGATGGAATATCTTTTAAATTTTTGTGATGTTTTGATTGTGGAGGGTGCTGGTGGGCTTATGGTACCTATTAATAAAAACTTTTTTATGATTGATTTAATAAAAGAGTTAAATCCCACAAATACTTTTTTGATAGTTCCAAGTAATTTAGGAAGTATAAATGATACTCTTTTATCACTAAATGCACTGAAATTTTATGATATAAAACACCAATGGTACATTAATTTATACAAGGACAAAGAGAGTTTTACTACAACAACATTTCCCTTTTATAAAGCATATTTCGATAAACTACATTTTTTAAATTAAGGGGCAAAATGAAAATATTACAAATATTATTGCTATGGGCTGTGTGCACATATGCAGGAACTTTTAGCGAACAAATAACACAACTCAAAAGTGCAACTAAGATAGGGGCAACTATACCAATTGGGAATCTTCAAAATGGTCAAAGTGGGATAGTTGTAAGTAATAAAACAAATGAAAAATCGGTGATAATTTGCTATGCTACGGTGATATCTTCAAATGAAAAAGAGTCAAATATTTCATTTCAATTTCAAGACATTCTAGAGCAAGATGCACTTCCAAAAACAAATCTTTTACCAAAAAATGGGGATAATTTTGTTCTAAATCATTTATACAAAAATAGTATGATTATCGCTCCAAATTTTCAAGCACTTGACAATACAAAAAAGATTTATGAAAATCTTAATTTTTTAAGTAGCGATTTTTTTGCAGCATATCTAAAAATCAACAACAACCCAACACCACAAAAAAAAGATATTATTGAATTTGCCCATAAGAATGATTTAGGGAGAATATTTATAATAACTGATAAAAATATCAATACAGTGGATGCACTCTCTTTTAAAGTGATAGAAACTACACCATTTAACTTTGATGACAATACTACTAATGCTCCATTTTATGGGAATATTGATGAGATTAAAACATCAACTTTTGATTTTTTTGGAGCTTCAAATATTGGGGACTATAACAAATACTATAAAAAATTATTAGGGATAAAAGATGGAAAATAAACATTTAGAACAATTATCAAAAATAGTTGGTCAAGAGAATATCAAAAGTGATAAAGCTCATATGATAGCTTATAGTTACGATGCTACAAGAACAAGATTTGAACCAGACGCTGTAATATTTCCAAAAGATAAATTTGATATAAGTGCCATTTTAAAATACTGTAATGAACACAACATTATCGTTGTACCAAGAGGTGCTGGAAGTGGATTTACTGGTGGAGCATTGCCTGCTAGTGGTGGAATTGTTTTATCGCTAGAGCGACATATGAATAAACTACTTGAAATTGATATGCAAAATATGTTAGCAGTAGTGCAACCAGGACTTATCAATATGGATTTACAAAAAGCAGCTGAAGCTGTTGGACTTTTTTATCCACCAGATCCTGCTAGTGAAGAATACTCAACACTAGGTGGGAATGTAAGTGAGAATGCTGGTGGGATGAGAGCTGCAAAGTATGGTATTACAAAAGATTATGTGATGGCACTCGAAGCTGTTTTGCCAAATGGAGAGATTATTAGAGCTGGGAAAAAAACTATCAAAGATGTTGCTGGATACAATATAGCTGGAATTTTAATAGCTAGTGAAGGCACATTAGCTGTGATTACAGAGATTACTCTCAAACTTATCCCAAAACCAAAACATAAAAAAACATATATGGGAATTTTTCCAGACGTTACAACTGCGATGAATGCTGTATTTAAATCGTTAGCAAGTGGAGCAAGTCCAGTTGCTATGGAATTTTTGGACGCACTTGTGATAAAAGCATTACGAGATAAACTAAAAGTTGATTTACCTGAGTTTGCAGGTGGTGTTTTAGTTGGTGATGTTGATGGAAACTTAGAAGATGAGATAACTTACCAACTTGATGTTTTAGAAAAGTCATTTAAAGAAAATGGTGCAACAGACTTTATTGTAGCTTCAAATGATGAAGAGGCAAAAAAACTTTGGTATGCAAGACGAAATGCATCACCAGCAGTTACAATTTACGGAACAAAAAAACTCAATGAAGATATCTCAGTTCCAAGAAGTAAGCTACCAGAAGCATTAGAAGCAATCTATGCTATTGGAGATAAATATGGTTTTAAAGTACCATGTTTTGGACATGCAGGAGATGGAAATATCCATGTAAATGTTATGGTTAAAGATAAAAATAATGAGCAGGAGATGGAAGATGGACATAAAGCTATCGAAGAGATTTTCCAACTTGTAGTTGATATGGGTGGGACTCTAAGTGGTGAACATGGAATTGGTACAAGTAAAGCTCCATTTATGCATATCGCTTTTAATGAAGCTGAGATGGAATTGTTTAGAAATATCAAAAAAGCATTTGATCCAAATAATATTTTAAATCCATTTAAAATGGCACTTTAATCTTGTGAGTGAAAATAGAAAAATGACTAAACAAAGATTTATTACAATTATCAAAAAAGTATATGATTTTTTTGATGATGACACTTTTTATTTTGCAGCGAGCCTTAGTTTTTTTACTATTTTTTCAATGCTTCCAATATTAGCTTTGATTATTGCAATTATGTCTAGTTACGATATTTTTGCTTCTCAAATACAGATGCTTTTGTTTTATGTACTTGACTTTGTAAATCCTACACATTCCCAAGAGGTTGTAGCTTCTATTGAGAGTTTTTTAGTCAATATTGATAAGTTAGGAACGCTAGGACTTTTTTATCTTATTTTTGTATTTACTATGTTTTTTAAAGATTATGAAAACATTGTAAGTAAAATACACCAAACAGAAAATAGATCATTTATGGCTATGTCTTTTTTATATATTAGTTTTATTTTTATCATCCCATTAGCTCTTATTGTTTTTACAGTAACAGCTACATTTTTTGATAGCATCTACACAAAAACTATACTTGATTTTATCTTTGGAATGATTTTTATGACTACACTTTTTAAGATATCTGTTAATAAACATATTTCACTAAAAGCTGCAACTCTTTCAGCTTTTTTAACACTTGTAATATTAAAAATCACCCAAGTATTATTTTTATACTACATAGTGTATTCTTCAACTTATAGTACTATTTATGGAACTTTGAGTGCTATGGTTTTTATGTTTTTATGGATTTATATCTCATGGACAATTTATCTTTATGGGATAAAAGTTTGTCATAAATTAAATATCGAGTATTCAAAATGAAAATCTTTTTAGTTTTATTAGCACTGTCTATTACACTTTTTGGGGCTGATGGAGCTCCTATGATTAACCTAAGTATTGCACAAGTGGAACAACCAGAACAATTTGTAAAAACTATCAACATAGCAATTATTCTTGCGCTGTTTGTTCTTGCACCATCACTACTTTTGATGGCTACAAGTTTTACAAGACTTATCATTGTTTTTGGACTTTTACGACAAGCAATGGGTTTGCAACAATCTCCTCCAAATCAAGTTGTCATTTCACTTGCACTTATTATGACTGTTTTTATTATGCAACCATATGGAAAAAATGCTTGGGAAAATGGAATAAAACCATATATGGAAAAAACTATTCCTTACGATGTTGCTATTGAAAAAAGTGTGAAGCCATTTAAAGAATTTATGCTTAAAAATACAAGAGAGAGTGATTTAGCTCTTTTTTACCGTATCAAAAAAGAGCCAAATCCAAAAACACTTGATGATGTTTCAGTTATAACACTTATGCCTGCATTTATGATAAGTGAATTAAGAACAGCTTTTGAGATAGGATTTTTAATATTCTTGCCATTTTTAGTTATTGATATTATTGTTTCCTCTATTCTGATGAGTTTGGGGATGATGATGTTACCACCTGCTATGATTAGTTTACCTATAAAGTTAGTTTTCTTTATCATTATTGATGGTTGGTTTGTCATTATTGGAAATCTTGCCCAAAGTTTCAAATAATATATTAAGAAATATTTTAATTTAAGGATTTTTTATGTTAATACAGTCATCTTACGGTCAAACTAGTATTGAACAAATAAGTAGTACAACAAAAACTTTAAATAGCTTTGAGGCAATTTTTGAGCCCGTCTCAGCAACCAATGTCGATTCTAATTTTTTAGAAGAAGCTACAAAAAAGATTGCTACATTGAGTTATGAAGAAGCAAAACAATACAAGTCTCAAATAGATAACTATTTTAAGCAATTAGGTTTTCCAGATGATGCTCCTTTGTCAAAGATGTTATCAATGTCCTTTCCTTGGATCAATACAATTGGTTTAACAAACGATGAAAGTTTTAATAAAGCCTTATTTGATAATGTCAAAACAAAAGAAGCTACTGATGGTTGGTTATATATGTCAGATACAATTCATAATATGGAATATGCAGTAGGTATAAAAAAATATCCTGCTGGTGCACTTTCAATAGAAGAAGCACAAGGAGATGCACCATTTTTATCAAAAAATGGTGCAAAACAGATTGATATAGCTAACTTTTTTGATAAAGTTCTTGAAGGATATAAATATTGGGCTAAGATATATCAAGGAATTGAAGAACAAACAAACAAAATTATTACTGGAATTAAAGATTTAAAAGAGGATTACCAAAAAAACTTAGATGAAAATAAAGCACTTTTAGAACAACTTACAAAAAATACCAAACCAAATCCTTTAGAAATTTATGCTCTCAATAATCCTGAGAAAACAGCAACTGATGCTACTTCAAAACAAGAGAAATTTCGTGTAGTTGCTTTTATAGACAAATACAATGGATTTTCATCATTATCGGCTACTGACGAAAAAATCTTTAGAGATATTTTAGCTGATGATACATACACAATGAACGAAATTCAAAGTCTCTCTTATGAGCAAGTAAAGAAATTTAATAATTATTTAGCATTTGGACTTGCTTCTGGGATCTCACCTGATGAAATTCCAGTTCTAAAAAGTACAGATTTTAGAGCTGGAGCAATGTTGCATGCTACACAAATAACTGATAATGAAGATTTTAATAAAGCTTTATTTCAAACTGTTCAAACCTTTGATGAGCAAATAGAATATATGAATTTTATAGATAGATTATCAGATAGTTTAGGTTGGAATGATAAGACACATTTTATTCCAGAAAGGGACGACCCTGAACTTAGAAAAGAATCTACTGAAGAGGATTGGAAAATTAAAAGTTATACAAAGTTTATAGAAGCTAATATGAATGAATTGAAGAAACTTTTGCTAAATCCTATTTTTGAGAATGAGGATAAAATATTGTACCAAAAACTATTAAATAATTTTTCAACTCTTCAAAAAGATTATGATGAAGTAAAAAATAAAATTGATAATACTTTAATATGATATAGGTTCTAAAAGTTAAAATAGATAAATGTCTCTCTAAATATTCCTCAAAATAATATCAAAAGTAAGAAAGTTGTATAATCCAACCTTTATAAAAACAATGGATTTAAGCTTATGGAATATTTAATAGTTAGTTTTACTCACAAAAATACCGATATCAAAACAAGAGAAAAACTATCATTTGGAAATGAATTAGAAAAAGAGACTTTTCTAAAAAAAGTACTAGAAAATGAACACATCAACGAAGCGATGTTAATCTCCACTTGCAATAGAGTTGAACTTATAGCAAGCGTTAGAGATAGCAAAAATACCGCAAGAGATATCATCGAACACTTTTCTAACCGTTCAGAATTGGACTATTTAGATCTCAAAGATAGAGCAGATATCTATGAAAATGTTGCAGCTATTTACCATCTTTTTACAGTTGCTTCATCTCTTGACAGCCTTGTAGTGGGAGAAACTCAAATAGCTGGGCAACTAAAAGATTCTTTTAAATTTGCATTAGATAAAAATTTTGCTTCTCAAAAACTCTCCCGTGTTATGAATTTTGCTTTTAAATGTGCTGCAAAGGTACGAAATATCACTCAACTAGGGACTGGTTCTGTTTCAGTTGCTTCAACAGCTGTCTCAAAAGCAAAACAACTCTACAAAGATGAACAAGGTGTAAAAGCACTTGTTATTGGGGCTGGAGAGATGAGTGAACTTGCTTGTAGGCATCTCCTTAAAAGTGGATTTGATGTAGTAATTTGTAGTAGAAATATTAAAAAAGCAAGAGTTTTAGCGCATAGTATTATTATGGATGGAAATGGTTCAAATTATAATGCCTTGCAAGTAGATGTACGACCTTATGAAGAGTTAGAAACGCTTTTAAATTCTATGAGACTTTTAGTAACTGCTACATCTGCACCTTATCCAATCATCAAAAAAGAGATGATAAAGCCATTTAAAGAGATTAGAAATTGGTTTGATATTGCACTTCCTAGAGATATCGAAGAGATGCAAATCGATGGAGTAAATATCTATAGTGTTGATGATTTACAATGTATAGTGAATGAAACTTTAGAACTTCGTGCTGGTCAAGCAAAAGAGGCATTTAATATCGTTGGACATATGACGGAGGAGTTTTTTATCTGGTTAAAAACACTTTCGGTTGAGCCAATTATTAAAAATATCAGAACTAAAAGTGATGAGATAATAGAGAAGAAAATTCAAAATGCCATCAAAAAAAGATTTATAAACTCTGATGATAAAGCAAACATAGAAAAATTGTGTAAGTCAATAATGGCAGAGTTTTTACATACGCCAACGATGAAACTAAAAGAAGTTTCAATATCTCTTGAGGGTGATGAGATACTAAATACTACCCAAAATCTTTTTGGAATAAAAGATGAAGATACAATAAATAATTACAAGGAAATAAACTAATATGAAATTCTCAAAACTTTTTATACCAACAACAAAAGAGACACCAAACGATGCGACATTACCATCACATCAATTTTTACTTCGAGCTGGATTTATCAATACAAGTGGAAGTGGACTTTATAACTACTTACCACTTGGAAAAATCGTACTTGATAAGATAAGAAATGTAGTAAAAGAGGAGCTTGATAATAGTGGAGCACAAGAGGTACAACTTTCATTTGTAACACCAATAGAATTTTGGGAAAATAGCGGAAGAGCTTCTAAAATGGGACTTGAAATGCTTAGAATCAAAGATAGAAAAAACAATGGTTTTGTCTTAAGCCCAACAAACGAAGAAGCTATGGTTGAGTTGGTAAAAAATAGAGTAACAAGCTATAAAGATTTACCAATCAATCTTTATCAAATAAATACAAAATTTAGAGATGAAGCAAGACCACGATTTGGTCTTATGAGGGGGAGAGAATTTTTAATGAAAGATGGTTACTCTTTTCACGGCAGTATTGAAGATATGAAAAGAGAATTTTCACTTATGGAAGAAACTTACAAAAAAATCTTTACAAGACTTGGGCTTGACTTTAGAATCGTAGATGCTGATAGTGGAGCGATTGGTGGGACAGGAAGTAAAGAGTTCCACGTATTAGCAAATAGTGGAGAAGATACGATTGTTGTTTGTGATAGCTGTAATTATGGGGCAAATATTGAAGCTGCAGTTAGGGTTTCTAGAAAAGTTGAAGAGAAAAAAACTTTAATAAGTGGAAAAATTCATACTCCAAATCTAAAATCTATAGAGGAAGTTTCAAACTTTTTAGCTATTTCTCCATCTCAAACAATAAAAGCAGTTATCAAAAAAGCGATTTATGAAGAGGGTGAAAAAGTAGCAGTATTTTTTGTTAGAGGGGATGATGAACTTGAAGAGACAAAAGCTTGCAATAGTGTAAATGCTTTAGAGTTAGTTGATATTAGTGAAGAAGAAATTGCAGAAGCTGGACTTGTTGCTGGATATGTTGGAATCAAAGATTTACCCGCAACTGTGATTTTTAAAATTGATAATGAACTCAAAGATGAAAAAGATATGGTTTGTGGAGCAAATGAGGAGCATTACCATTTAGCAGGTGTTGATGTTTGTTGTATGGCAGATGATGTTTATTTTGGATTGGTTGCTGTTTGTGAAGGTGATATTTGTGAATGTTGTGGTGGAAAACTTTCATATACAAAAGGGATAGAAGTAGGGCATATTTTCCAACTTGGAGATAAATACTCAAAAGCATTAGGGGCAAACTTTTTAGATAACAATGGAAAAAGTAAAGCGTTTGAAATGGGAACCTATGGTGTCGGAGTAAGTAGATTAATTGCTGCAGTTATAGAGCAAAGTCATGATGAAAAAGGGTGTATTTGGACAAAAGAGACAGCACCATTTTTTGTAGATATCATTATCTCAAATGGTAAAAGTGAAGAGGAGATTGAAGCTGGAACTAAAATCTACAATGAACTAAAAGGTTGTGGAATTGAAGTTATTATGGATGATAGAGTAAAAGAGAGATATGGATTTAAAATGTCTGATTTTGAACTTATTGGTTTCCCTTATGCGGTTATTATTGGAAAAAAACTAAGCGATGGTTTAGTTGAATTGGTTTGTAGAAAAACTGGTGAGAAAGAGGATATTGCAATAGAAAATATTGTGGAAGTTTTAAAAGGTAAATAAAAAATTTATCTTATGGAAAAGTTAGAAAAAAAGGACTTTATCACTCGGAATTTATCTTTAAAAGGTGATGATATTGAAGCTAAAAGAGCTGAGATAAAAGAGTACTTTTTAAAAACTTATAGAGTCTTTGAAGAGCTTTTTACGATTTTCCAAAGTGATGCTATTTTTTATGAACAACCTGAAAAGTTAAGGCATCCACTTATCTTTTATTTTGGACATACGGCTACTTTTTATATCAATAAACTTATCCTTGGTGGATTTTTAAAAGAGAGAATCAATCCATCATATGAGTCTATTTTTGCTATTGGGGTTGATGAGATGAGTTGGGATGACTTAAATCAATCAAACTATAGTTGGCCAAAAGTTGAAGATGTGAGAAACTATAGAACAAAAGTAAAAGAGACGATTGTAGATTTTATTGAAAATGTAGATTTTACACTACCAATAAAGTGGGAAAGTCCTATGTGGATAGTGATGATGGGGATAGAACATGAAAGAATCCATCTTGAAACTTCATCAGTTCTTCATCGACAACTTGACTTTAAATTTATCAAACAAAACCTATTTTTTAATGAATCGAAGAATTATAAAGATGCTCCAAAAAATGAACTTTTAGCTGTTCTTGGTGGGAAAATAACACTTGGAAAAAGTAAAGATGATGATTTTTATGGTTGGGATAATGAATATGGCGTTGCTAATTTTGTAGTGGATGATTTTAAAGCTTCAAAGTATTTGGTTTCAAATGGAGAATTTTTAGAATTTGTACAAGAGGGTGGATACCAAAATGATAGTTTTTGGGATGATGAGGGGCTTAGATGGAGAAATTACACAAAAGTAACGAAGCCAACTTTTTGGATTTTACAAGATGAAAAATACTATTTAAGAACAATCCAAAATATAATACCGCTTCCATTAAATTGGCCAGTTGAGGTTAACTATCTCGAATCTTTGGCTTTTTGTAAATGGAAATCATCCAAAACAAATACAAATATCACTCTTCCAAGTGAAGCGATGTGGTATCAACTTCATGAAGTTTGTGGATTAAAAGATGAGCCATTTTGGGGTGATGTAGCACCAGCTAATATCAATCTTGAACATTATTGTTCACCAACTGCTGTGAATGAATTTAAACATGGTGACTTTTACGATGTGATTGGAAATGTTTGGCAATGGAGTGCTACAACGATTGATGGATTTAAAGGGTTTGAGATTCATCCATTGTATGATGATTTTTCTGTTCCAACTTTTGATAGAAGACACAATTTAATAAAAGGTGGTTCGTTTATAAGTACAGGAAATGAGGCACTTTTAAGTGCACGATATGCTTTTAGAAGACACTTCTTTCAACACGCTGGTTTTAGATATGTGGAAGTTTCTAGTGACCACAAAGAGGATGTTGAAGTTTTTAAAGATGAGATAACTTTTAGAGAAGTTGCATTTTTTGAAAAAGTTGCTAGTGTTGCTAAGAACTATATCAAAGATGATTACAAAAGAGGGCTTAATCTTGGATGTGACTATGGAAAAGTTGTTTTTGAATTAGTTCATAGTTTTGAGAATATGGTTGGGATAGATTTTACAGCACGCAATATTTTAATTGCACAAAAAAATTTAGAGTTGCAAAATGCTCTAAATATTGAATTTTGGCAAGGGGATAGTTGCAATCTCAAACCACATTTTAAAGGGTATGATTTTATAGTTATAACCAATAATTTTGAAGAGATTTATAACTTTAGCCATTTTCTTGAAGAGTTACCAAAAAGACTCAATGTTAGTGGAAGAGTTGTTGTAGCTTTTAAGAACTTCACTCAAAAAGAGCAATTGAAAAAGATTTTAGGGCAAAGTTTACAATTTATCGATGAAACAGAAATTTGCACTGTTTGGGAAAAATAATGAAAACAAAAACTATCAATTTTGATAAAAAAATAGATAGGTTAGATACAGATTGCGTTAAATATGATGGGCTTCAAAGTTATTTTGGAGTTGTAGATGCAAAACCTTTATGGGTTGCAGATATGGATTTCGCTACTCCAAAATATGTCCAAAAAGCACTCAAAAAGAAACTAAAACAACAAATCTTTGGATATGAAATTCCTTCGGATAAATCATTTGAAGCTGTTATAAATTGGCAAAAAAGACACAATTTAGAACTTCAAAAAGAAGATATTCTATTTTGCTCTGGAGTTGTTCCATCACTAAAAGTGGCAGTTGAAACTTTTAGTGAAATTGGTGATGAGGTGGTGGTTTTTCCACCTGTGTATTTCCCATTTTTTAGTGTTATAAAAGATAGCAATAGAGAATTGGTTGAATCAAATCTTATTTTGAAAGATGGAAAATATGAGATAAATTTTAGTGATTTTGAGTCTAAAATTACACCTAAAACAAAACTTTTGCTCCTTTGTTCCCCACATAATCCAGTAGGGAGAGTTTGGAGTAAAGAGGAACTCACTAAAGTAAATATCATTTGTGAAAAATATAGTAT
Source organism: Arcobacteraceae bacterium (assembly GCA_028687375.1). Lineage (GTDB taxonomy): Bacteria > Campylobacterota > Campylobacteria > Campylobacterales > Arcobacteraceae > CAIJNA01. Next base: position 218,973 of record JAQUAG010000003.1, on the reverse strand, counting down.
CTTGGTGGTAAGCGATGAGATTCATAGTGATTTGGTATTTACAAAGTTTACTTCTTTTGCTACGATTAATCCAACCTCTTTGATACTTAATGCTCCTAGTAAAACTTTTAATGTGGCTGGATTTAACACTTCGTATGCTTTTTCCTTAGATACAAAAATAATAAAGCAATTTAAAATAAGTGCCAAAAAACACCATATCACTTCTTTAAATTCACTTTCAAATACCCTTATTCAAAGTTGTTATAGCAAAGAAGGGAACATTTGGTTAGAACAACTTTTAGAGTATTTGAGAAAAAATATAGCTTTTACAGAAAAGTTTTTTAGCAAATATTTTCCCGTTGTGAAAGTTATTAAAAATGAGGCAACCTATCTTTTATGGCTTGATTTTAAAAAGAGTGGTTTAAAGCATAAAGAGATAAAAGATAAACTTTTAAAAGATGCAAAAGTTGCTTTAAATGATGGTGTAACTTTTGGAAAGAATGGCAAATATTTTTTTAGACTTAATATTGCACTGCCTAAAAAAGAGCTCAAAAAGTCTCTAATTAAAATACAAAATTATATAGGAAATAAAAATGAATCCAAATAAAGAAGATTTTCAAGAGCAATCTTTACAGTACCACAAAGCAAGACATCCATTTGATACAAATGGAAAAACAGGCACCCTTGTAACAAAAGAGTGCAATACCACGCATGAACTTTCTCTTGCTTATTCCCCAGGTGTCGCATATCCTTGTCTTGAGATAGAAAAAGAACCAAAAAGAGTATATGACTATACAAATAAAGGGAATCTTGTAGCAGTGATAAGTGATGGAACAGCAGTATTGGGACTTGGTGATATTGGTCATATGGCAAGTAAACCAGTGATGGAGGGGAAATGTGTCCTTTTTAAAAAGTTTGCAAATATTGATGCAGTTGACATTGAACTCAATGTAAAAGATATAGATAAAATTATAGACACTGTTGCAGCTATTAGTGATAGTTTTGGAGGGATAAACTTAGAAGATATAAAAGCTCCAAAATGTTTTATCATAGAAGAGGAACTTAAAAAAAGATGTAAAATTCCAGTTTTTCACGACGACCAACATGGAACGGCTGTTATTACAACAGCAGGACTTATCAATGTTCTAAAAATGAGTGGAAAGAAAGCGGAAAATTTAAAAGTGGTTGTTATTGGTGCTGGGGCTGCTGGAATTGCTTGTGCTAAGATGTATAAAACTTTAGGGATAAGTCATATTGTTATGATTGATTCCCAAGGGGTAATTCATACAAAAAGGGATGATTTAAATAGTTTTAAATTAGAATTTGCGATAGATACAGAAGATAGAACTTTAGAAGATGCTATGAGGGGTGCTGATATGGTTCTTGGACTTAGTAAGGCAAATGTTATCTCAAAAGAGATGGTACAATCTATGAATAGCCATCCAGTTATTTTTGCTTGTGCAAATCCAAATCCTGAGATTCTTCCATCTCTTGCAAAAGAAGCCAGAAATGATGTGATTATAGGAACAGGAAGAAGTGATTATCCAAATCAAGTAAATAATGTACTTGGTTTCCCTGCGATTTTTAGAGGTGCATTAGATGTACAAGCTACAAAAATAACAGAAAATATGAAGTTAGCTGCTGCAAATGCCTTGGCATCTTTGGCGTTAGAAGAAGTTCCAGTTTATGTAAAAAAAGCTTGTCAAAGGGAAAATATGGAATTTGGAGCTGATTATATTATCCCATCACCTTTTGATAGAAGAGTTTTGGTTTATGTAGCATCTGAGGTGGCGAAAGCTGCCCAAAAAGATGGTGTTGCACAAATAGAAGATTTTGATTTTGAAGAGTATAAAAATTATCTATCAGAGTTAATTAAACAATAGTATATTTAACGAAATAAGGAGATTAAATCAATCCCCATTTTTCGATAAATTCATCATCTACATCGATAATATTTCTAGTTTTTAAATCTTCAAGAACACTTGCCGTACAGGTAACATCATCAGGCCATCTTCTTGTAAATCCATCTAAATTATTTTTATTAGTTGCATCTATCCCTATCATATTATCTTCTATAAAAATATCACGATTGCTATCTATATTATTGACAACTCTCCAAAGGAGCATATATGGATTGCCAAGGTGGTTATTTTTAACATCAACTATTACTAAGATTTTAATATGTAAGAAAAGTATTTTAAGTTCATCAAAAAGCTCTTTTTGGCTTCTAGTTTTTTCTACACTTAAAACTGTGATAGGGTTTTTTGTATCTGTGTGATATTGTCTTACATCAACCACATCATTTGTGATATTTTGAATTTTATGAAGAAGTTCCTCATCACCAATAGCGATAATGCCACTATTTTTGAGTTCATCACCAGTACAGTCAATCCCAAGTTTTCCACCCACTGCAAATTTTGGGCTAGAGTGATCAAGTGCATCAACAACTCCTCTAGTGATAAGTAATTCTTCTGGATTAATTCGGTTTAGTATCCATTTTGTTATAGCCTCATCATCGTGAAGTTCTGGAGCATCGTTACCCACAAAAATAGCATGTTTTACAAAACTCATTTGTCCAACACCCCAAAATGCATGCATCATTTGAGAAGCGTGACCTGGGTAGTTTACATTGATTTTTGCTAGGATAAGATTGTGAAAAACACCATTTTCAGGCATATAATAATCAATCAAATCGGGAGCTGTTGTTTTTAAAAGAGGGAGAAAAATTCTCTCCGTTGCATATCCCATATATTTATCTTCAAGTGGTGGTTTCCCTACAACAGTTGCTGCAAAAATCGGGTGAGCTTTACTTGTGATACAAGTAACATCAAGTACAGGATATTCCTCCTCTAAAGTGTAGTATCCAGTATGATCCCCAAAAGGTCCTTCGATTTTAAAATTTTCTGGATCTACAAAACCTTCGATAACAAAGTCAACATCATGTGGTACATAGATATCATTTGTGATTGATTTTACAAGTTTTGCATTTTCTTTTTTTACAAATCCATACAGCATAAGTTCAAAAACACCAATAGGTAGCGGTGCTTGTCCACACCAAATATACATAGGATCCCCACCAATTCCAATACTTACAGGCATTTTTTTACCAGCTTTCTTATACTCGTGGAAGAAGTGGTTACTATCTTTATGGATTTGCCAGTGCATCCCTAGTTGCCCATCGCTGTACACTTGAAGTCTATACATCCCTACATTATTCATCTTTCCATCGAGGCTTGTTGTATACACTTGCCCCATAGTGATAAATGGACCACCATCTTGCTCCCAAGTTGTAAGGATTGGTAGGTCACTAAGTTTTGCATCTTTTCCTAATCTAATAATCTCTTGAGAGATACCTTTTTTTGTTAATCTTTTTGGCGGTACATTTTTGAGATTAAAAAGTTTCCCAAATAAAGCTAACTTATCTGCAAACCCTTGAGGTGGTTTCATCTTAAGTAAACCTTCTATTTCACTAGCTATTTTATCAGCATCGCCGATAAATAGTTCAACTGCTTTTGCATTACAAAACACATTCATTAAAACAGGAGTTGTAAATTTTTTACCTGTTTTTTTATCTATTGGGTTTGTAAAAAGTATTGCTTTACTATCAGGTTTTTTCACTTCAATATAAGCAATATGGGGAATCTCAAGATAGATATCTAAAGGTTCTGTGATGATTTTAAGTAGATTGTTTTCTTGAAGCCGTTTGATTGTTTCATTTATGGTATATGACAAGGGATAATCCTTTTTTCTATTTTATTAGTAAAGAAAGATTATACCCACAAACGATAAAATTAATATGAGATTTGTGTTAATTCGTTAACTATTCTTGAATACAAATCTCTTTTTCATTGATATTTAAAATAGTATTGTAAGAAACGACTAGAACTATTATAGTTACTACACTTATCAATACATAAGAGAGTATAAATAAAGCAATATCTTTTGTATGATGAAACATAAGCATAGAGCTAATTGCCATCGCAGCAACTGGAAATACAAATGCCCACCAAGAGATAAAGAATTTAATTTTAATAAAATTTTTATACATAAAAGCTACTAAAAATGTAAAAAATAATCCCATATTAAAAAGCATTAAAGCAAAAGTATCTATGTGACCATAAAGTTTAACATAAGCAATAAATCCAACAGCAGGTGGTGCAATAAGGATAAATAATGTAGGCATAAATTTAGTAGCTAATTGATGATGAAAGATGATACGATTTAAAATAAGTGCAAAAAGTATAATCCAAAAAAACATCCCAACGCTGAAAAAGTAGTTTAATATACCAGGATTTGCAAATCCAACTCCACCAACAGGGACAAGGACATTTCCAACAATTGGGATAAACCAAGCTGGATTTGAGTGATCTAAAATTTGATTTTTATTGATCCAAAAGCTTATGGTGTACATTGTAAGTGCAAAATGTAAAAAAGCACCAATATACCAAAACCAAGCACTTAGTGGTAAAAATTGTTCTTTATAAATGATAGCTAACATAAGCATCGAAATAGAGATAGCAGCAAAGAAGTTAATTCGAATAGGATGATTAAATTCAGAGATAACCTCTTTTTTATATTTAAAATATTTCATCATATAAAGAGTACTAATTGTAAAAAAAGCAATTGTTGTGATATACATCAACACGGTTCCTATAATCGATGGGAAACTAAGCCAAATATGCGCTTTTTGGTAAGTGATAGTAAGTCCACCAAGCCCCATAACAATAGCATACATCATAATAGGGAAAAATTTTAACCTATTTTGCTCACATTCTAGTTTTAAACCATGACCATTTTCCATTGAAGTTCCTTATAATAAAAATAGGCGTGGATTATAACAGATATAATTTAAAGTTTTTCTTTTTGTGTGAATTTATACTCTAAAAGTTTAATTGTAAAAAGATATTTTTCTTTTTCGTTAAGGTTGATAGTTTCGATTAAATATTTATTTTTTTGGAAAAAGTCCCAAACTCTTAGACTTGGTTCTGGTCGTTTTTTTATCCAAAGTGCAATTGAAGTTGCCCCATTGATAAGGGCTTGAAGAAATTTAGCATTCTCCTTTTTACTCTCTTTTTTAAATCTTTTCCAATCATTTTCCAAAACTTCATGAGCTTCAACAAAGTGATTGTTATGAATCTTTTCAATAAACAAATCGATACTATTCATTAATAATAGTTCCTAAAAGTTTATCCCCCACAAGTTCAGTTATTTTCACATTATAAATTTTTCCAAATTCAACGGCAACTTCAAGTTCATTATCATTGATATAAATCTCTCCATCAATATCTCTTTCCCATGATAATTTTCTAGCACTAAGGAGCAAATCATGCTCATCACTTACACCCTCAACCACCACAGAAAAAGTTTTTCCGATATCTTTTTCCATACTTTTTAAAGTTGTTTCTTTGATGATTGCACCTAAAATATCAGCTCTCTTATCGATAACTTCTTGTGGTATTTTTTCACTCATCTCATAAGCACTTGTATCTTCCTCATCACTATAACTAAATACATTTGCTCTATCAAACTCGTACTCTTTTACATAATCGCAAAGCTCAGCAAAATCCTCTTCGCTTTCCCCTGGATGCCCTACAATAAAAGTGCTTCTTACAAAAGAGTTCGGAACTTTTCTCATCTCATCCATAAGCTCTTTTAGTTTTTCAGTCCCTTTTCCTCTTTTCATAATTTTAAGCATATTTGATGAGATATGTTGTAGTGGCATATCATAATAGGTTTGGAAAATAGGGCTTTGAGCAATTTTATTAATAAGATTTAGAGTTGTTGTTGATGGATACAAATATAAAATTCTTCCACTTTTAACTCCATCAATTTTTTCAACTGTTTCAATGAGTTGTTCTAGTCCATCATTTATATTATGGTCTCTAAGATATGAACTACTATCTTGACTTACAAAAGAAAAATCATAGTAACCATTTGCAACCATATTTTTTAGCTCTTTTTCAATTGATTCTAAAGTTCTACTATTGAGCTTCCCTTTAAAATTTGGTATCGCACAAAATGCACATGATTGATTGCACCCTTCAGAAAGTTTGATATATCCATGAAAGTTTGAACCAGTTATTACACGATCTAGTGTTTCATCTGCTAAAAAAACTTTAGGGGAAAATTGACTTCTTTTCTCTTCTACAAGTTTATCAATCACATCATAATCCCCAACACCAGTAAAGATATCAACTTCACTAAGCCCCTCTTGAAGTTCATCTTTGTATCGTTGAGATAAACATCCAGCCATAACCAAAACAGAACTCTCTTTTCTTTGATCGTGGAGGGTAAAAATTGTATTTAATGATTCCTCTTTTGCACTTTCTATAAAGCCACAAGTATTTACAATGATGAGGTCAGCCTCACTTGGTTCATCGGTGATAGTATAATCTTTAAGACGACCCAGCATCACTTCGCTATCAATTAAATTTTTTGTACAACCAAGGCTTACAAGGTGTAGTTTTTTTTCCATATTTTTTCCTAATTTCTTTCTGTAGAACCGAATTCATTCGGTGATTTTTCTTATACTTTTCAATTTCATTTTTTTTGACAGCCGACTAAAGTCAGCTTTACGATTTATTTTACCAAACTATATAATTTTCTAATCTCATCAGCCCAAAGTGACTCATTTGGAGTTTCTAAGATAAGTGGAATATCATTCATCCTCTCATCATTTGCTATAAAATTAAAAGCATCTATTCCAATGTGCCCAAGTCCTAAAGATTCATGTCTATCAACTTTTGCTCCAAGTGGTGGTTTGCTATCATTTATATGCATCCCTTTTAAAAACTCTCTTCCAACAATTTTATCAAAAGCATTCCAAGTTTTATCATAAGCTTCACGAGTTCTAATGTCATAACCAGAAGTAAACATATGACAAGTATCGATACACACCCCAACACGACTTTTATCTTCCACTTTATCGATAATGTAAGCTAAGTGTTCAAAAGTATATCCCATATTCGTCCCTTGACCAGCTGTATTTTCAATAACAGCGATTATCCCTTTTGTCTCATCTAATGCTCGATTGATTGATTCTGCTATTGTTTCAAGACACTCTATCTCAGCACTATAAGTGAGCTCTTCAAGATTTGGATCTTTTTTTGAAAATTTTTGTAAGTGGCTCCCAGGATGAAAGTTGAGACGGTCTAGTCCCAAAACTTCACATCGTCTCATCTCATCTATAAAAGCTTCTCTACTTTTAAGAAGTTTATCCTCTTCTGGATGCCCAAGATTGATAAGATAGCTATCGTGTGGAAGGATATGCTTTGGTAAAATGCCACTTTTTTCTAAGTTTGCAAACCACTCATCAAGAGTTTTTGTATCAAGTGGAGCTGCATCCCATCTTTTTTGATTTTTTGTAAAAAGGGCAAACGCTTTTGCACCTATCTCCATAGCATTAAGTGGTGCATTTTGAACACCACCACCAGCACTTACATGTGCTCCGAAAAACTTTTTACTAAGATGATTTGACATCGATTATCCAATCTATTTTGATTTTTGATAATAATAGCAAATAGAATTAGAAAGCTGACTTTATCTGAAAGATTAAAAATTTAAATTATTTTAAAGAAAAACTCAAAAAGTTACAGCAAAATTACAAAAAAAGAATACAATTTTGTTATGAAAATATTAATTTACGATAATAATCCTAATGATTTATCAAAACTGTGTGATATGCTTCAATCAATTCCTACTGATTTTATTATTGATAAAGTCAGTCATTATCAAGATGGATTTGAGTTTTTTAGTAAGTATGAATATGATATGGTATTTATAGATTTTGCTGATGATATTGGGAAAAAACTTTTAGCTTTTATTTTAGAAATCAAGCCAAAACAAAAAGTGGTGATAATGAGTGAAATAAGTGGTTGTTCAGATGTACATAGTTGTGAAAATTGTAAAGAAAAGTACAATAAACAAAGAGTTTTAAAACCTATTGCCCAAAATGAACTTTTGAAGATAGTAGTAAAAGAGGAAAATTGTTCACAATATTGTGATGATGATTTGATGATAGATCTTGCTTTAATTGGAAAGCGATTAAATACTCTTGTTTTTGATAAAGAAAAATTTACTTTTAAAAAAGTTGGCTACAACTATCATAAAAATATGTCAGAGATAATTCAATTGACTTATGATTTAAGTGAAAAAGATATTCAATACGAATTAACAGATGATGGAATATCAATACTTAGGTAACTCTTTTAATATCTTCTCTAGGAGTTCTAAATCTTTTGTATTTTGAACACAAAATCCTAGATAACTTTCATCTAAACTATCAAAATGTGCATAGTTTTGAATAAAAATTTTATGTTTTATAAATAGCTCTTGTAGTTGTATCGCTTTTAATTTTGATAATTTTGCTAAAATTAAATTAGTGCTACTTGGATAAATCTTTTCAAAAAAATTAGATTTTTGAAGTAGTTGCTCTAATAAAATATTGTTCTTTGAAGCTAATGCTTTTCCAATTTTCTTGAAATTTTTATCTTTTAAAGCCTCACAAATATAATGTATATCAACTAGTGATATTTTATCAAGAGGTTCTTTTTGTTTTAGTTTTTGTACCGATACTTTATTTGAGAGAATAGCTGATATTTTAAGATGTGAAATACCATAGAAATGGGCAAAAGATTTTATAATATAAAGTTTTGGATAGCATTTTAGATAATCTATAGCACTTTTTTCATTTGTAAAGTCCAAAAAAGATTCATCTATAATTATGGTTGCATTTGCTTTTGTCCATTTTGCAAAATAATTGGCTATATCATAGTACTTCCCATCTGGATATGAAGGATTAGCAAAAATAACCAAACTATCTTTTTGTATCTCTTCTTCTATATTTTCAAATCTATTAATAAAAGTAATATCGTATCCAAAAGCTATAGCGGCTCTTTTATATTCTTGGTAGATAGGGGAATAGAGATAACATTTTTCTAAATGAAGATACCGTAATAGTGAAAATATAGCACTGCTTTGACTATTGAAAAGTTCAATCTCATTTTTTTTGATACTATAGAACTTAGCTATAGTTTCATAAAAAAAATCATATTTTAAACTATTTAATAGCTCAAAATCATTTAAATCAAAATCAACATTTGGTTTTACAAAGTGTATAGTTTTTGAAAAATCAATTGTTTTATCCATCGTAGATATTAAAACTTATTTCTTTGAAGAAATGATATAGCACCATTGTATTTACTTGCAGCTGACATCTCCAGCCAATGTTTTGCTTTTGGTAGATTTCTTTCAACTCCCAATCCATAGTAATAAGAAACTCCCAAATAGTATTGTCCAGGTGGGTCATTTTGCTGTGCAGCTTCATTGAACCAATAAACAGCTTTTTGATAATCTTGTTTGGTAATGACTCCCTCTTTATAAAAATTTCCAAGTCTCACTTGTGCCATTGGATATCCTGATTGAGCTGAAAAGTTAAGCCAGATAAGAGCTTCTTTTTCATCTCTTTTAACATATTCACCACCATAATACATCATAGCAAGATTATATTGGGCAACACTATCTCCATATGATGCAGCTGTGAAATATAAATCAAAAGCTTTTTTGAGATTTTTGGAGACACTTTGTCCATAGTAGTACATATGAGCTAGATTATTCATAGCGGCAGTATTATTATTTGCAGCTGCTTTTTGATACCAAAAGAATGCTATCTTGAGATTTTCTTCAGTTGGATTTTCACTATATTTCATAGCAAGATTAAGTTGTGCAATATTATAGTTTTGTAGGGCAGATTTGAGGTATTCATTGAGTGCTTTTTCTTGATCTTTCGTCCCTTTTACTTCCCCCTTTTCATACATATATCCTAGTTTATTTTGTGCAAGTTTATTCCCATTATTAGAAGCATGAGAAAGCCATACAAAGGCTAAAATCTTATTCTTTTCTATTCCAACACCATTATAATACATCATTCCTAGATTGTATTGGGCATTTGAATTACCATTTTTTGCTAAACTTTCAAAACTTCTAAATGCCTCTTTGTATAAACCTTTTTGATAAAGATTAATAGCATTTTCAAATGCTCCACCAAAAAGGTTAGTTAATAGTAATAAAATAATAAAAATATATTTATAGATATTTTTCATAATTACTCTTTTGGATTAGTTAACACTTAAATCTTCACCTTTTTTATTAAATAAAGTTTGTTTTTTTTCTACACTCTCCACGGTTGGTTTATTTGCTTTAAGCTCTTTTGAAAAGTTTTCAAGTACTTTTAAAGCATCGGCTTTTGATTTATAAACACCATACATAATTTTAATATAATATTTATTATCTGAATCATTTACAAAACCAATAGCAAAACTATTATCTTTGATGTTATTATCATTGATAAATTTATCTGATTGCTCTTTTGTGTATGCAATAGCTAAATTTATCGTGTAATCATTTTTTGGATCACTTTCCATAAATATCTTTCCAAAATTTGATAATGGTGGTTTAGTTGATTCGATTTGTGATTCTTGTGGAGTTATTATAGGTGCTTTTATATCTTCTTGATTTTCAAATTTTGAATCTAAAGATTTATTGCTATCATCTATTTGAATAGGAAGATTTTCTGTAGAATTCAAATCTTTTTCAATAATATCATTAGTATTATCAACTATTATCATTTGATTTACTTCAGGTAATTGATGATTGATTGATTGGTTATTATCTAAGATAGTAATATTTTGATCATTTATCTTTATCTCATCTGGTAATGGTTTTTCAATATATTCTAAAATTGTACTATTGAGATCTGGAACAAAAGTATTTGAGTTGTTATTATCTGTGCTATTAATATCAATTATTGATTGATTTGTATCGTTTATATCATTTGAAATGGTTGCATTTTGTTTTAAATCAAATAAACCAGAAGTATTAAGATCAGCAATAACTACATCATTCTCTTTAGGTGGAGTTGTAAATGGTAATACTATTCCATCCATTGAAGTTAGATTGATTTGAGAAGGATTAATATTTTCTTCTACTAAAACAACAGGTTTTGCGATAGTGGTATCTTTTATCATATCATATTCACTAGGATATATATTTGAATTGTATTTCATATCACAAAAGAATCCATCAAAATTCATAAGTAATCTATATTTACTACAACTATACCAACTTTTATTGAGTCCTAAAAGATAATCTACTCTATCCCAAAAAAGGGTGTGAACACTCCCTTTTAAAATTCTTTGATTATCTGAAAAAATATCATCTTTTTGTTTTAAAATAAGTTTAGTCGTTGTTTTCTCACCTTCAGTTGTAGTATTGAGTTCAAGTTCATTGATATTGATATCAATAGTGAAACCTTTATTTTTTGGTATCGCTCGAATGACACTAATAGAGTTTCTTTTTGAAGAGATTGTAAAATCTTCATCGGAGAGTTTAATTACCCTTTTTGCTGCATTCAGAATAGCATCTTTACTTATTCCATTGTATTCTCTTGTGGAATAATCGAGATTTTTTTGAGTATCACTACATCCTGTAAAAATAAAAACTATAAAAAAACTATAAAAAAAATATTTAAACATAAAAATCCTTATCTACAAGTTGCATAAAAATTTAATTTTTTAAGAACTTCATAATCTCTATCAGCACTTACCATATCACCTAAAAGATGGATATCGTGAATATCTGCAAAATTAGCAATATTTTTAAGTAACACACCTCTATCTGTATCAATATTTGTTGTGTAGTCTTTATGCACCCTTATAAAATCTAAATCTAAATGTTCCAATTGGGCGAGTGTTAAATCATTGTAACTGAATCTTTTTAAAAGTATTCTACCATTGAAATTCTTCACATCACTAATAAATTTTGCAAATTTATCATAATTATTTTTTACAGCAAAAGTGGTAACACTAAATACAATCCTATCGATAGTTTCTTTATCATAAAAAAGAAGTTGGGATTCAAGCCAAGTATTAAATGAAGTATCATTAAGTGAACTAATAGAGATATTGATAGCTAAATCATATTCTATTTTATATTGTTTCACATATTTGAGTGTTTTGATAATCAATTGTTTATCAAATTGAATTGCTAGTCTTAAGTGTTCAGCAACGGAGATAAATGTAGCAATTGGGATAGGTGTTCCATCAATATTTAGAAGATTTGGTGAAACCTCTTTCATAATAATTTTATCTGGCTCACTAAATAAAAATGTATCAAATTTATAAGAGAGAGAAAAAGCATCATTTTCAATGATACTTGTTACTATTTTTTCTAATTTAAGAGCACTCTCATCTTGTTTCTGCGACTCTTCTACATAAAATAATTTTTCATTATCTATTGTTTGACTATAGAGTTGTTCCATATCATTTAAAGTTTTGTCAATAGTTCCATATCTATCAAAAGGGATAGAGACAGCATAAAAAAGATTTTCTTTTAAATTGTATTTGTGTTTTACATCTTCTTGATTGTGAGCAATAAGATTAAAAATTTCCAACATCTTGTCATAGTCTGTATGTTCTGTAATCATTACAAACTCTGACCCATAAAGTCTATAAAGTTTTGTATTGTGGTAGCTTGTAGATTTGACTGTTCTGTCGATAAAAGAGACAAAATCAAGTATAAGTTCATCAATTTTTTCAACACGATTTTCTTTTGAAAATGTTTTTAAAACTTCAAGTTTAAGTTTTGTGATATAACTTTTAGTATCACTAATAAATAGTGTTTTCATATCAAGTTCAAAAATCTTTTTATTTGGAAGTTTTGTGAGTGGATCTGATGAGATTTTCATCTCAATAGTATTTCTATTATTTGTAAGTTCATTTCTTAAAGAGGAGATACTTTTTGTTAAAGTAACAATATTCCCAACCATTGTATGCATCTCTTTTTGCTTAATTTTTTCTAGCCCTGCAAATTTATGAAAATTGTTATTTAAAATATCTTGCAGGTAACTATCTACTTCTTGAAGTGTTTTGATAAAAGTTGTTTTTTGAAGATAAATATGTGAACCAAAAGCAACTAATACAATAAATAAAAATACTAAACTGTAATATTCCCAAATCAGTAGAAGAGAGTTTTCTATATCAGTTTTTAATTGAGCATTATTTGTAATACAATTTAAAACAGCATATTCATTTGTATTATCGATAAAAAACTTTTTTTTGATAGTTTTTCTCTCTACATTGATAAGTTTTTCTAAATTTGTATCAAAAAAACCTTTTTCTATATCGTTAGGCTTGATAGTTATTTTTGGTAAACTAAAGTTGATACTTGAGATGGAGTTTTCCATTTGAGTATCATTTGAAGCTTGAAATTTTATCTCTATATCCGATACAAAACTGTACCCTTTATCTGGTACAAACTTATAAGCAGTATCCCCTAGCTTCTCTATCCTCCCATACTTTGCATCCATAGTTACGTCATTTAATACCCAGTTTTTAGTTTTGATATTATCTGAATTATGGAGAAGATTATTAACTGTGATGTAATAATTTGTGTATTTTATATCAAGACTATCAACAATAGTTGAAGCTACGAAACTTCCCATATATTCCTTGATTTTCTTATAATCATGATCAAGGAGAACGGGTTCTAGTTTTATCATAAAATTATCAACAATAAGATTATTCTCTTTGAGATGTTTTTCTGTAAGTGTTTCTTTTATATGGTTAAATGATGGAATTATAATTGATAAAAGAATACCAATATATAAAAAAAGAATAGCAAGAAAATATTTTAAATATATCATTTTGCGATTCTTTCAATTTTGATTAATTTTACACTATTAACCAATTTAGGGTGAAGGTTAACCTTCTGTTCTCTCGCTTTTTCTATATTTTCAAAAATTCCATAATAAATTTGTGTTTTCCCTTTATTTGATACTTCTGCAAATTGGTCATCCATAATAAATCTTTTTACAAATGCATCTTTTTGGTTATTTGGTATTGTCCCAAGTGCTATTGTATAGTATTCTTTTGGAGCATTTTTAAACGCTTCTGTAAATGATGGATAATTTTCTTTTTTAAATGTTTCAGGTTCAGTTTTTAATGGTAGCTCTTTAATCGTTGGAGTTGCTATTTCAACTTGTGGTAACTCTTCAACTGGTGTTTCTATTCTGAAAGCTTTTGTTTCCTCTTTATTTTCTATTGGAGCAACGATATCTTCTTCTTGTACTTTAACTTTTGGTTCTTCTATAGGAGCTGTCTTTTCTTGGATTCTTTCTTGAACTACTTCTCCTTCAATCTTTTGGCTTGTTGGTGTATTAACTGTAGGGATAGTTATTTCTTGATTAATACTTTCTGTTTTAGTTTTTTCCTCTTTTGGAGTTATAGCTTCCACTTTTGGTAACTCTTCTATAGGTGTTTCAACAATAGGATCTCTTACTTCTTCTTTATTTTCTATTGGAGCAATCGATTTTTCTTCTACTAATTCTACTTTCGGTTTTTCTGTAGGACTTATTTCTGGAACTACTTCATTTTCATTTGTAGGTTCAGAAATTTGAGATTGTGGTGGTAAAGCTTCAATATTTTCTACTTTTGGCTCTTCTTCTTTTACAATAGTTTCATTACTAAGAGGTTGTGTAATCTCCTCTTTTTTAGGTAATTCTACAGAAGGTACTACCATAGGTTTATCCACTGTTTTTATTTTATCTTTTAGCATAGAGAGGATATTTTTGTCAATTCTATCTATTTTAAATAATTTTACCCCTGCAATTAAATGTGGATGAAGGTTAAATTTTTGTTCTCTTGCTTTTTCTATATTTTCAAAAATCCCATAATAAATTTGTGTTTTTCCTTTATTTGATACCTCTGTAAATTGATCATCACTAATGAATTGTTGTATAAATCGATCTCTTTGTGTATCTGGTATGGTTTCAAGGGCTATTGTATAGTATCCTTTTGGAGCATTATTAAACGCTTCTGTAAATGATGGATAATTTTCTTGTTTAAATATTTCAGTTTTAGATTTTAAAGGTGCTTCGTTCACTTTTGGAGTTATAGCTTCCACTTTTGGTAACTCTTCTATAGGTGTTTCAACAATAGGATCTCTTACTTCTTCTTTATTTTCTATTGGAGCAATCGATTTTTCTTCTACTAATTCTACTTTCGGTTTTTCTGTAGGACTTATTTCTGGAACTACTTCATTTTCATTTGTAGGTTCAGAAATTTGAGATTGTGGTGGTAAAGCTTCAATATTTTCTACTTTTGGCTCTTCTTCTTTTACAATAGTTTCATTACTAAGAGGTTGTGTAATCTCCTCTTTTTTAGGTAATTCTACAGATTTTGTTTCAATAGATTTATTTGTATCTAAAGCTAAAGGTTCCTCTATTGTGATATCTTCTGGTGATACAACAACTACTTCCTCTTTTGAGTTTGTTTTTTTCTCATCAGCTTTTGGTGCTACTTTTGAATCTTTCTTTTCTTTTTTCTCTTTTTGTTCATCTAAATACCATTGTGGAGTAGGATTGAAATCTTTATAAGTATTGTATGTATCTTGTTTTTGTCCTATTTTTTCAATAACTGGTCTATATTTTGCAATCATATCAGGATGTTTACTAAGTTCACTCATAGCTTGTTCATAGCTAGAGAAAACCCCAAACATAACTTTAACCCACATACCATTTCTTCCATATCTAAACACAAAAGAGTCTTTTTCAATATTTTCTTGTTTGATAAGGTTTTGTGCTTGTTCCATTTGTGAGAGTGAAATAACATTGATGCTATAGTATGAACTTGGAGCTGATAAAAATTTATTTTTAAACTCTTGATTTGTCATAAATGTTTTTACCACTTTTGGTTTAACGATAAAAGGTTCTACTTTTGCTTCAAGACCATTTACATAAGCATTATAAAGCTCTTTTATCTCTTTTACTTTGACGATGTTATAAAGTTTCCCCCCTTTATCGAAAATAGTATCAACAGATTTTATCGCTTCATCTTGCGATTTATAGATACCAAATGCTAAACTAGTTTTAACATCAACAACTTTAGTTTTTGTATTTACTTTTTCAAAATCGCCATTTTTATTCAAATATTCATAGCTAAATGATTGGTTGAGAATTCTATTCTTTTTCGCATAAGTGTAAGCATCATAATGGTTTGTAAAGTCACTAATTGCAATCGTATAATCTTCATCATTTGCTTCTAAAAATGTATCTTTAAAGTTTACAACATTTTCAAATCCAGCTTCCTTGACAACCTCAAGGTATTCATCAACAGTAGTATTTAAGTCACCGATTGTCTCGTTTTCGTCATTATGAGTTATATTCTCATCTTGCGTTAGATTTTCATCTTTTGTAGCTATTGGCTCTATTGTTTTATTCATATCTTTTGTATTATTTATAGTATTTGTTAAGTCAATTTTTAAAGGAGTTTTAGTACCAGTTGTATTTGAAAAGTCAATAAAATCAGGATGACCACCATCTATATTGAAATATTTTGAAAGCTCCCCTTTTGATGTTAAAAGTTTAAATACATTTGTAAGATAGTCTTGCTCATATTTAATCAAATCAAGTTCAGCCCCATTGAGTTGTCTTTGACCTTGAAGTAATACTTGTAAATCTTGTTCCCCAAGTTGGAAACCTTCCCAATATGAGTTTACCATTTCAGCTGAAGCAGATACCTCTTTTTTTGTATTTGAAAGAGTTTCATCAAGTGATTTGATAGAGTTAAAAAGTTTTGATATCTCCCATTTAAGTTTTTTAATCTCCTCTTTATATCTATAGTTTAATTCTTGTAGTGAACTAAAAACTTGCATCGCTGCAATTGTATCTTTCCCACCATTGTAGAGATTATAATTTAATGTAACTTTTGCATTATAAGTCTCTTCATTTGCTGTAAATTGCTCTTTATCAAGGACATTTGCATAGTTAAGTTCAAGGTCAACTTTTGGTTTAAATGTAGCTTTCATATTTAAAAGCTTATCTTTTGTAGATTGGATATTAAGTCTATAATTTACAAGATTGAGATTATTTTCTAAAATATCTGCATAAAGTGCTTCAAGTGTTGTAAGCTTAATAGGGAAGTTTTCCTCATAAGGTGCTGTTTTTGTAAAATCTTCACCAACAGTATAAAGATAAAAATCAATAGCATCAGCAAGGTCAGATTTTACTCGTATAAGTTTTCCACTTGCATTTGCTATATTTGCTTTAACTGCACTCAAATCTCCAATCGATAATGCTCCACTATCATATTTAATTTGAGTGATTTCCAGAATTTTATTGAGTTTTTCCATATTCCGTTCATTAACTACAACACTCTTATGACTAAATAGTACTCCAAAATAAGCTTTTATAGCTTTTTGAATCTCCTCTTCTAAAACGATTGTGTACTTTCGTTTTGCCTCTTCTAGTTTTGATTTTAAACTTTTTACTTTAAACTCTGTAGCTCCACCTGTGTAGAGAGATTGTCTTATTGTAAATTTATAACTCTCATCGTTATAATCAGAGTGATAAGGCTTATCGATTGTATCATCACCTGTTTCAAGATTGTGCGTTTTTTTAACACTATATTGAAAATCAACCGTTGGAAGATATCCTGCATATGCTTCTTTGTACGATAGTTCTGTTTGGATAACTTTTTCGTTTGCACTTTTTAAATCGTTACTTTGTGAGAGTGTTTCTAAGATAACACTTTTTAAAGTGACCTTGTCATATGTACTAAAATCAAAATTATTTGATATTTTTGAATAGTTTTGGAGTGCTAAAGGGTCAACAGAGATCAAAGCAGATTTAGATTCGTTGAGTGTCCCTTCTTTTCCATATTCTTTATCAATGTTTTTTGGTTTTGGCATATCTTTATTTTCGCCAGTTTTATCTGTTGATTTTGCAATTTTTACTGCACCTTCAGCATTTGCAAGAGTAGGTAAAAAAACCAATAAAGTTGATAAAAAAGTTGATAAAAATTTTTGCATTAATTTAACGCCTCTACTACAATTACGCCAGTGTCTATTTTGATATCACTTGGAATTGAAGGTTTTTCTGATAGTTTTAATTTTACTTGACTTTTATCAATTTGAAATTTTCGTAAGAGATTTCTTACACTTATCGCTCTTCCTAATGTTATTTGTTTTGTAACAGTTAAACTTATTTGGTCAAGCGGGTCAGTTCCATAGATATTAAAATTACTATTTGAATTTTCACTTTTTATTTTTTGGATAAATACTTTGAGTTTTTCTGTTACCCCTTGATCTATAAATAATTCATTTGCATTGTAAGTTATATAAAAAATATTACTTGTTTGTGAAATTTTTTGTTTTGATTTTTCATCTTTTTTCTTTTTATCTGCCATATCTTCCCCTGCAGATTCAATATCTGTTGCCGCTTGTACTTGTTGCTGCATCTGCTGTTGCATTTGTTGGATGAGTTTTTGTTGTTGCTCGATTTTTTTCATCATCTCCATCTCTGTTTTTGGCATCATAAGCTCTTTTGGAACTATTTGATCTTTGTTGACATCTTCCACTTTTTTCTTTTCATCTAAAATAACTTTTTTCGTATTGTCTTGTAAAATAATATCATCAGTAGTGATTGAACCTGTATATTGTATTTTGTATTTAAATTGTGCATAGTAACCAATATTTACGATTGTTACAAGTAAAAATAAGAGTAATACAAGAATAACAGATGAGAATATATCTACAAATGATGGCCAAGGATTAAACTCTTCTTCACATCTAACAGCCATTTAACTTGTTACCTACTTTGTTTTTGCGTAAGTTTGTACAAGTGCTTGTAATGATTTATTTGATTCATCTTGAGCAGTTAGTACTTTTTTAAGGGTTGCATGTTCACTAAGAATAGCATCAGAGACAGCATTTATTGAACTTATCATAGATTCAGTTCCTGAATATTGACTCGTGTTTAGCTCCTGTAATTTTTTAGAGATATCTTCAAAAAGTGCAGCTTGCCTTTTGGTTGCAAGATTTGATTCCTCTAATCCAAAAGCAACTTGTTTAAAAAATAGCTCACTTGATTGATTTGCTTTGTTAATACTAGCAGAGAGTTCACTGATTTTATCAACAAAAATATCTAAAAATGCCGTTGTTCCCATTCCTACACTAGATGTATCAACTCCCCCTGATTTAATTTGTTCATTTGAAGTATTAATTTTACCTAAAACATCTGCTGATTGAGATTCTATTAGTTTCCCTTTGAGCCAATCTTGTACATCTTCACTAAATGCAGCTTGTTGTCTTGAAAGGATATATTGTAAAAAGTTTAATATGATTGCAGAAGCAACTCCAAATAATGAAGATGCAAATCCAATAGCCATCCCACCAAGAGGACCTGCGAATTGGGACATAACTTCAGCAATATTGATATCTCCACCTAAAGAGAGGATAATTGCTCCCATATTATCAATAGCTTTTAAAAGACCAGCAAATGTACCAAAAAGTCCGATCATTAGTGAAGTGGCAACGAAAAATCCAACATAACCTTTTGTATTGAAAAATTGTTCAGTGAGCCATTCACCAACATCTTTTGCTTCATCGTTAGTAAAGTATAGAACACCTTTTTTAGCCCTTTTTTCAAACATATTTGCAATAGTTGCAGGCATTAATTTTCCTATACCTCTTAGATAAAATTCAAGTTCATCTCCCTTTTTATAAGAAAGTACTCCAAAAGTACCAGCAAGCATTGTAAGTCTTATAGCCGATTGCATAATAACAATAAGTCCAATAACAAAAACTGTACCAATTGCACTATTAAAAGTTACTGTTGCCATAAAATAAGATGATATAACTTTAATATTTGATACAGTAAGGAATACTATAAAGAGTATAAATACAAAATAGATTTTTAAAAGTTTAAGTCTTCTCATTTTTCCCTCTAAAACATAAATAGAAGGATAGAAATAACAAGACCAAGTGCAGCTGAAGTTACTGAGTTTACCATACTTTCTGCAATATTAACAAATCCATTGTTTTTTTCTACACCTTCACCAATAACATAAAGACCCACATCAGCACCATTAATATCAGTTGCTTTTTTATAGGTTCTAAAGTAAATATCATCAGCTCCATATCCTATTCTTCTTTCATAAGCAAAAAGGTCTGGACCAGCTTCAGAAATTTTACTATAAAATCTACTACTATAAGCACCTTGATAAACAACATAGTCACTAACTACATCTTTATATCTTCCACTTTTAGCTTGAAGTGAAAGTTTTACTAACATTTTTTTATCAAGTAAAAAAACAAAACTATTATTATTTGCTTCAAAATCATCTTTGATAGAGTGAACTGATTGCTTTATTTCAATTAGACCTAAAAAATTTTCTCCAACAGTAACGGGTTGAATAAGTGTAATAAAAACACCTTCCTGTTGTACTTCTAACCCTGAAATTTGAGATTTTGATCTCATTGTAGATGTTATTGTATCTCGTACCATTGATGTGGTATCTGTTGCAGGAAAAAAACTTATAGAAAGTGCTTTGAGTTCATTTTTTGCGTAAGATTCATTAATAGTAGTGGCATATTTATCTAAAAATACCATATCATTTTGACCCATTGCATCTAATACTCTCGTATTGGAAAGTATCGCTTCTGAAACCTCTATATACTTTTGTTTTTTATCTTTTAAGATATTTTCTAATGATTTAAAATAACTGCTTGTAATACTCACATATACCTCTTCTTTTACAGTATTTGTCATATTTAGAATGATATACATAAATAAAATAATTCCACTTATTGATAGAACACTTATTGATGTAAACCATAACCCCTTATTTTTCTTTGCTTTACTTAGCAGCTCTTGTAACTTTTTGATAAAACTAAACATCTATACCCTTAAAATAATCGGTTTTTATCGCGTAGCTTATCAAAAAAAACTTTAAGATATGTTATATTTATATATTAAGTAAAATATTTATATATTAAGTAAAGGTTTTGTAACATCAAGTTTTTCTAAAATAAATTGGAATGTAATTTTAAAGTAAAATTTATATTTCATATGATAAAGTTTGTTTAATTAAAACTAAGGAGAGATAAAATGGCAGTAAGAATTACAGATACTTGTATTAGTTGTGATGCTTGTTTAGATGAGTGTCCAACAGAATCTATTGTAGATAATGATGAGAATCCAACAGGGGAAGATATTTATTATGTAAATTCAGATACTTGTTCTGAGTGTATTGGAGATCATGATTCTCCAGCGTGTGCTGAAGCTTGTCCAACTGAAGGATGTATCGTTTGGGATAAACCTAAAACAGAAGGTGCAGTTGATGGAAAACCTTGTATAGAAGATTAATCTCTTTTATTCAATTTTGAAAGGGCGGGGATAACCTCGCCCTTTTTTTTTCTTATAATTTTTATAGCTCTAAGAGAATATATAGAATATTTTTGGTAGAATCGCAAAATTTTAAAAATGGAGAACATAGAGATGGAACAAACATTATCAATCATCAAGCCTGACGCAGTAGCAAAAAATGTTGTAGGAAAAATCTTAGACAGATTTGAATCAGCAGGGCTTAAAATAGCTGCAACAAAAAAAATTCAATTAAGTAAAGCTGATGCTGAAGCATTTTACGCTGTACATAGCGAAAGAGGTTTCTTTGGAGAATTAGTTGAGTTTATGATTTCAGGTCCAGTTGTTGTAAGTGTACTTGAAGGTGAAAATGCAATGGCTATTAATAGAGAACTTATGGGAGCTACAAATCCTAAAGAAGCAGCTGCTGGAACAATTAGAGCTGATTTTGCTGATAGTATTGATGCGAATGCTGTTCATGGAAGTGATAGTGTTGAAAATGCTATAAATGAAATTAATTTTTTCTTTGCACAAAGAGAAATTTGTTAATTAAATTATGCAAATAGAGTTTAAAAAAGTACCATCTTTAGAAAAAGAATTTAGCATAAAACTAAATTCAGTTGAATTTTCAGGTACTTTTTGTAAAATATCACAAAATCTAGTAAAGCTTAAGTCTAAAATAGTTGGAAAATTATTGGTTGACTGTTGCAAATGTGGAGAAGAGCACTATATAGAGGTTGATGAAATTCAAGACTTTATATTAAGTGATGGTGAATTTTCATCTTCCAATGAACGAGAAGGTGAGATAGTTATAGAGATTGAAAATCATGTTGTGGATTTTGATGAGATATTATCAAGTGAGTTAGAATCTATAAGCAGTGATTATCATATTTGTCCAGATTGCCAAAAAAATGGTAATCTTGTGGACATCGAATATTAAAAAATAAAGGATAAAAAATGGCAGTACCTAAGAGAAGAGTGAGTCACTCAAGAAGTGCAAAAAGAAGAACACACTATAAAATAACTTTAAAAAGACCAGTAAAAGATGTGGATGGGACATGGAAAATGCCTCATAATGTAAATCCTACAACGGGTGAATATAAAGCATAATGCTGAAAATTGCTTTAGATGCAATGGGTGGGGACAACGGTCCTGCTCCTATTATGGAAGGTTTATTACTAGCTTTAAAGCGAAATAATAATTTTTCAGTGATAGCTGTTGGTAATCAAGAATTACTATTACCTTTAATTCCTCAAAAATATAAAGATAGAATTGAAATATATCATTGTACTGATGTAATAAGTATGTCAGATTCTGCAACTGATGCATTGAAACGAAAAGAAAGTTCTGCGTATATTGCTATTGAATTAGTAAAAGAGGGAAAAGCTGATGCTTTTGTAAGTGCCGGTCATAGCGGTGCTAGTATGAGTTTAGCAACTCTTAGAATTGGAAGAATTAAAGGTGTTAGTCGTCCAGCAATTGCAACATTGATGCCCACTGTAGATAAAAATACTTTAGTACTTGATGTTGGTGCAAACGTTGATTGCGATGCAAAAAATCTTCGAGAATTTGCAATAATGGGAAAAGTATATGCTCAAGATGTTCTTGGGATAGAAAAACCATTAGTTGGACTTTTAAGTAATGGAGAAGAAGAATCAAAAGGAAATGAAGTTACTAAAGAGGCTTTTAAATTACTTGAGAAAATTCCAAATTTTATAGGAAATGTTGAAGGAAATGATATCTTCAATGGTTCAGTAGATGTTGTTGTATGTGATGGGTTTATTGGAAATATTATGCTTAAAACTGCCGAAGGTGTAGCTGATACTATTGGAAAAATTATTAAACAAAACTTGAGAAGATCTTTAGTTTCAATTCTTGGTGCTGTTTTGATGAGAAAAGTTTTTAAAGGATTGAAGTTAAAAGTTGATTATGCTGAATATGGTGGAGCACCATTGCTTGGGGTAAAAGCTCCAGTTATAATAGCACATGGAAAATCAAATGCAAAAGCTATGCAAAATGCAATTTTTCAAGCAGTTGTTGCTGCACAATCTGATCTAAATATTAATATAGAATCAAATATAAACAAATACAAGGATTAAAAATGTTCGCTTCTTTTAGGTCTATTGGAGCTTATATCCCAGAAGATATAAGAACGAATCAGTGGTTTTGTGACAGAATGGATACTACTGATGATTGGATTGTTAAAAGAACAGGGATAAATGAAAGAAGAATAGCAACTTCTACTCAAGCTACAAGTGATCTTGGAGTTGAAGCTGCTAAAATTGCAATTGAAAGAGCTAATATTGATATTCAAGATATCGATTTAGTCCTTTGTGCAACTATTAGCCCTGATTATCTTTGTATGCCTTCAACAGCTTGTTTAATAGCTGATAAACTCGGTATTCACGAAGCAATGGCATTTGATATAAGTGCAGCATGTACTGGATTTGTATATGCTCTTAGTATTGCAAAAGCATTTATTGAATCTGGGATGAAAAAAAATGTGCTTATTATTGGAGCTGAAAAGTTAAGTTCAATTGTAGATTATTCAGATAGAACAACTTGTATGTTATTTGGTGATGGTGCAGGAGCTGCTATAATCTCCGCTACAGAAAATAAAGATGAAGCAATTATTGACGTTAGATGTAGCGCAGATGGTAGTCAAAAAGACTTACTTTTAACACCAGGTGTTGAATCTGGTGAAAAGCAATTTATGCAAATGAAAGGGAATGAAACTTTTAAAGTTGCGGTTCGAACTCTTACAAGTGATGTACTAAAAATATTAGAAAAAAATAATATGTCAAATGATGATATTGACCTTTTTATTCCACATCAAGCAAACTATAGAATTATAAAAGCTGTGGGGGATGCATTAGAATTTAAAGATGAACAAAAAGTTTTGACAGTTAATAAGTATGGAAATACATCATCAGCTTCAATCCCTATGGCAATAAATGATTGCTATGAAAGTGGAAGATTAAAATCAGGTGATACACTATTACTTGACGCATTTGGTGGTGGACTTACTTGGGGGTCAGCACTTGTTAAATTTTCTCCTAAAAAATAGATAATTTTTATCTATTTAATTTAAAAGCACTTCTTGATCTTTCAAGTTGTGTTAACTCTTCCTCTTCACTCATAAAATATTTTTCAACAGTTGCTGTTGGATTAATATATAAAATAGAGTTATCAATACTTACTTGAAAAATAGCATAGTATGGTATTCGACAAACTGATCCAAAGTTTTCTTCTCCAAATCCAGCTTCAAATGTAATATAGCTATCATGAAGTTCAAGACTCTCTAAAGTATAGTTTGCAAGGGAAAAAAGTGTGTATTTTGTAAAATGTTTTTTGATTGTTTGTGGAATGTCAGGAGTAAAAGTAATACCATTTAGGTTTGCAGTGAGCCCAAATTCTTCATTATTGGTAGCTAAAAAAGATAATAATTCTTTAATCTGTTTTGTAGTTATATCTCTATATTCTTTGCTATTTATTATATTATGTATCATTTTATTTTATCCTTGAATTGTAAAGTTCTCAATTATATCAAAATCTATCATAGCATTTAATAATCCAATTTTTGTTGAAGATTTCATCATATCAACTGTAATATTTTCCTCAAAAAGTATCTCGTTTTCTAAATATCTCATTCGTGTTGTCCCATAAAGAAGCGGAATTTTTGGTGTAAGCCATTTATCTTTATAGTAAATAGCAATATTTGCAATTGAAGTATCAGTGATAAAACCATTTTTAACAATAATAATCTCATCACAAGATTCTTTATGTGTATACAAATTATTTATTATCTTTCGATTTATGGCTTTTTTTTCATATACGATATCATCATCATAAATAATTTTAAAAGAGTTAATTTCTTTTTTAGAATAAGGTATATATTGAACTTCTAAGATGTTATTAGTATCATAAATAAGTTTGCATTTTAATAATCGTTCATTTGGAGGGTAGATATATTCTTCAAGATTGAAATTAAATCCTATTGTATTAGCAATTCTTTTTTTGTGATAGAGAAGATGAAAGACTTCAAAATCATCACATTTTATAGTTTCAAAAAAAAGCTCATTCATGGAATATATACCTTGTCAATCATCTCATTGTATTCATCAAAAATATCACTTTCAATAGTAATTCCACCACCACTTTTATAAATAAAGTTATTAGATATTTCAGTTTTTTCAATAAATCGAATAAGTACAGCACTATTGAGTGAAATTCCATCATAAACACCCCAAATACCAGTAAAAAAATCTCTTTCATAACTTTCAATTTTCTCAATTATCTCAATAGTCTTTTTCTTTGGAGTCCCAGTGATACTTCCTGCAGGTAAAATATTTATTAAAATATCTCCAATTTTTGAATGCCAATTATTTTCAAGTTCACCACTTACAATAGAGCTTACTTGTAAAAGATTTTTTTCCCCAGCATCTATCTCTTCTATGTATCTAAATTTTTCAACTTTTACATTTTTGGAAACGATATTTAAATCATTTCTAAGTAAATCAACAATCATTGTATGTTCTGCTAGCTCTTTTTGATTTTCTAATATTTTTTTTTCTGCAAAGTTAATACTTGCATCAATTGTCCCTTTCATTGGAAATGTATATATTTTATCATTTGAGATTTTGATAAATGTTTCTGGTGAAAAAGAAACAAATTTATCTTGGTAATAAAGTTTATATTTTGCTGATGATAAATTATAAATATCTAAAAGAGAAAGGTTTGTATTAATTGTTGTTTGTGAAGTAAGATTTAAAAGGTAAGTGTTGCCAGCTTCAATCTCTTCGATTACAGTATTAAATTTATCTTTATATTCATCAAATGAGATGGGAATTTTTTTAATTAACTTTTTTTTAATTAACTTTTTTTCAAAATTATCAAAAGAAAATTGAATATTTTTTGGCAACTCTTTTAAAGAAGTAACATTCCAATTTTTTAAATCATAACTAATACAAAAGAAAAATGGTTCCTTTTTTGTGCCAAAGTGGTTAAGAGTCGCTTGTAAGTTCAAATAGTTACCTAATTTTTTTTGCAATTATATATTGAAAATGTTGTGAAATATATAAATACGATGATTAGATTAATGTAACTTTCTGTTACAAATCAATATTTCAATAAATTCTTTTAAAACAAAAGTAAGAAAAGATTTAAAGAGATTTTGCTAATATAAAGCTTATTTGTATAGTATTTTGAAAAAAAATAGTTAATTCTAGGGGGAAATATGGAACATATGGATTTTGCACATCCTTATTTTGGGGCTTTTGTGATGTTCGTCATTACATTTGGTGCATTTACTGCAACAACTATGGCATCAAGATTTATTAGTCGAAAACTAGCACGTCTTGATACAGAAAAATTAAAATGTACGATTTATGAGTGTGGACCAGAGGTTACAAAGCAACCAAATACTATCTCTGTACAGTTTTATTTGATGGCATTATTATTCATACTTTTTGATGTAGAGATAATATTTATGTTTCCTTGGGCTGTTGATTTTAAAGTTCTTGGAATGTTTGGTTTTATTGAGATGATTTTATTTATAGTATTGCTTACAATTGGATTTGTGTATGCATGGAAAAAAGGAGCATTAGAATGGCACAGCATGAAGTAAAATATTTATCAAATGGAGGTGTTCCAATAGCACTTACTACTGTTGATAAATTGGTAAATTTTGGGAGAAGTAACTCTTTATGGCCTATGACTTATGGTTTGGCTTGTTGTGCAATTGAGATGATGGCAACAGGAGCTTCAAGATTTGACTTTGATAGATTTGGAACAATTTTTAGAGCGTCTCCAAGACAATCTGATGTTTTGGTAATTGCTGGAACTTTGACAAAAAAACATGCAGAGTTTTTAAGAAGGTTGTATGATCAAATGCCAGATCCAAAATGGGTTATAAGCATGGGGAGTTGTGCAAATACTGGTGGTATGTTTAATACTTATGCAACTGTTCAAGGAGCTGATAGAGTTATCCCTGTTGATATCTATCTTCCTGGATGTGCGCCAAGACCTGAAACTTTACAGTTTGCACTTATGATGCTACAAAAGAAAATTAGAAGTCAACCTTGTAGTTTGGCTCAAAAAGCAAAAAGGTTAATATAATGAGAGCTTATCAACCAAAAGAAAATGTACAAAAAAAATCATATTACAATGATAGATTTTATGTAACCCCTACATTACCAAAAAAATCTGTTTATGATGATTCGACTTTTAGCAATGATTATTTAAGTATCTCTAAAAAAGTGGAGATTCAAGATGTTTATTTAGAACTTGATCATTTAGTTATGTGGATTGCACCACAAGACAATATTACAGCTATTAAGCATGCAAAAGAGATTTTGGCTTATGATTTATTAGTTGAGCTTAGTGCTATTGATTATGTGGCAACTAAAGGTGGATTTGAAATATTTTATGAGATGTTATCAACATCAAAAAGAAAAAGATTAAGAATCAAAACTTTTGTAAAAGAGGGAGAGGCTATTGAATCTGTAAATCCATTATTTAGAATGGCTGATTGGTCTGAAAGAGAGATGTATGATATGTTTGGAATAGTTGCAAATAATCATCCATATATGAAAAGAATCCTTATGCCAGATGATTGGCAAGGACATCCACTTCTAAAAACTTATCCACTTCATGGTGATGAAGCAGCTAGATGGTACGAGGTAGATAAAATATTTGGTAAAGAGGCTAGAGAAGTTATTGGAGCTGAGCAAAGAGATGCAGCTGCTATTGATAGATATGATACTACAAGATTTGCAAGACTTGGACATGAAGTTCCATTTGGTGCAGAGATTATTGAAGGAAATGAACCTGAAACTCCTGTAAGATACCAAGAAGATGGTGGTATAAAGGTATTTGGAGTTCCTTTGGTTACTCCATTTGATGAGATTAAACCTACACATTTAAAAGAGAGAAGATAGATATGCAACAAACAAATAGACTAAAACCTTTTTTTGAAAATATAGCATTTGATAGAGAAGACAACACAATGGTTGTAAACTTTGGACCACAACATCCATCTGCTCACGGTCAACTTAGACTTGTATTAGAATTACAAGGGGAAGAAGTTGTAAAAGCTTATCCAGATGTTGGATACCTTCATAGAGGTATGGAAAAAATGGGTGAAAATATGATTTATAATGAATTTTTACCAACAACAGATAGGATGGATTATATAGCAGCTACTTCAAATAACTATGGTTACTCACTTGCTGTTGAGAAACTTCTTGGAATAGAAGCACCACAAAGAGCTGAAGTAATAAGAACAATGCTAGTTGAAATTAATAGAATTATCTCTCACTTATTTTGGCTTGCAACTCATGCACTTGATGTTGGGGCAATGTCTGTTTTCCTTTATGCTTTTAGAGAAAGAGAATTTGCAATGGACTTAATGGAAGATTATTGTGGAGCAAGACTTACTCACAGTGCTGTTAGAATTGGTGGAGTTCCACTAGATCTTCCAAAAGGTTGGATAGAAAACTTAGAAAAGTTTATGGGAATTTTGACTGAACAAATTAAAATTTATGAAGGTCTTTTAACTACAAATAGAATTTGGAGAATGAGACTAGAAAATGTTGGAGTTGTTTCAAAAGAGATGGCTAAATCATGGGGTTGTACTGGACTTGTTTTAAGAGGAAGTGGGGTGAAATGGGATTTAAGAAAAGAGATTCCTTATGGACTTTATTCTAAATTAGAATTTGATGTACCTTATTCAGAAACTTGTGATAGTTATGGAAGATATAAACTTCATATGGCTGAGATGCATCAATCAATGAGAATTTTAAAACAATTAATCCCTATGTATCATGAGAGTGATACTCAACTTATGGCTCATGCACCTCAATATATCTCAGCTTCAAAAGAGGAGATGATGACTCAGAATTACTCTTTGATGCAACATTTTGTTCTTGTTACTCAAGGGATGAGACCACCAGTTGGTGAAGTATATGTGGCTACTGAATCTCCAAAAGGGGAACTTGGATTTTATATCGTAAGTGATGGAAGCCCGTATCCATATAGAATGAAACTTAGAGCTCCAAGTTTTTGGCATACAGGATTATTACAAGATTTATTACCAGGGCATCAACTTGCCGATGTTGTTACTATTATTGGTAACCTTAATATCGTTTTTGGCGAAATTGATAGGTAGTTAGGGGTATAAAATGAAAAGATATGATTTAAGAAACCATGGCGTAGATTTTATACCAAGATTGGTAGAACTTATGAATAATGAAATATCACAAGATGAAAATGGGATATTTTTATTTGAAATCGGTGATTTTTCAGCTGTTCAAAATGTAGCGGATGCAGTAAAAGAAAATAATTGGACTTTGATGAATTCTCTAAAATTCAATGAAGTAGATTGGACTGTAGTGATTAAAAAAACACAAGATGAATCAACTGTTGTTGAAAATACGACAGAAACAGAAGAAGAATAGGAAAATTTGTGAGTAAAGTATATTTTTCAACTTGGCAAGGGGAATTGATAGACAATAGAGATATTGAATCTATTGATGATTGGAAAGAATCATCTGCAAAATTGCCAATTGAGTATGATAAAAAAAATCATACAAAAGCTTTTGTTGGTTGGGATGGATTTGCACTTTTTACAAAAGATGTAGATGTTGTAAAACTTGCTGTTAATTATGCAAAACAATATCAAGAATATAGTGAAATGTGTGGAAGATGTGCACCTGGAAGATGGGGTGGACGAATACTTTACGATATGCTTGATAAAATTGCAAGAGGTGAAGGTGCGTATAGCGATCTTGAGCACTTAAATGAGATTAGTGATACGATGATGGCTACAAGTAAATGTGAAATTGGTAAAACTGTACCAGTGCCTATTTTACAAATGATCAAGTATTTTAATGATGATTTTAAAAAATTAATAGATACAAAGTCTAAATCGCCATGGTATCTTGTAGATGATTCAAAATATATAGCAAATATTACTGCACCTTGTACAGATATGTGTCCAGCACATATAGATATTCCAGCATATATTGAAGGGGTAAGAGATCTTGATTTTAGTGCAAGTTTAAGTGCTACTAGAGAGCATATGCCATTAGCTCATACTTGTGGAAGAGTGTGTCCCCATCCATGTGAAACAGCCTGTAGAAGAACGAATCTTGATGAACCTATCTCTATTATGGAGCTTAAAAGAATTGGTGCTGATTATGAAACAGATCATAAACTAGAGTGGATTCATCCAGTAAAAGTGCAAAAACCAAAGAATGATGGAAAAAAAGTAGCTATTATAGGTGCAGGTCCAGCAGGACTAACTGCTGCTTATTATCTTGGAGTTCAAGGAATAAGCGTAACAATTTTCGAGGAATTACCTGTTTTAGGTGGAGAAGTTACTGTTGGAGTTCCTGAATATAGGATGCCATTTGGCAAATATAATGAAGATATAAAATTAGTTACAGAGCTTGATACGGTTGAAGTAATTACAAATCATAGAGTAACTGCCGATAGATTAAAAGAGATAGAATCAGAGTTTGATGCGACACTTTTAGCTTTTGGAGCTA
This sequence comes from Arcobacteraceae bacterium, assembly GCA_028687375.1. Taxonomy (GTDB): domain Bacteria; phylum Campylobacterota; class Campylobacteria; order Campylobacterales; family Arcobacteraceae; genus CAIJNA01. Next base: position 188,250 of record JAQUAG010000003.1, on the reverse strand, counting down.
GACTTAGTAAAGCTGTAAGATGTGAAAATGAAAATGAAAATCATCATGGCTATTGGGGTGCAATTGCGATGCTTGATAAGGTAAACCTTTGGCATAAATTTAAAATTGGAAGTCCAGCATCGAATGAACTCAAAGACAAAACGGTTGTTTGTGTTGGTGGTGGATTTACATCTATGGATGTTGTTAGATGTAGTATTAGAGAAGGTGCAAAAAGAGTTGTAATGCTTTATCGAAGAGATGAAAAAACAATTATAAGAAATACAACTTTAGAAGAGTATACAGAAGCAGTGGAAGAGGGTGTAGAGTTTATTTTTCATAGTGCTATTGATACGATTAGAGATGAAGATGGTGTAATAAAATCACTTCTTATCAATCAATATGAATTAGTTCCTGATCCAAATGGTGGAAGACCTGAACTTGTAAAAAGAGATGATGGAGATTTTGAAATTGAGTGTGATTATGTAATACCAGCAGTTTCACAAGCTTGTGATTTACAAATATTACCAAAAGATTGGGAACTTACAATGACATCTTGGGGAACTTTGCAAACAAATGGTAAAGATTATATGACTTCAAAAGCTGGATTATTTGCAGCAGGTGATTGTGAATATGGACCTATGACCATTGTAAATGCAGTTGGACAAGCAAGACGAGCAGCTTCAGTAATTAGTAGATATATCTATGATGGGAAAGTGACTCTTACAGATGAAGAGATTATGGAAGACCATATGAATAAACTTAAAGTTTATAATAAAAAAGAGAAAATCAAAGGTTGGATGCCAGGGCTTCCACGAGAGGTAAGTGAAAAACTTCCAACTGAAATAAGAAAAGACAATAATAGAGAGGTAAATTTAGGATTTACAGCTGAGGAAGCACAAGCGGAAGCTGAAAGATGTATGAGATGTTATTACCTAGGGATGGTGGCAGTATGAGTGAAAAAATAGAACATAGAGGAAAGCCGATTACTATTCTTATTGATGGTAAAGAGTGTCATGGAACTTATGGTGAAACGATTTTACAAATTGCTAGAAAAAATGATATTTATATTCCAACGATGTGTTATTTATCAAAAGTTTCTCCAATTGCTAGTTGTAGAATGTGTGCAGTAAAAGTTGATGGAGTTGAGGGAAATATTTTAAGTTGCCAAGAAAAAGCAGTTAATGGTACAGTGGTTACTACAAACAATGAAGAGTTAACTCATCATAGAACAAATATTATGAAACTTTATGATGTAAATCATCCATTACAATGTGGTGTTTGTGACAAAAGTGGAGAGTGTGATTTACAAAATAAAACTTTAGAGTTTCAAGTAGATTCACAAGAATTTGCAGTTAAAGAGGAAAATAGAAAACAAAAGAAATGGGGTGTTTTAGGATACGATCCACATCTTTGTATTATGTGTGAAAAATGTGTTCATACTTGTAATGAAGTGATAGGAACTGCTGCACTGTATATCAAACCAGGTGGATACAAATCAACTATTGATATTAAAATGTCAAGATGTGAACAATGTGGGGATTGCATCTCGGTTTGTCCAGTTGGAGCATTGGTTTCAAATCCGTACAAATATAGTTCAAATTCTTGGGAAAGTAAACAAATACCAGCTACTTGTGCTCATTGTAGTAGTGGATGTGCTTTAATTTATGATGTGAAGTATGGTACAAAAATTGCAAGGGTAAAAAATGATTTTGAGTTTTCTACACTTTGTGGTGCTGGAAGATTTGGATTTGATTTTGGAAATAAAAAAGTAAATAAAACAAAAGAGGAATTTGATACTGCAGTGAATGCATTAAAATCTTGTAATAGTATTAAATTTAACTCATATATCACAAATGAAGAAGTACTGATTTTACAAAAACTAAAAGAAAAACTTGGAATAAAGCTTGTAAATGAAGATGGTTACAACTATAAAAAGTTTTTAACAACATATAGTAGTATAGTTGGAAAAAATCTTTATAGTGCTACAAATCAAACAGTTGCTTCAAGTGATGGAATTATTATGATTGGAACTAGAATTAGTAGAGATAATCCAGTTGTAAAATATAATGTAAACATCGCTACAAAGAAAAAAAGAGCAGAATTTATATATATGCATCCAATTGATGATATTGCTTTATCAAACAAATACACTCAATTTGTTAAATATGAAGTTGGAAGTGAAGAGGCCATAGTAGCAATGCTTTGTAAAGCATTTATTGAAAATGCTCCAGAAAATATAAAAGAGTATTTAGCTGATCTTGATATTGGTTATTTAAGTGGAGAATCTAGTGTTGGTGAGGAAGAGATTGAACTTATTCAAACTAAATTTACAAGAAAAAGACAAAAAACTCTTATCATTGGAACAGATATCTATGGACATAAAAATAGTGAAAATATTGCAAAACTTGTAGGATTACTTGAAAAATATGGTGACTTTAAAATTCTTTTAATGCCACCATTTACAAATAGTTTAGGCGTTGCTCTTTTATGTGACCTTGATCCTACCGTTGAAGGTAAAGTTGTAGGATACAATGAACTTGGAGACTATATCATCTCAAAAGGTGGAAATGGACATTTTAATGTTCCAGCTCTAAATCAACAAGAGGGGACATTTACTTCAATTGATTTAAAAGTTGTAAATACAAATGCAGCTATTTTATTTGATGGGTATTGTTTAAATGATTTAGCAAATGAAATTTTAGATGAAAAACAACCACATACAATTGGTTATACAGAGCTTTTAGCTTCAAAAAATGAGTTTAAAGCTATAAAATTTGATGATATGAAAAATGGATTTGATAAGTATGGAAATGATTTAAGAGGGTATCCTTTAAATCAATTTGAAGTTCCTATAAGTGATGAAGTTCCAGACGAAGTTGATGAACTTGAAACATACAATGGAAGTGTCGTATATAGATGTGAACCATTACATCAGTTTAATAGAGCAACAGGAAAGTCGTTACTTCTCCAGTCTGATACACACTTACGAGGAAGTGCATCGTTTGCAACAGCTGCTAAAATAAAAGCTGGTGATAAAGTAAATATTATTTATGGAAATCAAGTAAAAACGAAAATTTTTAAAGTAGATACAACAATAAAAGGTACAATTGCAGTTTATCCTACATTTGATGATGGATTAAGTGATGATTTGATACCGTCTGGTTATAGATTTAAAAGAGTAAAAATTGAAAAGGTTGGTGCAGATGAGTGATTTGATTACTGTAAAAATTGATGGTAAAGATTGTCAAGCAAAAGACGGTGAATATATATTAAATGTTGCGAGGGCAAATGATATATTTATCCCTGCTATCTGTTATTTGACGAGATGTTCACCTACACTTGCTTGTAGGTTATGTCTTGTTGAATCTGGTGGAAAGCAAATTTATGCTTGTAATGCAAAAGTAAAAGATGGAATGGAAATAACAACAAAAACTGAAAATATAGAGGTTGAAAGACGAGCTATTATGGAAGTTTATGATGTAAACCATCCACTACAATGTGGTGTTTGTGATCAAAGTGGAGAATGTGAACTTCAAAACTATACACTTTATATGGGTGTAGATAAACAAAACTATGCAGTAAAAGATGTTTTAAGAGATACTAAAAATTGGGGGGTTATGAGTTATGACCCTGGACTTTGTATCGTTTGTGAAAAGTGTGTTACTGTTTGTAAAGATATGATAGGTTCAAATGCTCTTGGGACAACTGCTAGAGGAAGTGAAGCTTTAGATAAAAGTTACAAAGATAATATGCCAAAAGATGCATATAGTATGTGGAATAAACTTAATAAAAATATTATTAGTTTTGAAGAGGACAAGTGTATAGATTGTGGTGAGTGTATTGCTGTTTGTCCTGTTGGTGCACTTGTAAGTAGTGATTTTAAATACACTACAAATGCGTGGGAACTGACGCGTATACCAGCAGCTAATCCATTTAGCTCTGATTGTTCACTTCTTTATTATGAAGTAAAGCATACAGATATAAAAAATGAAACAAATAAAATCTATAGAGTTACAAATGATGCGCATTATACAAGTTTAAGTGGAGCTGCAAGATTTGGATTTGATTATACTAATCAAGTTATTTCAAAAGATGAAGTTGCTTTTAATAGAGTTGTTGAAGCATTTAAAGGGTGTGAAACTATTTTATTTAACAGTTTTATTACAAATGAAGAGGCATATATTTTGCAAAAACTGAAAGTTAAACTTGGTGTAAAACTTGTAAATGATGATGCTTTTAAATATAAAAAGTTTTTAAATAATTTTGCATCTGTGAGTGGAAATTCACTTTATAGTGGAGATTTAAATACACTTCATAATAGTAATTTTGTAGTATCTGTAGGGACATATTTCAAATCAGATGCACCAAGTGTACGATATGGATTTAATAATTCAATCTCTTTAAACAAAGGTTCAGGGCTTTATTTCCATCCTTTAGCTGATACTACAGTTGAAGGTTTTGGCAAAAAAGGAAAAACTATAGAGACTGTTTTCCATGCACCACTTTGTGAAGAGGCTATTTTATATCTTATTTTAGATATTTTTGGAAAAGAATTACCTACTCAAATTGCTTCATATTTAGAGAGTCTAAAAGAGACAAAAACAAAAACTATTACAGAAACTGTAAAAGAAAAAGTAACAGAAGTTGTTAAAGATGAAGCAACTGGTGAAGAGAAAGAGGTCATTAAAGAGGTATCTAAAAAAGTTGCAAAAGAGGTAAGTTACCAAACTACTAAACTAATCGAGATGATTGGAAGTGATGATAGCTTACTTGAAACAATAGCTGCGATGAATGAGAAAAAAGATAGTTATACTTTAGTAGTTGGGGAAGATTTATATGGTCACCCAAATAGCGAAAACTTAGCAAAACTTTGTGGGATAATTGAAAAATATACAGATTTTAGTGTTGTTATTATTCCATCATCTACAAATACTTTAGGTGTAAGCTTGCTATGTGATTTAGATGAAAAAGCAACAGGAAAAACTGTTGGTTACAATATGAAAGCAGATGTAGAGATAAGTGCTTTAGGTGATGGAAATCTTGATATGCCAACACTGAATCAACAAGAGGGAACTTTTGTAAATATTAATAAAAGAGTTGTCCCTACAAATGTTGCTATTAGTTACAATGGATACACATTAAAAGATATTGCTAATACTATTTTAGATAAAAAAGTAAAATATACGATAGATTACACAAAAGAGATATTTGAAAAAATTCCTTTTGAAAATCTTGAAAATCATTTTACAAATGGTGCAGAGGAAAAAAGAGGATATCTTCTTAGCTCAAATCAAATAGATTCTGGTGATTCTGTATCTCCTGTAGATAATCAAAAACTAGAAGGTGTTATCATCTATAATGCAAACCCTATAAATCAATTTAATGAATTTACAGCGGTTGCAAAACAATTAGAAGATGCTAAAACAGCTCTTTATGTTTCAAAAGATTTTATAGAAAAATCTGAATTCATTCAAGGTGATATCGTAAAAATTGAAACACAAAATGGAGTTGTAAGTCTTATAGTTATTGTAGATAATCAACTTGATGGGAATATCTCTTATGTTCCTACATTTGAAAAAAATAGTGAAACGAAAAATTTATTTGGTAGTTATAGATTTGTAACTGCAAATTTAACAAAGGTGTAAAAAATGGATAATGATATATTAATGACTATTGTAAAAGTTCTTGTAATACTTTTAGTATTCTCAGCTTTAGCAGGGTTCGCAACTTATATTGAGAGAAAAGTTTTAGCATTTATGCAAAGAAGATTAGGACCTATGCATGTTGGTCCTTTTGGATTATTGCAAATAGCAGCTGATGGTATTAAATTATTCACAAAAGAGGATTTTGTTCCTCAAAATGCAAATAGATTAATATTTATGATAGCACCTGTTATAACTGCTGCAACTGCATTTATTGCTATGAGTGCAGTTCCTTTTGTACCTGGTGTTATTGTTTCTGATGTTAGTGTTGGAATTTTATTTGTTCTTGGTGTAATGGCTACTGGGCTTTATGGACCACTATTAGCTGGTATGGCACAAGCAAACAAATGGGGACTTTTAGGGGGAGCTAGAACTGCAATTCAGCTTTTATCGTATGAAGTTGTAACTGGATTATCAATCTTAGCACCAATTATGATGATTGGAAGTTTGAGTTTAATAGATATCAATAACTATCAAGCTGGTGGAATTACTGATTGGTTAATTTGGTCTCAACCTGTGGCATTTTTCCTATTTTTAATTGCTGGATTTGCAGAAACAAATAGAACACCATTTGACCTTCTTGAGCATGAAGCTGAGGTAGTTAGTGGATATGCTACAGAATATTCTGGTATGAGATGGGGTATGTTTTTTATTGGTGAGTATGCGAACCTTTTTACAATTTCGTTTTTAGTTTCAATTATTTTCCTTGGTGGATTTAATGATTTAGGAATTATCCCAGGTGCATTAGCAATTCTTTTAAAAGTTGCATTGTTAATATTTGTATTTTTATGGACAAGAGCATCTTGGCCACATATTAGACCTGATCAATTGATGTGGTTATGTTGGAAAGTATTGATGCCGATAGCTTTAGTAAACATAGTTATCACTGGTATTGTGATGATGGTATAAGGAAAGAATATGAGTTTTCATGATTTAAAAGAAAAAAATGTAGGAACATCTGGTTATGTTCAAGTAGAGATTGAAGAGTATCCAAAAACTGGTTGGGGTGCTTTTAAACAAGTTATGGGTAGAACTTTAAGTACAGAGTTATTTAAAGGGCTTGGGATTACATTTAAAATAATGAATGAAGCATTATTTAAAAACCAAATGCACACAGTAAAGTATCCAATGGAACAACTACCAATTAGTCCAAGATACAGAGCTATTCATAAACTTTTAGGACTTCTTGAAAGTGGTAACAACAGATGTATTGGATGTGGACTTTGTGAAAAAATTTGTATTTCAAATTGTATTAGAATGGAAACAAAAATAGATTCAAAATCAAGAAAAGAGGTTGTAGAATATTCAATCAATCTTGGTCGTTGTATTTTTTGTGGATATTGTGCGGAAGTTTGTCCTGAGCTTGCGATTGTTCACGGTGGAAGATATGAAAATGCAAGTGAACAAAGAGCTCATTTTGCACTTAAAGATGATCTTCTTACACCATTTGATAGTATTGCACAACAAATTGAGTTTGATGGATTTGGGGCAATTAGTCCAGATGCTGATGCAAAAATCAAAAAAACACCATTAGCTTATTAAGGAAAAATTATGTTTGAAGTAGTAGCTTTTTATACTTTTGCGGTTTTAACCATCGCAATGTTTACAATCACAGTTGTAACTAAGAATGCATTGTATGCACTTAGTTCATTGGCAGCTGGTATGATTTTCATATCGGCATTTTTTTTCCTATTAAATGCAGATTTTTTAGGAGTTGTTCAAATCGTAGTTTATACAGGTGCTGTTATGGCATTGTATGCTTTTGGGATGATGTTTTTTGATTCGATTAGTGATGTTGAGGAAAAAATTGCAAATCCAAAACTTACATTTTTACTTACAGGTATGGTAGCTCTTTTAATTGTTTTAATTTTGGTAGCTCCAATTGTAAGTTCAAATGTTATTGCAGCTTATCCTATCCATAATGAATATGGAAATGCACAAGATGTTGGTTTAGTTTTGTTTACAAAGTTCTTAATTCCATTTGAAGTAGCTGCCGTTATGTTGCTTGTTGCAATGATCGGTGGAATTATTTTAGCTGGGAAAAAAATGGATACAGTATTAGCACATGATATGGAATGTGATATGGATCATCATCATAGTGATTTTAATAAAAAGGATGCAAAATGATGGTAACTTTAAATGATTATTTAATTCTTAGTGTCGTACTCTTTATGATAGGATTGTATGGTGCTACAAGAAGAAAAAATTTACTAATGTTATTTTTTTCTACAGAGATTATGCTAAATGCAGTAAATGTTGGATTTGTTGCTATTGGAAAATTTCATCAAGATTTAACAGGACAAATGTTTGCATTTTTTATTATTGCAATAGCTGCAAGTGAAGTTGCTATTGGACTTGGATTACTTATCTTATGGTTTAAACGAAAAAATACAATTAATTTAGATTCATTACAAATGATGGAGGGATAAGAATGGAAAGTTATTTATATATTGCACTTTTTGCTCCACTTGTTGGATCACTTTTTGCTTCACTTTTTGGAAATGCAAAAAAAGCACAAATTGTAGGTGTAGTTACATCTCTTTTACTTGCTATTTCAATGTTAGCATCTATTTTACTTATGGTATATGTGTATCAGACAGGTGAAGTTATCCATGTGAATATGCTTGATTGGATTGTACTTGGACATGTGTATATTCCATTTGGATTTATAGTAGATCAAGTAAGTGTTACAATGATGGTTGTTGTTACAATTGTTTCAACTATGGTACATATCCACTCAAATGGTTATATGGATCATGATAAATCATTCAATAGATTCTTTGCGTGGTTATCAGCATTCGTTTTTTCAATGATGATACTTGTAATGAGTGATAACTTTGCAGGATTATTTATAGGTTGGGAAGGAGTTGGTCTTTGTTCTTGGGGATTAATTGGATTTTGGTATCACAAAGAGGATGTTCCTCATAGTAAAGATATTACAAAATCGCCATTTTCAACACTTTCACCATATTCAGCGGTTTCTCCATCATGGGCTGCAAATGAAGCTTTTATTATGAATAGAGTTGCAGATCTTGGGATGTTAATTGGTATTTTCTTGATTTTTTGGAATCTTGGTACTTTACAATATGATTTGGTTTTTGAAAATATTGGAATGTTAAGTCATGAATTAGTAGTTGCTATTGCTATTTTCTTATTTATTGGTGCAATGGGTAAATCAGCACAATTTCCTTTCAATACTTGGCTTGCAAATGCAATGGAAGGTCCAACACCAGTATCTGCTCTTATTCACGCAGCTACAATGGTAACAGCAGGGGTATATTTAGTAATTAGAGCAAATGAAATATTTACAATCGTTCCTGAAGTTGGTTATTTTATAGCTGGTCTTGGTGCATTTGTTGCAATATTTGCAGCTTCTATGGCATTAGTGGCTACTAATATGAAAAAGATTATTGCATATTCAACATTATCTCAACTTGGATATATGTTTGTTGCTGCTGGACTTGGAGCTTATTGGATAGCCTTATTCCATCTTGCTACTCATGCATTTTTCAAATCAGTTCTTTTCTTAGGTGCTGGAAATGTTATGCACGCTATGAATGATGAGATAAATATCAAAAATATGGGAGGGCTTAGAAAACATATGCCTTACACTGCTTTGATTATGACAATTGCATCTTTAGCACTTGCTGGTATTTTCCCACTTGCTGGTTTCTTCTCAAAAGATATGATTTTAGAAGCAGCATTTGCAAATGAAGCGTATATATTTTGGACGATATTATGGATAACAGCTGGATTAACTGCATTTTATTCATTTAGACTTGTAATGTATGTATTTTATGGAAAAGAAAATTATCACCATTTAGGATACCATCCACATGAAAGTTATGGATATGTTATTGCAGCAATGACTCCTTTGGCTATATTAGCAGTTATTGCTGGATGGTTTGAAGAGAATTTTGTAGAATTTGTAACAAATAGCTTACCTATGTGGGAAAGTCATTTAGACCATAATACACATTATATGTTAGTTGGAGTTACAAGTGCTATTGCTATTGCTGGTGTTGCATTTGCGGTGATTAGATATCTAAAATCTGGTACATATTTAAGTGGTGCAATGCATAAAAGATTTTGCTTTAAGTTATTGGCAAATCAATACTATATTCCCCATTTTTGGAATAAGGCTATTGTAAAACCATATCACAAACTTGCAGTGTTTAGTTGGAAAGAGATTGATATGAAAGTTGTGGATGCGATGGTTGATGGTATAGCTAAATTGATCTATAATGGTGGTGTTGAAGGTAGAAGTATCCAAACTGGAAATCTATCAAAAGCATTAAAATTAATGGTTGGGGGTATATTTATTTTATTAACTCTCGTACTATTATTTGGTATAACAAAGTAAGGGGAATAGATGGAACATATTTTATCAATTTTAATATTTTTTCCATTATTTGCAGCAATCATAGGATTGCTTGTCGATAAAGAATCAATTAGAGCTTATGGTATAGTAATAACTGCAGTAGAGTTTTTACTATCTCTTTTTATGTGGGCTAATTATGACCCTACATCTGGAAGTATTCAGTTTACTGAGTTTTTTCCACTTATTGTAGAATTTGGTATTTCATATAATTTAGGACTTGATGGTATCTCATTATTTCTTATTATTATGACTACATTTATTACTATGATTTCACTTATTGGTCTAACTGAAACTAGAAATTTAAAACATATGGTTTTAACAGTTTTAGTATTAGAGATGGCTATGGTTGGTGTATTTCTTGCACTTGATGCTATTTTATTTTATGTATTTTGGGAATTTTCTCTTGTACCTATGCTTTATATTATTGGTGCTTGGGGAGGACCTCAAAGAATTTATGCTTCAATTAAATTTTTCCTTTATACATTTACAGGTTCATTAATAATGCTTGTAGGTATGTTGTACCTTGGGCATATTTATGAACAAGCAACAGGGGTATGGAGTTTTAATCTTCTTGATTGGTATATGTTACAACTCCCATTTAATATGCAAATGTGGTTATTTGTGGCATTTTTCCTAGGATTTGCTATTAAAGTTCCTATGGTTCCATTTCACACATGGCTTCCATATGCTCATGGACAAGCACCTACTATTGGTTCTGTTATTCTTGCAGCAGTATTACTTAAAATGGGAACATATGGGTTTATAAGATTTTCATTGCCATTATTTCCAGATGCAACAGTAGCAATGGTTACACCAATGGCTATTTTAGCTATTATCGCTATAGTTTATACAGCTATGGTAGCTTATGCACAAGAGGATATCAAACAAGTTATTGCATATAGTTCAGTTTCACATATGGGTGTTATCATTCTTGGTATTTTTGCACTTAATGTTGAGGGGATTGGGGGAAGTATCTTCCTTATGATTTCTCACGGAATTGTTTCTGGGGCTCTGTTTATGCTTGTTGGAGTTATCTATGATAGAAAACACACAAAGTATATGTCTGAATTTGGTGGACTTGCTAAAGTGATGCCTATGTACGCAACAATCTTTGGGATTATGCTTATGGCTTCAGTTGGATTACCACTTACAATTGGTTTTGTTGGTGAGTTTTTAAGTTTACTTGGATTCTTTGCTGTATCGCCTATTTTAACAGCAGTTGCAGGGCTTACTATTATTTTAGGTGCTGTATATATGTTAGTACTTTACAAAAGAACATTTTTTGGACCAATTACAAAACCAGAAAATCTTAAATTAAAAGATTTAAATGGTAGAGAATACGCAGCTTTAATACCACTTGTTATACTTGTAGTATATTTAGGGGTTTATCCAAAACCAATTTTAGAACCAGTTGATAAAAGTGTCAAACAAGTTGTACAAATAATGTATATAAAAGCAGTAACACCAGAAGCTAAAGAACAAATAGCTAAAGTAAACACAATAGGGGAGAGATAATATGATAACTCCAATTTCAATAGATGTAATGAGTTTAAATATACCATCAATTATACCGATGAGTATTGCTATTTTTGGTGCTTTAATGATTTTATGTATAGATTTGTTTAGAAAACACAATGATAAACATTTTTATGTAGTGCTAACAACTCTATTTTTACTAATAGATTTAGTTTCTATCCTTACATATACTGGTGAAAATAGAGGTTTCTTTGGTGTGATGTATGTGGATGGAATTTCACTTTTAGCACAAGCTATTATTGTTGTTGCTTCTGGATTATTTATCTTTTTAAGTTTAACAAAACAAAGATTTCATGAATATAGATACCCTGAATATTTTGCATTATTTTTATTTATGACAGCAGGATTCCAATTTATGGCATCATCTGATAATTTAATCTTGATTTTTGTAGGACTTGAAACAGCTTCAATGAGTTTATACACAATGATTGCTATGCATAATCGTGATAAAGCAACAGAAGCTGCAATTAAATATTTTACAATGGGAGCATTAGCTGCTGGATTTTATGCTTTTGGAGCAATGATACTTTATTATGTAACTGGAAGTGTTGAACTTGGTCCAATCTCGGCTCATTTTGCAAGTACAAATTTTGATAACTATCCAATTATTTTAGTTGGTGTTGTCTTTATGATTGGAGCTATTGGATTTAAACTTTCTCTTGTACCATTTCATACTTGGGCACCAGATGTTTATGAGGGTTCAAGTGCTTCTATGGCTGGTTATATTGCAATAGTACCTAAGGTTGCTATTTTAGTAGTGGCTTTACGATTCTTTGGAATATTTATTCAAGCACATGATGTTTGGGTTGAAGGTATTTTATATATGATGGCTGTAGTTACTATGACTATACCAAATCTTATCGCTCTTGTTCAAACAGATGTAAAAAGGATGTTGGCATTCTCTTCAATTTCTCATGCTGGATTTGTACTTGTTGCTATAATGCTTGGTACTACTCAAGCGGTACAGAGTCTATTTTTGTATTGGATATTGTTTGCTTTTGTTATCCTTGGAGCATTTGCAATGCTTTGGGTACATAGAACAAAACAAGCACCATCTTTTTATGGATTTACAACAGATTATCAGTTTGATAAATTTACAGGGCTTGTAAGAACAGCACCAGTTTCTGCATTTATTTTAGGGATTTTGATGTTTGCTCTTGCTGGACTTCCACCATTTTCAGTTTTCTGGGGGAAAATGTATCTTTTAAGTGCAACAGTCAACAAAGGGGAGATTTTACTTGCGGTTATTATGGTGCTTAACTCAGCAATTGCAGCATTTTATTATCTTAAATTGATTGTTTATATGTTCTTAAAAACAAGAGAAGATAAAGTTGTTATCGAATATCAAGATATGACTAATACAATTATTTTAAAAGTGATTATTGGAATTTCTGTAACACTTTCAGTAACAGCAATTTTTTGGGTTGATACACTGATATATTTTATTAATATGGCAGTGGAGACAAGTGGATATTAAAAAATTCATTTTGGTTAAATTTATATAGCTATAAAAAAAAGCCGACATAATCATGTCGGCTTTTTTATTTTAGAGAGTTAATATTTTACTCTACAGTAACTGATTTTGCAAGATTTCTAGGCATATCTACATCATTTCCAAGTCTTACACTTATCTCCATTGAAAAAAGTTGTAATACTACAAGCATCTCAAAAAATTCAAGCATATAGTGATTTGATTCTTTTGTATTGATAAAATCATCAGCCAACTCAAATGGAAGTGGGCTAATTGCACAAATAGTACTATCTCTGGCACTTAGCTCCTCTACATTTGATTTTATTTTATCATAGTGAAGATGTTGTGGCATAAGTGCTATTGTAAATAATTCAGGGTCAGCAAGTGCAATAGGACCATGTTTCATTTCACCAGCTGGATAACCCTCAGCATGTAAATAACTTATCTCTTTAAGTTTTAAAGCACCCTCTAAAGCAAGTGGAAAAAATACATCTCTCCCTATAAAGAAAAATCCATGCCCATGAAGGTATCTTTTGCTTAATCTTCTACATTTCTCATGAAGTTTATCTTCTACTCTTAGGCTATTTGGAACTTCCCTTAATGTTTGAAGCTCTATTTGAAGTTTTTCTTGAGCGATAACTCCTCTAATATTTCCAAAATAAAGCGACATCATCCATAATACAACAGTTTGCGTTGAAAATGCTTTTGTACTAGCAACCCCTTTTTCAATTCCTGCTCGAAGGAGTATCGTTGCATCTGCTATTCTTGTCATTGAACTATTATCAACATTACAAACAGCTATTGATTTTAGACCATTGTTTCTAGCCATTTTAAGAGCCTCTAGGGTATCAGCAGTTTCTCCGCTCTGTGAGATAACAATAAAGAGAGTATCTGGCATTAAGAGTGGTTCTTTGTATCTAAATTCACTAGCTATCTCTACACTACATCTTATTTTTGATAATCGTTCAAATAGATATGAAGCAGTTAATCCAGCGTGGTAACTTGTCCCACAAGCACAGATTTTAATCTCATTAATTCCATCTAAAATATCAGGCGTTAGTTCATCAAAAACTATGCTATTTTCTTTTAATCTCCCCATCATACTATCAACAACTACATCTTTTTGTTCATAAATCTCTTTTTCCATAAAAAATCTAAATCCATCTTTTTGTGCAAAGAGTTTATTTGTTGGGAGAGTTGCCCATTTTACAGGATGTGAGAATTCGATACTTTCAATACTGGCAACTCCACTTACGCCATCTTCTAAGTAAACTACATCATTAGCAAGTCCGATAAGTGGAGCATCAGATGAAGCAAAATATATCTCTCCATCATCATTTCCTTTTGCAATTGCTAAAGGTGAACCATGTTTCATAAAAAATATTTTGTTTGGTTCTGATTTTGTGATAAGAAGTATTGAATAAGCACCGTGAAGTCTTTTGATAGTTTCATTAAATGATTTTTGTGCATCATTTAGTTGATTAAAATAAAACTCAAAAAGATGGACGATAACTTCTGTATCGGTTTGAGATACAAAAATATGACCTGCAAGTGTAAGCTCCTCTTTGAGCTCTTTGTAGTTTTCTATAATACCGTTGTGAACAACATAAGAGTAAACTCCAAGATGTGGATGAGCGTTCAGTTCTGTTGGTTTTCCATGTGTTGCCCATCTTGTATGACCAATTCCTAGAGTTAGTGTATCTTTAGATGAACAACAAGTAGTATTTTGAAGGACTTTCTCTTCAAGGTTTTTTATCTTTCCAACCGCTTTAAATATTTCAAATTTATCATTTTGAAGTATTGCTATCCCAGCACTATCATATCCTCTGTACTCTAACTCTTTAAGCCCCTCGATTAAGATGCTTTTCGTATCTTTTTTCCCAATATATCCAACTATTCCACACATATTATCACTCCACCAATAAAACAAATTTTTGATATTATACTTTAAAGTTTATAAAGGTTGGAGAGTCAATATGAAATGGTTGGAAGTTATTGAAGCAGAAAAAGAAAAAGAGTACTATAAAAAACTAAAAGAGATAATTGATGAGAGATATAAAACAACAAAAGTGTATCCCGCAAAAGAGAATATTTTTCATGCATTTTCTCTTTGTAAATATGAAAATCTTAAAGTTGTTATTTTGGGTCAAGACCCTTATCATCAAGCAGGACAAGCACAAGGATTAGCTTTCTCAACACCAGCAAATATCAAAAATCCACCCTCAATGGTAAATATCTTAAAAGAGATAAAAGATGGTATTGGAGATTCACAATGTAATGATGGAGATTTAACACCATGGGCCAAACAAGGTGTTTTACTTATCAATACTGTTTTAACAGTTGAAGATAGTTTACCTGCCTCTCATCAAAAGATTGGTTGGGAGATATTTACAGATAATATCATCAATCATATAAATGAAAATTTTGAAGGGGTTGTATTTTTACTTTGGGGCAGTCCAGCTATCAAAAAAAGCAAACTTATCGATGAAAAAAAACATCATATCCTAACAGCTCCACATCCAAGTCCACTCTCATCATATCGTGGTTTTTTTGGTTGTAAACATTTTAGTAAAACAAATGAGATTTTAAAAAGTATGGGGAAAAGTGAGATTATTTGGTAAAAAGTTTGATTAGTTTTTTTAAGTTTGATTTGCAGATAAAACAATAAGCTACAAAAAATAATAAAGAGAAAAAGATGAATGATTTAAAATTAGAGTATCCGTATAAAAAACTAAGTCAAGTATTTTACAATGATGAAAAACCAATACCACTTAAAAATCCAAAATTAATTAGCAAAAATGGTGAATATTTAGAAGAAATAGGGCTTGATTTAAGTGATGAAGATTTGACAAAATTACTCAATGGTCAACTTGAAATTCAAAATTTCACCCCCTATGCTGGAGCTTATAGTGGTCACCAGTTCGGTTATTTTGTTCCAAATCTTGGAGATGGAAGAGCTTTGAATTTAGGAACTTTAGATGGGATTCATCTACAAACAAAAGGTTTGGGGGTGACAAAATATTCACGAAATGCTGATGGTCGAGCGGTGCTTAGATCAAGTATTAGAGAATATTTGATGAGTGAAGCGATGCATGGACTTGGAATTCCTACAACTAGAGCAGCTGCCATTATAGATTCTGATACAACAGTTTATAGGGAAAAGACTGAAAAAACTGCAGTAGTTTTAAGAACTTCTTCCTCGTGGGTACGATTTGGAACATTTGAGTTTGCAAGATTGCAACATAAACCAGAATTATTAAAAGAATTAGCTGATTTTGTGATAGTTGAAAGTTATCCTCATCTTATAAATATAACAAACAGATATGAAGAATTATTTTTTGCTATTGTTGATAAAAATATTACCCTTATGGCACTTTGGCAAAGTGTTGGATTTATGCATGGTGTTATGAATACTGATAATATGAATATAGCTGGACTTACTATAGATTATGGTCCATTTGCATTTATGGAGGCGTTTCAAAAAGAGTACATTTGTAACCACTCTGACCACGAGGGGCGATATAGTTTTTCTAATCAGCCGTTTATTGCGCGATGGAATCTTCTAGTATTAGCGCATAGTTTTAAAGAGATTGCAAATCACGAATTACTTGAAAGTTATGCTAATAGATTTATTGGAAGATTCAAAGAGGAATATTTTACAATTATGGGTAAAAAACTTGGATTTGAAAAAACTACATTTGAGGATCGAGAGCTTATTTTAGAGCTTTTCGATGTTTTAGAGATTTGTAAGATTGACTACACGGTATTTTTTTATTATCTCAGTTGTCAAAATTATGATGGTATCTTGATGATGGCTGAAAATTTTGAAACGATTAAAATTTGGCTTGATGATTACCTAAAAAGGATAGAAAGAGAAAAAGTTTCCCAAGAGGAAAGAATAACTCAAATGAGACAAATCAATCCAAAATATGTCTTGAAAAATTATATGTTGCAAGATGTGATAGAAGAGGCAGAAAATGGAAATTATGAACTTTTAAATGATATGCTTGAAATTGCTAAAAATCCATTTGGAGAACATTTGAAATATGAAAAATATAGTAAACAAACTCCTAAAAATTTAGGTGGATTTATTTGTAGTTGTTCTTCATAAAGATTTAGATAAAATCTATCCTAGAATGATAGATATAGATAAAATTTTAAATAACATTGAGATGGATAATCTCATAATACCTTTTGGAAGAATCCATAAAATAAACTCAACAACAGTAGTAGCTAGTGGCTTAATTGTAGCTATTGGAGATGTTGTAAAAATAGAATCAGAAAAACACCTCTACACTGTTCTTGGGATGGTAGCTTCGATTATAGATGAAGAGTTTACAATTGTTCCATTTTCATTTGTTGATGGATTTAGGATAAAAGATAAAGTTTATTTACAAAAAGATGGACTGAGTGTAAAGTGTGGATATGGGCTACTTGGAAGGGTTATCAATGCTTTGGGTGAACCAATTGATGATAAAGGAAAAATTCAAAATCTTGAAGAAACTTCCCCTATAAATAAAGACTCAATCTCTCCACTAAAAAGAGGAATTATTAATCAAAAGTTTGCAACAGGTGTAAAAGCAATAGATTCTATGCTTACTTGTGGAAAAGGTCAAAAAGTTGGAATATTCGCTGGAAGTGGTGTTGGTAAATCAACATTAATGGGGATGATAGTAAAAGGATGTGAAGCTCAAATTAAAGTGATTGCACTTATAGGGGAAAGGGGAAGAGAGATTCCTGAATTTATCCACTATAATTTAGAAAATAATCTTGAAAATACAATTATTATAACTGCAACGAGTGATGAATCATCATTGATGCGAAAATATGGTGCATTTACAGCGATGGCGATAGCTGAATTTTTTAGAGATAAAGGGCATGATGTTTTGCTTATGATGGATAGTGTTACAAGATTTGCTATGGCACAAAGAGAGATTGGACTAAGTACTGGAGAACCACCAGGAAGGGGTGGTTACCCACCTTCTGTTTTTGCACTTCTTCCACAATTAATGGAAAGAGCTGGGGCAAATGAAAAGGGGACAATTACTGCATTTTTTACTGTTTTGGTTGATGGAGATGATATGAATGATCCAATTGCAGATCAAAGTAGAAGTATTTTGGATGGGCATATTATTCTAACAAGAGAGCTTACAGAGCAAGGTTTTTATCCCCCAATTGATCTTCTTCAAAGTGCCTCAAGGGTAATTGATAAAGTTATATCAAAAGACCAGTATAATGGCTTTTTAAAGTTAAAAAGGATATTATCATTGGTAAAAGAGAACGAAGTGTTGATAAGAGTTGGAGCTTACAAAAAAGGGATGGATATGGAACTTGATAAGGCCATCGCTAAAAAAGACAAGGTTCGAGAGTTTTTAACTCAGGATGTCAGTGAGAAACACTCTTATGAAGAGGTATTAAAAAAATTCTTGGAGGTGACCCGTGATTGATTTATCAAGCCAAATGATTTATAGAATAGACAATCTTAATGTACAAAATGAAAGAATTAGCTATCAAATGAGTACAGGTAAAATATTACAAAATGGTAGTGACGACTCTGTTTTGTATGGGAGATATCTTAATATTGAAAATAAACTAAGAGATTCTGAAGGTTTAAAAACTCAAATAGATAAAACAGTGGCTCAAAATAATGTTGCTGATAAAACGATAGATGAGGTGAAAACTTCTTTAGAAAGTATAAAGCAAGATCTTTTAAAATCTTTAAATGCAGGGATGAGTAGAAGTGATAAGTTAGCAGTTGCTACAAATGTGAGTGGGATGAGAGATAATCTTTTAAGATTAGCAAATACTCAGATAGATGGAGAATATATCTTCGCTGGTTCAAATACAACAGTACAACCTTATACTCAAGATACAGACTTTGTTGTGAATGGGCAAATAAATTTTAATGGAAATTCTCATTTACGAAATGTTGCTGTTGATTCAGGTGTATATAGAGAACGAGGGGTAACTTCTTCTGATGTCTTTATGTACAATACTGATACAACAGCAACAGATAAAAAATTAAGTTTTACACAACAAGAGATGGTTATTGATCAAAATGGTTACACTTGGAAATTAAATGGTGCTGGCGATAAGTTAGAAAAATATAATCAAGATGGTACTGTTACATCTGGTCCAGATGCAGAGTATTTAACAGTTATTGGAGATAGTGCAAATCCTCAAACCTATACAACTGAAGATATTACAACTGCAGCAAATATCAAATCAACAACAAAATCTGGACTTTTATTAGAAGCAAAACATAATATTTTTGATGATTTAAATGTAATTATCAATGCACTCAAAGGGTATGCAACCGTCTCAAGCGATGGTGCTAATAATGGAGAACAAGATTATTCTATGACTGATACGGAGCAAAGAGATGTTTTGTCTAACTATTTAGGAAAAGTAGATGAGCAATATAGCTCTACGAATATAGGACATGCAGAGCTTGGAGGAAGAAATAAAGTATTTGAAACATATTTAGATAGTATCTCAACAAAAATTACCCATTACAATATTTTGATTCAAGAGACAGATGGAGTAGACTACGCAAAACTTTCTATGGAATCAAAAGCTTTGGAAACGACATACAGTGCATTGTATTCAACTGTGTCTAAAATGAATCAATTATCTTTAATCAATTATCTTAAATAGACTGTATAATATAGCGTAGATGAATTATAAAGAGATTTTATTTAGAAAAGAGTATGTGCTTGTCGCATTTATCTTTTCTATGTTGGCAATTATTATTATTCCATTGCCAAAATGGATGCTTGATTTTTTCCTTATTATCTCTTTAACTTCGGCACTTTTAATACTTCTTATTTCACTTTTTATCCATAAACCTACTGAGCTTTCAACTTTTCCAACTCTTTTACTTATTTTAGTTTTATTTAGGCTCTCTTTAAATATAGCCACCACAAGGTCTATTTTAAGTGAAGGGCAAAATGGTCCTGAAGCCGTAAGTTCTATTATCGCAGCATTTGGAGAGTTTGTTGTTGGTGGAAATATGGTTATTGGGATTGTTATTTTTATTATTCTAGTCCTTATTAACTTTATGGTTATTACAAAGGGAGCGGGAAGGGTAGCGGAAGTTCAAGCTAGATTTTCACTTGATTCATTACCTGGAAAGCAAATGGCGATTGACGCTGATTTGAATGCTGGATTTATAGATGATAAACAAGCACAAGCTAGACGAAAAGAGCTTGCAAGTGAAGTGAGTTTTTATGGGACAATGGATGGGTCTGCAAAGTTTGTCAAAGGGGATGCCGTTGCTGGTATCATTATCACTTTTGTAAATCTTATTGGGGGTATTTTAATAGGGATGTTTCAACATGATATGACAATTAGTGAAAGTGGTAATGTGTATACTATTTTAACTATTGGAGACGGATTAGTTGCCCAAATACCTGCTCTTATTATTTCAACAGCAACAGCTATTATCATCACTCGTTCAAATACAGATGAAGAGAAATTTGCAAGTGGAACGATAGCTCAACTTGTAAAAGATAGTAAATCTCTTGTTATTACAGGAATTGCTCTTATTTTATTTGGATTAGTACCTGGTTTTCCTACTGGGATTTTATTTACTATGGGTATTTTACTAAGTGGTATTGGGTATTTAGTGTATATGATAGAATCAAAACAAAGCAATAGTTTTGTTCAATTTTTTACCCCTAAAGCAGAGCAAAAAAATCAAAAACTCCCTATCACTGATATGGAAAAACTTAAAGAGAAGAAAAAACAAGCGAATGAGCAAAACGAAGAGAAAACTCTTGATAAAACGATGAAAATGGAGGTTCTGGAACTTAAACTTGGACCTAGTTTACTTGCTCTTATACAAGGTGATAGTGAATTACTTGATAAAATTAGAGGGATACGAAATACTATTGCAGGACAACTTGGGTTTGTTATCCCCCAAATTAGAATCTCCGATGCAACAGATTTATCAATGAATGAATACGCCTTAAATCTTAAAAGAATACCAATAGCAAAAGGAAATGTAGAGATTAACAAATTTCTAGCAATGGGTGGAGTTGGTGGAGCAACTCTTGCTGGGAAAAAAGTGAAAGAACCAGTATTTGGACTTGATGCAATTTGGATAACTGAAGGACAAAAAGGGGAAGCTCTAACGAAAGGTTTTACTGTAGTTGATGCTCCTACAATTATCTCTACGCATCTATCTGAACTTATTAAAAAACATGCCGAGGATATTATTACAAGACAAGATATAGTAAATATTGTAGATAGATTAAAGGAAAACTTTCCAATTGTTGTTGATGAAGCGATGAGAATCACTACTTATGGGACAATTTTGAGAGTTTGTAAAGATTTATTGCATGAAAAAATACCTATAGTTGATATGCTTACTATTTTAGAATCTTTAGCTGATATTGGAGAGGTTACTAAGTCTCCCGAGATTTTGCTTGAGCATGTAAGGAGTAAACTTTTTAGACTTATTACAAATAAGTTTAAAGGGAAAGATGGAGTATTACATATTATCACCATCAAACCTGAAATTGAGCAAGATTTTGTAAGTAAACTTCAAGAACAACATGGAGTAAGCCATTTGATGTTAAGTATTGGAGAGATTAATAATCTTGTAATAAAAACAAGAGAGCTTGTAAAAGAGATTGAATTAAAAGGGATAAGTGGAGTTTGTATGGTAGTTGATCCAATTTTAAGAAAAAGGATCTCTGAAATATATGAAAAGTTTGGATTTGAGCTTGCTGTTTTAAGTCATGCCGAACTTGATACAAGAGCTGATTTTGCAATTGATGGAACAGTTGAATTTTAAAGATAAAAAATGAGGATAAAATAATGAAACAAAATCTAGCAGAAATGTTTAAGTTTTTTTTAGTTGGAGCTTTAGCAGTTATACCACTTTTTGTTGTGGTGCAAGTTCTTTTATGGGTACAGTCGATTGGAGTTGGAATTTTTGATAACATTTTTTCTGTAACAAATAATAGTTATGCAAGCCTTTTGATTATTATTTTAGTAATTGGTTTTTTAATATTTATTGGGTATTCCATAGAGAAAGTTGGAAAATCACTTTTAATAAATTTTATCGATGATATTTTACAAAAGCTTCCTGCTATTGGAAAAATATATGCGATCGTGAAAAAGATAACAGACCTTTTTAAAACAAATGCAAATAGTGAAAAAAAAGAGGTTGTATTGGTTGAATACCCAAGAATTGGTCTTTGGGTACCTGCATATGTTTTAAATAAATATGATGATGTATATTCTATCTTTATCCCTACAAGTCCAAATCCAACAAGTGGTTATGCGATTCTTGTTGAAAAAAGTATGGTAAAATCTACAACTTTAACTATAGCTGAAGCTAGTCAATTTATCGTAAGTATGGGGGCTGATTTTATAAAAAAAGAGGAGTTATCTGTTATAATAAAAGAAGCAAATATTGCAAATAATCAAAATAAAATAAACTAAAAAGGAAAAATAATGATAACTGTAAAAATGGAAAAACAATGTGGATGCTTTAAAAAAAGTGATTTTCAAGATGAGCAAACATTTGAAACAAAAGAGGAAGCTTTAAAAGAAGCTCTTGCTATGTGTGAAGATATGAATGATACTTTTTGTCAAAAACATAACTTTACTGTTTTTGAAGATGGTGATACTATGATGATTAAAGTGGATATGAATTAATGATTGACATTAAACTTTTACAAAATGACTTTGAAATAGTAAGTAATTTACTAAAGCGGAAAAAAGTTGATGTTAGTTTGCTTGAAAGTTTGAAAAATAAGCTGAACGATACAAAAATAAAAAGACAAGAGATGGAATCAATCCAAGCTCTTCAAAATAGTTTATCATCACAATTTGGTGCATATAAAAAAGAGGGGAAAGATACAATTTCTTTAAAGAATGAAATTGATGGATTAAAAGAGAAAAGGACTATTCTTGAAAATGAAGTACAAGTTGAAGAGAAAGAGTTAGAAACTATTTTACTTGCTATCCCAAATATTCCAAATGAGGATGTTCCTTATGGAGCTAGTGAAGATGAAAATATAGTTTTAGAAAAAATTCTTACACCAAAAGAGTTTGATTTTACCCCAAAAGAGCATTGGGAAATTGGTGAAAACCTCGGAATTATCGATTTTGAAAGAGGTGTAAAATTAGCTAAAAGTAGATTTTCAGCTCTTAGTGGGATTGGAGCTAGGTTAGAGCGAGCTTTAATAAATTATTTTTTAGATTTTAATAGAGAAAGAGGTTTTCAAGAGTGGTATGTTCCCTTTATGGCAAATACAAATACACTTATAGGAACTGGACAATTACCAAAATTTGAAGAGGATTTATTTAAAATAGAGGGGGAAGATTTATATCTTATCCCAACTGCTGAAGTGCAACTTACAAATCTTTTTAATGATGAGATTTTAACAGCTGAACAGTTACCACTTCTTCTTACTTCATATACACCATGTTTTAGAAAAGAAGCTGGAAGTGCAGGAAGAGATACAAGAGGGATGATAAGACAACATCAGTTTGATAAAGTGGAACTTGTTGCTATTACAAAACCTGAACAATCGACTGAAATTTTTCAAAAAATGGTAGAGTGTGCAAGTGATTTATTAACTTCTTTAGAACTTCCACATCAAAAAGTACAACTTTGTACTGGTGACCTTGGATTTGGTGCTGCTGTTACTATTGACCTTGAAGTATGGTTACCTGGACAAGGGAAATATAGAGAGATAAGCTCAATAAGTAATACGAATGATTTTCAAGCAAGACGAGCAAAAATAAGATATAAAGAGGATAAAAAGAATCTCCTTTGTCATACGCTAAATGGTTCAAGTTTAGCAGTTGGAAGAACATTAGTTGCTATTTTAGAAAATCATCAACAAGCTGATGGGACTATCAAAATACCTGAAGTTCTTACAAAATATATGTAGGCTTCTGTACTTTGAAAAAAATCATTTTTACAATTTTATGTTATTTGCACCTACTTGGTGCTACATATAATAATGATTTTATGAAAAGTGATTTGGATATTTTAAAAGATCTTGATATTGAAACATCATATATCAAAGATGAAAAATTTCAAGATTTTTATAGTAAATTTTCTTCCCGTTATGAAAAAAGCTATCTTGATAGCTTAACCAATGGAGAGGATTACATCCCTGAAATTTCAAGTATTTTAAAAGAAAATGATGTGCCATCTGTTTTTTTGTATATGGCTATGGCAGAATCAAATTTTGTACTAGAAGCACAATCAGGAAGAAAAGCACTTGGTCTTTGGCAATTTATGCCAGGTACTGCTACACAGTTTGGACTTAAAAAAAATAAATATGTTGATGAACGGATGGATTTTATAAAGTCAACAGAAGCAGCAGTTAAATATCTTACAAAACTTCACGGTATTTTTGGATCTTGGTATCTTGCTGCTTTATCTTATAACTGTGGAGATGGAAGACTTATTGAAGGGATTACAAGAGCTACTATTGATATGTATTGTGAAGATAATGATTGTAAAAATAATAAAACTATACAAGGATATCAAAAAACGCTAAGAGATTATGGAAGAGGAAGAGCTAAATATAAAGATGTCTATGAGATATATAAAGTTGTCAAAGATTGGAACTATAAACCTACAATAAATAATCTTTTAACAGAAAAGAAAGGTGTTAGTAGACAATATATTCCAGATGAAAGTCGAAATTATATAAAAAAAATAATCTCCCTTGCCATGATGAATAATAATGACAAAGAAGCTAAAAATATGGCCAATAATAGTGAATCTTCACTTGTACGGGTTGATGTATCAGGAGGGATGTTACTTAAAAATATAGCTTCACTAGCTGGGGTGACCACTGATAAACTTAAAAAACTTAACCCTCACTTGAAAAAAAATATGACACCACCAAGTATGGCAAAAACGCAACTCTACATACCTCAATCAAAATTAAGTACATTTAATGAAAACAGAAAAAATATCACAACAACTCCTGTAAAAGAAGAAGGTATGAAAACTCTTTTTGATGATGTTGAGAATATACAGTCTGATTATGTTAAAACATATGTTGTAAAAAAAGGTGATAATCTTTTTCGTATAGCAAAAAAATATGGAACAACTATGGAAAAAATAATGAAAGATAATAATCTAAAATCAAATAAAGTAAAACCAGGAGATAAAATTGTTATTAGGCTTAAATAAAATCTCTCTTTTTGTGGTATTTATCTTGGTTTTTACAGGATGTCAAAAGAGATATTCAAGTGGTTCTTATTCTTCAAAAAGTTACAGAACATCACCGCAATATCATAAATTAGAAAATCAAGAGATTAAAGATTCACCAGCGATGCATAAAGCAACAATGAGACCTTACGAAGTTTTAGGAAAAACGTATTATCCAACAGTTGCTTCTGTTGGGGATGAGTTTGAGGGGATATCTTCATGGTATGGACCAGATTTTCATGAAAAGAAAACTTCAAGTGGGGAGATTTATGATATGTTCGCTTATACAGCAGCTTCAAAAACGCTTCCGATGAATACTATGGTGCAAGTTTATAATAAAGATAATGGAAAAAGTGTTACTGTTAGGATAAATGATAGAGGTCCTTTTGTGGATGGTAGAATAATCGACCTTTCAAATAGTGCAGCAAAAGATATTGGGATGGTAGGTGCTGGAACAGCAAATGTTAAACTTACCATTCTAGGATTTCATTCTAAAGTGGCAACAACTGCTGAAGAGAAAAAAGAGGTTGCAGAAACAGGTAAATATTATGTTCAAATTGGTGCATTTACAAATCTAAATGGTGCTAAAATGACAAAAGATAAATTTAATAATACGATACTAGAGAAAGAGTATAAGGCAATTATCAAACAAACGAATAATGATGGTAAATTGATAAATAGAGTCTGGGTAAGTGGATTTAAAAGTGAATCAGAAGCAAATGATTTCAAGAAAGAAAATGGTCTAATGGATGCTATGGTAATAGCACAATAAATATCAAAAAGGAAGCAGTATGACACAAATAGTACGAGAAACAAAAGAAACCGCAATAAAATGTAGATTGGATATAACAAATTGTGAAGCTAGTAAAATTGATACTGGAGTTGGTTTTTTTGACCATATGTTAGAAGCTTTTGCAAAACATAGTGGAATATCTCTTGATATCGAATGTAAAGGTGACACTCATATTGATGATCATCATACTGTTGAAGATTGTGGTATTGTGATTGGTCAAGCTTTAAAAAAAGAGATATTTCCAATTAAAGAGATTGAGAGATATGGAAATGCTACAGTTGTTATGGATGAAGCAAGTGTAAGTTGTGCAATGGATCTTTCAAATAGGCCTTATCTTGTCTATAAATCACCCGTTTTTGGAAAAGTTGGAACATTTGATGTGGAACTTGTAGAGGAATTTTTTCATGCATTGATTTTAAATAGTGGAATCACTTGTCATCTTATTTTTGAAAGAGGAACAAATAAACACCATATTATTGAAGCTACATTTAAAGCTTTTGCAGTAGCTTTAAGAAGAGCAATGGTGGAAAATAAAAAAATAGGTATTCCTAGTACAAAGGGAATTTTATGATTACATTACTTGTATTTGATATAGATGGGACCCTTACAAATGGGAAAATAACTTACGATGCAAATGGCGTTGAAACAAAATCATTTGATGTAAAAGATGGTATGGCTATAGAAGCTTGGTGCAAAAAGTTTGGGTTTAAAGCTGCATTTATTACTGGAAGAAATAGCGTTATTGTGGATAAAAGAGGAGCTGAACTTGGTGTTGAGTATATTTATCAAGGGGTAAAAGATAAAACAAAAATTTTAGCTGAAATCTTAGAAAAAGAGAATTTAACTCTAGCAAATGTAGCAGCTATTGGTGATGATTTGAATGATATTAAGATGTTACAATCTGTAAAACTCTCTTTTTGTCCAAGTGATGCTGTTGCTGAAGTGAAAGATATTGTATCGATTGTGAGTTCTAAAAGTGGTGGAAATGGAGCTGCAAGAGAGATGATTGAGTATATTTTAAAAATATCAGATATTGAGTTAAAAAGTTTATGGCTTTAAAATTCTTTTTGTTTTGTATCATACTTAGTCCCTTTTTATTTGTAAATACAAATATTGTGGAGGAGATGAAGATTAAATCAAATGAAGAGAAACCCCAAGTAACTTTTATCAACTCTATTATGTATGATATCAATACAAAGTTTGTCGATAAAATTTTAACATCTAAAGAAACTTATCGATATGAAAATAAAGACCAATTAAAAGATGCTATTGTGGTGTTGCGAAATGCTAATAATAATTCTGATACAATCAGTGCAAAATATATAAAAAGAGAAAATGAGATATATGATTTTCAAAAAGATGTCGTTATAAGTAGAGATAAAGATTTTCGACTTACAACAGACTCTTTACAATATGATATGAAAAGTGGAGTTGCTTCTAATAGTGTTCCCTTTTTATTTAGATACAAAAATAGTATTTTTAGTGGAACAAATCTTTCCCTTAGTAGAAATAACTATGCAATAAGTGGGGATAGTGCCCATTTTAGAATAAATACAAAGGATTTATAAAAGTGAAGTATTTTATAGTTATTTTTATATTGATTAGCTCTTTATATGGTGATGAAACAGATGTGGATATCAAAGCAAATAATTTTACAGCAGATAAATCAAAAAATAGTATTATTTTTAGTGGAAAAGTTTCAATGATAAAAGGGGAAGATACACTTTATAGTGATAAATTAATTGTTTATACCAAAACAGTTGGAAACGCGAATAAAACAGTTATCCAAAATTATATAGCAGATGGGCATGTGAGTATTAAACTTAAAAGACCAACAACGGTTATGATAGGAAAAGGTGATAAAATCACTTATGATGTGGATAATCAAGTTTATGTTATCACTGGAAATGGTTATTTAGAAGATGTGACTGGAGAGAAGATAATCAAAGGTGAAAAGATATATTATGATGAAAAAAATCAAAATACAAATATTGACGGTGGAAAAAACAAACCAGTTCAATTTAAATTAAAAATAGAGAGTAAATAGATGAGAATAATAGATGCACAATTTTTAACTTCGGCATCCAACATAGCAGAATGTCCAAATCCAGATGTGGCAGAGATAGCATTTTTGGGGAGAAGTAATGTTGGGAAAAGTTCCCTTTTAAACTCTTTAACAAAAAGAAAAAGTCTTGCAAAATCCTCTTCAACACCAGGGAAAACACAACTAATCAATTTTTTTGATATCACATTTAAAGATGATGAAGATTTGGAAAGTGAACACAGACGAGCAAGATTTGTTGATTTACCAGGATTTGGATATGCAAAAGTAGCAAAATCACTCAAAAGAGATTGGAATAAAAATCTTACAGAATTTTTAGAAAAACGACCAAATGTACAAATTTTTGTCCATTTAATAGATTCAAGACATATTGACTTGGATATTGATAAGAGTGTAGATGAGTTTTTGAACTATATCAAAAGGGGAGATCAATTAATCCTCAATGCTTTTACAAAAACAGATAAACTTACCCAAGCTGATTTGCAAAAACTAAAGCTTAAATATCCAAAAGGGATATTTGTTTCAAATTTGAAAAATAGAGGTATTGAGAACTTAGAAAGTGCCCTTTCTACCTATTTATTTGGAAAATAGAGGGTAAAAAAGATGATTCATTTTATAAAACCAACAGTACTTGATATTCCTAAAATGCAAGGATTAGTTGCAAGTGAAGTCAAAAATGGAAATATTTTAGAAAGAAATAGTTCTGAGATGGCTACAACTATCCGTTCTTATATTGTAGCTTATGATGGTGAAGTGATAATTGGTTTCGTGGCATTGCATATCCATACAGATAGTTTATGTGAGATTAGAAGTTTGGTTGTTGGAAGTGAATTTAGAAAACAAGGTGTGGGGAAAGAACTCATCCAAAGAGCTATAGAAGAAGCGATGCACTATAACTTGAAAACGGTTTTAGTTTTAACTTACCAACAAAAGTTATTTGAAAAGTTTGGATTTGAAGTGATTGCAAAAGAGACAATCCCTGAAACAAAAATTTGGCTAGATTGCATAAAATGTAAACATTTTCCAATTTGTGATGAGATAGCACTTACTTTACATATTTAAAACTATATGAGAGTTATTAGAAACTTTTTTATCTCCCTTCTTGCGTTTGCCTATCTTCTTTTAGAGTATCTTTTTTGGGATACTATTTTAGAACCAATTTATCTTAAATTTAAAGAGTTAAAACTTTATCAATCTTTACTTTTTTGGATAAGTACTCAACATAAATATCTTATATTAACTATCTTCGTCCTTTTTTTTGGAGTTTCAGAAATTATGGGAGTTTGGGCTTTGGCTATTCTAGCGCAAGGGATGGTTGGATTATTTGTGGTTATATATATCGTAAAATTCATCCCTGTTGCTATTGCTTTTGCTGTTTTAGAGAATTCAAAAGAGAGACTTTTATCAATTGGATGGTTCGCAACTCTTTATAATTTAACGATTAAGATACTTCATATTATAAAAACTAATCCTCTCTTTTTACAAAGCAAAACTTTTTTGGATGGGATAAAAAATCGAATTAAATTGATTTTAAATCTTTTTAAAAGGGAAAAAAGATCAAAAATCAATCTATTTAAAAGAATATTTCTTTATATAATCAAAAAAAACAGACGATAACCTACTTATGAAAAGAAGATGAAATTATAGATAAAAACTCATCTTTAGTTTTTTTATCTTTTTTAAATAGTCCTCTTAGTGCTGAGGTAACAGTAGTTGAACAAATTTTCTCAACA
This sequence comes from Arcobacteraceae bacterium, assembly GCA_028687375.1. Taxonomy (GTDB): domain Bacteria; phylum Campylobacterota; class Campylobacteria; order Campylobacterales; family Arcobacteraceae; genus CAIJNA01. The sequence continues at coordinate 158,400 of JAQUAG010000003.1, read as the reverse complement.
CCTCGCATCTCCATACACATATGTCTAGCATCAACTACAACAGCTACACCTTTTGGTTTAATAGCTTCATTGATAGCATCACAGATTTGCTCTGTGAGTTGCTCTTGAATTTGAAGTCGTCTTGCAAAAACATCTACAACTCTAGGGATTTTAGATAGTCCTACAACTTTTCCATCAGGGATATATGCAACATGAACTTTTCCAATGATTGGTAACATATGATGCTCACACATACTATAAAATTCTATATCTTTTACCACAACCATCTCATCATTGGTGGTTGTAAAAAGTGCTTTATTAATAATCTCCTCGGCATTTTGATTGTATCCACTACACATAAATTCCCAAGCTTTTCGTACCCTTTTTGGTGTATCTATAAGACCTTCTCTCTTTGTATCTTCACCAATATGTTCTAATATTTCTTTAACTGCATTTTCCATTGTAAACCTATTTATTATTTTTATTTTAGTATTTAGAGGGGTGATTATAGCAAACTATTTTATAAAATTGCCCATCTCCCACACAGGAGTCATTATGGCTAAGACTAACCAAAGGATGACAGAAGAGATAATAAAAATAAAAAAAGGGTTCAAAAAAGCTGTTAAGTTGTCGAGATTTTTTGAAAGTAGATTTTTGTTGATATCTTTTAAATCTTCTAAAATAGTTTCAAGATTGTTGCTATGCTCCCCCACAGATATCATCCGAATGGCAATTTCATCAAAGATATTAGCTTTTCTAAATGCTTCACCAATGGGTATTCCATCATTTATATCTTTGATAATTAAAGAGATTTTTTCTGTGAAATATTGATTTTGTGTCATATCTTTTCCATAAAATAGGGCATCTTGAAATTTATGTTTTGATTTTACTATAAGTGAAATACTCAAGAAAAATTTGTAAAAAATTAAATACCTCTCCATTTTACTAAAATAGGGGATAGAGGTGAATTTCACACTATCAAAAAAATATCTATAACGAATTGTAAAGAAATAAAATAGTATAAAAATAAGTAGTAATAAAATGCCAATAATAAAATAATCTTCAAAAAGTATATTTTTTATAGAGAGTAAAATAGTTGTACTAAAAGGTAAATTATCTCCAAATTCTAAAAAAATATATTCAAATTTAGGGACAACAAAAACAAAAATAAATCCCAACGAGATAAAAAATGAACCAAGTAAAATAAATGGATATTGTAAAGCATTTTTGATTTTATTTTTTATCTTTTGATTTTCATAGAGAATCTCATAAAGAGAACGAAGAGCAGTTTCTAGATTACTATTTTGTTCCCCTAATTTAAAAAATAAAAGGGGTAAATATCCTAACTCTTTTTCATAAATTTGAAGAGATTGATGAATTGGTTTCCCATCTTGAAGAGTTTTGTCAATAGTGGTTAAAATATCCTTTCTAAACCCTTTTTTGTGTGACTGTAAAAGTATCTCTATAATATCTTTAATGGGAAGTTTTGAAGAGAGCATCATACTTATCTCATAAAATAGAAGTACTATTTCATCTTCTTTATCTGAACTAAAATTGAGTTTAAAAAAAGTTTCATTTAACTCCTCAATTTTGATAATATTTATGGTATTTTGATCGATTTCATTTACTACTTTTGAACTTATTTTTCCATTTTCTTGGAAAGTAATTTTATATTTCATAAAGATTATATTCGTTTAAAGAGGTAGTTCCATCAAGAACTTTACCATAAGCATTGTCGTTGATAGATTTATAATTTGCATAGGATAAAATATCTGAAATATCCAATTTTTCATTGACCATTTTTGAGATAGTTTCATCAAATTCAAAATGTTCTGTGATGATGGTTCTCCCTATAAATCCACTAAAATTGCACTTAGGACAACCAACACTTTTGTATGTTGTGAGATTATCAAGAATAACTTTTTCTTTACACTCATCACAAAGAACTCGAATAAGTTTTTGAGAAACAATAAGCCTTAAAACTGAAGCTATCAAATAAGGCTTTGCCCCTAAATCAAGGAGTCTATTGATAGTTTTAATTGCATCATTTGTATGAAGTGTAGCAATCACAAGATGTCCTGTAAGTGAGGCTTGTATGGCAATTTTCAGAGCATTTTCATCTCTAATTTCACCAATCATAATAACATCAGGATCTTGTCTTAAAACATTTTTAAGAACCAAATCGTAAGTAAGTCCTATCTCTTCATTGATAGGAACTTGCATAACTCCATCGATATTGTATTCGATTGGATCTTCAATGGTGATGATTTTTTTCTTCTTCTTATCAAGTTCATTTAAGATAGAGTACATCGTAGTTGTTTTTCCACTTCCAGTGGCTCCGGTGATTAAAATCATCCCTTGTGAAAAATTGATATTTTTTTTGATAGAATCATAAACATCTTTGCAAAATCCAATATGTTGTAAACCTAAAAATGCTTTTTGATTATCTAGAATTCGAATAACAATCGATTCTCCTGTGATAGTTGGAAGTATAGAAATCCTAAAATCATAATCTTTCTCATTTATAAACTTTGAAAACCTTCCATTTTGAGGGATTCTTTTTTGGGAAATGTCTAGTTTTGAAAAAAGTTTCAAAGAGGAGCTCGCTATTGGATAAAGTTCAATATCAAATCGAAAAAATTGAACTAAAATCCCATCGATTCGTAGCCGAAAAATAATAGCATTTTTGAGGGATTCAATATGGATATCACTACTATTTAATGAAATAGCAATTGTAAAAAGGGTTTCCAAAAAATGTGAGATATGGGATTGATTGTTTATGATATCCTCTTTGTTTAGAAGAGACTTTTTCGCTTTTATAAATAGGTCGTATTTTGATTTACTATGCAGTATCTCAAAATCAAATGTTTTTTGTTCTATTTGTATTGATTTTATTGGCTTTGAAAAGATATTTTCTATTGATTCAATTTCTAGATTATTAAGTGTTGAAGCTACCAAGATGTAGATATCATATTCTTTGATCGGAAGTAGTGAGTATTTTAATAGTGTATTTATATCTGTTTTTTCAATAAGTTCATAATCAATAGTTAATAGATCTAAATCAGTTATCATCAAACATCTCCATAACAGCTAGTTTACCACCATCTTTTGCAAATTCTATCGTTTCTTTGGATATCTCTTTAATGGTATATCCTTTGTAGCTATCTCCAACTTTTAACCACTCTTTGTTTAAAAGAACATATTCTCCAACAATGGCTACTGTTTTTGTTTTTGGTAAAACTTCTACCATATCAATTGTTCTATCTATTGTTTCCTCTTCAGCCAATTTTTCTTCGATAGGGAGTTGTAATGGTGGAGATATTTTGGGTATTTTTTCTAGAGGCTCTTTTTTTATTTTTGGCTTTATCGATTTTTTGATAGGTTGTTTTGCTAATAGAGTTGGTTGTTGTATTTTATTTGAAAGTGTAATTGTGGTTTCAAATGGATTTTGGATAGTTATTTTAGGTAAAGGGGTAATTGTTGTATTATGAAAATTTTTGATTGAGAATATCCCATCAATTGCTATTTTATCATCCAATTGAATAAAGTCTAAAGAGTCTATTGGTGCTCTTTTTTCAATTTGTCCAATAAAGTTTAAAAGATTATCAATTTCACCTGTAAATTTTACAAAAACTGTATGGTTTTTTTCAATTTTAAGTGCATTAATTTTAACATTTTCAATTTTTGCTATAGTTTCATAAAATGCAACTACTTCTATCTTATTTGCTTGTTTTGGTGTATTCTTTTGTATCTTTAGTTTGATATTTTCTAATGGTTGAGAGTTTAAAAATAAATCACTTGAAAAAAGAAAAAAAGCCAAAAGAGGTGGAATAAGATAGAGTTCAATCTTTTGAAATAGAGAGAGTGAAGAGAAAACATAACTAAAGTTCAATTTCAATCTCCGCCATAAAAAGATTTTCATTCAGTTTTTCTAATTTAATAATTTTATGACTTTTTTTGTAATGAGCTAAAAAATTATAAAGATTTTGATTGGTTGCAATTATTGTACTATGCAATTTTTTATCATATTTTAATTTTTCAACTTTGATATGATGGGTGGTTAGATTTTTTATAAAAGAAACTATTTTAAGGGTTATCTCTTTACTTTTATAGCTCTCTTTTATCTCTGTTTTTATTATCTTTGGAGTATTGCTTTGGGATAAATTTTCACTATAGATATAAAATGAGAAGAGAATTACAATGAGAAGATAAAAAAGATAATAATAAAATTCATAAGAATTATTAACCTTTTGAAAGGGAAGTTTCTTATATTTTTGAGTGTTTAATTTTAATAATTCTAGTTCCTTTTCGTTTATCATAATTGTTTTATAGATGACAATTTTATGGGTAAATTCTATAAATTTGACAATATCTTCTTGTGTATAGTTTTTATTTTCAAAAGCAAAAAGTGGTTGATTATTAAAAAATACTACAAAAAATTTGGTTGTAATAAAAAGAAAATATTTATCTCTTAACTTTTGAAAATCTGGATGATTTTCAAAAAGTTGAAATTCCAAAATAGGATTCTTATTTGTAGTTTCAAAGAGATATATCTCATAAATATTCGCTTCTTTAATAAAGCTATAAAAAATCTTAGTGTTTTTAGGGATAAGAATATTCTTTTGAAGAATTAATGTTTTTAAAAATGATGGGAGATATTTTGGGGAGATTTGTTCTGTAACTTTTTTGGAGATATGGGTGATATGAGAAAATGGTATCAATACTTTTTTAGAAGCATCAAATCTTCTCATAGTGATAGCCTAAAAGACCACTATGGAAGATATTGATTTCATTAGAAATCGTATCCTAATTGTTTTAGACCCTCTTTGTTTTTGCTCCAACCTTTTTTGACTGAAACAAAAAGTTCAAGATAGACTTTTTTACCTATAAGCTTTTCTATTTTTTTTCTAGCATTAAGTCCAATTCTTTTAATAGCAATTCCACCCTCACCAATTATCATCCCTTTTTGAGTTTGTTTTTCAACAATGATAGTTGCTTTTATCACTTCAACATTTGGTTTTTCTTCCACTTTATTCATAATAACATCAGCTTCATAAGGTATCTCATCACTAATATTGTCAAATACAGATTCTCTTATGAACTCTCTGTAAATATCTCTTAAGTTTGTAGTAGTCATGATTTCTGTATCAAATAAATATGGTCCAACAGGAAGATACTTAACCACTTCATCCAAAAGATTTGCTTGTTTTTTCCCTTTTTTTATTGAAATTGGGATGATAGCTTTATAGGTATCTTTATATTTTTCATACTCAGCTATCTTATTTGCAACCTCTTCATTTGTAACAAAATCTGTTTTTGTGAGGAGTAAAAGATGGGGAGTATTTTTTTTATTTTCTTCTAAAAATCTTTCATAATGAACTATTTTATCAGTCACAGGAGCTAAAAAAAGTATCAAATCACACTCACCAATAGCCTTTAAAGCCTCTTCAAGCATAAATTGGTTGATTAGTTTTTCTTGATGGTGAAGCCCTGGTGTATCCACAAATATAATTTGGTCATCTCCGTGCATCACTATCGTATTTGACCTTTTTCTTGTGGCATTTGCTTTATGGGATACCATATTTATTTTTTCACCAACAAGCCAGTTTAAAAGTGAACTTTTTCCTGCATTTGGTCTTCCGATGGTACTTACATAGCCACATTTTGTCATATATTATTTTCCTAAAATTAAGTTAATTTGAAGTGTATCATTAACACACTTAAAAATCTGTAGTGATAGACTCCGTTTAGTTATTTTTTATTTATTATCTCTTTTATCCAAGATTGCGTAAGTGCATGGAGATTTTCATTTGGAACTTCAAGTAAAGAGAGTTCAAAGTGATTTTCAAATTCACAAACTCCAATACTTCGTGGTCGAACTGCTAATATTTTACTTGTTGGAATCTCTTTTCCAAAACAAAAAATAAGATTTTTTGCATCAAGTAAACCATCAACAATCACACCATCCTCAAACGATTTTGTATGGCTCATATGGTCAAAAATAGCGATAAATTTTGCTATCGGGTGGGTATCAATTTTATTCTTTAAAAACTCTATGATGGCATCGACTGAACTCATAGTTGTTTCATTTTTGTCGATTTCAATCGTATAGATTGGATATTTTTCTTTTAAAAGCATTTGTTTCATATGGTTTTCCTTTATTTTGTAAAATGGTAAGTGTTCATAAGGGGAGGATTGTGTATCCCTCTTATCAAAAAAGTATCCGTTGTATCGTTTCCTTTATGGTGGCTATGATGATGGTGCTTCTCCCCATGTGAATGGGAATGTGGAGGGAAAATCGTATCAAAATTTCCTTTATCTACCCTCATTAAATCTCCATCGGCATACGCTAAAAGAGCCTCTTTAAATAAAATTCTTTCTTCTCCAACAAAGTAACTTTCCATCCCAAATTGGATGAGTTTTTCAAATGGATTTGCACCCATATGAGAAACAAGGAGTTTTTTCACCCCCAAAGAATGAAGCCACATCGCAACTTGATTGCCACCGTGACACACATTTTTTAAAATCTGAATCTCCCCTTTATTAGCTATCGCAAAATATTTTGCTTTCCCAAAAAGTGGGGAAACAGCAGAATTAACTTTCTCCATTTTAAGTGGTACCGCTATCATTTTTCTACTCCTTTAAGACTATTTTTAATTGAAAATCTATACCCAAGATATAAAACTATTGGCCATAATGCAAGCCATGCTAATGATTCAAGATATTCCATATAATTCTCCTTTCTAGTAATGATGAGCATCAGTGTCACTCATCTCCTCTTTTGTAATTTTCACTATATCCATCGCTCTCCAAGCATAAAAAATATACCCTAACACAAACGGTACAAGGAGTGATGCATAACTCATAGTAACTAAAGTGTAGTGACTTCCTGAACTATTCATAATCGTTAAACTACTTTGTAAATCATAAGTAGAGGGATAAAATGGTGTATTATTTAATCCTACTGATAAAAGAAGTGCCATTACAGTGATAACAACACCAACACCACCTGTTTTGATACAACAAGTTTTTTCTTGCTCAATTGTTCTATAGACTGCTACCACAACCATCGCAACACCTAAGATAAACATCCCAAAAACAATTGGCATATCGATAAAATTTTGGATATATTTTAAAGGTACAATCGAAACTACACCCATTGTATCAACCTCAAATCCCTCTTTTGTGAAAATCCATCCTAAAAATCCAAAGAAAAAAACTAAGAAAAAAATCATATTGATTTTGATAGAACTCACCGCTCTTTTTTGTATCTGTTTATGGTCGATATTGTTGATAAAATACATCGCCCCTAAGATTTTTGATAAAAATACTAACGAAAACCCAAGAAAAAGGTTGTAAGGATTCATAAGTGCTTCTAAACCTCGAAGCTCATTTTTCCAATAAGAGAAATTTCTCTCATCCACAAAAAACTCACTTCCACTAAAAAAAGTACTTATTGCAACCCCTAGTAAAAAGACCCCTATATTTCCATTGATTTCTAAAAAAAGCTCATAAGTTTTTTGCCCTAAAAAATTGTTTGGTTTGGTTCTATACTCATAACTCACCGCTTGGATGATAAAACAAAACAAAATAGCCATCCAAACCCAATAAGCTCCACCAAAACTTGTACTATAAAAAAGGGGGAAAGCTGCAAATAAAGCTCCACCAAAAAGCACTAATGTAGTAAATCCTAGCTCCCATTTTCTCCCTATGCTATTAATAAGCATCGTTTTTTCAATCTCATCTCGTGCTAGGGAGCGAAACAAAGTTTGTCCCCCTTGTACAAACATCATAAATACAAAAAGTCCACCTAGCAACGAGATGATAATCCACCAGTATTGTTGTAATTGTAAAAGTGTTAAATTTTCAAACATTAGTGACCTCCGTCAAAGCCAAGGCTTATTTGTTTTGTCATAATTTTTATCTCGGCAATTAAAAGTGCAGTAAAAAGAACTGCAAACAAGATAAAACTTATCATCACATTGGTGCTTGAGATATGAGTAACTGCTACTCCCACAGGCATCAAATCTTGTATCGCCCAAGGTTGTCTCCCAACTTCAGCTACTATCCAGCCAGCCTCAGCTGCGATATAGCCAAATGGAATTGACCAGAGGGAAGCTTTGAGAATGAGTGGATAGTTTGTGATATCTTTTTTTGTTGCAAGATAAAGGACAATAGCAAAAAGAAATGTAAACCAACTCCCTAAAAGAACCATAATATGGAAACTATAAAATGTTAAACCAATAGGGGGAACGATATCTTGTGGTTTTTCTAAATACCCATACCCAAAATAAGCCATATTAGCTTGAAGAGTTGTTCTTGCTAACTCCGCAGCCTCTGTGTCACCAACTTTTTTAGCTTCTTTATAAGCACTAAAGGCTTCTAGGGCGATTTTCCCTTTTGCTATTTTTTCATCTCCACCCATAATATTTTGTTCTTTATTTCCATAGACTAAATCTTGAAGACCAGGAACAAAAGCGTGGATATCGTGATATCCAAGAAGTGAAAGGGCATAAGGGGCTTCAAGTTCAAAAAGATAAGGCTCTTCATTGTTATCTAAAGTTTTCTTTTGATTTAAGATACCAATCCCTACAATTCCAGCTTCAGTTTTACCCTCATACAACCCCTCCATAGCAGCTAATTTTACAGGTTGTTTGAGGGCAACTTGATGAGCTGATTCATCACCACTGAGGATAAGAAAAAGGGAAGTGATAAGTCCAAAAGTAGCCCCGATAATAATCGATTTTCGAGCAAAAACAACATCTTTCTTTTTGAGTAAAAACCAACTACTCACCCCTATCACAAAAAGCGATGCGATAACATAACCACTTCCAATAGTGTGTAAAAATTTGGCTATTGCTACAGGGGAAAGGATAACTTCCCAAAAATTTGCCATCTCATTTCGTACAGTATCAGGATTAAACTCCATCCCAACAGGGTATTGCATCCAACCATTTGCGACCAAAATCCAAAGAGCTGAAAGGTTTGACCCAATCGCCACAAGCCAAGTGGAGAGGAGATGAAACCCTTTTGTTACTTTATCCCAACCAAAAAACATCACAGCAAAAAAGGTACTCTCTAAGAAAAATGCCAATATCCCCTCAATTGCTAGAGGAGCACCGAAAATATCCCCAACAAACCAACTATAATTTGCCCAGTTTGTACCAAACTCAAACTCCATAATAATCCCAGTAGCTACACCAATCGCAAAATTGATAGCAAAAAGGGTCATCCAGAATTTAGTGATTTTTTTCCACATCACATCGCCAGTTTTGACATAGATACTCTTCATAATAGCAACAATAAACCCAAGCCCCAAAGTGAGTGGGACAAATAAAAAGTGGTAGATTGCAGTGAGGGCAAATTGAGCTCTACTCCAATCAACAAGTGTTTCTTCAATCATTTGATTTTCCTTTGATAAGATTTGCTGAAACAAAATCTGATTTTGCTTCGCTTGATACATATTCACTTTTGAAAGTTTTATCATGGACAAAAAGTTTTAAAAACACCAAAATCACTAGAAGTTTAAGTGCTATTATCTTCCAAAGTGTTTTTCCAATAGTCATATTTTGAAAACCTTCAAAATAAAATAAATAAGTCTTTTTTATGATATTCATAACTTTTCCTTTTTGAACATATGACCGAATTGTAAAACTATTATGAACATATGTCAAGTATTTTTTAATAAAAATTAGCTAAAATTCAAAAAATAATTTTAAAAGTAAAAAATATGCCACGAACAAAAAATGAAAGAAAACTGAGTTTTAGACCAAAATGTACACTTTTTTCCCCAAATGAAAATGGGACAAACGAAACGATAACACTTTTGAGTGAAGAGATAGAAGCACTCTATCTTATGGATTTACTAGAACTCTATCAAGAGGATGCTGCGCAAAAGATGGAGATTTCAAGACCAACTTTTGCAAGGATAATAAAAAGTGCAAGGAAAAAAGTAGCTTTGGGACTGCTGATGGGAAATAAGTTAGCACTTGAATCTCAAAGGGGAGACCTTATCGTTGGATTGTGCTCAAATGATACAAATCATTTTGAGAACCTCAATTCAAAAAATAGATATATTTGTATTTTTACTTTTAATTCAAAGGGGGAACTCAAAGAGAAACTCTTTTTAGATAACCCTCTTTATGGTACAGATTTAAAGCCTACTATTGAACTGACAAAGATTTTTTTAAAGTATAGTGTCAACCAATATATTGTTTCTCAAATCGGGGAGGGGTTTAAAAGCACTTTAGTTGCTAAAGGGATAGAGGTAAGACTACAAAAGAACTTTGCAATAATAAGTTAAATTTCTCTTACGATTTGAAATCAATAAAATATATTTCATTACTTTATATAATAATTAAGATAAGTTTCACTTCTATAAATCAAAAGGAGTTTTTATGAAAAGAATAGTTTCAAGTTTAGTAATAGGTGGATTTTTATTCCAATCAAATATTTTAGCAAATGAGGTAACTGGGTTAAATGTGATTATTAATTCTAGTAGCACACAAACACAAATGATGGCGATGGTACTTGCAGGTGCGACACTCTCAACGCATAAAAAACAAGTAAATATCACACTCTGTTCAGATGCTGGTAATCTTGCACTTAAAGAGTACAAATCAGCTGATTTAAAAAAAGCAGATGGGACAACTATCAATCCAAAAAATGCACTTATGGGACTTATGAAAGGTGGGGCAAAAGTGAGTGTTTGTCCACTTTTTTTACCAAATGTAGCTAAAGATGCAACAGCTCTTATAGATGGAATTACTGTAGCGAAACCACCAGTTGTTGCTGGGGATTTACTAAGTCCAGCTTATAGCAATATCAGTTTCTAATCTTTATGAAAAGGATACTTTTTAGTATAATTTTTTTGGGAACACTCCTTTTAGGTGAAAGCCTAAAAGTGGGTGATACTTTTCCTCAAACTTCTTTTAAAAATCAGTTTGAACAAAAAGTGTCTGTCTCAAAAAATATCAAACAATTTATAGTTGTTTTTTCAAAAGATGATGGTGAAAAGGTAAGAATATTTCTTGAAAAGAACCCGACTTATCTCCAAACAAATAAGGCACTTTATGCAGCTGATTTGAGTGAAGCACCCTCTTTGGTCATAAGTATGTTTATGAGACCAAAATTCAAAAAATATCCCTATTCAATGATATTGTTAGAGGAGAAACAACAAGCAGAACTTTTCCCTAAAAATGAAAACAAGATAACAATTTTTACTTTAGACAATCTTCAGATAAAGAAAATTGAGTATAAATCAAATTTATAAAATAAAAATCAATCAGTGTGGTTATTTTTGAAGGTCAACTAAAAAGTTGACTACTTTAAGCCAAAAGATACCAATGTACTCATGCCAAGCTTTTTCAGTTTTTTCTAAACTATGAGCGTCAGGTAAAGAGATAGCACTATCGCTCTCTTTTATCTGATAATTTGTTGGTGCAGAAGTTGGTTTTAAACCTTCACTTTCAAAAATCATCATCGCTCGTTTCATATGGTATGCTGAGGTTACAAGGATAAATTTTTGCTTTTTGAGAATATCTTTGATATTTCTTGCTTCTTCTCTTGTATCTTTTGGTTTTGGATAAACAAATATATCTTCATGTTTGATTCCAATAGATTCTAAAATCTTTGCAGTTCTATTGGCTTCAGGGATAGTTCCTCTCCCCTCATAGCCAGAAGTTATAATTTTAGCCCCATCAATTTCGTGATAAAGTCGTAAAACTTCCCAGCCTCTATTTTCCATATCTCCACCAAGAAATACAATAAACTTTGTATTTTTAGGGATAGTTTTGAGTGGTTGATATTCATTTTCTAAAGAACTAAGTAAAAAATTTGCAAATGCACTATGTGAAATAATTATAATCCAAATGATTGAGATACTAAGATATATTTTAGCTTTTGGAATTTTCTTTTTAAAAAGAAAATATAATCCTATAATAAATAAAAATAATCCTATAGACAAAGGCATTAGCATACTTGCTATGAGTTTTTTGATTATGAAAAGTATCTCCATATTAATCCTTGTAAGTTATTGTATTGTTTTCTATATTGATAATTTCATCACTACACCATTTTGCTAAATCTTCATCATGGGTAATGATTAAAATCCCAAATTTATTTGTAAAAGTGATTAAAACTTTCATAACATCAAGTGCTATGATATTATCTAATGCACTTGTAGGTTCATCTGCAAGGAGTAAATCAGGTTTCATCAAAATAGCCCGAATGATACTGCACCTTTGTAGTTGCCCACCACTTAATTGATGAGGTTTCTTTTCTAAAATAGAAAGTTCTAATGAAAACTTTTCAAGTAAAAAATCTAATTCACTCAAATCATCTACCGCATCTTTGATTTGTTCTATAAGTGAATAGGTAGGATGAAAGGAACTATAAGGGTCCTGAAAAATTGAGCTTATTTTTTTGCTATTTATTATCCCACTAATCGGTTTTAGATTATGAGTGATTAGTTCAAAAAGTGTACTTTTCCCACTTCCACTACTTCCTATGATACTTTTAATCTCACCTTTTTGAATTTCAAGGTTAAAATTATCATAGATTAGCTTCGTTTTTTTATAGCCAAATACTAAGTTTTCAATTGATAATACGGTGTTTTTCATATTGTTGATTTTACACTAAGTATAGTTAAAGTTAAGAAGTTGTAACATTTCCAAACAATATAAAAAAACAGGAGAACAGAATGAATAAAATCGTATTAGGAACATTAATTTGTGGTGTTGCTGCATTTGGTGCAGTTAACTTAGGTGCTTGTAAAGGTTGCCATGGTGCAGATTGGGAAAAAGCTGCATTAGGAAAATCAAAAATCGTTAAAGATATGTCAAAAGCAGAAGTAACTAAAGCACTTCAAGGGTACAAAGCTGGAACTTATGGTGGTTCTATGGCTGGTGTTATGAAAGGTCAAGTTGCTAAATATAGCGATGCTGATTTATCATCAACAGGTGTTGGAAAATAATTTTAGTTTTTACTAAAATTTAAAAAGCCTAGCTAATTTTAGCTAGGCTTTTTTTATGGCTTTAATTTATCTAAGTAGTAAAAATTTACAACTACCTAGATAGTAATTGTAAATTCTGCGCCAATATATTTTTTCTCATTGTAAAGATACTCTACATTCGTTACACAAACGCTACCTTCAATAGTTTGAGTGATTAGTTTGTAAACTAAATGAAGTCCTAAACCTGTCCCTTGTGATTGGTGTTTCGTTGTAAAATAAGGTTCGAAAATTTTAGGTAAAATTTCATTTGGTATCCCTCCTGCATTATCTTTAAAAATAATAGTTGTTTTATCATCTTTTTTAAATGCACTCATAAAAATATATTTTGAATCAACGTCAAATGTTTGAAAAGCCTCTTTTGAGTTATTGAACATATTAACAAAACATTGTATTAATTCACTTGGAAAGCTATCGAGTTGGAGGTTATCTTCAACATTTAGTATCACATTTAATCTATACTCATCCATCTCAGTACTAATAATTTCTACAAAATCATTTATCATATCAGTCAAATTAAATTGTTGTTTGAGATTATTATTATCAATATAATGTGTAAAGTTATCAATTACGTGAGAGAGATATTGTGTATTTTTATTTATGAGTTCACAAGCTGTGTCAAATTTCTCATCAGTTAATGTATTACACTCTTTTTGTACTTGCAAACCAGTTGCTGCTGATGCTATTACAGAGAGTGGTTGCCTCCATTGATGAGCTATATTCCCTAACATCTCACCTAATGCTGACATTTTAGATTGTTCTGCTAAAAGCTCATCTTTACGATGTAGTTGGATACTTTTTTCATTTATCTCTTCAATACTTTGTGATAGTAAAAGATTGCTTTCTTCTAGTTTTGTCATTGTCTTTTGTAAACTGGCATCTTTTTTCAATAAAGAAACAAGGATAAAATAAAAAGTTAAAAAGAGTATTGCTATAACTAAGATACTTACATAAAACTCTCGTAAGGAATTATTAATAATAGAAGAAACTGGTATTTTTAATGATATCATAGCTCGAATATCACCAACTTTTTCTCCAAAAGCAGCTGTCGAGCCATATAACGCTATTAACTCTTTTGGTGCAACATCTGGAGTGCTATGGCACTTCATACATGATTCTTTATTTGGGTCTATTGGCATAGCTTTATAATAATATTTTTGATTATTTTCAGTAATAAAAGTTTCAAAATTTTTCAATTCTTTTTTTTGAAATTTATTTAAAATATCCTCTTCAAAGGGAGTTGCTTTATTGATTGGGTTTCTTGGGTTTGTTGTTGCTAGTTTATAACTATAAGGTGTATTACCAGCTTTTTCCTCTGTTTTAGCATATTGTTCATGTATATTTCTTGCGATATATGTAAACGAGAGTAGTCTAGGGTCAAAGAAATCTTGATACAGCTTTCCCTCCTCTTTTAATTGGTAAATGACTGGTTTTTGAATATTTTCTACATAATGATGGAGTGCTTTATTTGTTTTTAAAATCATATCAATTTGTTTGTTTGATTCAATAAGGACAGTTTTTTTGTGCTGATTATAAAATATAGATGTTACTATTGCAAGTAACAAAATAAAAGTAAACGGTAAGACTTTTAGCAGAATGTTGTGTGGCATAATGATTCCTTATTGTACTTAGCATCTTAAAAGATAACTGTTATACCTAATTTTATAACTTTGGTACTTAAAGGTTTGTAAACTTTTTGTAACTTCTCTATATTTTATGACAATAATGTTACCAATAGAGATAGAGGAAGAAATTGTAAAGTTGTATTATTCCTCTTTTAAATTCTTTGACTTTAGTTTATTCTCTTTTAACTCTTTGATCTTTTGTTCTTTTCTTATAGCATCTTGTAAATCTTCAGTCGAATCAAATAAAAGTCCATTCATCATTTTTTTCCCATCATCAAATTGTCCTTGTTTCACTGCCCAAATAAAAATTCCAAGAAGTGAAAAACTCACAATTATTCCAACTGCTAACTCTAGCCATAAAATTCCATCATTCATTATTTTTCCCCATCTATTTTAATTTGTTTTTGTTGTATTCTCATACTATTTCCAACTACTAAAAGCGAACTTAAACTCATAGAAAGTGCAGCAATAAGCGGGATAACATATCCAAAAATAGCAAGTGGTAAAGTGATGAGATTATAAAGAAGTGAGATCAAAAGATTTTGTTTTATAAACTTAAATGTTCGCTTACTTATATAAAAACTTTTAATAATCCCCTCTAGTTTATCATTTAAGATAACAATATCACTAACAGCCAAAGAGATATCAGCACCATTTCCCATAGCTATAGAGATATCAGCTCGACTAAGTGCTAAAGAGTCATTTATCCCATCTCCAACCATCACAACAATTTCCCCTTTATCTCGTAAAGTTGTCACAAGATCAGCTTTTCCTTTTGGAGTCACTTCCCAATAATACTCTTTAATCCCTAAACTATTTGCCATTTTGGAAACAACTGTTTCATTATCACCACTACAAATAATTGTTTTAATGCCCTCTTTTTGGAGATAATCAATTGTTGTGCGAGCATCAATTCTTAGTTCATCTTCTAGAGAAAATGAAGCCAAAATAATTCCATCTATCTTAAACACATAGCTTGTAAAAAGTGAAGATTCATCTGACTTTCCACCAAATAATTTTTTGTTTTGATAATGAGCATTTACTCCAACAGCTGGAATTTGTTCAATATTTTCAAGATTTATATGGGTAAGATTTGGATAGTTTTCAACTAAAAATAATTTAACAGCTTTACTAATTGGATGTGTTGAGCTATCTACTAAACTATAAAGAAGATTTAATTCATCGCTTGAGAGTTCAATCTCTTTTGAAATCACTTTTAGTTTTCCATAAGTTAAAGTTCCAGTTTTATCAAATATTACAGTTGTAGCTTTTGCAAATGTTTCTATAAATTTTGCCTCTTTAAAAAGTATCCCCTCCCGACCAAGCCAACTAATCCCCACAAGACTAGCTATTGGAGTTGCCAGTGCTAAGGCACAAGGACAAGCGATAACTATCACAGAAATCGTGATAATGAGTGCTTTTTCAAAAGAGAGTCCCATAATATACCAGCTTACAAAAGTGATAAATGAGAGGAGTAAAATAGTGATAGAAAAATATTTTGAGAGGTTATTTGTCATCTCTTCAATTTTTGGTTTTGAATTGAGTGAATCTTCGAGAAGTTCTACAATGTTATTGAGTGTTGAATTTGCATAGTTTTTTGTAGCTTTGTAGCGTATCACTTTATCTAAATTAATCGTTCCACTATAGATTTTACTTCCAAGTTTTTTCCCTACAGGTAAAGATTCACCACTGATACTACTCTCATCAAAAGAGCTTTCACCACTGATAACTTCCCCATCAACGGAGGCTTTTTCACCATTTTTAACCTCTATAATATCACCAACAAGAATGGCATCAAGAGATACTATTTTTTTACTTTCATTCTCTATAATAGTCGCTTCCAAAGGGATGTAAGATTTTATTTTATCCATCGTATCAATTGCACTTTTTTTCCCTAAAACTTCAAGATATTTACCAACTAAAACAAAAGTAAGTATCATAGCAACACTATCAAAATAACTATTTCCAACTCCACCAAAAAGGACATACAAAGAGTAAATATAGGTTAAACTTGCACCCGTAATAACCAAAAAGTCCATATTGATAATTTTATTTCTAAGACCAAAATAAGCACCTCTAAAAAATATCCAACCACTATAAAATAATACTGGTGTGGCAAAAATCCATTCAGCAAAATGGACCATTTGAGTCATACTATCACTCATTCCTGTAAAAAATCCAGTATATTTAGCAACACCAATCATCATAATATTCATAGAAGCAAAGATGGCAACACTCATTCGTAAAAAATAGTCCCGATTATTTTTTTTAGATTGTTTGTCATTTTGTGTTTTTTCATAAGGATAAGCATTGTAGCCGATGCTTCTAATCTTATCAATGATAGCAGATAGTAAGATAATATCCTCATCCCAAACTATTTTTGCTTTGTTATTTGTAAAGTTGATATTAGCTTCAACAATCCCTGCTGTCTCATCTAAAATTTTTTCATTGAGCCAAATACAAGCAGCACAATGAATCCCTTCAATAATTAAATCAACCCTATTAAATCCTTCAGATGTTTTTCTAATATAACGTTGTTTGAAACTATCCATATCAAAAGTTGAACTATCATTTCCAAGAGCTAGTGGTTGAGAGAGTGTATTTTTTCCAAGTTTGTCGTAAAAACTTGATAACCCATCATCTTGTAAAATATGGTAAACCCCTTGGCAACCATTACAACAGAAATGTAAAGAGGGATTTTCCTCCTCTTTGATCATCACCTTTTCATCAAATTCTAATTGACAGTGACTGCATTTTACTACTGACATATAAATACACCTTTTTTATAATCTTTTTTTATTTTATTGTATTTTTTAATAAGTCCATTCATACATATAAATACACCTTTTTCTGAGATACTTTGTAAAAAACCTAAAGCCATTCCCAATGTGGTTGATGCTTCAACTTTTTCGTAACTAAAAGGCTTCATAGCACCTACAAAAACTATTGTTTGCTTTGTGACAAATTTTGATAAAACTTTAGCAGATTTTTTCATAGTATCTGTACCATGAACGATGATAATTCTTTTTTCTTTAGAAGACAAAATCTTATTCAATAGTAACTTTCTATCATTTTTATCCATAGCAAGACTATCTTTATAAATCAATCCCTCAATTTGAGGAGGTGGATTTGTTTTATAAGTTTCTTCTAAAATCTCTTCAATTGCAACACTATCTTTAGGAACAATAAGTTCCCCTGTAGTTGGGATGTAAACTTTATTAAAAGTCCCACCAACATTTATTATTTTTATATTTTTGCTCAAATTAATTTTCTCTTTTATAATTTTAGGATATTATAACCAATTAAAATTAAAGGGTATTCCCTAATATAAGAAAGAGTTTAATCAATGGATTCAAGTGTTGTAAATTTAAAAGATATTACTGTTTTGTATTGTGAAGATGAAGACGACCTAAGAAATGTTACTGGTGAAGTTATTAAACAGTTTACAAAAGAGGTTCATCTAGCTCAAAATGGAAAAATTGGTTTTGAAACATTTTTAAAATATCAAGATGATATAGACCTTATTGTTACAGATGTAAATATGCCTGAACTTAATGGTTTAGAGATGGCTAGAAAAATCAAAGAGATTAATCCAAATATCCCAATAATTGTAGCAACAGCATTTTCAAACTCCTCTTATTTACTTGAAGCGATTGAACTTGGAATTGATAAATATGTACTTAAACCAATAGATATTAAAAAGTTATTTAGTGTCATGAAACAATCACTTTTATATCATGAGCTGCAAGATTTATATCGAGATAATTTAACTCATCTTGGGAATAGAAATGCACTAATAAAAGAACTTAAACAGACTCTCCCTTCAATTATAGCACTTATTGATATTGATGATTTTTCAATTTTAAATGAGTTATATGGGGAAGATAATGGGGATAAACTCCTTGTGCAATTTAAGTCTATTTTACAAGAGTTTTTCCCAAGACCAGGATATGATTTGTATAGGGTTGGAGCTGATAAATTTGTAGTAAATGTTAAAAATTCAGATATGACTCAAGATGAACTTAGGCTTGAATGTATTGATTTTATCCATAAACTAGATCAATCAGGAATCTCTTTTGACAATGGAAGTAACATCAATATTGGGATAACAATAGGAGTGGCTAAATCATCAAATCATAGAACTTTTGAAAATGCACAACGAGTTTTGAATATGGCAAAAAAGAAATTTATTCAAGTTATGCAATACGATGAGACAATTCATGATACTCAAAAGAATTTTGAAGAGAATTTCTCATGGGTTAAAAAGTTAAAAGATGGTCTTTTTGATGGACATTTCAAAGCATTTTTCCAACCAATAGTAAAATCAGATACACAAAGTATCTATAAATATGAGGCACTTATTCGATATATTGAAGATAGTGGTGAAGTAATCCCTCCGTATAAATTTTTACCAATTGCAAAAAAAGCCAAGTTATCATCACGAATTTTAAAACTGATGCTCAATGAGTGTATCGATTTTATAAAATTAAAACACACAACAGTTGCGGTTAATATCTCTTTTGATGATATAAGAAATAAAGAGACTTTAGAATATATAGTAAAACTTTTAGAGGAACATCAAGATATTAGCGAATTTTTGCATTTTGAGTTACTTGAAACAGAAGAGATAGAAGACTTTGAACTTGTAAGAAAATTTATAGATATGGTTCATAAATATGGTTGTAAAGTTGGTGTTGATGACTTCGGTGCAGGATATTCAAATTTTAATATGCTTGAAGCATTGAAAGTTGATTTTGTAAAAATTGATGGTTCCCTTATAAAAAGTGTCGATACAGATATCAATCAAGAGATAATAGTTGATACAATTGCAAGTTATGCGAAGCGAACTGGAGTTGAAACGGTTGCTGAGTTTGTAAGTAAAGAGAGTATCTATGAAAAGATTAAATCTTTAGGTATAACTTATGCGCAGGGTTGGCATTTTGGAAAAGCTGTTTCTATAGATGAGATAGCTTAACCTTTCAAAGTTATTTTTACTTTTTATAACTAAAAAATTTAGAATTTTCTAGATGTAATTTGGAGTTTTACTCCTCACCTAACCAAATATTTATAATATTTTCTTTTGTAAAAAGTGATGCTTTAATAAGAGCAATATTTCCAATAGCAACTAACTTTTTGCTAGCTTCTTCTAAGTTGTCATTTAAAATAAGATAATCATATTTATCAAGACTATGAATCTCAATTTTTGCATTTTTAATTCGATTTTCTATAATCTCTTTATTATCTGTATTTCTAAGTAAGAGTCTTCTTTCTAACTCTTTTAGTGTTGGAGTGGTTATAAATACAGAAGTTGTGATATTATTGAGTTTTGCACGAACTAAATCATGCCCTTGTACATCAATGTCAAATATTACCAACTTACCTTCACTTAGAGCTTGATTGATAGGTTTTAAAGATGTTCCATAATAGTTGTTATGTACTTTTGCATATTCTAAAAAGTTTCCATTTTCAATATCTTTTTCAAACTCTTCTGGTGTAGTAAAAAAATAATCAACACCATTAACTTCACCAGTTCTAGGTGCTCTTGTTGTTGTTGATATTGAAAAATAATAATTTGAAAAGTGTTCGTAAAATCTTTTTAATAAAGAACTTTTACCGCAACCGCTAGGTCCTGAAATAATAAGAATTGCCCCTTTTTGTAGCTCTTTATCCATTGTTGTTTAACCTTAATTGTAGTGTAATTTCATCACCTTGTGATAATTTATCAATGATATTTTGATTTAATTTATTTAGAAGGGGTGTCAACTCATCAATTGAATATTGATTTAGAATGAGTTTTATTGGTTGATTTTCTTTAAATTGATAAGTTGAAACATCATCAATTGCTTTATCTATAATATCTGAAAGTTCTACCCAATCATCCTCTTTCTCAACATTCTTTGGATAGTTTTCTTGTTTATCATCATTAATCATATCGTAGAGTTTTGACAGTTCATCTTTATCTAAAACTCCACCATGTCCAAGTTCCTCTTTTTTGACAGTAAGATTATTATCATCAAAAGCTTCTTCATCAATCTCATTGACCATACTATCAATAAATTTTGCTAAATCATCAGTGAACTCTTCATCTGTAGGCTCTTCACTCGTATAAACTTTTTGATTTTCTACTGGTTTTGTTACAACTTTGTCATTAATTGATTTAAGAATTGTTTCAAGATTACTATTTAATGTAGATGGTAAAAATGGTTTTTCAATAATAAAGTCAAATCGACTATCTCCTGATTTATCATTTTTCAAAAGCACTAAAGTATCACAATAAGCTCTTAATTTAATAATATTATCATCTAAAAAAAGATCATCTACTACTATTAAATCAACATCTTTATCAATCGTATCAATTGATTTATATATTTTAAGATGAACCATTAGTTTATTAGAGATGAGGGTAAAAATTTTATTAATTATTTGTGTATGAGATAGTAGGGCTATTGTTTTCATTATTTAACTCTTTCTAGTTTTAAATCATTTATTTTGTAAACTTTATCACATAAAAATGCCAAATCTTCTTCATGTGTCACTAGAATCATACCAGCTTTTTCATAAGCAACGTATTCAAATAATACATCCATAACCTCTTTTGCTGTTGTTTTATCAAGGTTTCCTGTTGGTTCATCTGCAAATATGATTTTTGGTTTTTTTGTAAGAATTCTTGCAATCGAAAGTCTTTGTTGTTGTCCACCACTTAGTTCACCAATCCCTTGGTGAAGAATATGGTCTATTTTGAGTCTTTTAAGTAAGTCTTTGTCAATTGTATTACCACTTAAAAATTCTGCAATTTGAAGATTTTCAGTTGCTGAAAAACCACGAAAAAGATAATGCGCTTGAAATATAATACCAAAAATATTTCGTCTTAACTCTAAAAGTTTTTTTTGTGAAAGGGTACATATATTTGTATTTTCATAAAAAACTTCCCCGTGATTTGGGATTAAAAGTGAAGAAAGAATATTTAAAAGTGTTGATTTTCCACAACCGCTTGCACCAATTATTGCAATAGTTTCACTCTTATGGAGTGCAAGGTCAATATTGTCAAATAAAGGGTAGTCAAAGTTGTGAGAAATCCCCTTTGCGTTAAGCAAAAGGGATTTATTTTGGAGAGTTTGAGGTGTTGGATTGTTAGTTTCTATGGTATTCATAATTTTTAACAATCACAAGCAAATTTGCAAAATTATTTTGCCATTTGAGCTGCCACTTCAGCTGCAAAATCTTCCTCTTTTTTTTCTATTCCATCACCAAGTTCAAATCTAACGTATTCAACTAATTCAATTGATGCATCAACAGCTTTAATAGCCTCTTCAACAGTCAATTTATCATCCATAACGTAAGTTTGAGAAAGTAATGCATTTGCTTTATCTAATTGAGTATTATCTTCAATCCATCTAGCTACTTTTCCAACTAAGATATTGTCAATAATTTTTTCAGGTTTACCTTCTGCAATTAATTCAGCTTTCATTTTAGCACGAGCTGCTTCAATAGCATCATCAGTTAATTGTACTCTTGAAACATATTCAGGAATATTTTTAAGAGGTTTTTTAAGTCTGTAAAGCTCTTCATTTTCTTTTTCAATATCAGCAATAATTGCTTTGTTTTCAGACTCGATAAAATCAGCAGATAAATCTTTATAAGAGATAACTGTTGGTTTCATAGATGCTGCATGCATAGCAACTTTTTTAAGGATATCGATAGTTTTTTCTTTTGCTTCTGGTGCACAAGTTGCAGCTAAAATAACTCCAACTTTCCCACCATGTACATAACCATTTACTACACCATTGTCTGAAGAGATAGTTACCATTTTTCTAGCAACGATATTTTCACCAATGATTGCAATTTTACCATTTAAGTATTCACTAAAGTTTGTACCATTGATAGTAGTTTCTAACAATTGCGCAGTTTCACTTACACCCTCTGATTGAACATGAGCAGTAATCTCTTGAGTTAATCCGATAAATTGATCATTTTTAGCAACGAAATCTGTTTGTGAATTGACTTCAGTCATTGTTACTTTTGTATTATTCTCATTTACTAAAATTGTAATAAGACCTTCAGCAGCAACATTTCCACTTTTTTTAGCAGCTTTAGAAAGACCTGATTCTCTTAAGAATTTCATAGAATCTTCAATATTTCCATTACATTCATTAAGTGCATTTTTGCAATCAAGCATACCTGCACCAGAAAGTTCTCTTAATTCTTTAATAAGTTGAGGAGTTGCACCAGCCATGATTATTCCTTATCCGCGAATTCTGAAGCTTCCATTTGGATTTCAGTTGTAACATCAGCTATCTCTTCACTTGAAACTTCAGTTTCAGTTTCGCTAGCATTTTCTAAATAAGCATTTCTACCTTCATTCATAGCAGCTGCCATTTCATTACAGAAAAGTTGTACTGATCTGATTGCATCATCGTTTCCTGGGATTGGGAAATCAACAAGATCTGGATCACAGTTAGTATCAAGTGGAGCAATAACTTTAATTCCAAGTCTTCTAGCTTCTAAGATAGCAATTTTTTCTTTAACAGCATCGATAACAAACATCATATCTGGAAGTTGTTTCATATCTTTGATACCACCAAGGTACGCTTCTAATTTTTCTTCTTTTCTTGAAAGCATTAACGCTTCTTTTTTAGTTAAAAGATCTAATTGACCTTCTTCTCTCATTTTTTTGATAATTTCAAGTTTTCTAATTGATTTTTTGATTGTAGGGTAGTTTGTAAGCATTCCACCTAACCATCTGTGATTTACATATGGCATATTACAAGCAATCGCTGCTTCTTTTACTGCTTCATCAGCTTGTTTTTTAGTTCCAACGAATATCATCGTCTCACCTTTAGCAGCTGCATCTCTTACTACATTGTATGTATATCTAAAGTATCTTAATGTTTTTTGTAAATCTATAATATAGATATTTTTTCTAACACCAAAAATAAATTTTTTCATTTTTGGATTCCATCTTCTTGTTTGGTGACCGAAGTGTACACCACACTCTAATAAATCTTTCATTGTAACCATGTTTTTTCCTTCTTGTGAGCTTTTTGCTCAGATTATTTTAGGGGCTTTTACCTCTATAGCCATTCGTAAGTTTCCCTACAGCCCTTTGTAAGAATTGCTATATGTGAGTTCTTAGTAGAATAGTTTTCTAAAAAGTTCGGGATTTTATCTATTTTATGTTTAATTTATTCTTAGTAGGATTTGACAATTTTTCTTCAAAAACTTATACAAAATGTTATTTTTTAGTGTAAAAATTAGTACTTTTTTGGTACAATATCTCAAATTCAGAAAAAAAGTATTAAAGATGAACATAACGGAACAGAATTATAGTAGCTTGGTTGATGCACAAATATCAGTTGATGTACTTTTGGGAAGTACAGATATTGATATTAGAAAGTTTCTTAGTCTTGGAGAGGGTGATATTATAGCATTAGATAAGCTTGCAGGTGCAGGTGGAGATATTTATGTAAATTCTAGGATTATTGGAACAGGTGATATTATTGTTATTGATGAAAAATTAGCTGTTCGTATTCAAGATGCAATGGACACCGATAATGTTGTTGGATACTTTTTCAATGAGCAGGTTATCTAAAAATAAAAAGATGAAATGGAGGTTTCTTCCATTTTATGAAACAAAATTAAGGAGGATATTATGGGAGCAGTAGCTGATGCAGTAGTAAGTAGTTCAGTAGGTGTTGATGGAAATACCTATACAACGGCCGTTTCAAATGATAAACTAACAAATGATGATTTTCTAAAGCTTTTATTGGAGCAGATGAAACAGCAAGATCCAACTAAGCCACAAGATACAACCGCTATTATGGATAGTCAACTTAAAATGTCAACAATTCAATCAAATAGTGATATGTCAACTGCGATGGCTTCATTGCAAGCAGCTTATGGAAATTCAGCTTTATCAACAGCAGCTAATTTGGTCGGTAGATTTGTAGAAGATGGTTCTGTAGATGCTGATGGAGTTACTAAATCGTATAAGGTACAAACTGTTGAAAATGTTGATGGTGAGTTGTATGTAAATGCAGTTGCTGGGACTGGATATGTGGATACTCTCTACAATACGGTAGATAAAACATATATGAAGTATGATACAAATGGATATATATTAGATTCAGATGGGAAAAGTACTGGTATACAAGTTAAAATGGAAGATGGACGATTTGTAACTGATAGTAGTGGAAATATCACTTTACTTGATGCAGATGGGAAAACAATCACAGATGCTACTACAATTGCAAAATATGTTACGGATGGGGCAGTTGCACAATATGCAGATACGGCATCAAAAATATTAGTTTCAAGTATTGACAGAATTTGGTAGAAAGGTTTTTATAAAATGATGGATGCACTATACAGTGGTATCACTGGATTAAATGGATTTCAAACCGCTTTAAATACAGAATCAAATAATATTGCGAATGTCAATACAATTGCATTTAAGTCTGATAATATCTCATTTGCAGATCAAATGTATCAAAGTGCTATTGGAAAAGGTGTTAGTGTTAGCACAATTAATAAAGATTTTATACAAGGAAATCTAAAAGTTACAAATGGAAGTTATGATATGGCTATAGAGGGGAAAGGCTTCTTTATGGTCAAAGGGAATACAGAAGAGGTTCAGTATACTAGAGCTGGAAATTTTCATATGGCTGAAGATGGAACATTAAAACTTCCTAATGGTTATCAAGTGCAAGGTATTCCAGCGCAATCAACTGCTATTTTATCAAGTGATGCAAATTCAGTTTTTACAAATTTATATTCAAAATTTTTGGGTTCACAAATAGTAAAAACACAAAATGGTGATATAGTTGAAACGATAAATTCTAAAGCAACAGATTATTCAACTTCTGCAAAGGATGATGCCGATAGCCTAAAAGGTAACAATTATAAGACAAGAGAATCTAAAATAAATGATATAGAAGCATTATCAACTGCTTACAAAAATGAACTTACAGTATATAGTACCTATCCTACGGATGGAGTTGCAGCAACACAACAAGTATCAACAATACCTTTTGATATGAGTAAATTAAATAATTCATTGGATAGTTTAGAAATTACAATAGGTGGTAATACATACAAACAACAATTTGAAACTAGTGCTTTACAGACATTGCAAAATTTTGCAGATACTATTTCAAAAGGAACAGGACTTGAAGCATCGGTTGATAGTACTGGGAATATGACAGTAACTTCTTTAATACCAGGAAGTGAAGTAATTGTAAGTGATGCAAATATTATAAATGGTGCAACTTCTGTTTATCCACCTCCATCTATAAATACAACAGCAGCAGCGACAGGAAGTGGAAGGGCTAAAGTTGAATCTATAGAATTGGCTTTGAAAAGTGCAATAGAGAAAGCTGATGGAAAATATTTAAAATTATCAACCGTTGTTGATGCATCAGATTTGGCTACAAAAACAACGAGTGAATTACAGATGAAACTAGATACTTTGAAAATTTCAGAAAGCCCTTTTGGAACGGCAGAATTTGATAATGGAGTGATGTATCTTAAGCAAGGGGACAATAGATTTGCAGTTGGTAAAATTGTAACAGCAGTATTTTCAAATGAATTGGGATTAGAACCACAAGGTGGAAATTTGTATTCAGCAACAGTTGCTTCAGGAAATATGATATTTGCAACAACAGAAAATAAACTTTTAAGTAAAACATTGGAACTTAGTAACTCAGAGTTAAGCGAAGGATTAGTTAATTTGATGGTATTTCAAAGAGCATTTGAAGCAAATAGTAAATCTGTAACAACAAGTGATGAATTTTTAAAAACAGCATTAGCACTTAAAAAATAATTTAATTGTTAATCGTTTTTTAAATGTTTAAATATAAATTTTTAGTATTAAAAAGTTTATATTTGGACATTTAAAATTTAATTTTAAATGACAAAAAGATAATTAATAACACAAAGGATTTATCATGATCGGATCTTTATGGACTGGTATATCAGGACTTGCTGGAGCGCAAACAGCACTCGATAATGAATCAAATAATATAGCAAATGTAAATACAATCGGTTTTAAATCAAGCAGAATCTCTTTTGCTGATCAAATGTATCAAAATAATATTGGTAAAGGTACACAAGTACTTGATGCTGAAAAAATGTATACACAAGGCAATTTAAAGACAACTGGAGTGAATTATGATGTTGCACTCTCAGGGGATGGATTTTTTGCAGTATCAAATACACGAGGTGGAGGTACGGCTGAAACTTTTTATACGAGGGCTGGAAACTTTCGTATGGGAGATAGTGGAACTTTACAAGATACTCTAGGAAATGAGGTACAAGGTTGGGCTATGGGTAATGAACCAGTAGTAACAACATCAAATCCAAATGTTAGTACTTTTACAAATGATTACACAAAGTTATTATCTTCAAAAATTATAAATTATTCAAATGCAGTTGAAACTATCACAGCAAAAGCAACAGATTATGGAACTACTGCTCAAAGTGATGATCCTACGATATTTTCAGGGTATGGATTAAAAACAAAATCAGGAAAAGTCTCTGATATTGAAGAGCTTGTAAAAGCTTATACAACAGCCTTACAAAATCTCAAATCAAATCCAGATAGTTCAAGCTCAAGTGCAAAAGCACAAATTTCTCATATAGATTTACCAGGGAATAGTACAGGAGCATTACCAGCAACTTGGGATACTGGTGTAATGGCTGCTGATGGAGATGAAGTATATGTATATATTGATGGGAGTAGAGTCTCTCAAAAGTTTTTACCTGCTGATGCAACAGCTACACTTACAGCTCAAGAAGCTGGATATATTAAAACTATGAAAGCTTTTGCTGATATGATTTCTGCTCAACCAGGGCTGAAAGCTTATGTAGCAGAAAGTACAGCACCTTATAATCCAAGTACTGATGATTTAGATGTTTTAAAAGGGACACTTAAAATTGAATCAATTATCCCTGGAAAAGCTTTTACAATTTCAAGTGTAGCAATGGTGAGTAATAATGCAACAGAGAAACCTGGAACATTTGCAGTTGATTATCCAGCTGATTCTGGAAAAGGTGTTGGTGCTTTAGAAACCATTAAAAGTGCTTTAAATGAAGCAATTTCTGGAAAACAAACAGATGTTTATACAACTTCAAGTGATATATTACTGTCAACAACTACTGCTGAAAATGATTTTACTTATCAAATAGATATTTATAGTAATGCATTAGAAGCAACTGTCCTAGTTCCTACAGCACCTTTAACTATTACAAATGCTACAAGTGTAGATGATATTGTACTTCAAATTAACAATCTCGCACCCTATACTGTAGCAACAAATACTTTACCAACATATGTAAAAGCGTACAACATTAATGGTAATCTTGTTGTTAGAACTTTAGATAGTAATTTTGATGTAGAGTTTAGTGGAGATTTAAAAAGAACTACGGCTGGTACTACTCCAGTGATAGCAACTGGAGATATTAAACGAAATGCAGATTATAGTGGAAGAGAAGGGGCAGGTGCTGAGTTTATAGAGATAAAAACTAGAATTGATCAAACAGCTTCAAAAGGGAGTATGCAGTTGAGACTTGATACCCTTGGGATATCAGATAGTGCATTTGGTGATTTCGCTGTTGATAGTACTGGACTTATAACTATGACGCAAGATGGTGCTATGTTTGCCGTTGGACAAATTGCAATTGCAAGATTTATTACAAATAGAGGATTGGAACCAGTTGGAAATAATCTTCTAAGTTCAACATTAGCAAGTGGTGAACCAATTTACAATTTAAATAATGATAAAACAGCAGAAATAAAAGCAAATACATTAGAATTAAGTACAGCAGATTTAAGTGAATCTTTAGTAAATTTAATGGTATTCCAAAGAGCATTTGAAGCAAATTCAAAATCAATAACAACAGCTGATACTATTTTAAATACACTTATTCAGTTAAAACGATAGGTGGAGTTTAAAATTTGGATAATATTTTACTTATTTCAATTTTAGGGATACTCGCTCTTTATTTCTTTGGAAGTATGAATGTGTATAAATCAATGTATAGAAAAATAAAAGAAGAGAAAGACTTAGCTGAATACAAAACCGAGAGTAGAGATAAAGATGTCAAAAAATATGAGTCCCAATTACAAGATTCTCTTCAAACAATAAAAGATTTGGATGAGAGACTTACAAAAGCTAGAGAAGAAGTACAAAAAGAGAAACAGAAAAGAAATGAATTGCGACATAGAAATGAGTTGCTCCAAAAAAGAGTAGATGAACTCTACTCTTCTGTTGGAATTATTTAAAAATTAAATAAAAACGAGAATATGAAAAGTGAAGAAAATAGAAAATAAGTTTGTATTGCTCTCTATTTTGCTTTTTATTTTATACCCAAATCTAAATGCAAAAGATGGGCAAGTGTATGAATCACAATCAAATTTACTGTTTAAAAATAAAGAGTTATTACATATTGAACAATCAGTTTCTCTCGAGGTAGATTTTAATAATGCAGTTATGCACCTTGAAAATGAGGAGTATTTACAAGCTATTAGTTTATTTAAAAGAACAGCTAAAGTACTTAAAATTCCTTCATTTTTAAATATTGGAATAGCATACTATAAATTAAAATCTATGAATAATGCGTTTTTGTATCTTAAAAAAATTTATGATTTAAAAGAGACAGCAAAAGAGGATACTTTTTCTTATATTAGTGCTACTTTTTATCTTTATCTCATCACAAAAGATAGAAACTATATTGCAAATATTATCAAAACATCTAAAACAATAACGCCAAAACAATACACAGAAAATGTAAAAAGACTTTTAATTGATGCCTATATTGTCCTTAAAGATTATCCAACAGCTATCAAAATTTCACTCTCTTTGCAAGAAAAAGATCCTTTAAAACTTGCATTGCTTTATATCAAAACAAATGAGTTAGATAAGGCAAATATTTATCTTGATACTTCGCTTCAAACTTATAGTAATGATGAGATGATAAATACAATTTTATGGTTAAAAACTTTTGCAGATTTGAAATTAAATAATCTATCAAAAATAAAAGATGACATAGGGATAATTCAAAAAAAAGGAAGTAGTTTTGATGCGAGTAAAAAACTTCCTATAAAAATATTTTTCAATCCAAAGAAATATGATAGTGGAGAATATTTTAAAAGAGTTACTGAATTTTCACCGAATCGTTCTATTGATATGATTTTTTATTTTGCACCATTTATATTTGTCGATAAAAAAGAGATTTATACCGATTCAACACTAGGGTTTGTTCTTAAAAATAAAGATAATATTGAATCACTTGATTTGATGATAGAGTATAATAAACAGTTTGTTGATGTATCAAAAGAAGATCCCATTACTAGAACTATTAAATTACAAAAAATGGTTGATGCTAAAACAAATGTTAAATCGTATGAGTATTATAACTTAGGGCTTAGTTATGCACATAATTTTGATTTTAGAAATGGTTATAAATATTTTAAACGAGCATATGATTTAAGTCGTTCAAATAAATTATATGCAGCTATGGCAATGATTTGTGCTACACGAGGTGAGATACAATTATCAAAACAAGATGGAGAAAAATTAAAAGCCAATCTTTTAAGTAATGATGGAAGTTATAAATATCTTGGAAAATATATTTACAAAGTTGTTTATGATAATAAATTTAATTTGGATGGAAAAAATGTCTCTAATTATGATAGAGAATCGATATTTCTTCGTGGTTTAGATTTCCTTGATAGTATGAAAAAGAATAAAACAATGAAAGGTAATGAACCACTTTTAGGTGCGGATATAAAAGATCCAATGGTCTATCTTTTTAGGAGTTTGGTGCAAAAACCAAGTGAATCTAAATATAAATATATCGCAAGATTACAAGATACTTTACCAAAAAGTTATAATGATTATTTTTTAAAAGGTCCGCCACTTATAACTCAATACTATATTGAAATTGTAAAATCATTAGGAATTTATAAAAAAATAGATTTTAATATTAAAAATGAGAGAACACCATCTTATCTTCGAACAAAAGCGATAGTGCAACTTTATGATGGATTTCCAAAAGCAACAGCGAGGATAATGGAATCTTTACAAAAGCAATATAATTTAAATGACATATATACACTTGATTTGTTATCAGCTGCATATCTAAGTATGGGTGATGAGAGTAATGCAATGGCTACAATAGGTGAATTGCAATTTGAATATAACGATAATAATGCTAAATTTTTAAGTGGTGTACAATTATTACAAAATCTAAAATTTAATTCAGCATCACAATTATTTACTAAAAAATATGATGGATTTTTTATAGATTTTGAAGTAAAAAATATTGATGACTTTTTAGAATCACTTTAAAAATATTTTATCTTCATTTACAGTGTGATTTATTTATATTTTGATATAATCTAGTGAAATTTAAAAACTATGAGGAGGACAAAATGCAATTAGGTAGATTAGAAATCATGGATCAGTCAAAAGTAGAGCATGTTGAAAAGTTAAGTAAAATAGCTTCAGTCGATAAAGAACATACTATTCAGCCGGATGAACAATATAAAAATGCCGACAACCAACTAAAAGCAAAGGATCAAAAAGAGGTTTTACTTGATAATGTAAAATTTGGATTTGATACAGAGTCTAAAGAGTTTTTTGTGCGAGTTTCAAAAGAAGGTGTTGATTATCAATTTCCAACAGACCAAATAATGAGGCTTAAAGCTCATCTTCAAGAGTCTCTTGATAACGAATTACAAAAAAATTAACACTGAGGTAAAAAGTGGCATCTGATATATCAAATATTATAAATAATGAATTTAAAAATACTTTTGAAAGTTTATTATCTATAAGCTCTTCTATAGAAGGTGTTAAGTTAGCTTCTAAAAGTGAAATAGATACAGAACAATCTATCGTTGTTGTTGTAGCTATGGATTCTAAAAGTGGAGTAAAAAGTGAAATAACATATTATTTACCAACGCTAATCTCTACAAAATTTGAATACTTTATGCTTGGTGGCATTGGTGAGTTAAAAGCTTCAATTGACGATGAGATACTTGATGCTGCCAAAGAGATTATTAGTACTATCTCTGGTAGTTTATCAACTACCATTAATGCTCAAGATTTTACAGACTTAAAAGGGGTATCGTTCTCTCAAAAAGATGCTTCGATAAAACAAATTACTTCATTACCAGAATTAAATAATTTATACAGATTTGATTTTAATTTTAATAAAGATTTAGTGAGTTTATTTTTACAATTTGATAAAAATTTACTCCCTTTTGTTGAAAAAATTGTTAATGGTGAAGAGATTATTGATGAAGAAGAGGAAGATGAATTACCCACAAAAGGTAAAAATAGTCCAGCACCTAAGGGGGCTGCTGCTTCAGTATTGGCACTTTTAGGTGATGAATCGACAGAAAACCTTAAACTTCTTTTTGGTGTAAAATTGAGATTTAGTGTAAGGCTTGGTTTAAAAACATTTCTCTTAAAAGATATAGTAAATTGGGATGTTGGTCATATCATTGAATTAGAACAGATGGTAAATGAACCACTAGATATTCTTATTAATGGAGTTAAGGTTGGTGAAGGTGAAGCGGTTATTGTTGAAGGTAGATTTGGTGTAAAAATCAAAAATATCGGTGAAAAAAAATTAGAGTTATAGAGGCAAAAAGGTATGGATAAAACAACCGCAGGTGGATTAGCTGGTCTTTGGGGACTCGTAGCACTAGCTATTATCCTTGGTGGTGCTGGATTCGGTGCTTATATAGATATCCCTTCTGTTATTATCGTTTTTGGTGGTGCTATTGCTGTTACAATGGCTCAATACGAAGGATCAGATTTAAAGCAATTTGGAAAAGCTTGTGGTGTTGGTATGAACATGGTAAAAGTTGAATCAACTCCAGAACTCATCGAAAAAATTATTTTTTATGCAACTGAGATTAAAAAAAATGGTGTTATGTCAGTTGAACAAAAAATTATGGAGGAGAAAAATCCATTTTTTAAAGAAGCGTTTGCTTTACTTGTGGATAATACAAAGCCAGATGTTATAGAAGCTTTAATGGAAACAAAGTTAGAGCATATGGAAAATAGACACAAAACAATGATTGGAATGTTTGGATCTATTGGTGGAACGGCTGGAGCGATGGGGATGATTGGGACACTTGTAGGGCTTGTTGCGATGCTTGCAAATCTTTCAGATCCATCTGCCGTTGGACCAGCGATGGCTGTTGCCTTACTTACTACATTGTATGGTGCTTTGATTGGTACTGGGTTTGCAGGCGTTTTTGAAGCAAAGTTGGGTAATAAACATAGTGTTGAGATGATAGCTCACCAGATTACGATTCAAGGTGCTGTTATGATTTCTAGTGGGGAATCTATCGGAAATATTAAAATGAAGCTTAATGCTATACTGCCTCAGGTTTAATTAATGGGTAAAGATAAATGTCCAGAATGTCCTAAGTGTTTACCAGGTTGGCTAGTTCAGTTTGGTGACCTTATGTCACTCCTCCTTTGTTTCTTTATCCTGCTCCTTTCTATGGCTACAATGGATAAGAAAAAAGTTGAAGAGTATTTTGAAATCATGAAAAGAAGTATGGGATTTCTTGAAGGTGCCGAAGATACGGCTGCTGCAGAGAAAGAGAAGTTGGCTGCAGAAAATATGGATGCAAGCGAAGCTGGAAATGAAGGTGATGCAGGGGCTGGAAATGATAATGGAGCAATGATTGAAGCACTTGATGAGATAGCTCAAGCTTACAATGAAGCAACAGATTCACAAGAAACACCTGATGTTGTGGTAGTTACAAAAGATAATAATGAGTATACTATGGATATTCCAGCTTCTTTGATGTTTGGTGATGGTGAATATGCAATCCAAAATGATCAAGCTACTAAATTTTTAACAAAGATTGCTAGAGTTGTTCGAACAATGGAAGATAAGATGGATATTGAAATTGTTGGACATTCTAGTGTAGAAGAGACTATAAAAGGTGGTGGGATTCCAAGAGATGGTTGGGATTTATCCGCTCTTAGGTCAATCTCTATAGTAAAAGAGTTAATCAAAAATAAAATAGAACCAAGTAGATTAAAAGTTTCTGCTTATGGTTCATATAGACCAAAAAGTGATAATACGCTAGAAAATAGAAGAGTTGAATTAAAATTTGTAACGAGTAATGTAAAAGAATCTGGACTAAAAGAGAGTAATTTTTTCGATAGAGTAGGAAATTAGGAGTTTAAAATGGATGCAGGGATGAATGAATTTAATGTTTCTATGTTAAATAGTAGCAATAAAGAGACTAAAGCAGTTAATGACCTTAAACATACCAAAAATGGAAAAGAACTCAAAAAAGTTTGCAACGATTTTGAAGCTTTTTTTATGCAACAGTTTATGGATATTTCATTGAAAAATACAAATGTTGCAGGTGAAGGAACTGGAAGTGAAATCATAAAAGGGATGTATACTGAAAGTTTATCAAAACAAAGTGCTGGAAGTTTAGGTTTAAGTACGATGTTATTTCAGTTTTTAAGTGAAAAAGAGAAAGGTATCAGATGATAAAAAGTCAAGTAAATCATATGATTAATTTAGCAGTAGCACTTAAAGATGCTATTAAAGAAGATATTCAAGATGTTAAAAATGCAAATCATGAAAAGCTTCTTGAAAGAAACGATATGAAACTTGATTTGATGACGCAAATAGGTGAATCACAAAAACGTCTTAATCAAATTTTAGTAGAAGAGATGAGTAATGGAGTTGATATAAATCTTTTTAGAGATGATGTGAATTTATTAGAATTTCATTTGAGAGAACTTTATGAATTGAATGGAAAATTAGCTTCAATTGTACTTCCTGTTAAAGAGATGTATAGACAGATAATTGATGAGATTACAGAGCAAAATGGTGGTATGCTATTTGAGGTAAGAGCTTAATGAGAGCTATTTTCTTTTTGTTTCTAGCTACATATCTTTTTGGTGAAAGTGCATTAGTTTCCCCTAAAGATATAAAATATAAAGAATATTTAAATTTTGACGAACTTCAAGATATAAATAGTGATAAGCGAACTTATTGTACAAAATTTGATAAGTTGAAACTATTAGAAGATGAATATATCGCCAAAAGACATATTATAAAAAATACTCCAATATGTACAAAAGATGTTGAAGTAGCACCAAATTATAAAATAAAATTTGATTTTGGAAATATCGTAATCGAAAGAAGTGGTGAATTTATTGGGGAAACAGATAAATATATCAAAGTAAAAACCCAAGATGGAACAATTGAAAAAATAGACAAGAATGGAATGTAAAATATGAAAACACTCTCTTTTTTAGGTGAAACTCCTACACAAGCTTTACAAAATGCACTTAAAGAATGTGGTGATGATGGGATTGTAATTAGTACAAAAAAGATATCTGACAAAAGAACAAACGGGAAAGATATGTATGAGATTCTTATCGCACTTGAAGAAGACAAAGATGAGGATCAATTTAGACATAAAGTTCAAGTAAAACCAACTACAAATGATAAAATAGATTTAAGTCCTCAGTTTTATGATTTTAGAGCTGAGATTTTACAAATGCAAGAGGAGATAAAAAAAGTTCAAAAAACTCTTTGGGAACCAAAGAGTAAACTTTATGACTTAGTTGTTCCTTCTGAATTTATCGATATATATAAATTATTTGAAAAAAATGATTTTGATGAAGAGATGACTTATACTATTTTAAAAAAGACAATTACTCAACTTCCTTTATCAATGAAATCAAATGAGCAGAAGATAAATGACTTTTTTAAACTTATTTTAAGAAGAATGATACCTATAAAATTTGAAGTTCCAATGAGAGTACATCAGCGAAAAGTTATGATGTTTGTAGGACCTACTGGGGTAGGAAAAACGACAACAATAGCAAAATTAGCGGCAAGATATGCATATAAAATGGGAATGGAATATAAAGTTGGGATTATCACTTTAGATTCATTTAGAGTTGGTGCTATTGAGCAACTTAAGGCTTATGCAAATATTATGAGGTTACCACTTGAGATAGTGAAAAAAAGTGAAGACTTAGTTGAAGCAATTTTAAGATTGCAAGATTGCCACTATATTTTAATTGATACAGCTGGAAGTAGCCAGTATGATATTGAAAAAATAGAGTCGATTAATGAGTATCAAAATAGGTTACAAGAGATTGAGATAGAAAAAATTTTGGTACTTCCTGCAAATGTGAAAAAGAATGATCTCTTTGAAATATATGACCAGTATTCGATATTGGGCATTAATAATATTTTATTTACTAAATTAGATGAAACGAGAAGTTTTGGAAATATTATCTCATTTGCCTATAAAATTAAAAAATCAATCAGTTATCTTTCCATTGGTCAAAATGTACCAGATGATTTGATAACAGCAGAAGACACTTATCTTATTGATTGTTTTATGGAACAAAAAATACCAAAGAAGCTAAAAAAATAAGATGTTTGACACCATTTCAACTCAAGCTGCGCAGCTGATTCATCTTACAAATGAGTATAAATTAAATAGTAAAAAGAGTTCAAAAACGAAAGTGATTGCTATTACTTCAGGTAAAGGTGGAGTGGGAAAATCTACAATTAGTGCAAATATGGCCTATTTACTTGCTTTATACGGAAAAAAAGTGTTAGTTTTTGATGCTGATATTGGTTTAGCAAATATGCAAATTCTTTTTAATGTGAAACCAAATGCAAGTTTTTATGATTATATTGAAAGAGGTCTTACTTTAGATGAGGTTATTTTAGATACACCATATAAAAACATCTCATTATGTGCTGGTAAAAGTGGTTACCAATATGGACAGAATAAGTCCTCTTTTGTTTATTCAAGAATTATAAAAGATATAGTGGCTCTTGATACTTATGATGTTATATTATTGGATACTGGTGCTGGACTTAATGAATATGTACAAGAGTTTTTAGAAGTTTCAGATGAGATTATAGCGGTTACTACAACCGATCCAAGTGCTTTAACTGATGTCTATGCACTTATAAAAATGCTCAGTCAAACAAAAGAAAAACTTTTTTTACTTTTCAATCAAACCCCAAACTATAAAATTGGAGAAACAATTACAAAATCTTTAAAAGATTTAGCTACAAAAAATAAATTAAACAAACTTTTTATGGTAAAATATATTGGAAATATTTCTGTTGATTTGAATATTGCTACAACAGGAAGACTTCGAAAATTGTTTGTAAAAGAGTTTGATAGTAGTGCTTCAAGTTTTGACTTGAATAATATAGTAAATAGTTTAGTAAAAGAGATATCGTAAGTGTTAGTTGAAGAATTTTCAAATAAAGTACTAAGAAGTAAAATTATCGATACATATGTAGCGACAGCATTTTTTGCTGTGGTGATTTTTTTTACTATAAATGCTGATTTGTACACTCCTATTGAGATGTTATTTGGAGTGATTTTCTCAACAATAGCTTTTAAAGGGATTGCTCATATGATGATTGCCCTTATTATTTTACTCTATGATTTTGATCATAAAAAAGAATCGATTGAATTGGGGGAAGTTTCCTCAAGAATAAATGGTTTACTTAATGATTTAAGTTTACAACAAACAAAAATAAAGTCTCAAAAAACACTAAATGAAGTATGATTTTAAAAAGGAGTTATAGATGAAACTTGGCGAAATAATGAGTTCAATCAAAGGACTTGAAACAGATAAACTTTTTTCTCCAGTACTCAATGCAGCAGATGAGCAAGAAGGGGAAAGTTTCGGTTCGATACTTACTAAATCTATTGGTGAGGTAAATAAAACACAAGTGACTGCTTACAACGCAATGGAACAAATAGCAACAGGTAAAGTTGAAAATTTACAAAAAGCAGTGCAACAAATTGAAGAAGCGGAACTTAGTTTAAAATTAGCACTTGAAGTGAAAAATAAAGCACTGAATGCTTACAAAGAAGTAATGAGAATGCAAGTTTAAAATATTGCTAGTTTGCACTCTAAAGTATCTTAGCGTGATTTGAGTTACTTAGTCCTGCATCACTCTAAAATATTTTAAAGCACAATATTAGATAGAAACAAAATACAAAGGGGATAAAATGGGTTTATTTGATGGATATAATGTAGCTACATCTGGAATGGCAGCACAAAGAACAAGAATCAATGTAGTAAGTGCAAATATTGCAAATGCACAAACAACTCATGGAAAAGATGGTGGTCCTTACCAAAAACAAAATGTTATATTTCAAGAAATTTTACTTGATAAGCAAAAAGAACTAGAGAAACAAAATCCAACAACAGCGACAAAAAATAAAGAAAGCTTTCAAACTCCAAATATTGGTGTTGGTATCAAAGAGATAGTGGATGCTAAAAATAAACCAATTTTACGATATGAACCAGAACATCCAGATGCAAATAAAGATGGATATGTAGCGTATCCAGATATCAATCCAGTGGTTGAGATGACTGATTTAATGGAAGCTATGAGAAGTTACGAAGCAAATTTATCTTCATTTCAAACACAAAAATCTATCGATACTAAAACAATAGATATTTTAAAATCATAAGATTGAAAGTTAAATAATTATGGCTAGTGATATTTTAAACAGCGAACTTTTTCAAACTACACAAACTGACAACAAAGGGAGTGTCACAAAATCAACTGTTGAAACAAAAAAAGAGGGAATGTCACTTTTTGATAGTTTACTCAAAGATACAAAAGTTAAAGTTGATAGTAAAATAGTTGAATCAAGACAAGTTAGTACAGATAGTAATACAACTACAAAAACTCTTGTAAATAAAGAAATTCAACCTGAAATCCTCAAACAAAAGTCAACAATAATATCTCAACAAAATAGTGAAAATACAAAATCAGAAAATCCATCAACCGTACAAACAAAAGTTATTACAGTTGATAAAAATAGTTCTTTACAAGAGAAAGCTAAAGTAGAGCCTATAAAGATAATACCTGAACAAAAAGTAGGTGTTGATGTAGTGAAAAAAGATGAGTTAGGAACTCAAAAATTAACAACTGGAGTAAAAAATTCAACTGAAACAATATTACAAAATACGATATCTGTGGTTGAAAAAATAACAAATGAAACAACTAAAGAGATAAAACAATCAACAGAGAAAATATTAGAAGTTAAAGTACCTACGACGTTAGAGAAAGATACTGTTGTAGAAAAACCAAGTAAAGCACTTTGGGCACTACTTGATAAAGTGATGCAAGATATTAAAAAAGAACCTTTAAAAATTGATGAGAAGAGTTCAAAAGATTTAAAAACAAAAGAAAATAATAAAAGTATAGTAAATATACCAACTTCAACAATAGCTAGCGAAATAAAAAAATCAGATGACAAATCAACTACGACATTAAAAACAGAATCTCTAAAAACAGAAAAAGTTCTCATCAAAGAAGATGCAACAATTTTAGTAACTGGTAAAAAAACAGGGGAACTTTCAAAAGAAGAGAAAATATCATCTCTTCAAAATACAAAATCACCTATGCAAAAAGAGGAGATAAAACAAAATCCAAGTGATATTGTAAAATCACTTTTAGATACTATTTCTGTAGATTCAGCAGATATTGAAAAAACAAATGAACCTAAGCAAAGTGAAGTTAAAAATGTTATTAAAAGTGAAGATGGAATTGGAAAACTTTTTTTAGAGCTTACAAATGGAATTAAAGTTGAGAGTAAAACTACACTTGAAAAAGTAATTCAAACTAAAAAAGATGTAACAAAAGAGGATAAAATACTCTCCTCTTTATCAGATAGTATTACAGGGAAAACAAAAGTTCAAAAAGAGGTTGATCAAAAAGTAAAACTAGCAACACTTGAGGATCCAAAAGGTCAATTTGGGGCAAATGTATTTTTATCAAATCAAAAAGTTCAAGCTGAACTTCTTTCAAAACAAAAATTACATGAGACAAAAGAGATTTTAACTACTGGAGAAAATACAGTTAAAACAGTTAAAAAAGCAGCAGAAACTTTAGATTTGAAAGCAAATAAAATAGAAGTTCATAGTGAAGAGGAATCACCATTAACAACACTCAAACAGTCGAATTTAAAATCAAATGAACTAGAGATAAAAAGTCAACAATCTTTTTTAAATAGAATCTTTTTGCAGAAAGAGAGTAACAATCAAATTGAAGACAAAGTATCTGAAATAAAAACAGCTGAAAAAGATACAAATAAAACGGCAAAAGATGTAGTAGTAACTGTTGAAAGAAGTTTAGTTGAAACATTTACCACAAAAGTGATAGCTTCAAAACAAGCGATGGGAAGCTTTATGTCAGATGTTGCTCGAAATATGTATTTGAACTATAAACCACCAGTGACTGCTTTTAAAATTAATCTTGATCCACTTAACCTTGGAAGTATCACTATTATGATGAGAAATAACAAAAGTGAAAATAGTTTAAGTATTAGTTTAAATATGTCACAAAATGGAACGCTTGATACATTTAATGATAATAAATCAACTCTTCAAAATGCTTTAGTGAAAGTCTTTAATCAAAGTGAAGCAAATATATCACTTGATTTTGGGATGCAAAATGACAACTCAAATCAAGAATTTGAGCAATTTAGAGAAAATCAAGAAAATAGGAATCAAGGGAGAAATACAGGTGGAACTAGGAACCAAATAATAACTGAGATTGAAGAGGTAGAATCGACAAATATAGAAACTACAAAAAATTATATGTAAGTAAATAGATGGAAAGTTTAGTACAGTTAATTGACCAAAATACAACGTATACATTTTTACTTTTGTTTGGTCGAATTTTAGCTTTTGTTGCTTTGATGCCTGTTTTTGGACATGTGAGTGTTCCAGCTAGTATTCGAGTTGGAATTGCATTTTATTTCTCTATCTTTTTATTTCCTTTAGTTGATAGAGCAGCTGTTAATGTCCCAAATGATGTTGTTTTTTTACAAAGTTTATTAGGAGAGATGTTATTAGGATTTGTGGCATCGATGCTTGTACAAATTATTTTTTCAGCTGTTCAGATTATTGGTGATTTGATAGGATATGCAACAACATTATCAATGGCAAATATGTTTGATCCAACTACAGGAACACAACAAGGGGTGATGAGCCGATTTTTATATATGGTTGTTCTTGTCCTTTATTTTCAATCAGGGATGTATGAAGTGACCATTTTAATGCTTGCAAAAAGTATAGGGATGATAACACTTGGAGAGTTTAATCTTTTCAACTATGACATTTTATCAATGGCAATCAAAGAGATAAACCATATGTTTATTTTTGCATTTTCATTTTCATTTCCATTGTTTTTTATAGCTTTTATACTTGATGTTTACTATGGATATGGGACAAAATCAATGCCAGCTTTTTCACCATTTGTTCTTACTTTTCAAATAAAGTTTACACTTATTTTTATCTTTATGATGCTTGGGCTTGATATATTTGCAACAAGTTTTGAACAATATTTTATAGATAAGTTTAATTAAGGATTAGTAATTGGCAGATGATCAAGAAAAAACAGAAGACGCCACCGGCAAGAAGAAACAGGATGCCATAAATGAAGGAAATGTTCCAAAATCTATGGAAGTTTCTGGTGCGGCTGTTTTAACTTTTGCTTCTATTTATATTTTATTTTTCTCTTCATTTATGTTTGAACAGATAAAAATGATGATGCTTTATATTTTTAGCTTTATTGGACATGATATAAATCCAGCTATTTTTATTACGATTACACATACAGTTGGAACAACACTTCTTTATGCACTCTCTCCGATTTTTGCTCTTACAGTTATTTTAGCCATAGCAGCAAATGTGATGCAGTTTGGGTTTATAATGACACCACTGAAAATAGATTTTTCAAAAATAGACCCTATTAATGGTATAAAAAATATTTTTAGTCTTAAAAAACTCCTTGAAGCATTAAAATTAACAGCGAAACTTTCTATCATTATTGTTGTTATGATTGTTATCTTTGCACTTGTTTGGAATGATATTATTGCTATGATGGATATGGGAATTGGTGCTTCGATGAATTTGATTTTACAATTAACTTCATATTTTATTGGTGCAATTTTGTTAATTATCATCATTTTTGCTATAATTGATTTTCTTTTCACAAGACACTATTATTTTGAACA
This sequence comes from Arcobacteraceae bacterium, assembly GCA_028687375.1. Lineage (GTDB taxonomy): Bacteria > Campylobacterota > Campylobacteria > Campylobacterales > Arcobacteraceae > CAIJNA01. The sequence goes on along the minus strand of JAQUAG010000003.1, from coordinate 116,708 downwards.
ATTAAAAATGTCCAAACAAGAGATAAAAGAGGAATACAAACAGATGGAAGGGGATCCTCAAGTTAAAGGGAGAATTCGTTCGATTCAGATAAAAATGTCCAGACAAAGGATGATGAAAGATGTGCAAAGTGCAGATGTTGTGATAACAAATCCAACTCACTATGCAGTAGCTTTAAAATATGATAAAGAGAAACAAAATGCACCACAAGTTGTTGGAAAAGGGATTGATTTCTTGGCTTTAAAGATAAAAGATGTGGCGAGAGAATACAAAGTGCCAATCATAGAAAATCCAGCATTAGCACGTGCTTTATATGATCAAGTAGAGATTGAAAGAGAGATTCCAAACGAGTTTTATAAAGCGATAGCTGAAATATTTACTTACATATATGAATTAAATAAAAAAGGGAAAAGGTAACAAAAGGGTATGAAATATATTTTAATTTTTTTAGTGATTACTTCAACTCTTTATGCAAAAAAAGATTTTTATTATAGTTTTATTGATGGAAAAAAAGAGCAGATAGAACATAGTCAAAAAGAGAAAATTATCCTTGGAAATGATAAGTTAAAAGCGATAGATAGACTTGTAAAAGATGGAAAAATTGATGATGCACTTGAAAAGATGGTTGCTTTTAGAGAAAGCAATAAAATCAATATTTTAAAATCAACAGTTGAGCTTCTTTACAGTGAAATATTGTATAAAACAGGAACAAAAAAGAACTTAACAGAAGGTGCAACAGTTTTAGAAAAAGCTATCAATACATCAGTTATCAATGAAGGAGATTTACTTGAAGCAAATGTTTTACTTGTAAAACTTTTTGTTCAAATAAATAAGATAAAAGAGGCTAAATATTATGCAGAATCAATAAAAAATATCTTTAAAGACCCACTTTCTCTTGCATATGGAAAAATATCAGAAGCTTATATTGATACACAAGGGAAAAAATATTCCAAAGCAATCAATACACTTTATGGTATTTTGCTGAAAACGGATAATCTAAAAATAGCAACAGTTGTAGCAGATGAATTGTATGATGTGTATATTTTAAGTGGAGAGAAAGAGAAAGCTTATGATCTTGCAAGTAAAGTACTTGAAAAAAATATAGATTATTATGCAAATGATAGTTATCTAGCACTTATAAAAGTTGATAAATTAATCAAAGCAAAAATGCCTTTTTTAGCTATTAAAATTTTAAATGCACTTTTGGATAAATCAACTGATAAAGGAAGTATCGCCGATTTTAAATTTAGATTGGCAAATACATATATGACTATTGATACAACATCTTTAGAATATATCTTGGAAGCAAAAGAGTATTATAAAGACTTAATTAGCTCCTCATCAGCCAATAATTACAAACAAGAATCAAAAATTGCGCTTGATGAGATACTTTTAAGAGAGGGGAAAATAACACCTAGTATTATTATCGCAAAATATAGACAAGATGAGGCGATGCAAGATAAAGCATTGCTTCAAGAGCTTTTGAATTTTGCAGCTAAACATGATTATACCTCAATTGCAAAATTTAAAAATGTATATAAAAATATTAAAATTTCTACAGCAAATCGATTTGGTTATAAAGATATAAAATCTATTTTTGCAATGATTGATGCTCAAATGATAAAGTATTATTTAGAAAATGACAAATGCAAAGAGATAAATGAACTCTTTAAAACACTTGATAGTTTTTCAATCAAAAAAATAGTCAAGGAATCTAATGAAACAATTGGTGTACTTAATTGTATGCTTGAAGATCCAAGTATAGATAGTTTCAATCCCGTAAATGATGCTCTTAAAGATAGTAAAAATGGATTAGCTTATGTTCTCTTAGAAAAAATATCTTATATGTTACAAGCTTATGATAAGGGAATTGATTTAACAAAAAGTATAGATATGCTCAATGATGATAAGATCAAAAGTATAGAGTTTTTAGATAGATTTTTACTTTATGGAGCTTTGAATAATAGTTTTAGTATGGATAAATTTTTTATGTATGCTAAAGCTCATCCAAATTTTATTGAAGAGAATAAAAATAATCCTCCAATTATAGATTTTTACTATCAATATTATTTATACCTTTTAAAAGAGAAAAAAGATGGAGAAGCTATTGGCATTTTAAAAAAATTGTATGCTACACAATATGATATGAAAGTGTTTGTTTATAGCCCTTATGTTGAGATGCAACTAGCAAGTGAGAGAAAATTAAATGATGATTATAATGGAGCTTTACGATTACTTGATGAGGGATTAAAAAATCCAAGAAGAATAAGACCAAATGATTTAGTGCAGATTTATTATCAAAAAGCACAACTCTATAAAATTAAAAAACAGACTAATCTTTATAAAGATATGATTGATAAGTGTAAAGCAGTCGATAAAGCTGATAATCTTTATAAAGATATGTGTAGTAAACTATAAGCTTTTTAGCAATTCCAGAAAGATTTGATAATTAGCTAGCAGCTAAAATATCAAATCCATTTATAATAGTGATGATTTTCTTTTCAATATCTACATTTTGTACATAGTTGTCATTGTAGGGAAGTAAAAAACTTTTTGGAGTTTTTGGATCTTTTTCTAGCAATAATTTATCTGTTTCAATAGTCATATAATCATCAGTTGGGTATCTATTAATCTCAACTACTTTCCCTAAAACTATCCCATTTTCAACAACGCTACACTGCTCAATTTCAAACCAAAAAAATTGTTTTTTATCAAGTTTACAATTCTTTTTACTCTCCTCTTCTGTAGTGTAAAGAAGTGAATTGATATAGCTTTTTGTATCTTCAATGGTGTCAATACCTACAAATTTAACAGTATCAAATGATTGATTGATTGATTCTACAGTTAGAGTTTTGTTTTTATTTGTTGTAAAGCTTACCCCTTTTTTGAATTGTTCTGGAAAGTCAGAGTCTATAAATACCCTCATTTGACCTTTTAATCCAACACTTTTCCCTAGTTTTGCAACATAAATTTTTTCCATATAGATAACCTCGTTATAAATAAAAAAACCGCCACATACAAATATGAGGCGGTTTTAATTGATTGATTTTTATAAGTTTTGTGCTTATAATTTGATTACCTGAATTTTATACGATTTTCCATCTTTTGCTTTACAACCATTTACAATAGTTTTTAAAGCATTAATCATATTTCCACTTTTCCCTATAATTTTACCAAGGTCTTCCTCTTCACAATAGATAGTTATCTCATAAAAATTGTCACCAACTTCATGAAGATCAACTTCTATAGATTCTGGATTTGAAACTATAAGTTCTGTATATGATTTTATAAAATCAGTAATCATAAGATGCTACTATTTTGCAGTTGTAAGTTTTGCAACTTTTTCGCTCATTTTAGCACCAACGCTTAACCAGTAATCTAATCTTTCTTGATCAAATTTTAATACTTTTGGCTCAACGATTGGGTTGAAATAACCAATTGATTCAATCCATCCTGAATCTCTTCTTTTTCTACTATCTGTAACTACCATTCTGTAAAACGGTTTTTTGTTTCTTCCCATTCTTGTAAGTCTAATAACTGTCATTGTCTATCCTTTTTTATTTGTTTTTTTTATTAACTTTTATGTTAAGTGCTAAAGGGAAAAATTCACCTTAGCACTTAACACCAAAAGAGCGTTTATCTTGGAATTTGTGGCATCCCTTGAGCATTCATTTGAGACATCATTCTTTGCATATCTTTCATTCCACCTTTTGATGACATCTTCTTTGCCATTTTTGAAGCATTATGGAATTGTTTTAAAATCTTATTTACTTGAACTTCACTAAGACCTGAACCTTTTGAAATTCTTTTCTTTCTACTTGGATTGAGTAAATCTGGATTTTCTCTCTCTTTTAAAGTCATCGAACCAATAAGTGCTTTGATTCTTTTTAGTTCAACAGAGTTATCAAAATCCATATCTTTTATCTGGCTTGCCATTCCACTCATACCTGGAATCATTCCGATAATAGATTTCATACTTCCTAGTTTTTTTATCATCTCAAGTTGTTCTAAAAAGTCATTGAAGTTAAATTCACCTTTTTTGATTTTTTTAGTAACTTCTTTTGCTTTTTTATCATCAATCAAAAGTGATGTTTTTTCAGCAAGTCCTTCGATATCTCCAGCACCCATAAGTCTTGAAACGATTCTATCTGGAATAAATACTTCCAGATTTTCCATTTTTTCACCAACTCCAACAAATCTAAGTGGCACTTTTGTTTGATGTGATAAAGATAAAGCAACTCCACCTTTTGTATCACCATCAAATTTTGTTAGGATAACTCCATCAATTCCAATCTTTTCTTGGAAAGTAATCGCAGTTTTTGTTGCATCATGACCTGTTAGTGAGTCAGCTACATAAAAGATTTCAGTTGGATTTACTGTATCTTTGATATTTTTAAGTTGAACCATAAGTTCTTCATCAATTGCAAGTCGACCAGCAGTATCAACTAAAAGAACATCATACAGTCCATCGATTGCTTTTTGTTTTGCTTTTTTTACTATGTTGATTGGGTCTTTTTCACTATCATCAAAAAATACTTCAACACCAATTTGAGCACCAATTTGTTTCAATTGCTCAACAGCTGCAAGTCTTTGTAAATCTCCTGCTGCTATTAAAACTTTTTTATTTCTAAGTTTTAGATAGTTTGCAAGTTTCCCTGTAGTTGTAGTTTTCCCACTTCCTTGAAGCCCTGTCATTAAAATAGTAGTAAGTGGTGAAGTTCCGCTATAAACAAAACCTTGGTTCCCTTTCACTACTAATATTTCAGATAAGCTCTCTCTTAATGCTTTTAAAAATGAATCTTGCCCAATACCATTTTGTTTCGTTTTAAGCTCAACTCTTTCACATAATTCTTTTGTAGTTTTGTGATGAACATCGTATTTTAGAAGAGATTTTTTCAGTTCACCAATAGCATTTGTCAATGCTTTAGTATCGTCTTGATATCTTATTTTTCCGATAACAGATTTAAACGAGCTAGTTAATGAATCAAACACTATTTTGTCCTACTTTTTTTGTGATTTTGTAATAATTTCGGGATGATATAAGAATTATACTTAATAAATGCTTAAGACATAAATATTAAAACCCCATATTTAAGGGATTCTTCTGTTTTTAGAATGATGTAAATTAAGTGATATTTAAGTTAAAAAAAATATGAAAATTTATGAAAAAAATTGTATAAAAAATCCTATTTTTTGGATAATATTCCACTATGAATTTAAGCTTTAAAGAACAACTCAATCAACTACTTAATTGTGATTTGAAAACTACTTTTCCAACAGCAAGAGGTATGAATAGAAAACTCTATTTTTTTGTTGGACCTACAAATAGTGGTAAGACATACTCTGCGATGCAAGAACTTATAAAAGCTGACTGCGGAATATATTTAGCACCATTACGACTTTTAGCACTAGAAAATTACGAATTTTTACAAGAAAACAAAATTAACTCAAGTTTAATTACTGGTGAAGAGGAGATTTTTAACGAAGATTCAACACATATTTGTAGCACTATAGAGATGGTAAATTTTGAGATGGAAACAGATGTTTGTATCATCGATGAAGTACAAATGCTAGAAGATGATGATAGAGGTTGGGCTTGGGTTAATGCTATTTTAGGCGCACCTGCTAGTAAGATTATTATGACTGGAAGTGTAAATGCTCTTGAATCAATTAAAAAAATAGCTGAATATCTTGGAGAAGAGCTTGAGATTATCAAGTTTAAAAGGAAAAATCCACTTCAAGTATTGGAACATCCAATCCCTTTTAGAGAGATAACCAAAGGGACAGCACTGATAGCTTTTAGTAGAAAAGATGTTTTAAATATGAAAGCAAAACTCTCTAAGTTTTTTAAAGTTTCAGTTTTATATGGAAATCTGAGTCCAGAGGTGCGAAAAGAGGAAGCGAAAAGATTTAGAGAAGGGAAAACAGATATTTTAATAGCAACTGATGCAATTGCTATGGGATTGAATCTCCCTATTAAAATTATCCTTTTTACAACCGATACAAAGTTTGATGGGGTAAGCCAAAGAAAATTAACACCAAATGAAGTTATCCAAATTTCAGGTCGTGCTGGAAGATATGGACATCATGAAGTTGGATATGTTGGAGCTACAAGTAAATCTGTTTTAAATCATATTGATGAGATGTTTCACTCACCACTTCGAACTATCAAACCACCATTTAAGGTAAAAGCTACACTTGAACAAATAATGGCTTTTGCTTCCCATCTTAATACAAAAGATTTAACAAAAATATTGTATTTTTTCTCAAAAAATATGAAATTTACAGGTCCATTTATCGCTACAAATATATTTAATATGATTGAGTTGGCTTATTTGTTAGATAAAAGGGAAACTTTAAAATTAGAAGATAAATATCTCCTCGCACAAGCACCTACAAATACAAAATCACCACTTTTAAAAGATGCTTATTTCTTCTATGTGAATGCAATTATAAATAAAAAACCATGTGATTATAGATTGTCGATAAATATCAAAAATTTAGCAAAAAGTGAGTTGGATTTGTTAAAAGCTGAAGATGAAGTAAAGAAAATATCACTATATCTATGGCTTTCATATAAATTACCAGATATTTTTTATGACATTGAAAAAGCGTATAAATATAGAATTTTAGTAAATAAATATTGTGAAGATTCATTAAAGTTAAATTTAAAAGATCAACAGATAAAAAAAGATGATTTTAGAAAAGGTAAAGATAGTTTTAGAGATGATAAAAAAAGAGCTTTTTCTAAAAATAAAGATGATAAACAAGGTGTTAAAAGCAAAAGTTTTAGGGACGATAAAAAGCAAGAAACTAAACAAAACAGTATAAAAAAACATAAAATAAAGAAAAAGGAAGATTATGCATAGGATTGATAGGAAGAAAGTTTTAATAGGCTTTGGCGTTCTTATTGTTGCACTATTGGTATGGCCATTTATTATTTCAACTGTTGTTGTAAATCCAAAAATAGACTCTCAAAAAGAAGCTTTATCTATAAAAGGGATGGAGCTTAAAGTTGAAGAGAAAAAAGGATATTTTAGTTCACAAAGAGAATACTCTCTTACAGTGAATGATAAAGAGAAGTTTTTAACTTTTTTAAGTGGAGCTGTGAAAATTGATAAAACTTTATTAGAAAGTATTATGCCTGAGAATGATGATGTTCTTGGGTTGAAGTTTAGTGGGAATATTGCTACAAAAATTTGGCAACCTCTTAGTGTAAGTGTTTATATAGAGCCAAATGATTTTCCTAAAAATCAAATAAAACTTTTGGAACTCAAAGAGCTTCTTAAAAAATTTGGAGCTGCATTTGTATTCAATCTACGAGGGAAACTCAAAGAGATTGACTTTAATAATATTGATATTAAAAGTGAAGAAGTTGGGACCAATATGGCATTGAATTTTATCAAGCCTATTATAAAACTAGGTGATGTAAATAAATTTTCACTTGAAAAATACCTTCTTCAAACAGCAAGTGAAGATAAAAATGTAGGGATAATTTCTAATAATGCCGAGTATAACTTTCAGTATAAAGATGATTATAACTTTAAGTTTACGTCAAATGCAGATGATTTCTTGTACTACACAAAATACAATTTTAACAATCCAGATGACTATACAGTTTTTTTAGCTAAAAAGATTAGTGAGGAAACAGCTGAGTGCAAAAATATTTTATGTATTAAAACGATTGCAAATGAGATTTTACAAAATGAAAAACATATCGATAGTTTTGAAATATATCTTAATTCAAGAATTATAGATGGTATAAAGTACAACTCTTTAGGAAATAAAACATTTGAAGTTAGACATAGTAACACTGAAAGAAATTTAGAGTACAGAATAATATACACTAAAGATAATTTTAAATTAGCAAATGTTGAATTAAAAGGGAAGAAAAATAGTTCTAATATCGATGTATTTTCAGATTCAAATGATGTTTCGATTAAAACAAATACAAAAGTGGATGACTTTTTACTTCATACAGCAAATTATAATATAGATGCGAAAATAGCTGATATTCACGCTTCATTGACAAATGTAAAGCTAGCGCCAATAAAATATATTATGGATAATACAGAGCAATTTTCATCTTGGGAATTAGATGGATTTTCTCCACTTTTAAAACATATTATAGAAATAGCAAACTATGGTGGAGAGATGAATTATGGGATGGAATTTAGTGATTTAAAATTTTCAAAGATGAAGTTTTTAATCAAAGAACTCAAGCTAGATGCTAACTTTGTACTCAAAGAGAATAACTATAATATTTTAAATAAATCAGCTGAACTGTTAAATTACATCACATTTACTATGAATATAAAAGTGGATAAAGAATCTTTTGAAAAATATCTCAAAAGTCCTATGAATGAGTATAAAAATCTTGATAAAGTGGTGAAATATGATGGGGATTATGCCCTTTTAGATGTCAACTTTAATCTAAAAGATGATGTTATTTTAGCAAATAATAAAGAGTTGATAAAGTAGATTATATTCAAATTTAGTGGGTTGTAACCACTCTTTTTGTATAATCGCCGTCACAAAAATAGGGGTATCTCTAAAAACCCTTAACTAGTTCCCAAGCTCCAGCTTTGGAACTAGGAAAAAATAAACTAAAAATAAGGGATCGAATTTGAGAGCATTAATAAGTGTAAGTGATAAAAGTGGTGTTGTGAATTTTTCAAAAGAGTTAGTAAGTTTAGGGTATGAAATCATCTCAACAGGTGGAACATACAAAGCTTTACAAGAAGCTGGAATTGCAGTTATTGAAGCAAACGAAGTTACAAAATTTCCAGAATGTTTTGAAGGGAGAGTGAAAACTCTTAACCCATACATTCATGGTGGAATTCTTCATAGAAGAGATAAACAATCTCATCTTGACCAAGCTCGTGAGTTAGGTGTTGAGGGGATTGATTTGGTTTGTGTGAATTTGTATCCATTTAAAGCAACTATTGAAAAAACAGATGATTTTGAAGAGATTATCGAAAATATAGATATCGGTGGACCAGCGATGGTAAGGTCAGCTGCTAAAAACTTTGACTCTGTTATCATTGTAACTGATGTTGCTGATTATGATTTAGTTCTTTCTAATCTTAAAAATAATACGAATACTGTTGAGTTTAGAAGAGATATGATGATAAAAGCGTATGAACATACAGCTTCATATGATGCAATGATAGCAAACTATATGAATAAACGATTTAATAATGGTTTTGGAACTAAACAATTTATCGTTGGAACTAAAGTATTTGATACAAGATATGGTGAAAATCCACACCAAAAAGGTGCATTGTACGAATTTGACAATCATCTTTCAACAAAATTTAAAACTCTAAAAGGTGAAGCAAGTTTCAACAATATGGGAGATATCTCAGGAGCTGCTAAAATAGCATCGGCTTTTGGTTCTGATAATGCAGTTTGTATCGTTAAGCATGGAAATCCTTGTGGATTTGCGATAAAAGATACACTTTTAGAATCTTACACAGAAGCTTTGAAATGTGACCCTGTAAGTGCATTTGGTGGAGTTGTTGCAGTTAATGGTATCGTTGAACTTGACCTTGCTATTAAAATGAATGAGATATTTTTAGAGGTTGTATATGCAGCTGATTTCACAGAAGAAGCAATCGTAGAACTTAGTAGAAAACAAAGAATCAAACTATTCTCTCAAGGTACAACAAAACTTGAAATGGCAAATGACGCTATCAACTTCAAAATCGTAGATGGTGGATTTGTTTTCCAAGATAGCGATGTAGTTGGAGCAGATGAAGTTAAGAATAGCGAGCTTAAAACTTCAAGAAGCGGAACAGAACAAGAGTTAAAAGATATGGAGATAGCTTATAAAATAGCATCTTTAACAAAATCAAACTGTGTAGTTTATGTAAAAGATTCTGCAATGGTAGCTGTTGGGATGGGGATGACAAGTAGAGTAGATGCAGCAAAAGCAGCTTTACGAAAAGCAGCTGATATGGGACTTGATACAACTGGTTCAGTACTAGCAAGTGAAGCATTTTTTCCATTTAGAGATAGTATAGATGCAGCAAGTGAGGCTGGTGTAAAATGTGTAATTGAACCAGGTGGAAGCGTAAGAGATGATGAAGTTATCGCTGCTGCAAATGAATATGGGATGGCACTTTATTTTACGGGTGTTAGACACTTTTTACATTAGAAAATGAAACTTTTTATAGGTTTATTGGTATTGGTACAAGTTGTACTTGCAGATACCAATAGTTCCTATAATATAATGCTTTATAATCAAAAACAAGAACCCTCTGTTGAAAATAATTTTGTTGAAACACAATATTTTAAAACAACAGATTCTTATACCGCGAGTGGTGTGTTACTTTTTTATGGATTGACACATATTGATGAGCTAAAAAAATCATTATTTCAAAAAGATAAACAACGATTAAAAACTGATTTTGAAGACCATAAAAACTTTGAGTAATTATCTAGTCTTACTCCAAAGTATAATCTAATATAGATAACTCATAAACTAAATTCTAAAGTCATTTATCTCCCAATAGCACACATCTTGCATATACCATCCAAAAGGGGCTAATATATGCAAGATTTTACAGAGTATCTCGAAGTTGACTTTATTATTTGGAATAGCAACCTTGGTGTTTGTGATTTTGTAACGATTGGTCGAATTGATGATGAGTTTAAAAATGGTTGGTTAGAAGAGCCGTATGAGATGGTGGGTCCATTTAGTTTAGATGAACTCAAAAATACTGGAGAGATTAGTTTTGCTGCTTGTGTTGTGATGTCTGAGGAAAAATGGGAAAAGGAACAAAGTTTATTGCTCAAAGAGTCTTTTGAAAAGCAACGAAAATCACAAGAACAACTATACGAAGATATCAAAAGATACAACAAACAAAAAAGAGAATCCAAAACCAATTTAGAGCAAGTAAAAGAGAGAGAACACAGAGAACTATTGTATTTGCCACTAGAGGGAGTCCTTAAAGTATCTCAAATAAAATCAGCTTATCGATTGATTGCTAAAATTGCTCATCCCGATGTGGGTGGAACTCATGAGAGATTTATAAAAATCACTCAAGCTCGTGATGCTTTACTTGAAAAGTAGAGATTAAAAGTAACACAATTTTTTCAAATTATTATTGGTTACAAAATGAACCACAAAATATTATTTTATTAAGTCTATAAGTTATACAATTTGTTAAAAATAGCTGGCGTTTAATAATTATATGGATATCTCTACTGTGAAAGGGGATACAACGAATGAAAAAAATAGTTTTATTGTGTATATTTTTATTTTCTACACTTTTGGGTGAAACAACTCAAAAAGTTTCTGTACAACTCTCATGGCTCAATCAATTTCAATTTGCTGGATACTATATGGCAAAAGAGAAAGGTTATTATAACGATGTTGGTTTAGATGTAGAGATAAAAGAGTATTCTGAAAAATCTATGAAAACTAATAGTGATTTTACAATTAGAAAATCAAGTGCATTGATTGATAAGATGAATGGTAGTGATATTGTTATCCTTGGAACTTCATATCAACACTCACCAATGGTTCTTATGGTTTTAGAAAAGTCAGGGGTAAATACTCCAAAAGATCTATTTGGTAAAAAAGTGATGGTGACAAGTGATGCAAAAGATAGTGCTTCTGTTTTAGCTATGTTAAATTCATTTCAATTAGATGCTTCAAATGTTAATTTTATACCACATAGTTTTAATGTACAAGATTTAATAGATGGTAAAACAGATGCTATGGCTTGCTATATCTCAAATGAACCACTTCAATTAGATAAGCTTGGTATCAAATATAAGATTTTACAACCAAAAGATTATGGATTTGATTTTTATGATGATTTATTAACTGTTAATACTATCTTTTTACAAAAAAATCCAAAGCTAGTAAGAGATTTTTATGAAGCAACTTTAAAAGGTTGGCAATATGCTTATACACATATTGAAGAGAGCGCAAGGGTAACTTATGAAAAATATAATTCTCAAAATAAAACACTGTATGATTTGATAGAAGAGGGTGAGGTACTAAAAAAGATTTCATATGATAATGATGGTAATTTTGGGATTTTAGATTATGCAAAGCTTTCTGAGATGGGGAGTGTCTTTAAAGTCCTTGGGCTTGTTAAAAGTGATTTTAATGCAAAAGATTTTATCTATAAATACAATGCTCCACCGATAATTAGTTTGAGTTTGGATATTCATATTAAAATAATTATTGCTATTATTATCATGGCTATTTTATTAATAATAGTACTAGTAGCTTACTATACGAGAACATTAAAAAGAGAGATAGTTCAAAAAGAGATTGCTCAAAAAGAGGCACTTTTAAAGAATGATTTTTTACAAAAAATACTTGATAGTATGGGAAATATAGTAGTTGTAACAAATGTAAAAACACATGTGATGATTATGGCGAATAATGAATTATTTAGATTTTTTGAGATTGAAAATATTGAACAATTTAAAAGTAAATATGAATGTATTTGTGATTTATTTGTTGAAAAAGAGGGATATCTTCAAAAAAATAATAATGGTATCCATTGGGTGGACTATTTACAAGAAAATAGTGATCAAGTTAATAAAGTGTTGATGATGAAAGATGAACAAGAATATCTCTATTTTGTGTATGCAAAGTTTTTGGATGAAACGAATACAAATGCAATTGCTGTATTTACAAATATTACAGATTTAAAAGCTATGGATGATAGAGTTGCAAATGATATGAAAGTTAAAGCTTTGAGTGAAATGATTACAAATATTGCACATCACTGGAGACAACCACTTAGTCTTATAAGTACATTTGCAAGTACTATGTCGTTGAAATTTGAAATGGATACAATTGATAAAGATGAGTTGTATAAATATTCAGAAAAGATAGTAAAGATAACAAATGATATATCTTTGATGCTCGATACTTTTAATCATAAAATTGAGAGTAATTTAGAGATACATGAAGAGATAAGTTTAAAAGACTTAGTCCTATCTCTTCAATCATATTTTAAAAGTGATTTTGAGATATCAAATATTATGTTTCATTTTAATGATGATAACTCTTGGGATAATACATTTATTTCAAAGATATTATTTGATTCAATTCAAGAGATTATACAAAATAGTGTCGAAGCCTTACAACATTTGCCAGATGAAAACTTTAAATTGATAGTTTTTAATATTAATAAAAAACGAAAAAATATTATTTTTACAATTTATGATAATGCTGGTGGAGTGAGTGAAAAAAATATCGATAAGATTTTTGAACCTTATTTTACAACATATCATCAGTCCAAAGGTAAAGGGCTTGGATTGTATTTTATTAAAAATAAAATCAATATCTCACTCAATGGTGATATATATGTCCAAAATAAATCATTTATCTATGAAAATCAAAAATATAAAGGGCTTGAAACAACTATTAAAATAGGTTATGTAAGCTAGCTTTTGATATTTCAAATTATTCTTTTTACAAAGTCTTGAATGATTTCTCGTATCTCATTTTGTTCAAAAAATATATTACGAGAGAGTTCTTGATTGATAGTTTTAAGGTATACCACTTTTTCCTCTTTCGTTTCCAATGCATCAAGTTTATTTTTATACTCATTAATTATTTCAGATTTCTTAATGCCACTAGATTTGATTTGGAAGTTTGTTTTTGTACTTTGATATATAACAAACCCAATTATCAATAAAATAATAACAGATACTATAATTTCGATAATTTATCCTTTAATTTTAAGCCCTAAAAACACCAAAATCCATCCAATAATCATAGCAGTTCCACCAATTGGAGTAATAGCACCAAGCCATAGTATTTTTGTTAAAGATAAAATATAAAGTGAAAATGAAAATATCAAAATTCCAGCTAAGATAAAATAATACCCTTTTATAAGCTTTGTAGATTCTGGAAGAAGATAGCTCATAAATGCAATAGCAAATAACCCTAAAGTGTTATAAAAAGAGTATGCAACCCCTTTATTATAAATAATTGTTCCATACTCATCAAGATATGGTCGAAGTCCATGAGCTCCAAAAGCTCCGATTGCAATATTTAATACCATCATAAGTGAGGCAATTTGTAAAAATATTTTTACATTTTTTGTTATCAAAATAACTCCTTTTTTGTTTTTTAATACTGAAATTGTTCTAGTTTCTCTTTTGTAGCTTGAAGTGTTAGAACTACATCATTTCCAAACTCTTTCTCTTTTATATGTATATCAAGTGCTTTTAAAGTATGCTCCACTTTTGCTAAATCTGTGTATGAAACTGTGATTATTTTCTCTTCAAGCTTTTCATAGTTGATAAATTCACTTATCTCAACTACAGCATTAACAGCATCACTATAAGCTTTTACAAGCCCACCAGTTCCAAGCATCGTTCCACCAAAATATCGCACAACAACAACTGCACTATTGATAATCTCTGCACCATTGAGTACCTTTAGGCAAGGTCGTCCACTTGTCCCTTTTGGCTCCCCATCATCGCTAGAGTTTTCCACTATTTGGTCAAATTCATTTAAAAAGCGGTAAGCATAAACATAGTGCCTCGCTTTTGGATGTTCATTTTTAAGCCTCTCCATCATCGCATCAAATTCATCGTAGGGGCAAAGATGGGCTATAAATTTTGACTTTTTCACTTCAATTGTTGAACTAAATTCTTTTTGTATAAATTGCAATATTTATCCTATTTTCAATTTTATAAATTGTAACAAAATGGATATTAGAGGTTGATTTCTTTCAAAACTTATAATCTTTTAGAGCTCTTCACTTTTTGGGCGGAAGCCTATGAGGTTTTTGTTTGTCCTCTTTGTGTCGTTCAGAATTTCCGTAAGAAGTGCAAAAGCATCATCAATTCTTTCTGTGTTGTAGTTCATTTGTTGTTGGTCTATTTTTATTGTTTTTTCGATTTCACTCAGTCGCTTGATGATGTCGCTATAAGTGAGAGCAAATTCCCTCATTTTTGTAAATGTTCGCATAATCATAATAGTTGTAGTTGTAGCAATATCACTTTTTAAAACTGTAGCCAACATATATACACCTTGCTCTGTAAATACTTTAGGTAAATATTTTCTATTATTTAAGCTATCCTTAAAGGTCGAAAATTTCGACCTTAAGATTTTATCCTCTTCGTTTGTCAATTCAAAATAAAAATCAAAAGGAAATTTTTCAGGATTGTTTTTAACAGCTTCATTTATCCTTTTTGTCTCCACTTCATAAAGCTTCGCCAAGTCACTATCAAGCATCACCTTCATCCCTCGTATCTCATATATTTTGGTTTCTATATTTTCATTTAAAATCATCTCCATTTTATACTCTCCACATTTTTTAAGAAAGTCTATCAAAAAAATAAATTTTGCTTTAAAAATATGTCATTTTGTTATTTTATTTTCAAAACTTCCTCAAGGTTTCATTAAATCTCTTTTTCTATAAACTTCAACTATAATTCCCCTTATGAGATTAGATATACACTTAACCAACCATCCGCAAATACAAAGTCGTAATAAAGCAAGTGAGCTTATTAGAAATAAAAAAATCAAAGTTGATGGTGTAGTTATCACTAAAACATCGTTTCATTATGAAGAGGGGATGGAGATAGAGATTCTTCAAGATGAGTTTTTTGTGAGCCGAGCCGCTTACAAACTCAAATACTTTTTATTTGAAATCGATGTGGAATTAAAAGATAAAACAGCACTTGATATAGGAAGTAGCACAGGTGGATTTACCCAAATACTTTTAAGAAATGATATTGCATCTGTTACTTGTGTTGATGTTGGGACAAACCAACTTCACGAAACTATACGAGATGATAAAAAACTAACAGTTTTTGAAAAAACAGATATAAGAGATTTCAAGCCAAATACTACATATGATGTGGTGACTTGCGATGTATCGTTTATCAGTATTTTAAATATTTTGGATGATATCGCAAGGTTAGCGCATAAAGATGTGATTATACTTTTCAAACCACAATATGAAGTGGGACAAAGTGTTAAAAGAAATAGCAATGGTGTGGTACAAGACCCACTAGCAATAAGAGTTGCAAGAGATAGATTTATAAGTGAAGCTTTCAAACTAGGCTTAAATTTTGTCCATGCGAGTCTTAGTAAAGTAGCAGGTAAAGAGGGAAATATTGAAGAGTTGTTTTACTTTAAAAAGTAACATCACAAGTATAGCAATTGGTGGATTTGATGGGATGCATCTTGCCCATCAAGAGCTTTTTAGACGACTTGATGAGGGTGGTGGTATTGTAGTTATCGAAACAGGTTATGCAAATCTTACCCCAAAAAAAAATAGGGCGAAATATAGCTCTTATCCTCTTTTTTATTATCCATTAGATGATATTAAACATCTAACACCTCCTCAATTTGTTGCATTATTAAATGAAGAATTTCCAAAGTTAGAAAAAATAGTTGTTGGATTTGATTTTAAATTTGGAGTCAATGCAAGCGGTTCAATAGCGATACTAAAATCTCTTTTTAGTGGTGTTGTCGAGGTTGTAAATGAATTTTTCTTTGGAGAAATCGCAGTTCATAGCAGAGTGATAAGAGATTTTATAAGTACAGGAGATATCCCAAAAGCAAATCAATTTTTAGGGAAAAACTACACAATTAATGGGCTTCATGTAAAAGGGCAAGGATTGGGAAAAAAACAATTTGTCCCAACTATAAATATAGAGTGTGAAGAGTTTTTGGTTCCAAGTAGCGGTATCTATGCAACATTTTCTAGAGTAGATGAGGTAAGATATAAAAGTGTCACATTTATCGGTCATCGAGTTTCAACAGATGGAAAATACGCTATAGAAACACATATTTTAGAGAATGATTTAAAAGAGATAAACTCCCATATTGAGATAGAATTTATAGAAAAAATTAGAGAAAATCAAAAATATGATGATATGGAACAACTTAAACTTCAAATCCTTGACGATATTGAAGTCACAAAACGAATTCTTTTATAGGCTAAATTTTATTAAGTCTTTTTTGGCTATAATCAATGCCATTAATAAAAGAGGATATAAATTTGAACGAATATTATTATGAATTAAAAATCACACCAAGTAAATATTATGAATTGTTTTTAGATTTGATTATGAGCTTAAGTGAAGATGCTCTTGAAGAGCTAGATGGAAGCATTATCATTAGAAGTGAAGATGAGCTTGATGAGATAATGGCGGGTGTTGAATACTTTACGCATGAACTTACAACTACTCTTGGTGAAGATGTAGCTTGTGAAACAACATTAGAAAAGATTGAAAATCAAAATTGGATACAAAAATACAAAGATAGTATCGAGCCAGTTGTGTGTGGAAAATTTTATATCCATCCAAGTTGGTATGAACCAAAAGAGGATAAAGTAAATATCTTAATCGATCCAGCACTTGCTTTTGGAAGTGGTCACCACGAAACTACAAGTAGTTGCCTTGATGCTATTAGCAAATATGTCAAAAGTGGCAATACCCTTATTGATGTAGGTGCTGGAAGTGGGATACTTTCAATTGCAGCTTCAAAACTAGGAGCGGTTTGTGATATTTGCGATACTGACCCACAAGCTACTGAAAATGCAGTGATAAACTTCGCTTCAAATGGAGTAACACCAAAAAATGTATGGACAGGAAGTGCAGTAGTTTCACAAGAAAAATACGATTTTGTAGTAGCAAATATCGTCGCAGATGTTCTTATTATGATACACAAAGACTTAAAAAAAGTTTTAAAAGATGATGGTATATTGATACTTTCAGGGATACTTGAAAACTATGAAGATAAAGTGCTCAAAAAATTTGAAGAGTTTGAAATCATTGAAAGAATTGCAAAAAATGAGTGGCGAACTCTTGTATTAAAAGGAAAAAATTAAGAATGGCAAAACAGCAAAATAACAATCAAAATAACAATAATCAAAATAATAACAATAATGAGGATAAAGGATTTTTTAATAATCCTATTTTAGTTTTTGTAATATTTTCAATCGTTTCAATTATGGTATTTAAAACATTGTTCCCACAGGATGATATGAATGCAAATGCTGCAAATGGAACTTATGGACAACAACAAAAAACAATCTCGTATTCTGATTTGAAAACACTTATAAATAGTGGTAGTATCGATTATGTTGGTATTGGACCAACAACAATTAAAGCAACTGGTAAACTAACAACTGGTGAGCAAGTAGCATATAAAGTGAGAAGAGTTGTCCCTGATGAAACTCTTGTTCCTACACTTGAAGAAAAAAAGATAGCTTATGGTGCATTTAGTGAAGAGAATCTTTTAGGAGATATGCTTTTTGGATGGGTTTTACCTATTTTAATATTTTTCCTTATTTGGTCATTTTTGGCAAAACGAATGGCAAAATCTATGGGTGGCGGAATCCTTGGAATGGGTGGATCTAAAAAGATGATAAATAGTGAAAAGCCAAAAGTAAAATTTGAAGATATGGCTGGGAACAAAGAAGCTAAAGAGGAAGTTAGAGAGATTGTTGACTTTTTGAAATCACCAGATAGATATGTTAATCTTGGAGCTCAGATACCAAAAGGTGTTCTTTTAGTAGGACCTCCAGGAACAGGAAAAACACTTTTAGCAAAAGCAGTTGCTGGTGAAGCAGATGTTGAGTTTTTAAGTGTAACTGGTTCTAGTTTTATTGAGATGTTTGTTGGAGTTGGGGCTAGTCGTGTAAGAGACCTTTTTGAACAAGCAAAAAAGGTTGCACCTGCAATTATTTTCATCGATGAGATTGATGCTATTGGAAAAAGTAGAGCAAGTGGTGGAATTGGTGGAAATGATGAGAGAGAACAAACACTGAACCAACTCCTTGCAGAAATGGATGGATTTAATAGTGCTGGTGCTCCTGTAATAGTTCTAGCAGCAACAAATAGACCTGAAATCCTTGATCCTGCACTTTTAAGACCAGGAAGATTTGATAGACAAGTTTTAGTTGATAAACCTGATTTAGAAGGGAGAGTTGAGATACTTAATGTTCATATCAAAGGTGTAAAAGTAGCTCGTGGTGTAGATCTAAGAGAGATAGCTGTTATGACGGCTGGTCTTGCTGGGGCAGATTTAGCTAATATCATCAATGAAGCTGCACTCCTTGCTGGAAGAGGAAATAAAGATGAAGTTTCTCCTTCACATTTTAAAGAGGCTGTTGAGAGACAAATTGCTGGACTTGAAAAGAAAAGTAGAAGAATCTCTCCAAAAGAAAGAGAGATAGTTGCTTATCACGAATCTGGGCATGCAGTTATGGCTGAAGTTACTAAAGGTGCTAAAAAAGTAAATAAAGTGTCGATTGTTCCAAGAGGATTAGCAGCGCTTGGATATACATTAAATACACCAGAAGAGAACAAATATCTTATGCAAAAACATGAGCTTATCGCTGAAGTGGATGTTCTTCTAGGAGGACGTGCTGCTGAGCAAGTATTTATCGGTGAAATTAGTACTGGTGCTGGAAATGACCTTGAAAGAGCAACTGAAATTATTAAATCTATGGCAAGTGTTTATGGGATGAGTGATGTAGCTGGACTTATGGTACTTTCAAGACAAACTAATCAGTTTTTAGGTGGTGGACAAACAAGTAAAGACTATAGTGATAAATTAGCTGAAAATCTTGATGAACATATCAAAAACACATTAGCACAAAGATATGAACATGTTGTACAAACTTTAACTGATTATAAAGAATCTGTTGAACTTATCACGAAAGAACTTCTTGATATTGAGGTGATTTCAGGTGCGAGAGTACAAGAACTTATCCAACAAACTGGTAAAGAGATTTATGAGGGGGGAGACCTGCATCAAGATGGAAAAAATAATTTATAATCAATTTATTTTAAAAGAGGGCTACTCTAAAATAGCGATGGCTTTGGGTGTAACTCTAGTACTGTTTGTGCTAGGGTTTTCTTTTTTTACAAAAGTTGGAATTCTAGTAACTCTTGCACTACTTTGGATATATAGAAATAATCTTTCAATTATCAATAACCCAGCAAATTTAAGCGATACGATTTATTCTCCAATTGATGGGAAGATCGCAAGTATTGATAAAAGTGAAGGGAAACAAAGAGTTTATATCGATGTAAATCTTTGTGGAAATCATATTTTAAGAACTCCAATCAGTGGACTTTATACTATAGACTCAATAGTTAATGGTTTAAATCTTTCAAGTTGGACTTTTAAAAGTAAAGCATTAAATAGTAAAGCGATAGTTAGTTTGAAAGATAGTAGTGAAGATGTTGTTAAAATGGAACTAATCAGTGGATTTTGTGGTTCAAAAATTGAACTTTATGCTACTAATAAAGAGTTAATTACAAGAGAACCTATTGGAGTTTTTGTTCAAGGGACGATTATTTTAGAAATTCCTACAACGTATGAAATCAAAAGTTATATAGGTGACAAAGTTACAGGTGGAATATCTGTGATAGCTGGTAAAATTGAATAATAGTTTTAAAACCTTAACCAACTTAAATCAAGACTTACTCTCTACTCTTTTAAAATTTGGATTTTCAAATATGACAGAGATACAAGAAAAATCTTTGCCGTTTTCTCTTGATGGAAAAGATATCATTGGGAAAGCAAAAACAGGAAGTGGAAAAACAATCGCTTTTTCATTGCCAATTTTAAATAAACTCAATACGGCAACTTTTGATATACAAACGATGATACTAGCTCCAACAAGAGAGTTAGCAAATCAAATCAGCGAAGAGCTCAAAGTTCTTGCAAAATTCAAACACAATATCAAAATACTTACCCTTTGTGGTGGCGTTCCATACAACCCACAAATGCACTCTTTAAGTCATAAAGCACATATTATTGTAGGAACTCCTGGGAGAATTTTAAAACATTTAGAAAATAAAAATTTCAATCCAAATCTTATCAATACTTTAGTTCTTGATGAAGCAGATAGGATGCTTGATATGGGATTTTCTGAAGATATCAATAAAATAATTGATTATTTACCTAAAAATCGTCAAACTATGCTTTTTTCAGCGACGTATCCTTCAAATATAGAAAAACTTTCACGAGATATTATGATAAACCCAGTGAGTATTGAGGTTGAATCAGTACATACAGAAGATAAAATATCTCAAGTTTTTTATGAGACAGAGGGTTCACGAAAAGTAGAAAATATTTTAAAAATACTTGACCATTATCAACCAAGCTCAACGATAATATTTTGCAATATGAAAATAGATTGCGATAATCTTGCAGATGAACTTGAACGATATGATATTTATGCTTTGGTACTTCATAGTGATTTGGAGCAAAAAGATAGAGATGAAACTATGACCCTTTTTGCTAACAAAAGCTATAAAATTTTAATAGCAACTGATGTAGCTTCAAGAGGACTTGACATTGATGATGTTGAACTTGTAATAAATTATAGTTTACCTAAAGATTTAGAAGTTTATACACACAGAATTGGAAGAACGGCACGAGCTGGAAAAACTGGTCACGCAGTCTCTTTAATAGATGGTGGAGATGTAGGGCTTTTTGAAGATTTGACATACGAATCACATCACAATTTAGAGGAAATTCCAGCTAAAATAGATACAAAATATGATGATAATCCACTTTTTAAATCGATTTTTATAAACGGTGGGAAAAAACAAAAACTTAGCCGTGGAGATATTCTAGGAGCCTTGACTGCTGGAATTGGACTTGATAAAAATCAAATCGGAAAAATAGATATAAAAGATCTTTGTGCATATGTTGCACTTGATCCAAAAATTGCTAAAAAAGCTGCTAATGACCTTGGAAATAGTAAAATCAAAGGGAAATTTTTTAGAGTTTATTTGAAGTAGTAAAAAGTTTACATTGAAGTATTTATCTTCATAATAAGAGAAGGGAGACTTTACAATTTTTTCGTAAAGTCTCCCTTTTATATTTTTAATTACCCCTTACACATCTTAAGTTACTTGAATAAATTTTATCATTTACATCTGAAATTGCTCCAGTTGTATCAAAGTTTACTGTCCAAGCTTTTGTTTTATCTGGAGTATAGGTAGTTGAAGTCCAATAACTTGTTGCACCTTTATATTTAAATGCAGGTGAAATATATACTGGCTGTGTAGCAGTGATATCATAGTTTTTCATCTCAAGTGTACTTAAGAGTTCATTATAGTTTGGAACTCTCCAATCTGTAAATCCAGCTAATGTAAGATTTTCACAATATTTAATACTATCTGGATTATTTATATCCGTACTATCAGACCATTTTAAACTTGTTGTCTCATTATCTTGCCACATAAGACCACTTGAAGTATCCATAACTATCTCTTTAACATCATCTCTTACAAATCCACCACTTGTAGTTGGAGTGCCACTTACACATCTAATATTTAATAGTAAACTAGTATTATGATCAGCTGCAGCTCCTTGGTCTATCCCATCATAAAATAAGAAAGCATATGAGAGATTAACATCATCTGGATCTAAATTTGATGTCCAATAAGCACTTGTGTTTTCTACATGTGCAACATTTGCAAATGTACTAAAGATTGCAGGAGAATCAGTCGCCCCTTTACTTTTATCAGCAATCAAACTAAACTCTTTCATTGTTGGAAGTCGCCAAGTTTTGCTTCCAGTAGTTAAGCTTGTACAATAGCTTTGAGCATTAGTCCAATTTCTTGTGATACTTGTAGCAGTAGTATCATCTATCCAAGAAAGTGTAGTACCAGCATCTGTCACAATTTCACTTGCTCTTGTAAAACTTCTAGTTGTCCCTATTGTAGTAGCATAATGCCCATCATCATATATTGTTGCATTACTTTCACCAAGTTCATTATAACTTCCAGTTTGACCAGTTTTAAGTTTTGGAACGATATTTTTTGTACCAGTTGTAAAAGAAAAGTTATATCTTGTAATAGCTACACCAGAAATATTTTTGATGTTAGGACTTACTGAAACAGTATAAGAAGTATTTATTGCAAGTCCTGCTGTTGGTGCTTTACAAGTTGCTAACATCATTGTATCATTATAATCACATGCAGAAAATGAGATACCTGTAATATTAGCAGTTTTGATTGTAGTAGCATCCATAGATTCCCCAAAACCAATTTTTACTACTGTATACGGACCAACATTTGTGGCATTTACTTCAGGATATACAGCAAAATCTTGTATAGTTGCCCCGTTAGTTTTTAAATTTTTCAACATATCTTTCATAGCTTCAAATTTTATTTTAGGGTATCTTCCGATTCTAATGAGTTCACTAGCAAGTTGGTCATCTGTAAAGCTTTCTATAGCTCCATCTAATTCAATTTTTGTCCCATTTCCATCAAGATATTTGCTATCTATTGTAATCCCATTTGTACTATCTTTATCCTCATCTAACGAATGTAAAAATTGGATAATTTTAGAAAGCTTACTACTTGTAATAGTATCTCTTGCTAATCCTGAAATCCCTTGAAGTGTAATATTCTTATCAAAATTTATATTATCAGTATTTATTTTTCCTAAAACAAGATTATTGAGTTTAAATGTTATATCACTTCCACTACAAAAATAGGTAAAACTTCCATCACTTTGAGTGGTTCCATTTTCAGCACCACAGCTAAATTGAACACCTCCTATAGCTTTTCCACTGATAAGATAAGCTTGAAAATAAGCATTATCTGTAGTGGTTGTAAAGGTATCACTTACTCCACCAATAGTAAGGGTTGTATTTGTCTGTGCAAGGCTTGTAGTTGCTGTAGTATGTCTTACTCTAACGGTTTGGTTATTGCTAATTGTTCCAGTTGCATTTGTCCAGTTTGCATCGTTGTTATTGATACTGTAATATCCACCAACTACAGATATTGATGCTGGAGAGTTGATACCTGTTATTGTGATTGAATCTGATGTGGCTGTTGTATTTTTAGTTACACTTGGGTTATCAGTAAAAGTAAAAGAGTTTGGTGTTGTATCTATAGCTTCTGTAGTCGTTGTAAATGTTCCAGATACAC
This sequence comes from Arcobacteraceae bacterium, assembly GCA_028687375.1. Lineage (GTDB taxonomy): Bacteria > Campylobacterota > Campylobacteria > Campylobacterales > Arcobacteraceae > CAIJNA01. The sequence goes on along the minus strand of JAQUAG010000003.1, from coordinate 92,803 downwards.
CACCAATAGTTAGTGTTGTAATTGTTGTAGTATCAAAAGAAGATGAACTTGTATGTCTTACTTTTATTGTTTGTCCATCTGTAATTGTTCCAGTTACATTTGTCCAAGTAGCATCATCAATACTATATTCACTACCACTACTTATTGAAACAGATGTAGCACCTTCTAGCCCAGTTATTGTCGTTGCAGTTGAACTAATTGGAGTATTTTTAGTGACATTAGATTGACTTGTAAAAGTAAAAGGTTCTGGGGTTATATCCATGATTCTAGTTTTTGATGTAAATGTTCCAGATACACCACCAATAGTAAGTGTTGTTGTCATATTTGTATCGTAAGAGTTTGCGCTTGTATGTTTTACTTTTACTAATTGTCCATTTGATATATTACTATCTAAATTTGTCCAATTACCACTATCAATACTATACTCTCCACCACTAATTGAGATAGATACTGGTATCTCTATTCCAGTGATATTGAGGTCATTTGAAGTGATTGTATCACTTAGATTTACATCATTTTGAGTTGTAAAATTAAAAGTATTTGGTGTAACATCAACACTTCTTGTTGTAGAGATAAAAGTATCACTTACTCCACCAATTGTTAAGGTAGTTGTTACAGCTGTTAAGTAAGAAAGTGAGCTTGTATGTCTTACTTGAATAGTTTGATTATTTTCAATTGTTCCATTGGCACTTGTCCAATTACCAGTTCCAATTTTATATTCTCCATCCAAAATAGTCACAGTTGATGGCGCATTAATTCCTACAATTGTTAAAATATTTGATGTAATCGTAGAGTTTTTTTCTACATTTGTTTGATCATTTAAGGTAAATGCAGTAGGTGTAATATCTATAGCTGCAGTTGTTGAACTAAAAGTTTTACCTATACCTCCTACAGTTAGGGTTGTAGTTGTAGTTGTACTAAAATTTGATGAGCTTGTATGTCTTACTTGAATAGTTTGACCATTTGAAATAGTTCCAGCTGTAGTTGTCCAATTTCCGCTACCAATTTTGTATTCTCCACCTGAAATGCTAACTGATATTGATACATTAATTCCAGAAATTGTAGCAATATTTGATGAAATCAGAGAACTTTTGACCACATTTGTTTGGGCTGTAAAGCTAAAGTTATCGGGTGTAGTATCAGTTGAGAGATTAGGATCTTGTAATGTTGTAACATTAAAGATACTACTTACTCCACCCATAGTTAGTGTTGTTTGTGTAGGAGTACTATATGAAGATGAACTTGTATGTCTTACTTGAATAGTTTGACCATTTGAAATAGTTCCAGCTATACTCGTCCAACTACCAGTTCCAATTTTATATTCTCCACCTGAAATACTAATAGCTGTTGGAGTATTAATTCCTCCAATTGTTACACTATTTGATGTAATGAGAGAACTTTTTGCTACATCAGTCTGATCAGTAAAACTAAAATTATCAGGTGAATTATCAGCAACTAAAGTTTTTGAACTAAATGTTTTACTAGTTTGCCCAATTGTCACTGTTGTTATTGTTGTAGTATCAAAAGAAGATGAACTTGTATGTCTTACTTGAACAGTTTGACCATTTGAAATAGTTCCAGCTATACTCGTCCAACTACCAGTTCCAATTTTATATTCTCCACCTGAAATACTAATAGCTGTTGGAGCATTAATTCCTCCAATTGTTACAGTATTTGATGAA
>JAQUAG010000003.1:0-91021 GCA_028687375.1 Arcobacteraceae bacterium | reverse complement strand
AGTTTGACCATTTGAAATAGTTCCAGCTATACTCGTCCAACTACCAGTTCCAATTTTATATTCTCCACCTGAAATACTAATAGCTGTTGGAGCATTAATTCCTCCAATTGTTACAGTATTTGATGAAATGGTAGCATTTTGTGTTACATCAGTTTGAGAGGTAAAGCTAAAACTATCAGGGATATTATCTAAAATTAAAGTAGTTGAACGAAAAGTTTGACTAAGTCCTCCAATTGTAAGGGTAGTAGTTGTTGCAGTATTAAAATTTGAAGAACTTGTATGTCTTACTTTCACTTTTTGCCCGTTTGAAATAGTTCCTGCTGAACTTTTCCAAGTTGCACCACTATCAGTACTATATTCACCACCAGTGATTGAAATATTTGTAGTCGCTTCAATTCCTCCAATTGTTATTTCATTTGAAGTTTGTGAAGTAGTAAGTGGAGCATTTGTGATTGATTGGAAGCTAAAAGTATTTGGTTCTGTATCAGCTATTCTAGTTTTTGATGTAAATGTTCCAGCAACTCCTCCAATAGTAAGTGTAGTGATTGTATCTGTATCGTATGAAGATGAACTTGTATGTCTTACCTTTATGGTTTGTCCATTTGAAATAGTTCCATTTGTATCTGTCCAAATTCCACTTGTTCCAATACTGTATTGACCATTTGAAATAGAGATAGTTGTTGGAGTATTAATTCCTCCAATGGTTACACTTGTTGACGTGATAGTAGAAGCTTTTTCTACGCTTGTTTGAGCTGTAAAGCTAAAAGTAGTTGGTCTATTATCTAAAATACCAGCTGTGATCATTGAAGTTGTAAGATGAGATTGCACTTGATTTAAACTTAGTGGTGTTTTGTTTAAAGATGCTATCGTAGTATTTACATCTATAGTATTTATATCTCCACTTAATGAAGAAACATTAACTAATTTAATTCCATCGCTAGCATCTGAATTACTATTAAGTGATTGGAGTAAAGTGGCAATTTTTAAAACAGTAGGATTATCCACTTCAGTTCTTGCTACCCCTACAAGCTCTTGAATAGTAAGTTTTTTATCAGTAGTGTTGATACTTGAAGGTGCTATTGTTCCTAGTGTTAGATTACCAAGTTTAAATGTAACAGTTGAACATTTTGTAGTATCGTAGGTAAATTCCCCATCCGATTTTGTTGTTCCATTAATATCCCCACAACTATAATTTATCCCCTCAACAGCACTATCTATAAAATAAGCTGTTTTTGTTGTATCAATTGGAGCTGGTGCTTCAGTAGCTCCACCACCTCCACCACCACCGCAACCAGTCATCGCGGTAATAACAAAAATAAAACCAATCAACTTCCTCACATTCAAATATCTTAGCAACATATCAAACCCCTTTTTTTACTTTTAAAATCCATTTTAATCAACCAAATCATCACTATTTAAACTCCCCAATAACATTTTAAGTTTTAGTTCAACCATTTTATACTTATACTTTGTATCAACCAAAGAATTTCTTATAGAATAATATTGTTCTATTGCTTGAAGTACTTCAAAATGTGTTCTTGCTCCTATATTAAATCCAACCTTAGCAGCATCAACAGTTGTATTTGCTGATTTAAAAGCTATCTCTAAAGATTTTATCTGTGATTCTATTGTTTTAAGTCCTTTATATTCTTTGAGAATATTAAATCTAAGCTCACTCTTCGCAGCTTCTAATTCACTTTTTGCAAGTGATTCTTTTTCTATTGCCTCTTTTATTTTTGAAGTGGTTACTCCCCCTTCATAAAGTGGTGCAATCAGTTGTAATCCTAAATAATTTTGATTTGAGTGGTACCCTTCACTAGTTGCACCTTGTGTTACTTCGTAGCGAGAGACACTTCCTATTAAGTCTAGTTTTGGATAGTACTCCTCTTTTTTTGACTGAATATCCTCTTTTGAATAGAGGAGATTAAGTTGTTTTGCTTGTAATCCAAAGTTGTTTTCAAAAGCTGTGTTGACATAACTTTCAATATCATCCTCTACAACTTGAAATTGGTATGGTTTAATATCTTCAATATCTTCATATTTTTCTAATGGTGTACCTATTATCTCTTCAAGTTTTGCTTTTGCTACATCTACATTTAAACCCATCTCAATTTGTTCTGATGATGCTAAATAGTATTTTGATTCGGTATCTGCCAAATCTTGAATAGTCGCATCCCCTAAATCAAATTTTTTTTCAATTTCAGCTCTTTGTTGCTCTAAAGTTTGTAGTTTGAGTTTTGATACAAGGAGTTTATCTTTAGTTGAAAGAAAATCTAAATATACACTAGCAACTTGTAGAATCAAATCTTGTTTCGATGAAAAATATTCCAATTGAGATATTTTTGAACTTAGTTGTGCTTTTGAGTAGTTCCCATATAAAGTTGTATTAAAAACAGGTTGAGTGAGTTTTAGTTCATAAAGATCACTATCGTATGATGATGGATTGTTTTTGTAAGAAGAACTTGTTGTGGTAGACTTAAAATATTTATTTTTACCCAAAGAGGCATGGATAGTTGGTAAAAGAGGAGCTAAAGCTTGTTCTATTTGCTCTTCACCTATCCTCTTTTTTTGATAAGAAACTTTTAGATTTGGATTGTTTTTATAAGCTTCTTCATACGCTTTTGAAAGTGTGATATTTTCACCAAAAACATATGAAGTTCCAAAAAGTGTAAGGAGAAGAAAAAGATTGACTCTCATTACTCCTCCTTAAATGCTCTAGTAAAGCTAGCTCTTAAAGGTTCAACTAAATAATCTATAACACTTCTCTCCCCTGTAACTATCTCAGCTTGGGCAAGCATCCCAGGATAAAGCTCCATTTTCTCAACCTCTTTAAGCTCTTTGTTATCGATAATAATTTTAGCTCTATAGTAACTTACCCCTCTTTGTGGATCTTTATAAGTATCTGCTGATATTTCACTTACTTCACCCATAATGGCATTGTGATATCTTTGATTGAAAGCAGTTATTCGTACATATGCTTTAAGTCCTACATACACAGAGTTAATATCGTCTGGTAAAATATTCACTTCAACAACCAAATTTTCATTTGTAGGAACTATTTGCATAAGCTCTTCTCCAGCTTTTACAACAGAGCCAATTGTATTAAATTTGATATTGTGAATTTTCCCATCTTCAGGTGCAGTGATGATACTTCTATTTACTTTGTCTGAAAATATTTTTATCTTTTTTTGGTTTAAATCCAAGCCATCTTGGGCTTTTCTGAGCTCCTCTAAAAGATCATTTTTCCATTGAGCTTGGATTCTTTCCATTTGCAATCTCGTCTCAGTGATTTTTTGTTTTGCAATTCCTATATCAGATCTTTTCTTCCCAATTTTTCCTTCAATATCAGCTAGATTATTTTGAGAATCCAAATACCTTTTTTTTTCAATATATCTATTTTTATAAAGTTCAGCATTCATATCATTTGTCTCTTTTGATGTTGAAAGAATAGTTTGAAGAGCTTTTATTTCAGCTTCATATCCTCTTATCTCTTCATCTGTTTGTTCAATTCTTTGTTTCATTATCTCAAGGTCATTTTTAAGGCTCTCTTTTCTTGACAAAAAGATATCAAGTTGCGTTTGCATCGAATCTGTTTTTATTTTTTTTGTGAGATAATTTACCCCATCTCTTTCACTTTTAAGTCTTTTTATCATAGCTTCAAGTGAGTCCATCTCATTTTGGATAATTTCTACTTCAGAGTTATCAGCTAAAGCATTGAGTTCAATTAACTTATCCCCTTTTTTAACAAATTGCCCATCTTTCACATATATCTTCTCTACTATTCCACCCTCTTGGTGTTGAATAGTAAGTATCTTGTCTGATGGGATAATCTCTCCACTTGCAATTGCACCAGAGTTAAGCTGTGAATAATATCCCCAAATAATAAATACAAACAATGTAGCAATAATAATAATAAAAGCAACCCTAGAGTGTTTATCGGTACTAAGTGGTATTTCTGTTAATTCTTTCATCTTATCTTGCCTTTTTAATTTTGTTTAGGTGGTGTTAATTGAGCTAAAACTTCTTTGTATCCACCAAAAAGTTGAATTTGTCCATTTGAAAGAACTAAAAGTTTATCGGCATTTTGCAAAATAGATGGACGATGAGCAATTACTATGATTGTTGAACCAAGTGCTTTCATAGTTGTAATTGCTCGTATAAGTGCTATGTCTCCATCACTATCCAAAGAAGAATTTGGTTCATCAAGAACAATAATTTTTGGATTTCCAAAAAATGCCCGAGCAAGTCCTATTCTTTGTCTTTGTCCTCCTGAAAGTATATGCCCACCCACACCAACAGGAGTATCATATCCTTTTGGAAGTTTAAGGATAAGCTCATGAGCATTTGCCTTCATAGAAGCTTCGATTATCTCTTCATCTGTGGCGTGTAGATGAAATCGTCCTATGTTTTCTCTAATTGTTCCTGTTATCATTGTAACATCTTGAGGTAGGTATCCTACATATTGTCCCAATTGCTCTTTATCCCAATTGTTTAAATCAGCTCCATCAAGTCGAATCGACCCAGAAGTTGCTTTATAAATACCAACTAAAAGTTTAGCTAAGGTACTTTTCCCTGAAGCACTTGGACCAATAATTCCTACAAAATCTCCACCTTTAAGTTCAAAGCTCACATTTTTAATAATCGGTTCACTATTTTCATTTGGATTAAAGATTACATTTAAAATAGAAAGATCACCTTTAGGTGGTGGCATTTTTGTTATTAGGTGGTTACTTTGAGTTTTTGTTAGCATCTCATTTAGTCTTCCAAGGGATTCTTTTGTAGTGTAGAGATTTTTCCAGCTAGCTATAAGCCCTTCCATTGGTGCTGCTGCTTTTGCTGCTAAAATATTTGCAGCTATCATCCCCCCTACTGTCATCTCATTATTGATAGCAAGATAAGCTCCAAAGGCTGTAAGGACAATATTTTGAGAATATCTTACAAATTTTGCCAATGATGTAAATAGTGCAGCTTTATCACTTGAGATAGATTGGTAATAAGAGGATAATCCAGAACTTGTAAACCAGTAGTGAATCATAGCTTTTCTCATTCCCATAGCTTCAATCATCTGAGCATTTCTTGTAATCTCATCAGCTTTAGCATAACTCTCAACAGAAGATTCACTAGCTTTTTTAAGATGTGGTGCGGTTGTTTTATCTGTAAGAAGTGTTAAAACAAATAATACAACCATATAAATAATCAAAACAACACTAAGCATAGGATGAATCATAAATACAATAAAGATAAAAATAGGTATCCAAGGAGCATCAAAAAGTGTGATTAACCCTTGTGTTCCAGCTAGAAAATTTTTAATTTTTTCATGGTCTTTAAGTGGTAACACACCACCTTTTACACCATTTGCAGAGTTCAAGATGATGGCATTCATAATCGTTGTGTGAAGTTTATGTTCAAGATTATTTGCAAGCCGAACTAGCATACGAGATTTTATGATATCAGTAACCACGACAATAAGAAGTGCTAGGACTATCCCAACTGTTAGGAAAAATAGCGTTTCATTACTACGACTAGATAGTACTCTATCATACACTTGTAGGGTATAAATAGGTATCACTAAAAGTAAAACATTTGAAAATAAACTAAGATTAAAAATACTTTTAAGCCCTTTCCAATAAATGGCTTGTAAAACTGGTGTGTAGATAAATTTTAAAATTTTTTACCCCTTAAATTTATATATAATTATTATTTTTTACTATTATTGTATCAATAATTTCTTAAAAAAAGATAGATACAAATTATATAATAGTTAATCTAACTTTAAGAAATTGATAGTAAAATTGTATAAAATTTACTTATTCTGTATAAGTCTTATGTAAGTAGGAAAATTATACACTCAATAAAATGATAGCAAAGTAGCAAAAAAGGATTTAAAATGGCAGCATTAACATTAGCAGTAGCAGACAAAGCACACACACTTGGTACCTCAGGTGATTTAATAAACGCAGGGGCAACACTTACAGGTGGTCCAGCTACTTTTTTAAGTACTGATAAACTTACAGTTACAGGTTTAACAAAATATGATACATTATCTCTAGCAACAGCAACAGCTACCCTTGGTAATGTACAATTAGTTGGCTCAGATATACAATACTATGATGGTACAAGTTGGCTAAAAATTGGTGCATTTGATGGTGGAGATGGAAGAGACTTAACTATTTCATTTACAAGTACAAATATTCAAGTTACAGATGTTATGGTTCAAAAACTTATACAATCACTCACTATTTCTGCTGATACGAGTGGAACAATCGCTGATCCTCGAACTTTGACTTTTACTTTAACTGGAAGTAATACAGCAACTGATACAGTTGCTTATACTATTGCTGGAACGACTGGTGCTGACACTATTATATACTCAACTAATGCTGCTACATTAACTTGGACTGATGGAAATGCTGGAGATGGAGATATCCTTAAAGTTTTAGTTGACCAAACAGTTACTGGAAATGCTATAGATATTGGTGCTACTGCTTATGATGTTTTAAATGCAAGTGAATACAATAATGACCTTGAAGTTACTATAGGGGCAAATAATACAGCTATAACAACTGGTACAGGTAATGATACTATTAAAGTTGCTGATGCTGCTTTTCTTGATGCAACTGTTAATGGTGGGACAGGTGTTGATACTTTAGAATTTACTGCTATTGCAAATGTAGCTGCTGGTTTCGGAACAGTATCAAATGTAGAAAAATTAAAATTAGGTGATTTTGCAAATGTTGTTACACTTGCTGCAAGTGATAGTTTTAAAGAGATTACAGGTGGAACTGCTATTGATACAATTGATGCAAGTGCAAGAACTGTAACTGGTGCAACAACTGGAAATTTTGACCTTAAGATTACTACAGGTGCAGGGGCCGATATTGTAACTATCTCTCAAGGGAAAGATAATATCGATTTGGGAGCAGATGACAATGAGCTTATTATTAAACAAGCTTCAGATTTAACTGCAGAAGATGTGATTACTGCAGCTGGTGCAGCGGATAAAATTACTTTAGATAATGCAATTACTTCAATGACAGATGTTCAGTTTACAGGGGTAACTGGTTTTGAAGAACTTGTAGGTGGAACTGGTATTCTTACATTAACACTTGGTGACCAAGTAAAAGAAGCAGGGATTAAAAAAGTTGATGTTTCAACTTCAGCAGCAGCTGCAACAGTTGATATGGTAGGGATGACAGCTGATATTGCAGGAATGACTGTTCTTGGAAGTGCAGCTGGAATTACTATTAAAACAAGAGCAGAAGATATTGGAGCAACAGATGTCTTTACTGGTGGAGCAGGAACAGCAGATAAACTTCAAGTAGCAACTTCTGGAACTATTACAGATGCTGAACTTGCAGGTGTAACACTTATAGAAACACTTGAAATAACTTCAACAAGTGGGGATGTAACTGTAACTATTGCAGATAGCAATAATTTTACAACAGTAAGTTCGACTACATCAACTGGAAATAATACTATAGATGTGAGTCTTGAAGCGAGTGCAATTGCGGTTAATTCAGGAAGTGGGAATGATATTATTACTACAGGAGCAGGTGCAGCAACTGTAAATGCTGGTGATGGTAATAATACTATCACTTTGGGCGCAGCGGTAAATAGTGTAACAGCTGGAAGTGGTAATGATACTGTAAATTTAGTAGCTGGTGGTACTGATACACTTCACTTAGGTGCAGGTGAAAATCAAGCTATTGTGGCTTATGCTGATTTTACTCTTGCAGATACAATGGATGGTGCTGGAACGAATACACTTAAATTTACCGATGCTACAACTGATGATGGAACAGCAAATACTGTGGAATCTAAAATGGCAGTTGGTGGTACAAATAATAAAATAGATATTATCAAATTAGGTGCGGATGCTACACAAATCGTAACATTAGGAGCAAATGCAAAAGCTTCAGGTGTTATAGAAGTTGATGGTTCCGCTTTATTAACTGGACATGATTTAACGGTTGATTTAACAGCTATGGATCCAACTTCTGGAACATTTACGGTAATTGGTGGAGCTGGTGATGATATTGTTAAAATAAATTCTGCTTCATTAACTGCTACAACTTCACTTCAAATGGGAGCAGCTGATACAGTTGATGTTTTAGAGATAGCTGATGTTGCAACTATTATTGATAGTGATTTTACCCTTTCGAGTGGATTAGAAAAATTAACTTTTAAAATAGATGGAGCTCATAATATTACACTTGGAGATAAAGCTATAGCTGCTGGTATTGAAACAATTGATACAAGTGTAACAGCTTCTGATGGTACTACAGCTCAATTAATAGCAAGTACAATTGACCTTTCAACTGCCACTATTGATGCAGACTTTACAGTTTTAACTGGTAAAGGAAATGATATTATTAAAATGAAAGCAGAACATTTAACAGCTACAGATGTTATTACTGCTGGATTGGGAAGTGATACTATTGAATTTATTGGTGCTTCAAACTTAACAGATGGTGCATTTGTAGGTGTAACAGAGGTTGAAAAATTAAAGCTTGGTATTGGAAATAATCAATCTTTAATCTATGGGACTAATATGCAAACAGCTGGAATTGGTCTTATTGATGGTTCTTTAGTTGGTGCAGGCAATAGTGTAAGTGTAGATTTAAGTGCTGCAACTGTTGCTATAGATCTTGTATTGAGTTCTGGAAATGATACTGTTATTATGGGTGATAGTGCCTTAAATATTAATCTTGGAAATGGAAATAATACTGTTCAAACAGATTCAGCATATCTTACAAGTGGAGATAAAATAGTAGGTGGGACAGGAACGGATATTTTAGAAGTTACAGATGCTGCAACTATTATTGACCTTGATTTTAATCAAATCACAAATTTTGAAAAACTTGTTTTGGCAAATGGTGCAAATAGTGTAGAACTTGGTGCAAAAGCAAAAGCTGCTGGTGTAGTTACGATTGATGGATCAGTCTCTGCTAGTAGTTTAACAGCAACAGTAACAGATACTGGATTTAATATCACGGGTGGAAGTGGAAATGATACAGTTAAAATAGATAGTGCAAAACTTTCAAGTTTAACTTTTGATGGTGGGGCTGGAACAGATACTATTGAGCTTACAACAGCAGCATCGTTTGCAAATGATTCTTCTTTTGCACATCTATCAAATATCGAAACACTTCTCCTTAAAGATTTTAATACAGATCAATCAATTACCTTAGGAAGCAGTACAGCAACAGCTGATAATGCAACAAATTCAGGACTTAATAAAATTGATGGTGGGGCATTAAGTGGGGTTAATAATATTACCGTTGATATTTCAGGTATGCTGAAAAATATGACTGTCAATACTGCTGGTGGAGCTGATGTTATTACTATGGGTAGGGGAGTTGATACTATCTCTACTGGTCTTGGTGATGATATTATTAAAGTTAGTAGTGAAAATTTTACTTCAGCAGATACGATTAATGGTGGTGGACAAACAGGTGCAAATGGTTCATTAGGAGATACTTTAGAGATTACAACTACAACAAATGCTATTACAGATCTATTGTTTGACAATGTATCTGGAATTGAAATAGTAAAACTTTCTAGTACTTCTGGAACTTATGATATTACTTTAGGTCAAACTCATGCATATGCAAATGGAATAAGAGAAGTTTCTATAGCTGATGGAGTATCAGCTAATATCAATCTTAGTAGTATTACAGGTGGAGCTATCAAAATTACTAAAATAGGTACAACCGGAGATGTAACAGTAACTACAAGTACAGCAGATCAAACTGATAATTTTGTATTTGGAAGTGGTGCTGATACTGTTAAAATCCTTACTGCAAATCTTACAAATGCAGATACTTATACTTTTGGAGCAGGTGCAGATACTTTAGAGTTAACGGATGCAGCTACAGTTATTGATGCAGATTTTCAAAATATTACAGGTGTTGAAACTGTAAAAGTTGGAAATTTTGCAAATAATAGTATTACTATTGGAGATACAGCTTCAACAACAGGTGGGGTAACTACTGTTGATTTATCAGGTGTTACAACAAACACAAATGCTCAAACAGTTGATTTAAGTACGATGCTTAACAATGTTGGATTTACAGTAACTGGTGGAGCTGGAGTTGATACAATCAAAATGAAAGCGGAAGATTTAACAACTGCTGACCATTTAACAGGTGGTGGAAGTACTGATATCTTACAATTTACTACCCTAGCAGTTGGAAAAACTGATACAGATTTTACAAATGTGACAGGGATGGAAACACTTAAACTAGTAGCTGGTGGTACAGGGGATACTCAAAGTTTAAGTTTAGGAACACAAGCTTTTGATGGTGGAAATGGACTCAAAACTATCGATGGTAGTGCGGTGGCAGGAAAACTTACAGTTGATTTAACAGATGCAAGCAATGTAACAATTACAGGTGGAGCTGCAGGAACTGCTACTACTGAAGTAACTATGGATGCTACATACTTAACAGCACTAGATACTATCACAGGGGGAAGTGGAGCTCTTGATAAAATTATTTTTGATACAGTTGCTACAACTGTAGGGGCAAGTGCATTTACAGGTGTAAGTGCTATGGAAATTTTAGAGATGCAAGGAACTGCAGGAACTCAAAGTGTTATACTAGGTGGTTCTGGTATTACAACAATTGATGCACACACTGCAACTGGAGATGTGACTATTGATGGAGCTATAACTACAGGGATAAACTTATCAAAAGTAACAACAGGAAGTGGGGCTGATACGCTTAAAATTGAAGCTGGAGATTTAGATGCTGGAGATATCTTTACACTTGGAAGTGGTATAAATACACTTGAAATTACAACAGATGCAACAAATACAATAACAGATAGTGATTTTGCAAATAAGACTGGTATCAATACACTTAAACTTTCTAAAGATGTAACTGGACAAACTGTAACACTAGCAAATAGTGCTATAACGGCAGGGGTGAATAAAGTTGATTTAACATCACTTACATCTGCAAGTAGTTCAACGGTTGATTTAAGTACGATGACTACTGAAAATGTTAATTTTACAGTTCTTGGTGGAAGTGGAGCTGATACTATTAAGATGGTAGCTGCTCAACTAGCATCAACAGATGTTCTTACAGGAAATGGGGGAACAGATACTTTAGAATTTACAACAATCGCTGATGGTATGATAGATACACAATTTACAGGTGTAACAGGGATAGATACTTTAAAATTAGCAGCTCTTGGTGGTCAATCTATCACTTTAGGCACCAAAGCTCTTGAAGTAGGAAATATTAGAACAATTGATGGTTCTAACCTTACAGGGATAAATACTATTACAATTAGTGATACTGCAACAAATCATGGACTTACTATTACTACTGGTTCTGGTGCTGATACTATTGTTATGAAAGCTGAAGATCTTACTTCATCTGATACAATCAATGGAAATGGAGGAACAGATACATTAAGTTTAAGTGCAAATGGAGCTGATACAACAATAGGAGTGGCTGCATTTACAAATGTATCAAATGTTGAGATTTTAAAACTACAAGAGAATGGAAGCTTTACTCAAAATGTAACTTTGGGTGGTGGATTTACAACAGTTGATGCAAGTGTAGCAACAGATGATGTGACAATTGATGGATATACTACAACAGCTCTTAATCTTGCAAGTGTAACAACAGGTACAGGAGCTGATACACTTAAAATTGAAGCAGCTGATTTAGATGCGAGTGATGTTTTTGCTATGGGAACTGGAACAGATACATTACAAATTATGACAGATGCAGGAAGCTTAATAACAGATGCAAAATTTACAAATAAAACAGAGATTGATACTCTGAAAGTTGGAAACTTTACAGGACAAACTTTAGATATTGGTGATAAGGCAGTAACAGCTGGAATTAAAACGATAGACTTAACAGGTATCACAAGTAGTGGAAATAGTTCTACAGTTGATATGAGTACAAATATGAATCTTGCAAAAGATATGATTGTACTTGGTGGAGCAGGTGCTGATACAATACAAATGAAAACAGAACATTTGACTTTATCAGATACTTTAACAGGTAATGGAGGAGATGATGTTCTTGAATTGACAACTGTAGCAACCAATGTAACTGATGCACAGTTTACAGAAGTGACAGGGATAGAAACACTTAAGCTTGGAAACTTTACAAATCAATCACTTACTTTAGGAAATGAAGCACTTGGTGGTGGAATTAGAATCGTTAATGCTACAGCTTTAGACTCTACAAATGGTGTCTCTATTGATATGAGTGGAGCTACAAATGATTATGCTATGACAATCAATACAGGTACTGGAACAGGTGCAGATACGGTTAAAATGAAAGCTGAACATCTTACTTCAGCTGATACTATAGCACTTGGTAATGGAACAACTGATAAACTTACACTCACAACAGCAACTGGAACACTAGGAGCAAGTTCATTTGGAAATATTACTGGAGTTGAAGTCCTTGAACTTACAGCTACAACTGGAGCACAAAATATCACATTAGCTGGAGATTTTACAACAGTTGATGCACATACAACAGGTACAGCTATCACGATTGATGGAGCTACAACTGTTGCACTTGACCTTTCAAATGTAACGACTGGAACTGGAAATGATACACTTAAACTTCAAAATGCCGATTTTACATCAACTGATGTTTTTGATTTTGGCAGTGGTGATGATACTTTACAAATAGTCGATGCTGCTACTATTACAGATGCTCAATTTACTTCTGTTGATGGGCTTGAAAATGTAACTATGCTTGCAAATGCAACTGGACAAACAGTAACTCTTGGAGATTTATCAGTAGCTGCTGGACTTACAAAAGTTGATTTTCAAGCTATTACAAATACTACTTTTGGAGTAACTGTACATCTTGATGATATTACAAGTGATAGTACAAGTAAAATTATAGCTGGTGCTGGTGCTGATAATATCATTATGAATGCTTCACATTTGACAATTGCTGATACACTTACAGGTGGAGGTAATGGTAGTGGAGTTGATACGCTTACTCTAGTAGGTGCTGCAACACTTCTGGATGCTGATTTTACAAATGTTTCAGGTATTGAAAAACTTGTACTTGCTGATGCAGATGGACAAACATTACAATTAGGTGATGAAGCTCTTGGTGGCGGAATAACAACAGTTGATGGAAGTGCTTTATTACTTCATACGGTTGCTATTGATATGAGTGGAGCTAGTTTAAATAATGATGTAACTATTACAACTGGAACTGGAGCTGATACTATTACTATGTTAGCTGCTCATTTGACATCTGCTGATACTTTAAATGGTGGAACTGGTGTGGCTGTAGATACTTTAGCATTTACTGATGCAGCAAATCTTACTGCAGATAAATTTGACCATGTAACAAATATGGAAAAAATAACACTTCAAGCTACAACTGGAGCACAAGATATAGCACTTGTTAGTGGTTTTAATACAGTTGATGCAAGTGTAGCAACTGATAGTGTAACAATTGATGCATCTTTAAATGGAACTACTAATCTTACTATTACTACAGGGACAAATGATGATACTGTCAAAATAGCAGCTTCAACTCTTGACACAAATGATGTTATAAATGGTGGAGGTTCTGGTGATACAGATACACTAGAGGTGATTGGAGCTGGAAATACAGCATCAGGAAATAGTATAACAGATGCAAAAATAGCTCATGTTACAAATGTTGAGGTGATAAAACTAACATCGACAAGTGATGCAGTAAATGTTACTCTTGGATCAGATGCTTCAACAAATGGTATTAATAAAATAGATGCAAGTGCAACGGCAAGTGTAAATACAATTGATTTAAGTGCTATGACTACAAATGTGGAAGTAACAGGTGGAACTGGAAGTGATATTATTACAGCTTCTAGTGGAGATAATGTTATTAATGCAGGATATGGAAACGATACAGTGACTATAAATGCAGGAAATTTAGATGCTAGTGATATTATCGATGGAGGAGATGGAATTGATGAACTTATCTTAACAGGTCTTACAACTGATACTGCTACATTTGCAGGTATTACTGGATTTGAATCGATTAAATTAGCAGATGGTGTAACTCAAGAGATAATACTTGGTGCTGCTGAAGATTTAAATAATCTTCTAAAAGTAGATGCAACTAATGTAACAACTGGACATGCAATAACAGTTGATATTACAGGATATGAGATAGTTACAGATGTTGATAATTTTACTTATGTTGGTGGAGCTGGTGATGATACATTTAAAATGCAATCAACTCATCTTACAAAAGATGATGTTTTAAGTGGTGGAGCTGGAACAAGTGATATTCTAGAGTTTACAGATGTTGCTATCAATTCAAGTTCTATCGATATTTTTAATAATGTTAGTGGATTTGAAACACTTAAACTTGCAGATGTAGCAAGTGACCAACTTGTAACACTTAAAGATGGAGTATTTACTACAGTTACTGGTGCAGGAAATGTAAGCACAAATGTACTTACTGTAAATGCTGGGAATGTCACTGGAAATATTGAAATCATAACGGCAGGTGGTGCTGATGTAATCACTGCTGCAAAAGGTATTAATACAATCAATTCAGGTGCTGGAAATGATACTATTAAATTTAATATAGCAACTTTCTTAGCGGATGATGTTATTAATGGTGGGGATAGTACTGATACAATTGAGTTTATCGATACAAGTGTTACCCTTACTGATGCAGCATTTGCTGGTGGAAACAAAACAAATATAGAAAAAATCAAACTTTCAGTGAATGAAGCTGGACAAAGTATTACTCTTGGTGGAAATGCTACAACTGCAGGTATCAATGAAATAGACACAATGACTGTTCTTCAAACTGTAACAGTAGATGCAGGATCACTTGGAAATGCTCTTACAATCAATACAAATAGTGGAAATGATATCATTACAGGTGGAACGGGTGTAAATACAATCAATTCTGGAAGTGGAAATGATACTATTAAAATAGCTGCTGCTACATTAACATCTGTTGATACAATAGATGGAGATGCTGGAACTTTAGATACTTTAGAATTAACTGGTGCAACAACTCTAGATGATAGTGCATTTACTGCTATTTCAAATGTTGAAATATTAAAACTTGCTAATGTTACAGGGCAAACTCTTGTACTTGGAACAGAAGCATTTGGAGCTGGATTTAAAACTATAGATTCATCAAATTTGGCAACAAATAATACTGCTTCTATCAATCTTGTAGGTTTTACACAAGATACAAAAATTATAGGTGGAGCTGGTGATGAAACTGTCACTATGGTAGCTTCAACTCTAAATGGAAGTGATGATATTGATTTAGGTGCTGGAGATGATACAATCATCTTTACTGATGTTCTTTCTACACCAAATCTTTCAAAACTTAAAGGTGTTGAGACTATTCAATTAGCTGATGGCAACAATCAAACTATAACGCTTGTAGATACAATTAATAGCTCTTTAACTATAGATGCAACGGCACTTATTGATGTAAATAAAGTGACAGTTGATGGATCAGCGCTTGGAACAGCTACTACTACATTTATAGTAAATAGTTCAACAGGTGCAGATGAGATAACTCTTGGTGGAAGTACAAATACAGTTGATGCAGATGGTGGAGATGATATTGTAAATATAACAATGGCACATTTATCTGATGCAAACGTAGATACTATAGATGGTGGAACAGGAACAAATACTCTAAAATTAACAGCAGGTGGAACAGCAACTGATGCAAATTTAGAATTTATTACAAATATTGCAGAAGTTACACTTACTGGAGCTACTACAGATTATGCTCTTACACTTGGAACGAATGCTGGAAATAACAATATTATTAATATCAATGGGTCAGCACTCACAACAGGTAAAGTATCAATTGATGCTTCAGCTTTAGGCAGTGAAAATGTAACGTTTAAAGGTGGTGATGCAAATGATACATTTATAATTGCTGCAAGCCAACTTGATTTAAGTGATACAATAAACGGAAAAAGTACAACTGATGTAGATACCCTTACTATAAAAGGTGATGGTACAGCAGATACAACTATAATTAATACAGATTTTACCAATATTACAAATATGGAAAAACTTACTTATGGTGAGAGTGCAAAACATACTTTAACTGCTGGAGATAAATTTAAAGATAGTGGTATCAAAATAATAGATGCTTCGATAGTTGCATCTAATAAAACATTTGAATTCAATGCAAGTACAATGACTGCAGATGTAGCTTTTGATATCACTGGTGGAGCAGGGATAGATACTATCACTATGAATGGAACACACCTTACTTCATCAGATGTTCTTAAACTTGGAACTGGGGCAAATGTACTTCAACTAAGTGGGACAGCAACTGGAGCAGATAAAATTACTGATGCTGATTTTGCTGCAACTTCTACAGGTGTAGAGACTATTAAATTTACTGAAAATCTTGCACAAGATATCACAGTAGGTGTAAATGCGGTAGATGGTGGACTTAAAACTATCGATGCAAGTGGTTTAGGAAGTGCAACAGCGACAATTAATACTTCAGCAGTTTCTTCAAATATGACCATTACAACTGGTGGTGGAAATGACACGATTACGATTGGTGGTGGAAATGTAACAGTAACAGCTGGTAATGGTGATGATATAATTAATACAACTTATGCAAATCTTACAAAAGATGATAGCATTAATGGTGGTGGGCAAAATACAAAAGATATCTTAAATATTTCAGATTCAGCAAATGGTTTAAGTGATGTAACTTTTACGAATATATCAAATATGGAAAAATTAACACTTACTGCAACAACAGCACAAACTATAACACTTGGTGATAAATTTAAAGCAGCTAGTTTTGATACTATTGACGCAAGTTTAGTTAGTTCTGGGGTGACAGTTGACCTTTCATCTATGACTACTGATGGGAACTTTACAATTACAGGTGGAGCATCAAATGACACTATCAAAATGCTTGGAAGTCATATCACAAGTGGTGATAGAATAGACCTTGGCGCTGGAACTACAGACACTATGGAGATATCTTCGCTTAGTCAATCAACTACAAATATCACAGATGCTTCATTTACAAATATTTTAGGTGTTGATATACTTAAATTTACAAACTATAGCAATAGTGTTGAATTTGGTGATACGATGCAAGTTGCTGGTGTTAAAACGATTGATGGAAGTATGAATAGTTCATATGGGTACGGTTTGACTATAAACATGACAAATATGAGTACATCAAATACTACAGCTATTGGTGGATATACACTTAAAGGTGGAGCTGGTGATGATTACTTTAAATTAAGAGCGGACCAAATTTCTAGTAGTGACACTATTAATGGTGGATCAAATGGGACAAGTGTTGGGGATACTTTAGAATTTGTGAATTCTGTTATATTTACAGATGCTACTAAATTTACTGGAGTTTCAAATATAGATAAGATTTTACTTGGAAATTTTGCTGGACAACAAATAGTTTTAAGAGATGGATTAACATC
Organism: Arcobacteraceae bacterium; assembly: GCA_028687375.1. Lineage (GTDB taxonomy): Bacteria > Campylobacterota > Campylobacteria > Campylobacterales > Arcobacteraceae > CAIJNA01. Next base: position 73,570 of record JAQUAG010000003.1, on the reverse strand, counting down.
TGTTTTAGATGCACATACTTTATCTTCAACAAATGGTATCACTGTGGGTGGTGCAACTTTAACAACAGCTATCAATATTAAAACAGGAGCTGGAGATGATATAATCACTTTAGGTTCTGGAGCTGATACAGCAACATTAGGTGCTGGAGATGATACTTTAACGATAGTTACAAATAATATTGATGGAAATGATACAATTGATTTTGGAGATGGGACAGATAATCTTATCCTTACAACAGCTGCTGACCTTATAGATAGTGATTTTGCAAAAATTTCGAATCTTGAAACGATTACACTTGGAAACTTTGCAAATAGTTTAACTTTAGCTGATTATGCAAAAGCTTCTGGACTGACAAAAATTGACAATAGTCTAAGTGGAAGCGCAACAACTATAGATATGTCTTCAATGTCAAGTAATATTGGATTAAATTATCTAGGTGGAACTGGGGCTGATACTATTAAAATGGTAGGAACGCAGTTTGATAGTGATGATACTATTGATGGAGGAAGTGGAACAGATATCCTATGGCTTACAAACAGTTCTTATATAGGAGATAGTGCATTTACAAATGTTAAAAGTGTAGAAACTCTTAAACTTGGATCAGGTGTACATAATGTTACACTTGGGGCATTAGCAGAAGCAGCTGGAATTACTACTATTGATACGAGTGCTATCACAACTGAAGCTTTAACTATTGACCTTACTGGTACAAGTGGAAATATCACAATTACAGGGCATGACGGAGCTGATATCATTACAATCGGGCAAGGGAATAATACAATTAATGCTGGATTGGGTGATGATACAATTAAAGCAGTTGTTGCAAATTTAACAACAGCTGATGTTATAGATGGTCAAGGTGGGACAAACGACTCACTTGTTTTAACTACAGCAATCAATGAAACAACAACAGCTAAATTTACACAAGTTACAAATGTAGAAAATTTAGTTCTTGGAAACTTTAATAATCAAGAGCTAACATTAGCAGTAACTAACAACTTTACAAAAGTAGACGGTTCAAAATTAACAGGAACAAATAATGTTAAAGTAAATGCAAGTGCAGTTACAAGTGACTTAAATGTTGTTACTTCTGGTGGAAATGATACAATTATGCTTGGTGATACAGCTACTTCAAAAGCTACTATTAGCGCTGGAAATGGAGATGATATCATTCAGTTTACTAGTTCTTCGGTTATCACATCGGCAAATGATGTAGTTGATGGTGGATTGGGTAATGATACTTTACAATTTACTTCAACTTCTGCAGCTTCAACTATCATAGATACTTGGTTTGGAACACATATTACAGGAATTGAAACTATTAAGTTTGGAAATATCACTGGAAATAGTATTACATATGGTGCAAAAGCAGCTACAAGTGGAATAAGAACGATAGATACAACAAGTGTAGCAACAACTCTAACTTCAACAATAGATCTTTCTGCTGCAGCTTATGATATGACTGTAAATGGTGGAGCTGGAATCGATTTAGTTAAGGCTGGAACTAAAATTGATACCTTAAATCTTGGAGCAGGGGAAGATAAAGTTACTTTTGCTACAAGTACACTTCTTACATCAGCTGATACAATTAATGGTGGAGATGATAGCGATACAATCGTGATGACTGCAACGACAACTATTGCTGATGTAGCATTTACAAATATCACTAATGTTGAAAAATTACAACTTTTAGGAACAGGAGCAAAAACTGTAACAATAGGAACATTTGCAAAAAATAGTGGATTAAATGAAATTGATGCAAGTACTACAGATGGAACAACTATAGGAACAGCAGTTGTAACAATTGATGGACAAGGGTTTAGTGGAAATATCTCTATTAAAACAGGAAATGCAGCGGATGTTATAACTATTGGTTCTGGAAATGTAACTATAGATTCAAAAGATGGGAATGACTTAATTAAAGTTGAGGGAAGTACTTTTGATACAAGTGATAGTATAGATGCAGGTGCAGGAACTGACACAGTACAATTTATCGATGCCGTTCACTTAACAAATGATATGATAGGACAAATTACAAATGCAGAAATTATAAAATTCTCAGATGGCTCAAATCAATCAGCAGAAATTGGTGAAAATACAGTAACGAAAAATATTTTAAAATATGATGCATCATTGATTACAACTGGGAAAAGTATCTCTATGGATCTTTCATCTATGACTACAGATAAAGATATGACTTTAATAGGTGGACAAGGTGATGATACATTTACTTTCAAAAAAGCTCAGTTTACAGCTAATGATGTAGTAACAGCAGGATCTGGAATAGATAAAGTTGTTTTTGTTGATGAAGTAAGTGGAGCTGGATTTGATGATCTTTTTGCAAATAAAACAGCTTTAGAAACAATTGCTTTAAGCAATGGATTTAATCATACTTTAACTTTAGGTGCAAAAGCACAAACAGCAGGGGTAAATCAAATAGATGCTACAGCATTAAATGATGCTTTTAGTATCAATGTTGATGCATCAGCATATACAAAAACTCTATCAGTTGTGAGTAATGGAGGAGCTGATGTTATTGTTGCTGGAAGTGGACTTGATAGCTATGTACTTGGAAATGGTGATGATAAAATCACATTCAAAAGTGGATATCTTGTAAAAGATATCGTCCATGGAGGAAATGGAGCAGATACTATTTATATAAGTGATTTGGCAAAAATAACTGATGTTTCCCTTGAAAATGTAGAAAGTTTTGAAAAAATGGTTCTTTCAAATACAGCAGGAGCTACATCGATTGTATTTGGAGCGAATGCTCAAGCAGGAGGACTTGTAGAACTTGATGGTTCAGCTATGGGGACTATTGGGACTGGTTCTACTTCAACTATAGATATATCAGCTATGAGTGTTGATTTTACACTTAAAACTGGAGCAGGTATAGATAAAATAGTTCTTGGTGGTGGAGATGTTACAGTAGAATCTGGGACAGGTGCTGATGAGATTACTATCACTGCTGCTAACTTAACATTGGATGATAGAATAAATGGAGGAGGAGATAGTGATAAACTTATCATCTCAACGAGTGCATCTGGAACATCTGCTATTATAGATGCAGACTTTACAAATATCACTTCAGTAGAAACTTTAGTATTATCAAAATTTGATGGTCAAAAAGTAACTATAGGTACATTAGCAAAAAATGCAGGTATCAATACAATTGATGCAAAACTTTTATCAAGTGCATCAAATAATTTAGAGATAGATGCAACAAGTTTAAATACAGCTAATTTTACAATAACTTCAGGTAGTGGTTATGATATGATTAAGCTAGGAACGGCAAATGACACAGTTGATGCTGGTAGTGGAGATGATACAATTGTATTTAGAAATACGGACTTTACAGTAGGAGATACTATTATTGGTAATGGTGGTATTGATACAATTCTTATCTCTGATGCTGCAACAATAATAGATGAAGATTTTACAAATGTTACAACTGTTGAGACATTAAAACTTTCAGACTTTGATAGTCAAACGGTAACTTTAGGAGCAAAAGCTTCTTTGGCTGTTTTAAAAGAGCTTGATGCTACAGCTTTAACAGGAACAAATGCAGTCACCGTTGATGTTGGAAGTGTTACTTCAACTTTTAGTGTAAAAGGTGGAGCTGGTGATGATACATTTAAAATCACTTCTGAAAAATTAACTACAAAGCTAAGTATTGATGGTGGAGGAAATGTTGCACTTGATAGTACTCACTTTGGAGATAAAGTTATTATTGAAGATAAAGCCACAGTAACAGATGATAAATTTACATATTTCAAAAATATTGAAACTATTACTCTTTCAGATTTTATAGGGCAGTCACTTGTATTAGGTGCAAAAGCTTCTACTATAGGACTTAAAAATATTGATGCATCAGCACTTACTGTAAATAATGGTGTGACTATTGATATGAAAGATTTAGTTGCTGATGTTGCACTTACAGGAGGAGCTGGAAGTGATACAGTTACTATCTCGATGGCAAATACTACGAGTGCTGATAGTATAGATCTTGGAGATGGTGCAAATGATACGCTTATCATAGCTGATGCAATAAATGCAGCTACTACTGGTGGGACATTTGAATCGTGGCTTCTTGCTGGAAATGGGAGTGGATTATCAGGTATTGAAACACTTAAACTTTTAAATACTAGTGGAGGGCAAACATTAACTCTTGGAGCAACAGCAAAAACATTAGGACTCAATAAAGTAGACCTTACAGCCGTAACAGCATCTTCAGGTGTAGTAGTAGATGCAACTCTTTTAGATACAGCACTTACACTTACTGCAACATCTGGAAATCATACAATCACAACAGCTACAGGTGCTTATAATGATAATATTACAAGTGGAAGTGGAATCAATACTATTATTTTAGATGGTGGAGATGATACAGTTGATGCAGGTAGTGGAGAAGATACGATACAAATAGCATCAGCAAATTTAACATCGGCTGATAGTATCGATGGTGGAATTGGTGTAAAAGATACACTTCTTGTATCAAATATAGCAGCAAGTAATATGACAGATGATCAATTTACAAACGTTAAAAATCTTGAAGTAGTCAAATTAGCTACTAATCAAGCTGGACAAAAAATAACTCTAGGGAGTTTTGCAAAAACAGCAGGTATCAATACAGTTGATGGTACAGCTTTAAATACAACAAATGGTTTTGAAATCAATGCAGCAACTTTTGCAGGAAATCTAACTGTTTTAGGTGGAGCTTGGGATGATACATTTACAGGTGGTCAAGGGAATGATATTGCTAATATGGGAGCAGGAAATGATATTTTACAATACTCTACTTTATATCTAAACTCTTCTGATACTTTAGATGGTGGAGCTGGAACAGATACTCTTATCATTACAGATACGGCGAATCTTACAGATGTACAATTTACTAAATTAAGTTCAATAGAAACTTTAAAACTTGGTACAAATGCGTCTAATCAAACGATAGTTTTAGGGGCAAATGCTGCAAAATCTGGTATTACAACATTAGACCTTAGAGGAATAGATGGGGCAAACTATACAGTTAATACATCAGCTTTTACAAAAGATTTGGAGATATTAGTTGATAGAGCTGGAGGAAAATTTATCACTTCAAGTAAAAATGATACGGTCACAATTGAAGCGGATATGTTTACTGAATTTTTAGATTATACAGGTGGATTAGGGATAGATACAATCAAAATAAGTACACCAGCAACTACTGCTATAGTAGATCTTGATTTTACAAAGTTAGTTGGTGTTGAAGTTTTATCTCTTTCTTCTGGTGGAACAGTAAATTTAGGAACAAAAGCAATTCTTGCAGGTATTACAACAGTTGATCTCTCTTCTAGTAATACAGCATCTACTATCGTTGCAACTGATTTTGCTAAATCATTAAATATCACTTTAGGTCAAGGGGCAACTGAAATAATTACAACACATCAAAGTGTGTATGTAAATGACTTTGTATCTACAACAAGTGCAAACTTAGGAGCTCTTGATACAATCAATCTTGGAACTGGTAACTCAGATACAATTATCATAACAGATGAAGCGCATTTAACTTCTACACAACTTAGTGCAAATTTGACGAATATTGAAATATTGAAACTTGGAACAGTTGGAAATCATGATGTAAATTTTAGTGGATCAGCTAGTTCTATCTCTATGTTAGATGGTACACTTATGACAGCAGCTCAAAGTTCAATTATCAATGTCACAAGTAAAACTGAAGCTATTGAGGTTAAAATGGGAGCTGGGGCTGATACTATCGTGATGTCTTTAGCAGATCTTGCAAAATATTCTGTTGTAGGTACGGGAGCAGGAACGGCAGAATCTCAAAAAGTAATAGATGGTGGAGCTGGAATAGATACACTTATGATTTCAACAGCTGGAGCAACTATCACAGATACTATGTTTGATGATCCAAATCTTACTCTTCTTGGAACTGTTAAATTAACTGGAATTGAAGCGATAGGATTAGCACATGGTGGTAGTATTACTCTTGGAAAAAATGCTTCAGTTGAGGGGATCACGACTGTAGATGTGAGTGGTTCTGATGATGCTTCAACTATCCTTACTACAGCAGTAACAAAAAATATCACAGTAAATTTAGGAAATCAAGTTGACAGTGTTACAACAGGTGGGAAAAATGATACTGTAAATGTAGCTGCTGCTAATCTTACAGGTGGTGATACTATAGCACTTGGAGCTGGAACAGATACATTAAATATCACAACAGCTATTAACTATGCAAATATTGCAAACTTTGCAGGTATAACAAATGTTGAGATACTTAAACTTAGTAGTGATACAGCAGGGCAAGCAGTTGTACTAACTGGTACTTCTTTTATAGAATTAGATGCAAAAGCTATGAAAACTGGAAATGTTACAGTTGATGCGACAGGTATAGTTGATAGAATTACTATTACTTTAGGAAGTGGAGACGATACAGTAAAAATGGATGCTACTGACCTTGTAAATGTAGATATGAAAGCTATTAATGGTGGTAGTGGAACTGATATATTAAATATTACAGGTACGGCAACACTTGTAGATACAGATTTTACAACAAGAAAGATTTCTGGATTTGAGACTATTAAATTAACAGGTTCTTTAGTAGCTGAAACAAACTTTAATGCAACAGGTATCTCAAAAGTTATAGCTGATACGGCTGGATTGACATTTAATTCATCTATACTTACAAAGAATTTTGATGTAACTGGAAGTGTAGCAACTGATACAATCACACTTGGAAAAGGTGCTGATATTATTCGAGGTATTGATGGTGATGATGTAATAATTGCTGGTTTAGGAAATGATACATTCTATTTTGAAGGTGACAAACTAGATGCTTCTGATAAAGTTGATGGTGGAGATGCTGATGCTCTTACACTTGGTAATGATGGAGTTGATACAATTATTTTCAATTCAACAATCGGAACTTTTGCTGATGCAAATATGACACAAGTTGTAAGTATTGAAACACTTAAATTTGGAAATTATGCAGGACAAACGTATACTTATGGAGACAAAACTACAGCGGCAGGTGTAACAACACTTGATGCTTCTCTTGCGGCTAGTGGATTTACACTTGATAGTTCATCTTTAACTTCTGATGTAACGTTTAGTTTTATAGGTGGTGCTGGTGTGGATACAGTTAAAACAAAAATGGCTTATTTAACGCTAACCGATACAATTGATGGAGCAGGTGGAAATGATATCTTGCAAATAAGTGATGCAGGTACACTTAATGATGCTCAATTTACAGGTGTTAAAAATGTTGAAACACTTAAACTTGCTGATGGGGCTAATATTCTTAATTTAGGGTCAAAATTCTCAAATTCTGGTATCTTAACGATTGATGCAAGTTTGGTAACTACGAATACAAATACAAATACAATTGATATGTCAATAGTTACTACAAAAGCTTATTCTATAATAGGTGGTGCTGGAGATGATACGATTAAAATGAAATCAGTTCTTGCAAATAGTGGTATAACACTACAAGCAGGTGGACAAGCAGCAGCTGGTGCGGATATTTTAGAGATTACAGACAAAGCAATTATTGCAGATGCTGCATTTACTAACTTTACATCTCTTGAGACAATTAAAGTTTCTAATTATGCAGGAAATAGTATTGTCCTTGGGGAAAAAGCAAGACTAGCAGGTGTTGTAGAAGTTGATGGAAGTGCAATGACAACAGGGACAATAGATGTAGATATGACAACAATGACTACTGATATCGATGTAACTTTAAATGGTGGAGCTAAAAATGATACTTTTAAATTTAATATTGATCAATTAACAGCTACTGATACTATCAATGGTGGGGGAACTACAGATGTTGATACTATTGTTATCTCTGGAACAGGTGCTTTAACAGATGCTGACTTTACACTTGTTACAAATGTTGAAAAACTTTCATTTGTAGCTGGAAGTGATTATACAGTGACATTAAATTCAAGTTCAACAACTTTAGCACAAACAGCAGGAATTGTAACAGTTGATGCTGTAACTCTTGGAAGTGGAGATGTTTTAACCCTTGATGCTAGTTATTACACAGTTGGACTTACTGTAACAAGTGGTGCTGGTGATGATATCATTACAACAGGAAGCGGTGATGACAAAGTTGTAGCTGGTGATGGTAATGATATTATTACAAGTGGAAGTGGAGTTGATAATCTATCGGGTGGAAATGGAGATGATACATTTGTTTTCACTTTTGCAAATTTAACTTCAGCAGATAAAATAGCTGGTGATAATGGAACTGATACTATGCAATTTACTGATGCAGTTACATTTAATACAGCATATGGTGAGTTTTATAACAAAACAGGTATAGAAAAATTACAACTTGATGGTGGTGGTGAAGCTACTATGAATATCTATATGGTAAACGCAGGTGTTCGAGAAATTGATGGGTCTCTTTCTGGTGCTACTGAACACCTTACAATCAATGGTTCTTATGCAAGCAATAGTCAAAATCTTACATTAAAAGGTGGAGCTGGTGATGATAAAATTTATGCAGGAAAAGGAACAGATACTTTAACAGGTGGGGCAGGAGCTGATACATTTATCTTTAGTGGGGTATTAAAAGCAAATGGTACAAATACTATTACTGATTTTACTGATGAAACAGATAAAATATCACTTTCATTTGCTACTGGTTCTTTAGATTATGCTGATGCAGCAAGAGTAGATGGTACACAATTAACATTTAGTGATTTTAATAATTATGTAGAAGATGTTACTTATGATAAATACGATACAGACAATAATGGGTCACTTGATGGAGATTATGCACTTATTACCCTTACAGGTGGAGATACTATTTCACTTCTTGGTGTTGCTTCAGGAATTACTCAAGCTGATTTCGTGTATCAACTTGTATAAAATAGTATAAGAATGAAAGAGCTAAATTAATTTTTAGCTCTTTTAAATTATAAAAACTTTTTATAGAATTTTTAAGTTTTATAAGATAAAGTTTCTCTTCAAAAAATTAAAAAAAGAAGGGGTACACAAATGAAAAAATTTTCTACAATGAAGAAAATAAACACAACTACAAATATCACAGAAAATAAAACTCTCCTCCTTCTCCTCTTATCAAAATAAGACTATTTCAGTCAAGTTTTCCGTTTTTTTTACTACAATTACAAAATAAATTTTAAGAAATTTTTTAAATAATACTAAAATTGATTTTAGTTTTGTGATAAGTTGAAATTGAATCGCCGATTAAAATCGGCTTTACGAAACACCGTAAAGCTGACTTTAGTCGGCTTAAAAAATAGATGGTCCCTTTTAAAATGGGATATTAAAAAGGATAAAATAATATGTCAAACATAATAACAGACGATAAAAAAATAATAATTTTCGATACAACATTACGAGATGGTGAGCAAAGTCCAGGTGCTTCAATGAATACAGGTGAAAAAATTCAAATAGCACAACAATTAGAAAGATTGAGAGTGGATGTGATAGAAGCTGGTTTTGCAGCTGCAAGTCCTGGGGATTTTGATGCGATTTCACAAATAGCTCAAACGATACAAAATAGTAGAATTTGTTCATTAGCAAGAGCTTTAGATAATGATATCAAACAAGCTGGATTAGCAGTTCAAAGTGCAAAAATGAATAGAATCCATACTTTTATAGCAACAAGTCCAATCCATATGCAGTACAAATTAAAAATGGCTCCAAATGAAGTGATTAAAAAAGCTGTAAACGCGGTAACTTATGCAAAAACTTTTGTCGATGATGTAGAGTTTTCTTTAGAAGATGCAGGGAGAAGTGAAATCCCTTTTATGAAAGAGATAATCGATGCAGTTATAAGTGCGGGGGCAAGAACAATTAATTTACCTGATACTGTTGGGTATAGATTACCAAATGAGATTTATGCGATGGTGAAAGAGTTACATACCTATATAAATGGTCGAGCAATTATCTCTTTACACAATCACAACGATTTAGGTTTAGCGGTTGCAAATACATTAGCTGGAATTGACGCTGGGGCTAGACAAGTTGAGTGTACGATAAATGGTTTAGGTGAGAGAGCTGGAAATGCAGCAATGGAAGAGATTGTGATGGTTTTAAAAACACGAAAAGATATGTTTGGTGGATTTGATACCAATATCAATACAAAAGAGATTATGAAAGCTAGTAAATTAGTTGCTACAATTACTGGTATTGAGCCTCAACCAAACAAAGCAATCGTTGGAAAAAATGCATTTTCACATGAGAGTGGTATCCATCAAGATGGTGTTTTAAAACATAGTGAAACTTATGAGATTATACGACCTGAAGATATTGGAATTGAAAAAAACAACTCAATAGTTTTAGGAAAACACTCAGGTCGAGCGGCATTTAAAGATAAGTTAGTTTCTATGGGAATTGATAATTTAAGTGATGAAGAGTTAAATAAAACATTTGAGAGTTTCAAAAATATTTGTGATAAGAAAAAAGAGATTTCAGATGATGATATCAGAATGATTATCACAGATGAAAAATTATCAACAAATGTCACTTATGAGTTGATTTCATTGCAAATTGCTGATTGTTCAAATGGAGTGCCTAGTGCTGCAGTGTGTGTTAAATTTGAGGGAAAAGAGTACACTGATGCTGCTATTGGTGATGGTACAATCGATGCTATTTTCAAAACAATTGATAGAATCACGGGATACAAAGGTGTCTTAAATGATTATACAGTTAAAGCTGTGAGTGAAGGTCAAGATGCATTAGCTAAAGTAACTTGTAAAGTTGTTTTTGACAATCACAACCCTGCAATGATTGGGCATGGATTGAGCATAGATACGATGTTAGCTAGTGCAAAAGCATATATAAGTGCTTTAAATAGTTATTTATCAATGAAAAATTTACTTTCTAAAAATCAATTGCATAATGTCTAATCACTTTTCCCTTAAAGTTGTAAAACTAGCTTATTCTATAGAAAGTTCTAACTCTTATCATAGGTTTAGAACTTTTTTAGTTAATATTCTTGAAAATGAATATTCAAGATACAAAAAGTTTTTTGATCTGTTTATTGTTTTTTTAGTTATTACAACGGTGGGAATATTAGTTTATGAAGTTCGTCATGCAGTGGATGAAAATCTTATTTATTATGAATATTTTGCTGTTACTGTATTTATCATAGAATATATTGGCAGGTATATTTTAAGCTATGAATCCCATAAACAAATCATAAAAGATTACGAAGAATCACAATATCTCAATATACCATTTAAGTTGAGTCACTCTTTGAAAATTATTTTTCAAGAAAAGATATCGTATGTTTTCTCCCTTAGTTCAATAATCGATATTTTAGCCATCTTACCATCATATAGACCTCTTAGAATCTTAAGAATATTTTTACTTTTTAGACTTTTTAAAGTGCTTCGATATTCAAGTTCACTCCATCAATTTATAAAAATATTTGTCGAAAAAAAAACAGAATTGATAATGTTATTAGGGCTTTACCTATTGGTTGTATTTTTTGCTGCAATTGTATTTTATATCTATGAGGGTGGAGATGTCAATCATAATGTAAATTCGTTTGCTGATTCTGTTTATTGGTCATTTATAACAGTAGCTACTATTGGATATGGGGATATTACACCACATTCTGAAGCTGGTAGATTGGTTGTGCTTATTTTGATTGTCGCTGGAATTGCAGTTGCTGCATTTTTTACTGCGATTGTTACAAGTGCTATGTCTGATAAATTAGATTTGATTAAAAAAACAAAAACTTTAACAAGTATCAATAAATCAAAAAAATATATTTTGGTATGTGGTTTTGGGAAAGCTGGGCATATGCTTGTGGAAAATTTACTTAAAAATAGCCATCGTGTACTTGTGATAGACCCAAATCCTGAAGTGTTTCATCAAGCTGAGCTTCATAGTGTAAATATTATCAAAGACGATGCAAGTGATATTGATTTGTTAGAAAAAATTGGATTGAATACAAATATCAAATCGGTTGTTATTTTAACTGAAGATGATACGATTAATCTTTCAATTATTTTGGCTATCAGAAGTTTAAATCCAAACATCCAAATAATTTCAAAATGTAATAGACAAAGAACAAAAGAGAAGCTTAAAATTGCTGGTGCAAATGAGTTGATAATGTCAAATGACCTATTAGCAAAAGTTGCTATTGGCTTTATTAAAGCTCCTATTGCTTATGAAGCTATTGATGATATTCTTACAGATTATAAAGGTGCAGTTATCAATGAAGTGGAAATTTTTCAAAACTCACTTTTTGTAGGTAAAAAGTTAAGTGATATTAGTTTTGATAGGTTTAATCTTACTTTTGTGGGACTTACAAATGATAAAGATAAAAAGAAATTTATTTTCAATCCAAATAAAGAGAGTATTACCATACGAGAAAAAGATTTTTTAGTGGTGATTGGGTATGAAAAAACAATAGCAGAATTTAAAAAATATCTTCAAAGGGCAAAATAATGGTACTAATATTTGGATATAGTAAGCTTGCAGCAGAGATAGCTTCAAAATTGCAAGAGGAACAATATGAGTTTGCTATAATTGAACCTATTGGCGCTATTCGGCAGTTTGCTATAAAAGATAACTACACAACTAATATTTACGATTTTGAGTGTTATGATGATAAAGAGCTTTTGTCTTTAGGTATCAACACCGATGCTATAGAGATTATTTTTTGTGTTCATAATGAATTTAATAGAAATCTATTTGTGACCCTAAGTGCTAGAAGTTTAAATAAAGAGTTACGAATAATGACTTTAGCAAATGATTTAAATGAAGAGAAAAAGTTACATTTAGCTGGAGCGACAGTTTGTATAAATCCTAGTGAAACAACGGGTTTACGAATTTTTAGACAACTTGATAAGCCAATTTCACTTAGTATTATGGATGGGATTTTGTATGGACATTCTGGATTATTAGTGAAAGAGATTTTGATTTTAGAGAATAGTATATTAGATGGAAAGTATTCAAAAGAACTTGTAGAATTGAAGCAGTTTAATTTACTTTTATTAGGTATTCAAGATAAAGAATTAAGTCATGAATTTACATTTTCTTCTAGAGGAATAAATCATAAGTTGGATGCTGGTGATATTATTGTTATTTTGGGAAGAGAAAAAGAGATAGTAGAATTTGAAGAGTTTTTGATAAAAACTCAAAAATAAAAATAAAAAAATTAGAGGGCAATATGAAAGATAAATTTTTAAGTGATGTACAAGTAGTATATGATTATTTAAGCGAAAAGAAAAAAGAGGTTAATAAGCTTTACCAATTTTTAGAAAATAATCAGTTTGAAAAACTAGAAATCATTGATGCGATGGCAAAACAACTTGGACTTTCTATGAGTGATGATTTACGAGTTGCACTTGTAGGCAGACTTGTAAGTTTAAGAGATGATAGTTTTGTGCAAGTTTTAAAAAAAAGGGAACTAAGTGATATAGAAATAATCTCTTTAGTTGAGACGGCTTATAAATTTGTAGCAAACTTTTGGAATGACTACCATAATGAAACAATAGAATTTATTCAAAAAGAAAATCTTCTAACACCATTTTATAGAGAGATATTTAAAGGTGTTTACAATGTTGGACTTAGTATGACAGTTTGGCAAAGTAGTTGGACAGCTCATATTATCAATGGAATAAATAAAGAGTTATTGGCTAAATTTGGAAATGATGAAAAAGTTATGGAGTATTTAGAAAAAAATAATCTTTTTGATTTAGGGCATGATGATTTAGTAGCTGATAGAAGTTATAGTGTACTTGTAAAAGAGGATGGCGAAGATACTATTGGATATAAAAGTGAAGCTTATATTAAAGCATTTAGAAAAGAGGTGTTAGGGGTTGTTGATGCGTTAGAAGAATTTAGCGATACTTTAATAGAACTCGAAGATGAAGTGTATGGTCAAAAATGGCAATATGTAAAATATATTCAGTCATTAATCACAGCTTTTAGTGAAAAACGTCCAGATAGATTGGTACATTATTGGAGTGAAGTAGATAGGGCTTGGATGGAGATAACGAGTCCTATCCAAATTGGGCATCCACTTGAATATTATGAAGATCATTATAGAAAAGCAGTTGCCTTGGAGTGGGATATTCGACTTTCAAATCCAACATATCAAAGTGAAAATCAACGAGCAAAAAAACTCAAAAATATGTCAAATGAGCTTTATAAAGCTATTGATAGTGAAGAAAAATACAAAACAACTTTCGATTTTTGCCAAAAAAGTTTAGATAAAGTACAACTTTATATAGGTCGTCCTGCACTCTTTTTTGGAGCAGAATACAATGGACTTTTTTCAGCTCAAGTTGTACCAAACGATGAAAAAATATCAAAAGAGCTTGGTAAAAAGATATTTGCTTTTAGTGATGAGATACTTCAAACACAAAGAGCAAAACCATTTTTAAAACTTTCAACTGATATTTTTGGACAAGAATTTTTAACGCAAGAGCGAAATTTTTTATTTAAAAATAGTTCTGATTGGCATAGAGTATATGATATTACAACAATTGGACATGAATTTGGACACATTTTATGGTGTGATGAGACAAGTGAAAGTGTGATGAATAAAACTGGAAACTTTAAAAATATAGAAGAGTTTAAAGCAACAACAGGTGGATTAGTTTCATTTTTTATGGATAGAAATAGTGATGAGGTAGAGCTTGAAAGATTTGTGATAAGCGATACAATTAAACGAGCAGTTGGACTTATTGGTTGGATGGAAGTTGATGAAGTACAACCATATTATTGTGAGGGACTTATCCATTTAAGTGGGCTTTTTGAATGTGGTGTTTTATCTTTTAATAAAGAGAAAGAGGAACTTTTGATTGATAAAAGTGAAAATGCTATAAAAACTTTGAAAGATTGGTATATCTCAACATATTCATCTTTAGCAAATCATTATTTAACTAAACAAGATGCAACTTTATGGCTTCATCAATTTGCAAAAAAAGAGACAAATTATTTTCTTCCAAACAATGAAAATCTCAAAAGTTTTGTGACATATTATTTTGATAAATATAAAACAATGGGAACACAAATAGATTTTAGCGATACAAAAGAGAATTATTTATAATAATTGAATTGTATCGTTCAGTGATATTTCCCCACCATTTATCACTTTTAGAAAAATCCCTCTATCCTCTTTTATAAGATTAGGGAGTTCTTTTTTGATGACTGAAAGATGGGTACAAACAGGACAAAGCATACTTACTTCAAGTAGCGCATCTGCTATTTTGAGTTTGTCTCCTAATTGCAAGGTTTTAGTATTCATATCAGTTAGGATGTTTTCCCCTAAAGTTCCATATACCATGGGAATATTATTTTTTAAAGCTAATTCATATCCAGCTACACTTGTGAGTAAAATTTCTCTATTTTCTCTTCCGAAATATTTATCATCGATTATTCCACCGATTTCTAGCTGAAGCTCTTTTTTTTCATCCATCTGTTTTGTTTCTTTATTTGCTATGAATAATTTTAAGATTTTGTTGTACATTTTTTATCACCTATTTTAAAAATTGTAAAATATTACCATAACAAAATAAATGATGTGTTACTTTTTGAGGCAATTTTAATAAAAAAATAGAAGTATTTTTATTAAAAGATTAATCTATTATTTTCATAAATTCTCTTTATACATAGCTGTCAAGTACCATAAAATAAGTACTTTTTTGAGAAATATAATAATTTTATTAAACTAGAAAAACAAAATAAAAACTATATCTTATATTATTTATTAATTTTATATTTTATAAGAGAAAATAATATTTTTATTTAGATAAATTCCTTGACAATCGAAATATTTTTTTACTATAATCTCCGTTCTTAGTGGTAAGTGAATTACTAAAATATAGGAGGAACAATGAAGAAAATAAGCGAAATCTTTAAAAAAGACTTAACTACTCAAGCAGAAATGCCAAATAGTAGAAGAGAATTTTTTAAAAAAACAGCGGTGTATTCAGTTGGTGCAGTTGCTGCAGCACAAGTATTGTCACCAGTTAGTCTTAGAGCTGATGATAAAGCGATAATTGAAGAGGCACCTTGGGGGACAAAACTAGGTGATTTGGTTACAAAGAATCCTTATGGAATGCCATCTCCATATGAGCATAACAATGTAAGAAGAACTACAGACTTACTATCATCTGGTGATATGTATGCATCTGTTTCTATGTGTCCAGTACATGAATCTGAAGGGATAATTACTCCAAATGGGTTATTTTTTACAAGAAATCATGGTGGAACAGCACATGTTGATCCAAATGAGTTCAGACTTATGATTCATGGAAAAGTGAAAAGAGAAGTTGTTTTTACACTTGATGATTTGAAAAAATATCCAAGTGAAAGTAGAATTTACTTTATTGAGTGTCCAGCAAATGGTTCAACAGACTGGAGAGGACCACAGTTCAATAATACTCAATTCTTAAAAGGGATGATGAGTTGTGCTATGTGGACAGGTGTTATGCTGAAGACTGTTTTAGATGATATTGGTCTTGCTGATGATGCTGTATGGATGCTTGCTGAAGGTTCTGATAATGCAGGAAATCCAAGAACTATACCAGTTGAAAAAGCACTTGATGATGCAATGCTTGTATGGGGACAAAATGGTGAAGCATTAAGACCAGAGCAAGGCTATCCTTTAAGATTATTAGTTCCAGGTTGGGAAGGTAACTTAAATACTAAATGGTTAAAAAGATTAGAATTCTCAGATAAACCATGGCATTCAAAAGAGGAAACTTCAAAATATACAATGTTACAACATAGTGGAAAAGCTATCCAATATTTCTGGGCAAATGAAGTAAATTCAGTTGTTATTAGCCCATGTCCTGAAAAACCATGGACTGAACTTAAGGTTGGAGAGATGGTAGAGATTGAAGGTCTTGCTTGGTCTGGTCAAGGGACTATTAAAGGTGTTGATTTAACTTTCGATGGTGGAAATAACTGGGTAGAAGCTAAATTAAAAGGTCTTGTATTGCCAAAAGCGTGGACTAGATTTAGTTATGTTACTAAATGGGACGGTAAACCACTATTACTTGCAAGTAGATCTTATGATGATATGGGTAATGTTCAACCTACAATTGATGAAGAAACTTCAGTTATTGGTGTTGAATCTGTATATCATAGAAATGCTATCGTAACTTGGGAAATAAATGAAAAAGGGGAGTGTAGTAATGTACATATTAGAAAACATAAAGCTTAAGGCAACAACTCTTGTTGGTATAAGTTTATCAGCTTCTTTAATGTTAACTTCAGCAGTTGCTGGAGATAAAATGGCTAATAAAGCGATTGACGGTGGAGTAAAGTATGATGTTAAAAAAGGTAAATATACATCATATTATGTAAATGACCAAAAGGTAAAATTCAACCATGGAAGAGCAGCAACTCCAAGAGAGATAGCAGCTTGGAATATTGATACTATGCCTAATGGTACTGGTATGCCAGAATTTGATACAAAAAATGGTGAAGTAGTTCTTGGTGAAGATGGAAAACCCAAAAAAGCTGAAGGTACAGTTGAGCAAGGTGGAGAACTTTACGATGCGCAATGTGTTATGTGTCACGGTGATTTTGGTAGTGGTGGAAAAGGATATCCAAGACTTGCTGGAGGAAGTATTAATAGTTTAAAAAATCAACTTATGAATCCAGCTGACGAAAATCCAAATCCAGATGCACCAATTAGAACAATAGGATCATATTGGCCATATGCCAGTACATTATTTTGGTATATCCAAGATGCTATGCCATTCCCACATCCAAAAAGTTTAAGTAATAGTGAAACATATGCAATTACAGCATATTTATTATCTATTAATGGTATTAAAATCGATGGTGAAGAACTTGGTGACGATTATGTTTTAAATAGAGAAAAATTTTCGAAAATAAAAATGCCAAATGCTGAAGGTTTCTACCCAGATGTTGATACAAAAAATCCTAAACAAGGGCCAAAAAATGTTCAAGCATTTATGAGTGATCCTAAGAATTATGGTACTGGTAAAAGATGTATGAAAAATTGTGTTAAAGGTCCAGTTCCAGTTCTTAAAATTAAAAATGAATTAAAAGATTTTAATCCAACACCATCGACAAAAAGAGATTGGTTTGTACCAGTAGTAGAAGGTGCTAATCCTATGAAAGCTGCATATGAAGAAAAATGTAGTGCTTGTCATGGAAATGAAGCTATTGGAGCTCCTGTAGTTGGGAACAAAGATGCTTGGGCAAAAGTTACTGCAAAAGGTTTAGATGCTGTATATCACAATGGTATCAATGGTATTAATGCTATGCCTCCAAAAGGTGGTCTTGAGATGTCAGATGATGATTTCAAAAAAATCGTTGATTATATGATTGAAGCAAGTAAATAATTTTTAATAAATTATCTTGTTTTGATAAAAACTAAAAGCCCACTTTTTTGAAAGTGGGCTTTTTTTATTTTTAAATATTTTTACACAGAATAACTTTTATAACTTTTCATAATATAATAAAATATTATAAAAGTAAAACTAAAAAATATGAATAAAATCTATATGTTTTTGATAATTTTACTTAGCCTAACTATTACAAATTATTATTATAAAAAGCCTATAAAATAGGTATTTTATTAAAATATCTTATCTCAAACTTATAATATAAAAAATATAAACTTATAGTATGAAAATAAATCATTTTTTTTTTAAATTTCCTTGACATTCTTTCTAAAATTTGATTATAATTCTCCGTCTTGGTATTAAAAGATTACTAAAAAAATGAAGGAGTCGATATGAAAGTAGCAAACAAATTGCTAATTGCAACTGCTGTTAGTGGCTTATTAGTTTCAAATGTTTTTGCAGATTCGTTAGCGGATCAAGGTAAAAAAATATATTCTAATAATAAGCAAGGTAACTGTATAGCATGCCATGCTGTAAATGGTCAAACGCTTGATGGACCTGGAAGTTTAGGACCAGTTTTAACTGGGTTATCTTATTGGCCTGAAGAAGAGCTTTATAAGATGATATATAATCCTTACGAGAGTAAAGGTCATATTACTGCAATGCCTGCATTTGGTAAAAATGGTTGGTTGAGTGATAGTGAAATCAAAGCAGTAGTTGCTTTTTTGAAAACAATTAATTAAAAATTTGAGGAGAACAGAATGAATAGAAGAAATTTTTTAGGTTTAAGTTTAGGTGTTGCTGCAGTATCTATGATACCAGCTGCTTTAAGTGCAGAGGATTTTAGAGCTTCAAAGCCATTAGTATGGAAAGCAACAAAAGTTGATGAAGCTATCAAAGCAATGTTTGGATCAAGTGCTTTAACTGAGGGTGGAATCACTTTATCAGCTCCAGATATCGCTGAAAATGGTGCTGTTATACCTATTAGTTTTGAAACTACTTTAAAAGCTAAAACTATAGCAGTATTCCAAGATGCAAATCCAGAAGCAACTGTATGTGCATTTACAATGGGTGCAAAAGCAACTGGTGATTATGCTCTAAGAATTAAAATGCAAAAAACTGGTACAGTTACTGTTGTAGCTGATGTTGATGGAAAATTATATTCTGCAAGTAAAGTTGTAAAAGTTACTATCGGTGGATGCGGTGGTTGATCAAACCTCTCAGCTAAAGATAGTATAGAAAAAATAGAAAAAAATAAAAAGGAATAATAATATGAAATTAAAAGCAAAAGTAAAAGATGGTATTGTAGAAGTTAAAAGTATGTTTAAACATGATATGTTAAGTTATCAAGAAGCAGAAAGAAAAAAAGTTCCTGCTAACTTTTTAACTTACATTGTAGCAACTGTTGGTACGGATGTTGTATTTGAAATGTCAGTAAGTCAATTTGTTTCAAAAGACCCATTTATCAAATTTACTTTCAAAGGTGCAGCTGGTGATGAAGTAGTTGTAAAAACAACTGATTTACTTGGAAATAAAGAAGAAGATAAAGTAACAGTTAAATAAGTATTGACTAAAAAATAAAAATAAGGAGACGATATGTTATTAAAAGTCGCAAAATCTTCTGTACTTTTGGTATTAGCAGCAAGCGCATTACACGCTAACGCTTTTACTGAGCAAGCAGAAATGGATAGAAAAGCAATTATCAAATATTTTGAAGATAAATTTGAAGATGGTGAGAAAAATAAAGATAGATTTTTCCCTTACTCAACAGATACTGAATTAAAAGGATTTGTAAAAGGTGTTAAACATAACGATTTTAATATCGGTTCGTATGCTTATAATCAATCAGCAAAAGATCAATATCTTACATTTAAAGATGGGATGATGCCTTTTGAAGATGCTGTAGAGAAAGGTGCACAACTTTATAAAAAACCATTTGCTAATGGTAAATCTTTAGCAGATTGTTTCCCAGACCCAACTGTAAGTAATGAGTATCCAAAATTTGATGAGACAAAAAAAGCTGTAGTTTCTTTAACAGTTGCAGTAAATAATTGTTTAACAGAAAATGGTGAAAAACCATGGAATACTAAAAAAGATGATATGGCAAGTTTCCAAGGATTTTTAGGTACAAAAGCAGCAGAAGCTGGAAAAGTAGTAGATGTACAAATTAACTCTAAAGAAGCACAAGATGCTTATGAAAGAGGAAAAAAATATTACTATTCTCAAAGAGGATACTTAAAAATGTCATGTGCTACGTGCCATGTGCAAGGTGCAGGACAAAGAGTTAGAAACGAATCTATGTCACCACTTTTAGGACAAATGACTCATTGGCCAGTATTTAGACTTAAATGGGATAGTTTAGGAACTGCTGAGAGAAGAATGAGTGGATGTATTGTTGATCAAGGTCAAAAACCACCTAAAGATGATAGTAAACAAATGCAAGAGATGCTTTATTTCATGGGATATATGTCAAATGGAATGAAAATCGACGGTCCAGATTTAAGAAAGTAAGGAGATAAACTACTATGAAAAATATATATAAAATAACATTATCAGCTGGTTTAACATTACTTTTTGCTGGATGTGGTTCAGCACCATCAACTCCAGCAACACCTGCTGAAGTAAAAGCAAGTGATGCATATTCTTTAGATGTTGCTAAAGTTTGTAATACAAAAGTAAATGGTGTTCAAGCCGTACTTGATCAAGCTGCTAAATTTAACCCAATCGCTGTAAAACACGGTGTTGAATTTATGAGATTTGGAATGCCAGCTTCAGTTTATATCACTGAAACACAAAAAGCAATTGATGCAAAAGCAGATAAAGTTGTACTTTTAGATGATAAAGGTAAACCAACTAAAGATACTCTTTCAACTGAATTTGCAGCGGAAAGAGCTTGTAGATTTGCAATTAATGCACTTATACAAGAAAATGAAGCTTCAACTGAGTGGAAAGAAGCCGTTCCAAGTTATGGATACAAATACTAATTTGTAGCATAGAAAGAATAAATAATTTAAAAAGCCAAGTTTTTCTTGGCTTTTTTTATTAATAAAGATGTACAATTGAAACAACACACAATCTTCTGATTGTGCTTTAGGCTTGGTTCTTAAGTTAAACTTATTTAACTGTTAAAGAACAAAAAAATGAAGGGGTACTTTCATTTTATGAAATAAAATTAAGGATATAAAAATGAGTAAATTAAGTAGAAGAGAATTTGTTTATATGACGGCAATGCTAAGCGCAGCACCAGTATTTGCAAATTCTCACACTAGACTTGCAAATACTGTAAGTAAAAAACCTGAAGATTATTATAAATTAGATAGCTTTGGAAATGTAAGACTTATGCATATGACAGATTCACATGCACAATTATTACCAGTTTATTTTAGAGAGCCAGATGTAAATTTAGGATTTAACTCAAATTATGGGAAAGTTCCACATATTGTTGGGGATAAATTATTAAATCATTATGGTATCAAAGGAAACAAAAGATTAGAATATGCATTTAGTTGTGTAAACTTTGAAAAACATGCGAAACATATGGGGAGAGTTGGAGGATTTGCACAAATCAAAACAGTTCTAAATTATTTAAGAAATAATTATGGAGCTGATAAAACTCTTCTTATGGATGGTGGAGATACTTGGCAAGGGAGCTGGACATCTTTACAAACTAGAGGAAAAGATATGGTTCAAGCTATGAACAAACTTGGTGTTGATGTAGCTGTTGGACACTGGGAATTTACATATCTTGCAGATGAAGTTTTAGCAAATGTAAAAGATTTAAATGCAGAATTCTTAGCACAAAATATTAAAGTAAGAGAAGATGCTTTAATGAATGGAAGCCCAGCATATAGTGAAGATACTGGACATCTGTTTAAACCATATACTATTAAAAAATTAGGTGATGCTAGAGTTGCTGTAATTGGACAAGCTTTCCCATATACAACAATTGCAAATCCTCAAAGATTTATCCCTGATTGGTCATTTGGTATTAAGGAAAATGATATGCAAGAGCTTGTAAATCAAATCAAAGCAAAAGATAAACCAGATGCTATTATTGTTCTTTCACATAATGGATTTGACGTTGACCAAAAAATGGCAGAAGTTTGTACTGGAATTGACTTTATTATGGGTGGACATACTCATGATGGTGTACCTGAAGCAGTACCTGTTAAAAATAAAGAGGGTACAACTTATGTTTGTAATGCAGGATCAAATGGAAAGTTCTTAAATGTACTTGACCTTGATATCAAAGGTGGAAAAATCAAAGATTTCAAATTTACACTTCTTCCAATATTCTCAGATTTAGTACCTGAAGATAAAGAGATGAAAGCGTTTATTGATGATGTAAGAAAACCATATTTAAAAGATTTAAATAGAGTTATCGCTACAACTGATGAAACACTCTATAGAAGAGGAAACTTTAATGGTTCTTGGGATCAAATTATCTGTGATGCTCTTAGAAGTGTAAAAGGTGCTGATATCTCTTTAAGTCCAGGATTTAGATGGGGAACAACAATGATGCCAGGTCAAGCAATTACATTTGATGATTTATCAACTCAAACTGCTATGACTTATGCTGAAACATATGCAAGAGATTTTAGTGGTGCTGATATCAAACTTACTTTAGAGGATGTTGCTGATAATTTATTTAACACTGACCCATTCTTGCAATCAGGTGGAGATATGGTTAGAACTGGTGGTATCTCATATACGATTGATCCTAGAAAGAAAATTGGAGAGAGAATCACAAATATTAGATTGTCAAATGGTAAACTAATGGAAGCAAATAAAATGTATAAAGTTGCAGGTTGGTCAACTGTTGGTGCACAATCTCCAGGTGAGCCAGTATGGGAAACTGTAGAAACGTATATGAAAGAGATGAAACATTTCGATAAGCGAAATCTTAAAGTTGATAAACCAGATATGATTGGTGTAAAAGGTAATCCAGGTATTGTTCCAGGAATAGCTTAATTATCTAAAAGTGGATATTTAACTTTCATTTAACACATAATTGCTAGAATGCTTCAAATTAAAAAAAGGGGCATTCTATGGCAATATTCTTCAAAATTGTAAAATCAATATTTTTCACAACACTTCTTTCAACTCTACTTTTTGGTATGGGTGAACAAAATAATAAAGCTGACTTTAGAGCAGTTTCAAAATCAGATGCACTCAATGTTCAAAAGGGAAAGAATAAAGATTTTTGTTCAGTATGTGGTATGACTCTTCACAACTTTTATAAAACAAATTTTGCTGCAAATGCAAATGGAAACGAAAAACAATATTGTTCTATTGTATGTTTTGTGGAAGATGAAATGGTTAATAATCAAAAAATGAAAAACATTAGAGTAATTGATAATAGTACATTAAAAATGATAGATGCTTTCAAAGCTAGTTTTGTAGTTGGGAGTAATAAACCAGCAACAATGAGTAGCACAAGCATCTATGGATTTGGTACAAGTGAAGCTGCAAAACAGTTTGCTAATGAGAATGGTGGAGATGTTAAAACTTTTGGTGAAGTGTATAAAATGGTAAAAAGTACTCAAGCAAAAGATATGGCAGCAACAAGAGAGAGACAAGCAAAAGCAGCTAAAATGGGTGAGATGATATACAATAAAATGTGTGAAAAAACAGATAAAAAATTTAGTTCAGTTGCAGATGCAAAATCATTTTTAGAAGAATCAAAAATTTGTGGAAATATTAGTGATAAGCAACTTCAAGTGATTGGTTTATATTTAGTTCAAAGATAAAAATTCTATGTTTAAAATTTTAGTGCATTTTTTATTGTTCGGAAGTGCACTCTATGGAATATCTGATTTACCACTTCTACAACAAGAAGGTGGAAAATTGTGGTGTCCTATTACTGGAGAAAACCTCAAAGAGCATTCTAATTCAAATTTTATAGCAAAACTTCATAATGGTAGAATACGACAATATAGTTCATATTATGGAGTTTATAGTGATGAAAAGAATTATGGGCTTTTAAAAAATAGTATTAAATATTACGATAAAAAATTGAACAAATTTTTTGATTACAAAAAACAAGCTTCTTACGATGAGGAGCGATTTTTAAAAGAGACAACATATAGAAATAATATTAAAGTAAAAAAATACTATAAAATGGGTGAAAAGATTTATCAAAGTCGATGTAAAAAAAATGAAATTGATTTTGATATGTTTTTTGAAATTAATGAGCTTAAATACTATCTTGTAAGTGAAAATATCTGCGGTAAACTAAATGAAAAATATCTTCATCCTCTAAGTGTATATCTTTGGGATGTCAAAAAACTAGGTCTCACTCAAAATAAAAATAGTATTGTTATTCACGATGATGAAAAGTGTCCAGTTTGTGGAATGTTTGTTTCAAAATATCCAAAATGGGCAACAAAACTTCATTACACTACAACAATTTTTGCTTTTGATGGGGTAAAAGATTTGGTAAAGTTTTATTTTAATCCTACAAAATGGGGAAGTTTTCCAAATACTTCAAAAGATAAAGTGACAAAATTTGAAGTAACTGATTATTACACTCAACATGCAATCGATGGATTTAAAGCATTTTATGTGATACGAAGTGATGTATATGGACCTATGGGAAATGAGTTCGTACCATTTTTAAAAGAAGCAGATGCAAAAGCATTTATGATAGATCATAATGGGAAGAAAATCTTACGCTTTGAAGAGATAGAAGAAAAAATGGCTTATGAATTGGATACAAATGGGAGATAAAAGAGAAATTCTTTTAATCTTTCATATCCATTTCATTTGTAAATGTTTCTAAATCCATAGATTCGTATGATTTTGAAGATATATATTTAAGAATAGTTCTGAATTTTTCTTTATTTCTATACCCTTTGACATTCGATACAACAACATTGTGTTCCATAAATAGGATAGTTGGATAAAACTTTACATGAAAAAAATCGGCGAACTGTCCAGTAGTCCCTTTGAATTTTTTATAAAGTACAGTATCTGGTGAATCAAGGTTAACATCTACAAAATAATAATCTTTATTGATGATATCTTTATCACTTTTTTTATCGAAACTCTCTTTGAGCATTTTTTGGCAATAAGGACAAGCATTGGTATGAAAAAAAACCATAACCATTTTTTTATGTTCTGCAGCTTCTGTCGCAATTTTATTTAAATCAATTGTGCCAGCAAACATTTGGCTACTAAGAAATGCAAGCAATAACAATCTGAAAAATACCATAATAATTCCTTATTGAAAAGATTTGGAAATTATAACTCTTTTTTATTTTAAACAATATAATTTAAGTTGGATAAATAAATTACTTTTCAAAAGAATGAAAATAATGGAAAATCAAAATATTAAACTTTTTTAGTTACTATTCCAAAATGCCTTTAACAAATTTAAATCAAGAACAATACAAATCAGCAACATCGCAAATAAGATACAATCTTACAATAGCTAGTGCAGGAACTGGAAAAACATCTACAATAGTAGGACGAATCGCCCATCTTTTGCAAAATAATATCCCACCAAATGAAATTTTGCTTTTGACATTTACAAATAAAGCAGCATCTGAGATGGTAAGTAGGGTAGCCACTTATTTTTCGCAGGAGATAGCTTCAAAGATAGTCTCTGGTACTTTTCATAGTGTAAGTTATAAACTTATGAAATCACTTAATATGAATGTTGCACTCAAAAGACCAAGTGAACTTAAAACTCTTTTTAAATCGTTGTATGAAAAACGGATTTTTCCATCAAATGGGGAAACTTCACCATATGATAGTAATTATTTGTACGATTTATATTCATTATTTTTGAATAGTACAAATAAAAGTGAAGAGTTTGAAGATTGGGTATGTGAAAAAAATATTGCTCACAAATCCTATGTTGTCATTTATCAAGATTTATTTGATGAGTTTAATCGTCTTAAAAAAGAGCATGGATATGTGAATTTTGATGATTTACTTTTGGAGATGTTAGCGATTCAACAAACGCATAAATTTCAATTTTATGAGATTTTGGTTGATGAGTATCAAGATACAAATCCACTTCAAGGAAGACTTTTAGAGGGATTCCATTCTAAGAATCTTTTTTGTGTTGGGGATTATGATCAAAGTATTTATGCTTTTAATGGGAGTGATATTGGGATTATCTCCTCATTTAGTGAGAGATATTTAGGAAGCGAGATTCATACACTCACAAAAAATTATCGTTCCATTAAACCAATCCTTGACCTTGCAAATAAAGTTATCAATTTTAATGAAAGAATTTATGAAAAAAAACTAGAAGTGGTGAGAGAATCTAGCCATCATAAACCAACACTTTTGGCTTTTGATGAGTTGTATGGACAATATGAATATATCTCTTCCAATATCCAAAAATCACACACTCCTCATAGTGATATCGCTGTGATTTATAGAAATAACTCAAGTGCAGATGGGATTGAAGCCAATTTAAGGGATTTAGGAATCAAGTCAAAAAGAAAAGGTGGGCATAGTTTTTTTGATAGTCGTGAAATCAAGTTTGTTTTGGATTTTTTGATATTGCTCACAAATGCAAATGATATGATGGCTTTTATCCACATCATTGAATATGGGAAAAATATAGGAAAAGGGGTTGCAAAAGATATCTTTGATGCACTTCTTATTTTGGGTGATGGGGACTTATACAAAGGGTTGATGCACCCAAATAATGAAAAAACTCCCTATAGAAGTACAAAAACTTCTAATATTCAGCTGGGACTTTTTGATGATTTTATAGAGATGGGAAGTTTGTCAAAATTTAAAAATAGTGGATTTAACGAAAACTTTTTAGGTAATCCATTTTTAAAACACCCAAAATTAACGGTGGAGAGTGGAGAATTTTTATACCAATTTTATACACTTTTTAAAGAACTCAAACGGATGAGTAATCCAGCTAATTTAATTGACCATATTAAAAAAAGTAAAGTATTTGTATCTGTACTTGATAGTCTAGGAAATGCAAGGGGAAAACAAAAAGATGGAACGATTAACCAATCACTCAAAACAACAGCTATCTTTAAAGCAAATAGAAAAGTTGAAACTTTAAAACAACTCTCTCATCGCCATACAAATATCAAAAATTTTATCAATGCGATGGTTTTAGGTGGTGGGGAACTCAGCGAAGGTGAGGGGGTAAATCTCCTTTCTATCCATGCAAGTAAAGGATTGGAATTTAAAGAGGTTTATATTATCGACCTTATGGATGGACGGTTTCCAAATCGTACACTTATGAGCAAAGGTGGGAGTATCGAAGAGGAGAGAAGGCTTTTTTATGTGGCAGTTACAAGGGCAAAAGATATTTTATATCTAAGTTATGCCAAATATGATAAAATCAAAAAGCAAGATTTTATCTATAGCCCTTTTTTAGTAGAAGCTGGGCTTGTTAAAAAAGATGAGGTATGTGAAACAGATGAGGTCGAAAAGCCCAAGAAGAGACCAAAAAAAGAGCAAAAAAAGGACTGATAAATGATAGATAAACTGAAAAAGATGATTATTTCCTATGTGTATATTATTTCACAACAACCAGTAAAACTCCAAGATTTACTTATGGCAAACCAGTTTGTAAGTGAAGGGATACATCTAGATGGTGAAAAATTAGGATTTAGGCTGAAACTTGGTAAAGCGTATCTTGTGTTTTTGGGTTTAGTAAATATTGTTTTATTACCACTTTCTTTGGTCGCACATATGATTTTTAGAATGGCTGATTGTCATATCTCTATTTTTATTGCTATTTTTGTAACTGGTATTATTTTTGCTTTTTTTGGAATTTTTAGGGATTGGCTTACAGATGAAGTTGCAAAAACTCGTATAAAGATGATGTGGAGTTTACATTTCCCACTTTTTAAATATGAGGATTATAGTAGTGAAATAAATGAAATCTATCTAAAATCTATCGATGAAAATATAAAAAAACAAGATTTAGAGCGCTATATTTTAGATAATCTTTCAAAGTAGGTAGAGATGAGACAAATAGTAAAAGTTTTTATAAGTGGAGTATTGTTAGTTTTTATAAGTACTGGTTGTGCTCAAAAGGTTCAAATTAAAGCACTTAAATCTGCCGAAATTAGTGATGGTGCTATAAAAAATATAGCAGTTTTGCCATTTAATAATGATACTGTTTCCCAAAGTATAAAAATTGATAGTGCCCTAAGTGGTGCAACGATAAATGGAGAAAAATATTTTAATGTCATCGATAGAGTGAATTTAGAAAAAATTATGGCTGAAAAAAAGCTCAATGATTCTGGATTGGTTGATTTAATTCATAATAACCCAACTATTGGACTACAAGAGATAAAAACAATAGTCACAGGGGAAATTGCTCTTAATGATGTACAACAGTCAAATTATTTAGAAGAGAGGACCGATTATCAAACTTGCATCGAAATGGTAACTCAAAAAGATGGAAAGAGTTACTGCAAAGCATATAGAAAATACAATATGGCTTGCATTGCAAATCTTTATTCACTAACTACAAATGTAAAATTTATAAAAGTTGCCGATTCAAAAATTCTTTTTACTAGAAGTTTTTCGAAAAATTCAAAAGCTACACATTGTGCAGATGATAATAATGTTTTACCTTTAAAAGAAGCTGTAAATACAAATCTTGCAAGTGAAATTGGAGATAATCTTATCAAAATAGTTGCCCCTTCATATGTTTATTTTACAGTTACACTTTTAGATGATGAGGATATTGATTTTACAAGGGAACAATCAAAAACTCTTAAAACAGCATTGGAACTTTTGAAAATGGAAAGAGTTGAGAAAGCAAATGAAATTTTAAAGCGACTAAATAATAGTTTAGAAAATAAGAGCTATGTGGTTTTGTATAATTTAGGTGTGAGTGAAGAAGCTTTGGGAAATATTTATGAAGCCTATGAGCTTTATAAAAAAGCAGATAATATCGCTTTAAATCAAAATGAAGTGATAGAAGAATTATCAATTGCTTTAGGAAGAGTGAAACAAAATATAAATGAATTTGAAAAGGCAAATAAACAGTTAGCTTTTAAATAATTTATTCCCAAAAAATCTTGATTGATTATTTTATACTCAATAATAATCCTCCAAGATAACTAAAACTTAATCTCTTTTTGGCTAAAATCCACAAAAATTTAAAAAATGGAGTTTACAAGTATGACTTTTAATACAACTAAAATTGACGAAGCAAATGCTTCAATATCAGGGACT
Source organism: Arcobacteraceae bacterium (assembly GCA_028687375.1). GTDB lineage: Bacteria > Campylobacterota > Campylobacteria > Campylobacterales > Arcobacteraceae > CAIJNA01. The sequence goes on along the minus strand of JAQUAG010000003.1, from coordinate 44,062 downwards.
ATCTCTGCACAAACAATCGAAAATAATTTGAATAAAATAGCACAGCAAGCTGCTAAAACTATGAATGTTCAAGGGTTTAGAAAAGGGAAAGTTCCTTTAAATGTAGTAAAAGCTAGATATGGTGAAAAATTAAGACAAGATGCTGAAGGTGAAGCGATAAGAGCTGCGCTTACAAGTGGTGTAAAAGAATTAAATATTGATAATAAAGATATTATTGGTGAACCAGCTATTACAAAATTTGACAAAAAAGAAGATGGAAGTGTTGAATTTGAAATTGCTATCAATGTAAGACCAGAGGTAGTTTTAGGTGATTATAAATCATGTATTCCTACTATGAATGTTCCTGAAGTAACAGAAGCTGAAATTGAAGAGCAATTAAACGATATCGCTTCTCAAGGTGCTACATTAGAAACTATCAAAAAAGCAAGAGCTGTAAAATCTGGTGATTTCGCTGTGATTGATTTTGAAGGATTTAAAGATGGTGTAGCATTTGCTGGTGGTAAAGCGGAAATGTATACACTTGAAATTGGAAGTAACTCTTTTATTCCAGGATTTGAAGATCAAGTAATTGGTATGAAATATAGTGAAGAGAAAGAGATTAATGTTACTTTCCCTGAAAGTTATGGTTCAAAAGATTTAGCTGGTGCTGATGTAACTTTTAAAGTAAAATTACACGAAATCAAAGCAAAAGAAAAAGTTGAAATCAATGATGAATTAGCTAAAAAAGTTTTACCAAATGAAGAAAATGCAACTGTTGAACTTTTAAAAGAGAAAGTAAAAGAGCAAATCTTAACTCAAAAGAAAAGTGCGTATTTTATGGAAGAGGTAAAACCAGCGTATACTGAAGCTTTAGTAAATGCTATTAATTTCGCTGTTCCTGCGTATATTTTAGAGCAAGAGATAAATCAAGCATTAAATAATAAAATAAGAGCAATGAGTGAAGAGGAGATAGAAACATTAAGAGCAAATCCTGATGTTGTAAAACAAATGCAAGAGGATGCTAAACCAGAAGCTCTTTCAAATGTAAAAGCTACATTTATCATAGATGCGCTTGCAAAAGCTGAGGGTATAACTGTAACAGACCAAGAAGTAACTCAAACACTTTATTATGAAGCGATGATGAGTGGACAAGATGGAAGAGCATTAATTGAGCAATATGAAAAAGCTGGATACCTTCCAATGATAAAAATGTCTATGATTGAATCAAAAGTAATGAGTAAAATTTTAGACGAAGCTTTAGGAAAATAGTCATGGCATATATACCAATAGTAGTTGAACAAACTGGAAGAGGTGAGAGAAGCTATGATATCTATTCTAGACTTTTAAAAGATAGAATAGTTATGCTTAGTGGTGAAGTAAATGATGCTGTAGCATCTACTATCATCGCTCAGTTACTATTTTTAGAAGCTGAAGATCCTGAAAAAGATATTTATTTATATATTAACTCTCCAGGTGGAGTTGTAACAAGTGGTATGAGTATCTTTGATACTATGAATTATATCAAACCAGATGTTTGCACTATTTGTGTAGGACAAGCTGCTTCTATGGGAGCATTTTTATTAAGTGCTGGAAAAAAAGGGAAAAGATTTTCATTGCCAAATAGTAGAATTATGATACATCAACCATTAGGTGGAGCGCAAGGGCAAGCAACTGATATTCAAATCCAAGCAAAAGAGATTCAAAGAATCAAAGATTCATTAAATCATCACCTTGCTAAGCATACAGGACAAGATATCAAAACAATTGAAACTGATACAGATAGAGATAATTTTATGAGTGCTGAAGAAGCTTGTGCTTATGGGCTTGTTGATAAGGTTATCGAACACCACGAGTAGAAAATGATTAAAGAAATATTAGTTTATCCAAATCCAATTTTACGACAAAAATCAAAAGATGTAGAATCTTTTGATAGTGATCTTCATACCCTTTTAGATGATATGAATGAAACGATGATGTATCGTGGTGGAGTTGGATTGGCTGCTGTTCAAATTGGAATACTTCTAAATGTTCTTATTATCAATATCCCTGTTGATGATGAGACAAACTTAGAAAATCGAGATGGATTACAGTTAAAAGAAAATCTTATCGAGGCAATAAATCCAGTGATTACCCATAAAGATGGGACTCAAGTATTTAATGAAGGGTGTTTAAGTATCCCTGGAATTTATGAAGAGATTACTAGAGCAAAACACATCGTTGTAGAATATTGTAATAGGTTTGGCGAAAAACAAACTTTAGAAGCTGAAGATTTTATGGCTGTAGCATGGCAACATGAGATGGAACATCTTACAGGCCATGTGTTTATCGAAAATCTCTCTTTTATGAAACGAAAAAAATTTGAGAAAGAATGGAAAAGAGAGTTAAAAGAAAAAAGTAAGAAAGCTAGTAGATTATAAGCTTTTTTTATTTTCCAATTTCTATTATAAAATCTGGTAAATTATTTTTTGAGTAAAAATCAAATAGATAAGGTCTGATATTTTTAGGTATTTTTGCTATTCTACATATCTCTTTAAACTTTTTATCCATTTTATTTTGAATAAATGGTGCTATCCAAATTTTCTTTTCTGTAATATCAACTGTTACTTTATGAGAAACTACAAGTGATTTTTCTTTTAAAATTTCATATCGTGTTTTTGAAGAGATTAAAATACCTCTTTTCTTCAACTCTTTATCGATAAGACGAATAGCTATATTTTCATCATAACTATCAAAGCTAAAAATAATCAATTCTTCAAAAGTATTGTTTGTAAAATTATTACTTAAACTATCAATATCTTTTTCTAAATATTTAAAACTCCTAACTAAACCATCTTTATATAGATTGATAAATTTATCACTAAACTCTTGTCTAAAAAAGTTTCTTTTGTATTTTGTATCACTATTTGTTTTATCAATAAAGTATTGATGATGATTTGTGTGAAGGTAAGTAAGAAGTTCCTCTTTTGAAATCTCAAGAAGTGGACGATATAAAATATAATTAGCTCTATTTTCAACTCTTTGAAGACCTATAAGCTCTGTTAATCCTGCACCTTTTGAAAGTTGCATCAAAAACCATTCAAGCTTATCATTGAGTTGGTGAGCGGTTATTAATGATTTGTAGTTGTGCTCTTGAATAATATTTAAAAAAACTTCATATCTAAAATCTCTAGCACTTTTTTCACTAAACTTTTCTAGTGGATAATCGATTGCAAAACATTGTTTATTATATTTAAGAGCTAGTTCTTTTGCATATGCTACTTCATCTTTAGATTGTTTCCTTTGAGAGTAATCAATAATACAAATATCAAAAGGGATATTTTGCTCTAAAAGTAAAAAAAAGAGGGCGGAAGAATCCACTCCTCCACTAAAAGCGAGAAGATTTTTTGTGGTAGTTATAAGATTTTTTTCAATCATCTTATGAATTGATTAGTCAAATTCTGGAAAAAATGACTCTATAATCTCTCTCATTTCATTGATCTCGATGATATAATTTACTTTTTGCCTAAATTCACTAGCTCCATCAATCCCTTTAGAATAGGTGTGTAAATGCTTTCTAAACATAATCATTCCATGATAACCATAGTGTGCTATCATACTCTCATAATGTTCTTTTATTATCTCTTTTTTAAGAGCACTTGAAACAAATTCTTCTCCAGTTGCAATTTGATGAAATATCCAAGGATTTCCAACAGCACCTCTTCCTATCATTACACCATTTGCACCTGTATAAGCGAGAACATCTTTTGCTTTTTGATAGCTAGTGATATCACCATTTGCGATTACTGGAACGCTTACAGCATCTTTAATAACTTTAATAGCATCATAGTCAACTTCAGACTTATAACCACCAGCTTTTGTTCTCCCATGAACGCTAATCATATCAGCACCAGCATCTTCAACAGCTCTTGCAATGTCGTAGGGGATTTTTTCAGTTACACCAATTCTAACTTTTGCAGTTGTATATTTTTTATTTGAATATTTTTTGATAGTTCCAAGTATCGCTTGAAGCCTTGGAAGATCACCTAAAAGATTTGAACCACTTCCATGATGGAAAACTTTTGGAGCAGGACAACCACAATTTAGGTCAATTCCATCAATTCCATCAATTTCATTTAACTTTTCAACAGCCATTCTAATCATCTCAATTTTACTACCAGAGATTTGAACGATGTAAGGATTTTCATTATGAGCTTTTTCAACCATTTTAAGTGTTTTTTCATTTGCATAAGCGAGAGCATTTGAACTAATCATTTCACTAATAGTAAGATCAACTCCAAATTTTTTTGCAACAGTTCGAAAAGGAAGGTCTGTATACCCAGCAAGTGGTGCTAAAACCACAAGTGGACGAGAAAAGTCTAAGATATGTTGAGACATAAAAGTTATTATTCTAGGATAAAATCATCTACACTGTAGTTGTATTTACCACTATCTTTAAGATCTAAAAGAGCTTTAAATAAAACATATTCATTTTTTTGTGAATTTACTAAAATTTCTCTAGCTTTGTCAATCATTTGATATTCAAATAAAACAAATAAATAACTCGTTGTGAAATCTTCATTTTTTGAAGAGAGGTCATCAAATAGATGTATAAGTTGCTCTGGAGCCATAGTTTTTTTGTAATTTTTAGCAATAGCTATTAACTCTTTATTTGTGAAAGCGTGGTTAGTGATATAATTGAAAATCTCCCCATTTGTTAAAGAAAGTTGTTCAGAATCTTTTAGTAAAAGTTTTTTAATCATGTTTTTAGTTAAATTAGTACTTTCAGTGATTCTTTTAACAGTCTCTACTGGTTTATTCTCTAATGCAATATCAAAAGCCATTTCTATTAAATCAGTAGGATACTCTACATCTTTAATCACTTCAATAGCAAAATTTTCATCATTTAACAATCTATTTTTTGTATTTTTTATAGCCCAAATATTATTTACTGGGAGTTTTAAATCTTTATGTGGAATATATTTTCCATTTTCAATATCAGTAATTATTTTTAATGTTGATTCGATTAATGGAGAAGTTTCTGATTGCTTTGTAAGTTTAAACTCAACAGTATTTAAAACATCAGCAATCTCTTTTAATGAAGGTGTTTTCAAAGATAAACTTGATGTTTTATCAAGTAATCTGTCATTTATTATCATTGAAAGTTTACTAATATCTTTTTTGATAGTACTTCTTTGGAGATAACTTTTTGTTCCATAAAATAACATATGGATAATTGTTGCGAAAAATAAAAATAGTGCTGGTGTTATAATCCAAATATAAATTGGTAAAGTTTTATTGATACCTAGTTCAACAATTTTAACTGTAAATTCGCTATTGTCTATACTATAGACATAAGCAGCAACTATCATCAAAAATACAAACGATGCAATAATATATTTTTTAAATCCCATAAAATCTCCTTATTTTTTGTTTTCTTCTTCGTAAATTTCTCTACAACTTGTGCAGTATTTAGCAAAAGGTTTTGCTTTTAGTCGTCCAATTGATATATGCTCATCACACATATCACAAATTCCATAAGTACCATTTTTTATCGCTTTAAGAGCATTTATAATCTCTTGTAACTCTTTCATTTGTTGTTTTGTGATAACCTCTAATGTAAAGCTATCACTACTAGATTCAGCATAATCAAAATCATCTTTACACTCATTTTCTTTGAGTTGAGCGATATTATTTTTACTATCTTGTATATTACTTTCTATTTGCTTTTGTCTTTCTTCTAAAATGAGTTGTAACTCATCAATTTGTTTTCGCGAAGCCATTTTTTTATCCCTGTGTTTACAATTTGTCGGGATTGTATCCAAAAATATCTAAATTATTTATGATATGGATGATTATTTGATATACAAAGCGCTCTGAAAACTTGTTCTAAGAGGACTAAATTAGCAATTTTATGTGCCATTGTTAAATCACTAAGTGTTATAATTCTATCACATTTGTCTAAAAAACTTCTTTCAAATCCATAAGCTCCACCAATAAAAAAGTTGATTGTTACTTTATCTTCTAGAAGTTTGCTAAATGCAAAACTATCAAGTTTTTTTCCAAGTACATCAAGAGCAATATTAAAACCATTTGCAAGTTTTGGCTCAAATACTTCACTATAAGATTTTTTGGCTTCATTTTCACCTATGGTTTGTTGTTTTCCTATATTGTTATTGAAAAGATTATGAATTTCTATTTTTGCATATTTACTTGCCATTTTGATAAAATTATTTACTATAGGTTCAAATTCATCTTTATCATTTTTAGCTATTTGATAGATGTTAATTTTCATATAAATTACTACTTATCACATTATATGTGATATTTTCTATCTTATCATCTATTTTCACTCCACCAATAGCACCAACAGGATGTTTAGAGATTTTTGCAAGATATGATATTTTAGCTCCAAGTATCGTGCTAACATCTTTTGTAGTTGTATTTTTATAAGCACCAAGCCCTATATAATCTAGTGGAAGTTTATTCGCTTCTAAAATTTCTAATTCATTGTGTGTTGAAAGTCCAAAGATTTTATTTGGGTATTTTTTTCGTAAAAGTTTAAAAAGTAATTCATCACTTTTTAGTTTAAAAGCTTCATTTTTAACTCTTATTAAATCTTCTTGTCCTAAATGAATTCCATCAGCAAATTCCAAAAGTTCAATATTATCATTAATAATTATAGGTATTTTTGTATGCGATTTTAAAAAAAGTAGATTTTCTTTTTGTGTTTGTTTATCTGATATTTTATCTCTATATTGGATGTAAACGATATCAAGACTTTTTAAAAGTTTTAAAAACTCAAGAAGAGAGATTCCCTTATTGAGTAGTGTTTGCATATCGCAAATTGGATAGATTTGCATTGTATCTTTAGATTAAAACAGCAAAAGTTATGCTACATCTTTAGCGAAAATAGCTAAAAGATCACCAATAGTTTTTTTCATATGACTTCTATCTACAACCATATCGATACTTCCATGTTCTAGTAAAAATTCAGCTTTTTGGAAACCTTCAGGGAGATCTTTCCCAATAGTTTGTTTAATAACTCTTGCACCTGCAAAACCAATTAAAGCTCCTGGCTCAGCTATTAAAATATCTCCTAAAAATGCAAAACTTGCACTTACTCCACCAAAAGTAGGGTCTGTTAGAATAGAAATAAATGGCAATCCTGCACGATCTAGTTTTCGTAATGCTGCACTTGTTTTTGCCATTTGCATTAAAGAGTATGTACTCTCTTGCATTCTAGCACCACCACTTGCACTTACGATAATAACACCATGATTGTGTTTCATTGCTCTATCACAAGCTCGTACAATTTTTTCACCTTCAACACTTCCTAAACTTCCACCTAAAAATGAAAAGTCAAAAATAACTAATTCAACAGGAGTACCATTTATTGTACAAGTTCCTGCAACTATTGCAGATGTTTTTCCTGTTGCATGATATGCTTCCTCTAATCTTTTTTGATATGATTTACTATCTACAAATTGTAATGGGTCTGTTGGATGAAGATCACTATCATGCTCGATAAAACTACCATTATCAGCAAGAAGTTGAATTCTTTTATTTGCTCCAATTCTCATGTGAAAATTACATTTAGGGCAGATATGATTGAGGTGTTCAACCTCTTGGAAGAACATCATAGATTCGCAAGATGGACATTTGATCCAGTGACTTTGACTTTCTACTTTTGGTGCATATTTAATTTGTGATTTTTCATCTATAAAATGTTTATTCTCTTTGTGTGTTAATTCTTCTTTAACTTTGTTAAAAAAATTCTTTAAATCCATCGTTGTTTCCTTTTAAATGTCTTTTATTGAAGTTACATTTAGTTATTGATTCTTAAAAAGTTGATGATTATAGCATAAGTTGATTAAATTCATAAATTTTCTCTTGGCACTTGATTGAAGTGCCAAGAGATTGTGAGTAGATTTGTTATTTAAAAGATTCGAAAAGTGGTAATTGGTCAAGTTGTTCCCAAGGATAATCACTTTGTCCAACTTGTCCCCTTGCAGCTACATCTGCATATAAAAATGTAGCTTCACTTGGTTTATCAAGATGGAACTTTTTTGTTATCCAGTTTGGAGTCAAACTAAAATTAGCCATTACAAATTCTGATAAATCATCATCATTTTTGCTAGTATATGTTCCATAAGTATCAACGGCAACTGATGTTGGTTTTGCAACACCAATTGCATATGAGATTTGTACTACACATTTTTTAGCAAGTCCAGCAGCTACGATATGTTTCGCTATCCATCTAGCTGCATATAGTCCACTTCTATCAACTTTTGTGTAGTCTTTACTACTTTGAGCTCCACCACCAATAGGTGAGTACCCACCAAAACTATCAACGATAAGTTTTCTTCCAGTTAATCCACTATCATGTAAACTTGAATGACTTACATATTTTCCTGTTGGATTGATATGAATAACACAATTTTTTGGATCAAAAAGATGATTTGGTAAATTTGTATCGATAATAAGTTCCATAATTAAAGTTCTTAAATCAATGATATTCATAGAACTTACACAAGGAGCAGATACAACTATTGTGTCTATTCTTTGAGGATTACACGCTTCAAAATTGTTTTTGCAACCATAATCCATAGTAACTTGAGTTTTGATATCAACCCCAAGTTTTGCAGGATGTTTTAAAGCATAGTTATATACTTTTTCCATAAGCATTCTTGCATATGTAATAGCACTTGGCATATAAGATTCAGTTTCAATATCTGCATATCCAAACATAATCCCTTGATCCCCAGCACCAGTTTCACCATCCGCTTGGTCAACACCTTGATTGATATCAGGAGATTGTCTATTTAAAAGTACTTGCACCTCTACTTCATCAGGATGTAAACACTCCTCTTTTGTAAAATAAGGGTTTCCGTTATAACCGATTTTTTTCAATGCATCAATTGCAATTTGTTTATATTCGTCAGTTGATAGTTGAGTATTACTAGTAACTTCTCCACCAATGATTACGTGTTTTCCAGCTACAAATACTTCACTAGCAACTCTTGATTTACTATCACCAATGATAAGACGATCCACAATACTATCAGCTATGATATCTGCACATTTATCAGGGTGACCTGGACTTACTACTTCACTTGTAAAAAGGTAGTGTTGATTTTTTGCCGTACAGGCAGTTTGTTTGTTTTCCATTTTTGTTTTCCATTTCTTTGTTTTCCACGAAAAAATAATTTTTTCGATTGTTTTCCATCGTTTTGTTTTCCATCTTTGTTTTCCATATAAATATCGAAAAGAAAAATTTTAAATTAAAAGTCTGAGCTGAAAGACTATCAGATAAAACTTATATCAAAGTAAAAGCTTATCTGATATCTGATTTATTTATTTTTCCTCAAAAAACTCATATTCGCTGTAAGCAAATCCAAGGTTTCCTTTATGCAAAACTTCCATCATTGCCATATCTTTAAAAGCACTAAAATCAGCAGTTTTTACATAAGTATTGATATCAATGCCATCTTCAATTGCTTTTCTAGCTGTAGTTTTAAGTGCCATAAAATAATCTCTCATTTGTTGTAATGCAGTTTTATCTGTAAATTTTCCATGCCCAGCTGCATAAACTTTAACATCCATTTTTTCAACTGCATCAAGTGATTTTAGACCACCTTCTACACTTCCATCTCTGATAGAAGTTATTCTTTGTGAAAATAAAATATCTCCAGCAATAAGAGTTTTTTCCTCTGGAAGATAGATCATAATATCTTCAGGTGTATGAACAGCATAATCAAAATGGATAAAATCTAGTGGAGTATTATCTACTTTCATAGAAAAATCTTTTTCAACAAATGTATCAATATTGATAATTTTTGTATTTGCACTATCCTCTTTTTTGATAACACTCAGCATATGAGCTTCACTTCCAACTGGAAATTTTTTCGCTTGAGCTTTGGTTCCATAAATGGTAGCTCCAAGTTCTTTAAAATAGTTATTTCCAAGCCAATGGTCATCATGCATATGGGTATTAATAACATATTTGATAGGAAGGTCTGCTATCTTTTTCATAGCTTTGTGTGCATCTTTTGCATAGTTGTACGATGGACCAGTATCTACGACGATATAACTTTTATCTGTTTTTATCCAATAGGTATTTACCATATTTCCACCATTTGCTTTTGATGGTGCTTCTGTTTTACCTATAAATTGATACACACTTTTTGAAATTTGGATAGGTTTTAAATCGTATCCAAAACTGATACTTACAACAGATAAAAATAAAACTATTTTTTTGAACATTTTTGACTCCTTACTTTTTAATATTTTTCATTTTCATTTGGAAAGTTGAGGCTTTCCACATCGTTTTTATAACTCACAACGGCATCTTTTACAAGTGTTGCACCATCTAAATATTTTCGCACAAACTTTGGGGTAAATTCATCAAAAAATCCAAGCATATCAGACCAAACTAAAACTTGTCCATCCACTTTGACTCCTGCTCCAATCCCAATAACTGGAATATTTACAGCTTTTGCAATAGCTTCCCCAGCTTCCTCTTTTACCCCTTCAACTACGATGCAAAAAGCACCAGCTTGTTCTACTGCTTTTGCATCTTCTATGAGGCTTTTGATATTTTCTTCATCTTTCCCTTTAACTTTGTAGCCACCTTCACTTCTAAAATTTTGAGGTAATAATCCAATATGCCCAACAACAGCAATAGAGTTGTCACATAAAGTTTTGATAATATGGGCTTTTGATTTTCCCCCTTCTATTTTAATAGCATCAGCTGGGGTTTCTCTAAATACTTTTATTGCATTTAATAAAGCTATTTTTTCATCAGTATATGTTCCAAAAGGCATATCACAGATAACAAAAGTATTTTTAGCACCATTACAAACGGCATTTGTATGATAAATCATCTGCTCAATTGTCGCACTCAAAGTATCTTTTTTCCCTGCAAAGCTCATATTAAGACTATCACCAACTAAAATGAAATCAACTTTTTCATCAAAAAGCCTTGCAAATAATGCATCATAAGCCGTTATCATCGTTAATTTTCTATTGTTTTTAGCCTTCAAGATGCTACCAATAGTTTGTTTCATAAATCAACCCTTTATTATTTTAATGTTAGAATCCTACCCAAACATTACTAAAGGATTATTAACTTGAAAAAATTAGTTGGATTTATAACTTCATCATTGCCAAATAACAATTTTACTGTAGATTTAGCACTTGCTATGAAAGAAAATGGAGTTGATATTTTAGAGCTTGGTATCCCATTTAGTGACCCAGTTGCTGATGGACCTATTATTGAAAAGGCAAGTTTATTATCAATCAAAAATGGTTTTAAACTAACAGATTTATTTGAAGTAACTTCTAAAATAGCACCACATATGGATACTTTTTGGATGGGATATATGAATTCATTTTTTAGATATGGTATTGAAGATTTTTTACAAAAAGGGAAAGAATATGGAGTTAAAGGTTCAATTATTCCAGACCTTCCTTTTGAAGAATCAGCTAGATATCAAGAGATATTTAAAAAATACAATCAATCAATTGTAAGCTTCGTAGCACCCACAGATAGTGAAGAAAGAATTCAAAGATTAGTTGAAAATAGTAGCGAATTTATTTATCTTGTAGCGTATGCTGGAATTACAGGAAGTGGTAAAAGTGAAGATTTATCAACTATTATTAACAATGTAAAAAGATATACTAATACTCCTATTTATACAGGATTTGGTGTAGATGAAAATACAGCTAAAGAGAAAGTACAAGGTGTTGATGGTGTTATTGTTGGAAGTGCTTTTGTAAAATATTTGATAGATGAATCGTTATCAAATAGTGAAAAAATGAAAAAAATAACAGCAGTTGCACGAGAAATCAAAGATAAAATAAATAGCTAACTTGCAATCTGAACCTAGCTAAATAAGATTAAGTTTTATTTAGCTAAAATTCTTCCCCTTAAAAATGACCCTGTCGTCTAGTTTGGCCAAGGACATTAGGACTTCATCCTAATAACGATAGTTCAAATCTATCTGGGGTCGCCATCATCTATTTCCCATTAAATTTTTTGTTATCAACATCTTGAACGATAACTCTTGCAAGTTCATCAGTAAGATGTGCTATCTCTGCTGTATGTGTTGCTACACTTGCATTTGCTTGTATCTGTCTATCAAGTGAAGTTACTGCGTCATTAATTTGTTCAATTCCTCTAAGTTGTTCTTTGCTTGAAGTTTCTACTTGTGATATAATAGTTGAAGTTTGTGAAATATTTCGACTTAAATCTTCATATCCTTTTATCATATCATTTGCAATATCTTTCCCTTGATTTGTTTTTGATTTCGCACTTTCAACAAGAGCTTTAATCTCATGTGCTGCATCTGCACTTCTATTTGCTAAGTTTCTAACCTCTTGTGCTACAACAGCAAATCCTTTTCCAGCTTCACCAGCTGTTGCAGCTTCTACTGCTGCATTTAAAGAAAGAATATTTGTTTGAAATGCAATTTGATCAATCACTGATATTGCATCATTAATAGCACTTACTTGTGTATTTATCTCATCCATAGCAAGAGTTGTTTGTGTTGCTAGTTTTTCACCTTCATGTGTTGATTTTGTGACATTATTTGATAAAGTAGACATTTTTGTAATATTTTCTGTATTACTTCTAATATTACTTGTAATTTGTTCAAGTGCGGCTGCTGTTTCTTCAAGACTTGCAGCTGCTTGATTAGATGATTTATTAAGATTTGTTACATTTGATAGAAGTTGTTTTGAACTATCTTCTAATGTGATACCATTATTCATATTTTGAATAAGCATATTGGTAATCTCTTGACCCAATTTATTAACATTTTCAATTAATGCACCAAGAGAACCCTCTAAATTATTTTTATCTGTAGTCTTTGTAAAATCATAAGCAGAGTAGCTATGTAAGGTATTTAAAACCGAATTGATATTTAAATTTAAAGTTTTTAACATATCGTTTAAAACACTACTAAGCTCTATGAGTTGAGGATTATGAGGATTAGCATCTATTATTCCATCAAGTTTTCCAGATTTAATTTGATTTGCAATAGCAACAACTTGTGATACGGCATTACTATCGGCTTTGAGTCCTATTTGAATATTGTCAATATTTTCATTGATAACTTTTGCCATCACACCAAATTCATCCATCTCTTTTATCTCAAGATGTTTTACAATGGTTGTTTTTCTTGAAATAAAATCAAAAAATCCCAAAATTCCTTTTTGTGTACTATTGATTTTATTTCCAATTGTATTACTCACAAAATAAGCAAATAAAATTGCTATAACTAAAATTATTATCGTTATAGCAATAGTTTTTAGTAATATACTATTGAGCGCTGAATTGATATAGCTTGCTTCAATATCAGCTCCAAGAAGATATATTTGACCATTTTTAGACTGTTTTGAAACTATTAATGAGTAAAAATGTCCATATTTATCTACTGTTTCCTCTAGAAATTCATGATTTGGAATGAAACCATTGATAATTTCTTCACTCGCGTCGTACTCTGTCATAAATGTATCATATTCTTTTTTCTCTATCTCTTCTTGTGTGGCACTTGAGATGGCAGTATAAATTTTAGTATCTTTTTTAATCATCAAATAGACATATTCCAAACCATCTTTTTGAGCAAAATCACTAAGGTTTTTCATATAAATATCATATTCAGAAGAACTCATTGGATTTTCGCTAGTGTATTTATCTATAAAATCATCACCTAAATATAGATTTGTCCCATTAACACCACTATGAAGTCTATATTGTATAGTCTCAAAAAATGTTTGTTTTAGACTAAAATAGATAAAAAATCCAAAAATTAGACTTGCAAAAAATGCAATAAATAAGAGTGCCATAAAAATCTTTTGTTTAACACTAAGTAACATAATAAATCTCCTTTTGATTTAAAAAGCCTTATTGTAACTAATTTTAACTAATATTTTAGATAAAGAAATTATTAAAATATTGTAACTTTTTTGTCATCTTTTTTATGATATTTAAATTTATCTCTTGACAGTTTTTATTTTAAGATGATAAAATTACTAAATTATTTAAAAAAAGGGGTGGTACACAATGGATGAAGATTTCGATTATGAAGATGATTATTTAGAAGAAGAATCAGAAAATGAAGATGATGAACTTTATGGAATAAATGGTTTTGATGATGAAGATGAAGAGGAATCTGATGATTTTTACGAAAATGATGATGAGGACTATTAAAGTATCCTCATCAAGTAGATTTATTTGCTTATATATTTAATATAGATATTTTCTAATTTAGTCCTAGCCCAAGGGGTTTTTCTAAAAAAAGTAAGACAAGATTTGACACTTTGCTCTTTTTTAAAACAATTTACATTGAGTCTTTGACTTAAATTTTCCCACCCATATACTTCATACAAAGTTGTGATTATTTTCTCTAAAGTTACCCCATGTAGTGGATTATTTTTATTTTTTTCTACTTCATTATTCATTTTAATGTATTCCTATATTTATGTATTTTCTCATCTTTTTAATAAGACTTATATCAAACTTTTGTTTAATAAATTCGCTATTATCCTCTCTAAATTCTTCTCCAAATGGATTAATAATTCCACTACCTTTTGCCATATCATTATTTGCGCTATTACTTGCTACTACATAACATTGATTTGTTATAGCTAAAGCTTTAGTAAGTGTTTCATAGTGCCCTTTTCTTATTTTGCCCCACATTGCAGGAATTAAAATAATATCAGCACCTTTTATTTTTTCCCAAAGTGTAGTAAACCTTAGTTCAAAGCAAATCAAACTAGCAATTTTTATACCATCTATTTCAATAATTTTTATATCTTCTTCTAATCCACTTACAAAATATTTTTCTTCATTACCTAATGGGAAAAGTTTATACTTTGATTGAGTATAAATAATCATCTCTTTATGAAAAATAAATAAAGTATTGAAATATGTGTTATTTTTTTTAGTAGTCATAGTTAAAGAGATAATTTTATCAATGGAGAGTTCTTTTAAAATTGGAATCGCTTTATTTGACATAGTTACAGCATGTTGCATATTATCATATGAATATCCACTTAAACAAAGTTCAGGTGCTAAAATAAGGCTATTTGATGGAGAATTTTTGATAAGTGAAACCAACTTTTGAAGATTTTCTTCAAAATGATTGGTTGTTTGAAATTGGAGTGAGATTAAGTTCATCGATTAAAAATCATCAAAATCTAGCGAACCTTTTGAATAGTTTACAACATTTCCTTCAAAAAAGTTTGTTCTTTGGTCATTAAAAGAAGCATATCCATCAACCCATGGAATAGGGTGTTTTACATTATACATTGGTTTGTATCCAACAGCTTCAAGTCTTTGGTCTGCAAGATATTCAATATATTGTCTAATGATTTTATCTGTAAATCCTAGAATTTGTCCTTGTGTGATATATCCACCCCAAGAAGCTTCAAGGTCAACAGCTTTTCTAAACATCTCTTTAACTTTATTTTCTAACTCTTCTGTAAATAATTCTGGACGCTCTTTTTTTGTACTATTGATAAGATTTTGGAACATTAAAAGGTGTGTCACTTCATCTCTTTGGATAAATCGAATCATTTGACTAGAACCTAACATCTTTCCAGATTTTCCAAGTGCATACATAGCAGCAAATCCAGAATAAAAATATAATCCTTCTAAAATCTGATTTGCAAACATTGCAAGGACAATTTGTTCATCTGTAATATCACCACTTAAATTTTTGTAAACACCAGCTATGAAATTATTTTTTTCTCTAAGTTTCGCATCTGTTTTCCACATATCATAGATTTGAGCAGCATTATCACTTATTGATTCAACCATTACAGCATATGATTTACTATGATTTGCCTCTTCATAACTTTGACGACTTAGACAAGCATTGATTTCTGGTGCTGTTATGTATGGATTTATATTATCCATTAAATTATTTGTTTGTAAGCTATCCATAAAAATAAGTTGAGAAAGTACAAGGTCGTACATTCTTTTTTCAGCAGGTGTTAGATATTTATAATCTTTTGCATCACCTGTCATTTGAACTTCTCTAGGAAACCAAGTATTCGCTTCCATCATATCCCAAAGTTTTAATGCCCATTCATATTTGCATCTTGTAAAATTTATCATTCCATCTGGATTTCCACCAAATGTTCTTCTATCGTTAAGATTTTCTTGTGATTCTGGATTGTATATTATTTTTTTATCTATTTTACTCATCGTCTATTTTTCCTTTTTATTGACAACCAACACACTCTGTGCTTCTGTCTGCGACTTCTTTTACAGCTTCTGGTGATTGACCTCTTAGGTAATAAGTTGATTTCAATCCAAGTTTCCATGCAAGAGTATAAATCTCATGGAGGTATCTTCCACTTGCTTTATTTAAACTCATAAATATATTTGTACTTTGACCTTGATCTATCCATCTTTGTCTAATTGCTGCTGCTTTAATTAAATCAGTTTGTTCTATCTCATAAGCTGGTTTATAATATTCCCAAGTTGCAGGACTTAGATTTGGTACAACCACAGGAATCAGACCTGAAAGGTTTTCTTCATACCATTTTCTTTTGTAAACAGGTTCAATCGCTTGAGTTGTTCCAACTAAAATAGAGATAGATGAAGTTGGAGCAATTGCCATTAAATAACCATTTCTCATCCCATCAGTTTTCACTTTTTCTCTTAAATTATCCCAATCATAACTTGAATCAAAAAGATCCCTATCAACAAGAATATCAACAGCTTTTGGAGAATGGTCTTGTGGCATTATCCCTTTTGACCAGTTACTTCCTTCATATTCAGGATATCTCCCTTTCTCTATCGCTAAATCTGAAGATGACTTGATTGCATTATAACTTATTGCTTCCATCACACTATCAATTTTTTTGAAATGTTCACTTGAACCCCAGTGGATAAATGATTCTGCAAGCATCTGTGCTTCACCCATCACCCCAAGTCCAACAGCTCTTGTTGCACTATTTGTTACTTTTACTTTTTTAAGTGGATAAAAATTAAGATCGATTACATTATCAAGCATTCTCATAGCTATTGGAACAACTCTCTCAATATCCTCTTTTGTATTTATTTTACTTAAATTTACTGATGCCAAATTACAAACAGCAGTTTTTCCATCTATTTTTTCTTTTTCAACGATAAAAATATTTTTTCCACCAATTTTATCAAGCGCAGTGATTTTATTTGCTTTTTTAACTACGCCACTATCAACTTTAATCTCTTCTGTTTCATCATATAAATTTACTGTCCCATCGTTAAATTCGATTCTTACTTTATAGTAGTTTGGTTCAGTGTTTTGGAAGATTTCTGTACAAAGATTTGAACTTCGAATAAACCCTGTATGAGCATTTGGATTTGCTCTATTTGCATTATCTTTGAAACATAAAAATGGGCTACCAGATTCAAAATAAGAAGTTAAAACTTTTTTCCATAAATCTTTTGCTTTCATTTGGTCTTTTGTGATAGTTTCATCAGCTTCATACTCTTCATATCTTTTTGTAAATGCTTCACCACTTAAAGTTGATAAATCTTTTACCTCATAAGGGTCAAACAATGTCCAATGAGCATCTGCTATTACTCTTTCCATAAAAAGGTCACTTATCCAAAGTGCTGGGAATAAATCGTGAGCTCTTCGTCTTTCTTCACCACTATTTTTCTTTAAATCGATAAAATCAACAATATCCATATGCCAAGGTTCAAGATAAACAGCAATAGCTCCTTTTCTAGTACCTAGTTGGTCAACTGCTAAAGCGATATCGTTTGTGATTTTTAAAAATGGAACAACCCCACCAGCTGCACTTTTGTGGTTATCAATAACACCACCTAAAGCTCGGATACTATTCCAATCCCAACCAATCCCTCCACCAAATTTAGAGAGGAGTCCCATCTCTTTATAACCATCAAAAATACCTTCAATATTATCTGGACTTGACCCTATATAGCAAGAACTTAATTGGTGTCTATTTGTTCGTGCATTTGAAAGGGTAGGGGTTGCTAGCATAACTTCAAATTGTGAAATAACATGGTAAAACTCTTTTGCTTTTTCTTGTTTGCTTGTCTCATTTTGAGCTAAAAACATTGCTATTCCCATAAACATTTGTTGAGGAAGTTCTATAGGCTCACCTTTAGAATTTTTTAGTAAATATCTATCGTTAAGTGTTTTAACTCCTAAATATGTAAATAATTTGTCTCTACAAGGTACAAGTGTAGCATTTAAGTCATCAAGGTCGTAACCATTTTCTAGTTCAGGGATGATTCTTCCCTCTTTTTGACCATTTTTTATATAATCTTTTATATGACAATATGCGCTTCCCTTGATACCATGAGTTGCTTTTCCAGCTCTATGATAAAGGTCATATAAAAAAAGTCTTGAAGCTACATAAGTCCAATTTGGAACATCTATGTCGATTTTTTCAACAGCAGTTTTGATAAGTGCATCTTGGATATCACTTGAACTCATACCATCGATAAATTTTATTTGAGCGTCTATCTCTAATTCGCTTTGACTTACACCATCCAATCCATCAGTTGCAGCTATTGTATGTTTTTGTATTTTTGTAATATCTAAAATTTCTTTTCTACCATTTCGTTTTTTTATCATTATTGACATGTGTTGACACCTTGTGAAATATTATTAAATTTAGGGTTTGGATTTTATCAGAATATTTATAAATTTAATCTTTTAATGCTATTATTTTGTTATACAGAATAAAAGTCAATAATATAAGG
This sequence comes from Arcobacteraceae bacterium, assembly GCA_028687375.1. Taxonomy (GTDB): domain Bacteria; phylum Campylobacterota; class Campylobacteria; order Campylobacterales; family Arcobacteraceae; genus CAIJNA01. The sequence goes on along the minus strand of JAQUAG010000003.1, from coordinate 25,371 downwards.
AAAGATTATAAAATGTTTGAATTAGGAGCTAAATTAGAACAAGAGAATTATGAGATTAAAAAGCCATTGCATAAGGCTAATTCATCTGTTAATATACCAAAAAATCAACATCAACTTGTGCTTACTTTTGAAAAAAGAAATGGAAAACAAGTTACATTAGTAGGAAAATTTCAAATTGATGAAAAAGAGAAAAAAGAGGTTCTTTCACTTTTAAAAAAGAGGCTCGCTTGCGGTGGTACAGTTGCAGATGAATGGATTGAAATACAAGGTGATAAAAAAGAAAAAATTATAGAAATTTTAGAAAAAGATGGTTGGAAATTTAGGAAAAAATAATGAAAAAAGTATTTGATGAGGTTGGTAGTTTAGATAAGAGATGTTATGAAGAGTTTCATCTTAGTGAAGATTTATTGATGGAGAATGCAGCAAATAGTATGGCTAGTTTTATTCAAAATAAATTTCCAAAAAGTTCAAAAATTTTAATATTAAGTGGAAGTGGAAATAATGGAGCAGATGGGATAGCATTAGCAAGAATGCTTGCGGGAAGTTATGATATAGAACTTTTTTTACCACTTGGTGTTAAATCATCTATGGCAGTACTTCAATTAGAAAGAGCTAAAAAAGTTTGTGTTTCAATAGTTCAAAATATAGGAAATAATTATGATGTTGTTGTGGAATGTTTATTTGGAAGTGGATTTAATAAACCAATAAATGAAGAGATAAAAAGTCTTCTTTTAGAGTTAAATAGACTCAAAGGATATAAAATAGCTTGTGATTTTCCTGTTGTACCATTTGAAGCTGATACAACTATTACGATGGGTGCCTTAAAAAAAGGGCTTTTTTTAGATGGTATGAAAGATTATGTTGGAGAGATTATGGTAGGTAATCTTGGACTTTCTAGAGAAATTTATGAGACTAAGGCAAATTGTTTTTTATTAGAAAAAAGTGATATGAAACTTCCATTTAGAAAAAAATTATCATCACACAAAGGGGATTTTGGGCATTTAGTAGTTATCGTTGGAGATAAAAAAGGTGCTGGATTGATTGCCTGCGAGGCTGGATTTGCTTTTGGTACTGGACTTGTGAGTGCAATTACTGATGATATAAATTTACCACTGCATATTATGCAAAGTGAAAATTTACCTAAAAATACGACTGCAATAGCTCTTGGTATGGGACTTGGTAAAAACTTCAATAGTAGTTTTCTTGATAATGATATACCAAAAATTATTGATGCTGATATGTTTTATGAAGAGGTGATTTTAACAATATTAGAGCAAGAAAATATTGTTTTAACTCCTCATCCAAAAGAATTTTCTTCGTTATTAAAAATAACTGGATTTGGAGAAATTTCAATTGAAGAACTTCAAAAAAATAGATTTTCGTATGTAGAAAGATTTTGTCAAAAATATCCACAAATAGTATTACTTTTAAAAGGTGCAAATGTAATAATTGCTCAAAATGAAAATATTTTTATCAATACTTTTGGAACAGCAAAGTTAAGTTTTGGTGGAAGTGGAGATGTTTTAAGTGGACTAATTGGCTCTCTTTTAGCTCAAAAATACACTCCGTTAGAAAGTGCAATAACAGCTAGTTTAGCTCATAGTTTGGCATCAGTTAATTATAATCTAAATGATTACTCTATGCAACCTCAAGATTTAATTGATGAAATTAAGAAACTATAAAAAGGTGATTAAAAGAAAATCATCGTTATGATTTGCCAAAAATTGATACAAAAAGGTTAAAAATGAGCGATATACTTAAAATAGGGAAATATGAATTTAATAGTAGATTAATTGTAGGGAGTGGAAAATATAAAGATTTTGCAACAACGAGAGAAGCAACACTTGCAAGTGGAAGTGAACTTATCACTGTTGCGATACGAAGAGTTAATATTACAAATCCACATGAAGAAAATTTGTTAGATTATTTTAAAGATACAAATATTAAATTGCTCCCAAATAGTGCAGGGTGCTTTACTGCTGAAGAAGCTATCACTACTTTTAGACTTATGAGAGAAGCTACAGGGATAGATATCATTAAACTTGAAGTTATTGGTGATGCTCTAAAAACTTTATATCCAGACGTAATAGAAACAATCAAAGCATGTGAAATTTTGAAAAAAGATGGATTTACAATTATGGCATATACAAGTGATGATCCAATTATTGCAAAAAGACTTGAAGATGCTGGTGCCGATGCTATTATGCCATTAGCCGCTCCAATTGGAAGTGGACTTGGAATCCAAAATAGATACAATATCGCATTTATTAAAGATGCTGTAAGGGTTCCAGTTATCGTTGATGCTGGTGTTGGATGTGCAAGTGACGCTGCCATTGCTATGGAACTTGGTGCTGAAGCAGTTCTAACAAATACAGCAATTGCATGTGCAACCAATCCAATAGCAATGGCTGAAGCTATGAAATACGCTGTTATGGCTGGAAGACTTGGATACAAAGCTGGAAGAATCCCTAAAAAGCCTTATGCAACTGCTAGTAGCCCAATAGATGGGTTAATTCAGTTTTAGAAATAAAGTCAAAAAAAGGAAAGAATTTGCAACATTTTGAAGAATTTGCAAATTTCTTTTAAAAACTATTGACAAATTAAAATAAATTAGATAATATTCCACTCCATTTTAAATGGTGTTCATTTATTTTTTCGGAGTGTAGCGCAGCCTGGTTAGCGCACCTGGTTTGGGACCAGGGGGTCGGAGGTTCGAATCCTCTCACTCCGACCATTTGTTATTTTAAATTTTAATAAGTCTTATTTAGTATGGTAGGCATAGCTCAGTTGGTTAGAGCATCGGGTTGTGGTTCCGAGGGTCGCGGGTTCGAGCCCCGTTGCTTACCCCATCTTACTTTAAGTTTATTTAGTTAGAATGCGAAACTTTTTTGCTTCCTTAGCTCAGCTGGATAGAGCAACGCCCTTCTAAGGCGTAGGTCACACGTTCGAATCGTGTAGGGAGTACCACTTTTTTATGCGGACGTGGTGAAATTGGTAGACACGCCAGCCTTAGGAGCTGGTGCCACTGGTGTGAGAGTTCGAGTCTCTCCGTCCGCACCACCTTATACAATCAACAAACCCCTATAAATACACACTTTCAACCCATTTTGGAAACTTTTGGTAAACTTAAACAAATTGAGAAACTTTTAAAAGAATATTCACTCTACAACACAAAACATTTACTCTTTAGAAACAATATTTATTACTTTGTTATCAGAATTGATAAATCAACTATTGTCAAAAAATCTTTACACACATCTAACCTCACTTTAGGTATCATCTATAAATTAAAAATATTGGTTAGGTTGGAAAAAATGGGTATTGGTAATAAAGGGTTTACAACTTTTTTGAGTAATAATTCTTTGAATTTGGTTGCAGAAAATGAAGAAGAAAAAAATTACTTAAAGAGATTGAAAAAACCATTGTAAACAAAGTAAAAAGATTAAAAAAAGATAACCATAGTGTTAATATTGAAACCAATGAAATAAGAGATACTAACACACTTAAAAAAACTAACTGATGAGTTTATTATCTATAGGGGTAAAGTTAAAACACATTCGAAAGTGATGATGAAATTTAAACAATCTGTTGAATTTTTGAATATATATTTTGGTGAAAAGAAAATGGTTAAAGATATTACACCCAAAGATAATATGGATTTTCAATCATTTTTACTATCAATTCCACATAGATATAAAAATAAAAAAGAGTTAGTTTGACATTTAAAAATAAATAGACTCTATTTTCAAGTAATTAACTAAGCATAAATGTCTAACAAAGTACCATTAACTTCATTTTGTGTTCGTAACACTACGGCATTAGCACTAATAGCAGTATAAGATAAAATTTGATTTGTTATCTCTTTTGTTAAATCTGTATTACTATACTCTGAGTCATTTCGAGTTTTTGTATTTATTGCTTCAGGATTATTTAGATTACTTTCAACAATATTTGTTTCTATTCTTCCAAACCCTTTGGTTGTAGAGTTTGCAATATTATGTGCTGAATTATTGAGTAAATCCTGATTCGCATAGATTGATGAGATATTTGCTCTTATTGTCATAAATGCTCCTAATATATAGATATGGGATTGTATAGCTTACGGAATAATAATATTATTAAATTCTTAAAATAGTTTTCATATCGCGATTAAAAATCAGTATATCGAAACTCTACAAAGTTACATAAAGTATCTTATCACTCACTCCAGCTTCATTAAAACCTTTTAATCGTAAACGGCAACTATCACAAAGTCCACAAGCTTCTTTTTCGTTTTTATAGCAACTCCAAGTATGTTGCAATGGTACATCCATCTCAAGAGCTTTTTTTACAATTTGTTGTTTTGTCATATGGACAAGTGGTGTTACAATTGTAAGTTTTGTTTCCTCTTTTGTCCCTTGATTCATAGCCCTTTGCATCTTCTCTATAAATGTATCTGTACAATCAGGATATCCACTGCTATCTTCTTGAACAACACCTATAAAAAGTGCCTCTGCATTATGTTTTTCAGCAATTGCCGTAGCGATACTTAAAAATATCCCATTTCTAAATGGTACATAAGTGATAGGAACACCAGATTCAATCCCACCAATTGGAACATCAATAGTGCTATCTGTTAATGCAGAGGCCCCAATTTGTGTAAAAAATGGGATGTTTATCTCATATTTTTCTTTGACGTCAAGCCCTATACAAATATTTCTAAAACATTCTAGCTCTTTATGTTCTGTTCTTTGTCCATAATTAAAATGAACGGCTATAATTTCATATCCATCATTTTTAGCGATATATGATGAAAGTGTTGAATCCATCCCACCGCTGAGTATACAAACTGCTTTTTTATTTTTATTATTCATATTATCATCCACCTGTTTCATAAAATGCTCTTTCACTGCTATTATCACTTCCCCATTTATTTTTTTCTGGTTTATTTTGAAGCACTTTTTTTAAGATATCAACTGCGCCTACAATATCCTTTGCTTTAATAGCATCAGCAATACTTAGGGCATCTTCAAAGTATAGGCAAGGGATTAAATAGCCCTCTGCTGTTAATCTTATACGATTGCAATCGTTACAAAAATCATCAAGATGAGGTTCAATAATCCCAAATGTATAACCGTCCTCTAGAATATAATTTTGTGATGGGCTACTTATAGCTCTAACTGCTTTTTGAAAATGGTATTTTGTTTTGATTATCTCTTGAATCTCTTCTGAATTAAGTCCTTGCTTGACTGATGCATGGCTATTTTCCATAAACTCAATAAATCTTATCTCATACCCTTTATCTCTACAAAATTCTAGTAAATCTAAAATTTCATTGTCATTGATACCTTTAAGTGGAACACAGTTAATTTTAACTTTTAACCCAACTTTATTGGCAGTTTCAATCCCTTTTAATACAGAGTCTAAAACATCTTTTTTAGCAATATAATGCGCAGTTTCTTTTTTAAGAGTATCAAGAGAGATATTGATTCTTTTGAGACCAGCATCTTTTAGACTTTGTGCAATATCTTCTAAAAGTGATCCATTTGTAGTAAGTGATAAATCAACAGTTGGTGCATAATCACTAATCATTTTAATAAAAAAATCAAGATTTTTTCTAAGAAGTGGTTCTCCACCTGTTATTCTTATTTTTGTAATCCCTTCATCAATAGAAGCTTTAACAAACAAAAACATATCTTCATAGCTTAGTAAATTTTCATGTGGAATCCAAGAAAAAGGTTTTTCAGGCATACAATATTGACATCTAAAGTTACATCTTTCTGTTACTGAAATTCTTAAATAGTCAACTTTCCTTTTATGCCCATCAATTAGCAATTATTATCCTTTTTTTTACTTTGTATAATTTTTTTGTATGTTACTAAAAGATTTCCAAGATAAAGGTAAATTTTTTAGTTTTGTAACATTTTTATTGTATATTTAAGTTTACCTAAAATAGTTTTCTATAGATAGCCTTTATAATCCACTGTATGGTACAATTGCAAAAAATAAAAAAAAGGACTTTTTTGGAAGCAGGATTTCAATTAATATCATCTTCAACTTGGGTGCATGTATATGCAGTGTATGGATTAATAGCAATTATTTTAATAAATTATTACAGTGTAAATAGTATAGATAATTTTTTTGTATTAGCAACAAGATTAAAAAAACTTACACCATATTTTCATTCAATTAATTTTATTGTAGCTTATACAGGTGCAGTGCTTGCAGGATTTACACATGATTTAAATCCGACAGTTATTTTAATGATACCAACTTCATTATTTTTAATGATAAGTGAGATTAAAAGATATAAAAAGATGAGAGTTATTAAATTAGCTGATGTTGAGCTTCAAGAAGATTTTAAATTATTTGCAAAAAAGATTTACACTATGCAAATTATTGCAATTGTCCTTATGTATGTTATAGCTAAATTAGTTTAGAGGATAATATTTTGCAGTTTATTTATCACAAATTGGCATCGCAAGAACATCTTAAAATAGATGGTGAGTTGCATAATTATATTTTTAAAGTAAGAAGACATGATAAAGAAAAAAGTATCTATTTTAGAAACTTAATTGATGATTTTATTTATGAGTATGAAGTGGAGTTTTTAGACAAAAAGATTGCTACGCTCACTTTGGTTGCTAAAGAGGTCAAAATTATTAGTGCTAAAAAGAAGCTTCATATTGGTTGGTGTAAAATTGATTTTAAAAATATAGAGAAGGTGATAGCATCACTCAATGAAATAGGTGTAGATAAAATAACATTTATAGAGTGTGAATATTCTCAAAGAAACATAAATCTTAATTTTGAAAAGTTAGAAAAATTACTTCAAAACTCCTCTTCACAATCTGGAAGAAGTGATATGATAAAACTAGAGTATTCTAAAAGTTTAGATGAATTCTTAAAACTTTATCCTGAAAGTTATATGTTTAACTTTAGTACACAAAATATAGAAAATCATAAAAGTAATATAAGTACAATAATACTAGGTTGTGAGGGTGGATTTTCATCTAAAGAGATATCAAAATTTAGTGTTGATAAAATAGTTGGTGTTGATTCAGATATTATTTTAAGAAGTGAGACGGCTATTGTATCAATTGCTTCAAAGATTATATTATAGAAAATTTGAGAGTTTACTAGAAAAATAAAAGCTAATAAGAAGTAAGCTTTAAGAGAATTTAATAGGGAAGAAATACATTCTTCACCTATTAAAATTTACCATTTTCTAATAACAGTATGACAAGCTACACAATCATTCATAACTTTTCCATATTGTTTCGAAGCATCAGCAAATTTATTTGCATTTACCATTTTTTTCAATTCTTTTACATTGTTTGTAATATTTCCATTGATATTTGAAATAACTTGTGTTGCTTTACTTCCATGTGTAAAAGATTGCACATCAACTTTAGAGAAAATTGAGTTAGCCTCTAAAATTATATCTGTACCTTCTAAAATAGTTGCTTTTTGATTGTACAAAAACCCTTTTTGAATTGTGTTCATCCCTTTTTCCATAGAAGCCATGGTATCGTTTATAGTCGCTTTAGTATCAGCCATTGCAAAAGTTGCAAGAGTTGATAAAGTTAATAATACTTTTTTCATAATTTAGTTCCTTTAATTAGTGTAGTTTTTTCCAAACTGATTTTTTCCACAATACAGCAAATATTGTAAATATTACAGCATAGAGAACGAACCAAATACCTAAAGCATCTCTTTCAGGTTTACTAGGATCACCAATGTTTTCTAAATGTTGAATAACTTTTTCATATCCCTCTTTTGTTAACCCAACAGCAGGCATCGCAGTACCTTCAAGTTGAACTTGTGGATTTTCAATAAAAGTTTCTAAGAAATTCTCACTTCTAGCTCTTAGTATCATAGATAAATCAGGAGGTAATTTACCCATATATTTTCTCAAATTATCTTGATATTCTAATACTTTAATATCAAATGCTAAAGAGTCTTTTTCATATTTAAATCTTTCTTTTTGACCAATTTGAGTCCATTTTTCACCAAGTGCTTTTCCATCATATCTTGCTGCATGGCATCTACCACAAGCATCAACAAAAACCTCTTTCGGAGTTAATTCTTTTTTTGCTATAGATTTTAAATAACTTACTACGTTAGCAATATCTTCTGCAGGCATCCAGTTATAAGCAGGCATTGGATGTGCTTTTCCACTTCCTTCTGGAAATTTATGAGCAACATTTGATGCTTTTGCAGGGTCTGCTATAAATGCAGCTAAATAATTTGAAGCAAAAATTGTACCAGCGTTACTTAAATCTGGTGGATTTACTCCATAACTTGCACTTGCAGTTACTGCGTCCATAGGAGCAGGAACATTTTGTGAATTGATGCTATGACAAGCAACACAGTTAGCCATAACTAACTCTTGACCTTTTGCTGCATCACCTTCAGCTACTGCAGGCATAGCTTTATATGCAAAGCCTTCACTTTCTACATGTTTATGCATTTGTGAGTGAGCAAAAGGCTCAACTCCCCAATATGTTAAAAGTGAAAAGAATACAACTACCGCTAATATTTTTAATTCTCTCATTATATTCCCCTTATATCTTTTTTTCATTTTTAGTTATGAATGGCAATGCAATCCATAAAACTATAAATGCAATCGCAGACCATAAACCAATTGTACTAAACATACCTTCAGGAGGTAATTTACCCATAAAAGTTAATAAAATCATATCAATTAATAGTAACCAGAACCATATAAAGAACATCGGTCTTTTGTGTGCTGGAACTGCATTTGGACTTCTATCTAAAAATGGTAAAAGTACAAAAATTACTTGTGAAAATGCAAATGCAATAAGACCCGGATCTTTAGGGAATGGTCTTAAAATTTCATATGACCATAAGAAATACCACTCAGGGTAGATATGTGCTGGAGTTTTAAGTCCATCAGCTGGGTCAAAGTTAACTGGATCCATTGCAAATGCAAAATGATAAAATGTTAAGTAAAAGAATAAAATTAAGAAAAATCCAAGAACCATAAAATCTTTTGATAAGAAATCCCATTGGAATCTGATAACTTTTGCTTCTTGTGTATTTCCAGCTAAATATTTTTTAGCTTCTTCATCGAAATCTATCTCTGCACCCTCTTGATTGTTAACATGTGGAATTCTAAGTGTTCCAAAGTGTAGAACAATAATACCAATGATAACTAACGGTAAAAGTAAAACGTGGAGCATGAAAAATCTTGTTAAATATGCATCACCAGGAACATAGTCTCCTCTAATCCATTCAACAACAGCATTTAATTCTAAAGAACCAGCACTAAATAGATTTGTAATAACCATTCCAGCCCAGTAAGACATTTGTCCCCAAGGTAACATATACCCAGAAAATGCTTCAGCAGAAAAAGTAACAAACAATAACATACCAGAGATCCAAATCATCTCTCTCCCTTGTTTATATGAACCATAATAGATTCCTGTAAACATATGTATGTAAATGATAAGAAATACTACAGAAGCTGCAACACCATGAATATGTCTAAACAACCAACCATATCCAACTTCTTGCATAATTGTATAGTTTACACTATCAAATGCTAAAGCAACATCTGGCTTGTAGTACATTAAAAGAAAAATACCAGATATTGTTAGTAAACCAAATGTTACCGCTAATATCATCCCCATTGCCCATAAGAAATTTATATCTTTTGGAATCCAATATTCTTCAGCTAATACTCTTCTGAGAGTTTTAACTGCAAGTCTTTCATCTAACCATTTTTCTGAAAATGGTTTTGCATTGTGATCGAAATGTGCCATAATTACCCCTTATGCTTGTAATGGTGTTTCACCAAGAACACCATCAGCTTTCATTTTTTCATACTCAGGACCTGCTTCACCTAAGACAATTTTTCCATTTTCAAGTTTAAATGGTGGAATTAACATAGGAAGTGGTGCAGGTGCTTTTGTATTAATACCAGACTGATCGTATGTTGCACCATGACATGCACATAAAAAAGCCTCTTTGTTTGTAGCATTTTTTGGTTCATACGATGGAATACATCCAAGGTGTGTACAAAGACCAATACAAATCATAAAATGATCATTTCCAATAACCAAATCTCTTTTTTTTACTACATCACTTGATGCAGCTACCATTTCAGGTGTTTTTTTGATAATGAAAACTGGTTTTCCTCTCCATTTTTCTGTGTAGAGTACATTGGCTTCAGCTGTTGAGATATCAACTGTAGTAGTACCTGCGGCTTTTACACTTGGAAGTGGATCCCAAGCTTTTTTCATACCCGCTAGCGCAAATATACCACCAACGGCAGCACAAGCACCAAATGCAATTCCCATTGCATCTCGTCTATTCATACTTTCAGACATACTTTTTTCCTTATTTTAAATTTTAACTCATCATTATAATACTTAAACTCTTAATTTTTTATGACTTTTGTCAAAATATTGTAAAATACAATTATATATAGATATTAAGAATATTCTTAATTTAGTAAAAAAGGTTTTCTTTTAAAAGAGCAGATTTAATTTTTTTCATTTGTTGATGTTTATCAAGACACCATGACGGGTCAATTAAAGAGTCATTGTTAATCCCAGCAGTAACCCGAGAAATAGATACTTGTTGAGGTAATAGTTGTATAGATTTAACTAAAGTATCAATATATAAATGTTCACTAATTGGCTTAAAATTATCTTTACTATAATCAATTGCAAGAAGTGTGTTTTTTGTTACATAAAGAGGATGAAACTTAATTGAATCTATATTTAATTTGATTGACTCTGTAACGGTTTGTAACATCATCTCTTGCGTTTCATCTGGAAGACCAAAAATTAAATGACCACAAACAAGAAGATTTCTCTTTTTTGTTTTGTTTATCCACTCTTTTATATTTTCAAAATTGTGACCTCTATTGATTTTTTCTAATGTTGTATCAAAAATGGATTGAATCCCATATTCAATCCATATTTCATAAGTATTCGATTTCATTTTTCCATTGATTAAATATTTCGGTAGTGAATGATTTGATAACTCTTCAAGATAATCAAGTGTTTCATCAGTGATACTATCAGTTCTAGTCCCAATACTAAGTCCTAAAACATTTTCAAAGCTTAAAGCTTTTTCATAAAGTGCTTTAAGTGTATCCAGTGGTGCATATGTATTTGTAAATGATTGGAAATAGACAATAAATTTTTTTGCTCCAAACTTATTTTCTAATCTTTCTTTTGTTGCATTAAATTGAAACTCTAGTTGAAGGAGTTGCTTTTCTAAATAAGGATTTTCTTTACTGTAAAGATTTAATTTAAATTTTGATTTGTCAGTCAAATTTGGTGAAAAGGATTCGTTTTCACAAAATGTACAGCCACCCTTAGCAACTGTACCATCTATATTTGGACAAGTGAATCCACTGATACTAATTGGTACTTTGTAAACTTTTTCTCCAAACTTATTCTTGAAATATTTACCTATTGTAAGGATTTGTGTCAAAACTTTAGCTTTTCCTATACAATAAAATAATCGCCATCAAAACTTACCATAGAATATTCTCTATCGTGTCCCAATGAATCTTTTAAGTTATCAATTGATAAATACTCTAAAGAATCAGCACCAATATATTCACGTACTTCCTCTTTTGTCATTGTTGCATTGATAAGTTCGGCTTTTGTAGGTGTATCAATTCCATAAAAACATGGATGTTGAATCATTGGGCTTGCCACTCTAAAATGTACCTCTGCCGCTCCTGCTTCTTTAAGCATTTGTACTATTCTTTTACTCGTAGTCCCTCTCACAATACTATCATCGATAACGATTAAAGATTTTCCTTCTATAATAGATCTCATAGGATTGAGTTTCATTTTGACTTTGATATTTCTCATCTCTTGAGTAGGTTCAATAAACGTTCTTCCAACGTAATGGTTTCGAATGATTCCAAGTTCAAATGGTATCCCACTTTCATGCGCATATCCAAGTGCAGCAGGAACTCCAGAATCTGGAACTGGAACAACCATATCAGCTTTGATAGGGCTATTTTTATCATTGACAGCTAATGCTTTCCCCATATTCTCTCTTGTTCTATAAACACTTTTCCCATCAATTACACTATCTGGTCTAGCAAAATAGATATATTCAAATGCACACGGTCTAAAAGGAGAACCAGTGAATAGTTGAATAGATTCTGGTTCCTTATCTTTATCTGAAAGTATCAACATCTCACCAGGTCTTACATCCCTAATAAACTCAGCTTCTACAAGGTCAAATGCACAAGTTTCACTTGCAACTATCCAACCACCACTTTTAAGTCGTCCTAAACTAAGTGGTCTAATACCAAATTGATCTCGTATAACAAAAAGTTTACTTCTACTTTGAATAATGAAATTATAAGCACCTTTTACTTGTTCTAGTGCTTCAGTTATTCTATCTGTTAATCTATCTTTTGTTGATCTTGCTATGAGGTGGATTAAATTTTCAGTATCCATTCCCGTTTGAAAAATAGCACCATCATCGATAAGTTTTTGTCTTACCTCTTGTTTATTTACAAGATTTCCATTGTGTACTATAGAAATTTCACCTAGCTTATATTTTGCATGAATTGGTTGAGCATCAAAAACAGAATCACTTCCTGCAGTTGAATATCTATTATGTCCTATTGCCATATCCCCTTGAAGAATTTTAAAAGCTGCTTCATTATAAACATCCCTTACATAACCTCTATTTTTTACAGTGTATATTTTTTTATCGTTATATCCACCACTACTTATCCCTGTAGCTTCATGTCCACGATGTTGCATCGCAAAAAGTGCTGCAGAAGCCAATCTTGCAGCATTATCATTTCCATAAATTCCAACTATTGCACACATATTATAATCCTAAACAATCATTGATTGAATATAAACCATTTTCTTGGTTTACTAGCCAAAGAGAAGCTTTGATAGCACCTCTACTAAAAGTATTTCTTGCAGTTGCAGTATGATTTAATTCTATAAATTCACCATCATTATAAAATCCAACAGTATGTCTTCCAACAATATCTCCACCTCTTAAACTCATTACACCAATTTCATCTTTCGTTCTTGCTCCAATTACACCATCTCTTCCACTTACTCGAACAGCATCAAGATCAAGATCTCTAGCACTTGCTACATGCTCAGCTAGAGTTAAAGCAGTTCCACTTGGAGAATCTACTTTATATCTATGGTGTTGTTCAACTATTTCACAGTCAAAATCTCTAAGTGTTTTAGAAGCAAGTGATACAAGTTTATTTAAAACAGCAACTCCTAAACTCATATTTGTTGCATATAAAATTGGTGTAATCTTGCTAGCTTCTAAAAGAAGATTTTTTTGATGCTCATTAAAACCAGTTGTTGCAATAACAAGTGGTTTATTTCCACCTATATTTATCACAGTTGATAAAAGTTCTTCAGTAGCATTTGGTGCTGAAAAATCGATAACAACATCACAATTTTCTAACATTATTTTCATATCATTTGTAACAACTGCACCTGCAGGAAGTGTTTTTTTAAGTTCATCAAAAACATGAACACTTCCAACTTGTGCAAAACTATTATTTTCTAAATCATCAATCAATAAAGAACCAACTCTACCAGTACTTCCTAAAATCCCAACTTTTAACATTTTATTCCCTTAATTTATTGTAAATATGCAATTGCACCAATTCCAGCAGTTGCACCATCACCAGCGGCACAAATAACTTGTTTTGGAGCATTTATTCTAATATCACCAGCTGCGAAAAGCCCAGAAACTGAAGTTTTCATATTTAAATCAACGATAACTTCCCCTGAACTATTCATATCACATAAAAAACTTCCATCATCTTGAATAAGTGTTTGATTTAAAACATCACGACCAACAAAAACAAAAACACCTAAAACATCAAGAGTTTTTATCTCATTTGTAGATTTTGACTTAACAATTAAACCTGTAACACCACTATTGTCTCCAATAATCTCTTCTGTTGTATGACTCAATATTTGGATGATATTTGGTACTTTATTAAGCTTTTCCACTTCATGTGGAGAAGCTCTAAATTCATCTCTTCTATGAACAATATAAACAGTTTTACAGATATTTGATAGGAAAATTGCCTCTTCAACAGCAGTATCACCACCACCTATAACAGCAACATTTTTACCTTTATAAAAAAAACCATCGCAAGTAGCGCAAGTACTTACCCCTCGACCAAAAAATTCTTTTTCACCTTTTACATTTGCATGTTTTGGAACACTTCCAGTTGCAATTAGAACAGACTTAGCTTCTATTTTTTCACCATTGATGAGTGATAAAGTAAATATATCACCTTCTTTAGTGAGTTTTGTGACTTCATTCATACTATGTTGTAATCCAAATCTTTGACATTGCTCAGGCCACTTTTCCATAAGTTCCATCCCTGTTACAACTTCTATTTGACCAGGATAATTTTCTATTTCACTACTTTGTGTTATTTGTCCACCAGGAAGCCCTTTTTCAAACATAACAACATCCTTAAGACCACCCCTTGTAGCATAGAGCCCAGCAGTTAATCCAGCAGGTCCACCACCAATGATCGCAAAATCTAACATCTGTTTCCTTTTTTAATCTATTTCTTTGATTGATATTTTTTATAAAAATAAAAAGGTCAGGTATTCATTTACCTGACCTTTTCTTAGGTTACATCTATTTATTATAATAATGAATTTAATTTGTCAGCAAATGCTTGTTTAGAAGCAGCACCAATCATTGTATCAACTACTGCACCATCTTTCATAAAAAGAATTGTAGGAATTGATCTTACACCAAATTTACTTGCTAATTCTTGTTGCTCATCTGTATTTATTTTACAAATATTTGCTTTTCCATCAAAATCATTTGCTAATTCTTCGATTACTGGAGCAATCATTCTACAAGGTCCACACCAAGGAGCCCAGAAATCAACTAAAGAAACACCTTCATTTACAGTTGCTTCAAAATTTTCACTTGTTAATTCTTTATATTTTCCCATTTTTTATCCTTTAATTTGTTTCAAAAATTATAGGTAAGTTTTTCTTTAATCAACCTTTTGGGATCCAATTAAATTTCTAAAGAGGCTAAAACTAATCTAGTTTAGGAAAGTTATTAGTTCGTTTTGATATAATCGACGAAAAATTAATTGATGGATAAAATATGTTAGATATAAGAAAAGAATTTTTAGAATTTTTTAGTGGAAAAAACCATACAGTGGTTAAAAGTTCACCACTAGTTCCAGATGATGCGACGCTGTTGTTTACTAATGCTGGTATGGTTCAGTTTAAAGATATATTTACAGGTGCTGTTTCAATTCCAGCAAACCCTAAAGCTACAAGTTGCCAATTATGTGTAAGAGCTGGAGGAAAGCATAATGATTTAGAAAATGTAGGATATACAGCAAGACACCATACATTGTTTGAAATGCTTGGAAATTTTAGTTTTGGTGATTATTTTAAAGAGGATGCAATTAAGTATGCATGGGAGTTTATCACTATAAATTTATCAATTCCAAAAGAGAAACTTTGGGTTACTGTTCATGATAATGATGATGAAGCTTTTGATTTATGGACGAAACATATTTCAAGTGACAGAATAGTTAGATTTGGAGATAAAGACAACTTTTGGTCAATGGGTGAAACAGGTGCTTGTGGACCTTGTAGTGAAATCTTTTATGATCAAGGGGAAGAATATTTTAATAGTCCAGAAGACAAAATGGGTGGAGATGGAGATAGATTTTTAGAGATTTGGAATCTTGTATTTATGCAGTATGAAAGAAAAGCTGATGGAGCATTACTTCCCCTTCCAAAACCATCAATAGATACAGGGATGGGACTCGAAAGGATTACAGCTATAAAAGAGGGGGTTAGAAATAATTTTGATTCTTCTACATTTAAACCTCTTATAGATAAACTTGAATTGTTAGCTACTGTTAAAAAAGATGAAAAAAATATCGGAAGTTTTAGGGTAATAGCTGACCATGTACGAACGGTTGCTTTTATGTTAAGCCAAGGGATATTATTTGATAAAGCTGGACGAGGATATGTTCTTAGAAGAATCCTAAGACGAGCTGTAAGACATGGATATTTACTTGGATTTCGAAAAGCATTTATGGCTCATATCGTTGATACACTTGTGGGGATGATGGGAAGTCATTATATTGAACTGAAAGAGCAACACAATTTTATTAAAGAACAAGTTACTATGGAAGAGGAGAGATTTTTTAATACTATCTCAAGTGGAATGGAATTATTTAATGCAGAGATGTTAGATACAAAAGAGGTATTTAGTGGTGAAGTTGCCTTTAATCTTTATGATACTCATGGTTTTCCACTTGATTTAACAGAAGATATGCTTAGAGAAAAAGGTATTAGTGTTGATATTGAAACTTTTGAAAAATGTATGGATGAACAAAAAGCAAAAGCAAAAGCTTCTTGGAAGGGAAGTGGAGATGATGCAAATGAAGGTGATTTTAAAATTATCTTAGATGAGCTTGGTGTAAATGAGTTTATTGGTTATGAAACAACAACTTTTAACTCAAAAATAGTTGCACTTTTTGATACAAATTTTAAAAGAGTAGAAACTTTATCTAATCATCAAGAGGGATGGGTAATGTTAGATAAAACGCCATTTTATGCTACAAGTGGTGGACAAGAGGGTGATGTTGGTGCATTAGAAGATGGTCAACATATAGCTATTATCAAAGAAACAAAAAAAGTTCATGGGTTAAATATCTCTAAAGTTTTTGTTGAAGGTTCAACTTTAAAGGTTGGAGAAAAAGTAGAGGCTGTTGTTGTAAATCGTGATGAAGTTGCGAAACATCATAGTGCTACACACTTATTACAAAGTGCATTAAGGATGGTTTTAGGTGATACAATTTCTCAAGCTGGTAGTTTAAATGATGACAAACGACTTAGGTTTGACTTTACATATCCAAAAGCTCTTACAAAAGCACAACTTGATGAAGTGCAAGATTTGGTAAATTCAATGATAGCAAATGCGATGGTTGGAAGTGTAGAAGAGTTGCCTATTGAAGAAGCTAAGACAAAAGGTGCTATTGCTATGTTTGGTGAAAAATATGGAGATAGAGTAAGGGTTGTCGAGTTCGGTGATGTAAGTGTTGAATTTTGTGGTGGAACACATATAAAAAATACAGGACTTATTGGAAGCTTTTATATCACAAAAGAGAGTGGTGTAAGTGCAGGAGTAAGGAGAATTGAAGCAGTTTGTGGACTTAGTGCTATAAATTATGTAAAAGATGCAATTGAAAAAATAAATACTATAGAAGTTGAATTAAAAAATAAAGATATACTTCAAGGAATTGTAAAATTAAAAGAGCAAATTAAGCAACTTAAACTTGAACTTAAAGAGGTATGTGAAAATGTATCTGTATCGTTTAATGAAACAACAATTAATGGAGTTAAAGTTATTGTTGATGTTGTTGAGCAAGGGGATTTGAAAAAAATTGTTGATGACCTTAAAAATGGAAATGAAAGTGTAGCGGTACTTCTTATCCAAGCAAAAGATGATAAAGTAACTTTAGTTTCCGGTGTAAAAAATTCTAAAATAAAAGCTGGTGATTGGGTAAAAGCTGTTGCTCCAATTGTTGGTGGAAATGGTGGTGGACGACCAGATTTCGCATCAGCTGGTGGGAAAGATATTAACAAAGTAAATGAAGCAAAAGATTTTGCTCTTTCTTTTGCAAAAGAAAATATATAATTATGGGATATGGGATTGCTTTATCTAGCTTGTTAGCTTTTATCGCTTTCTTCTTAGGTAAATATATCGCTATTGGTTCAGCAGTAATTGCAATTATTTTAGGGGTAATTGTGTCAAATAGTATTAAATTACCCCATATCTACAATAAAGGGATAGGATTTAGTGAAAAGACACTTTTAGCTGTAGCAATTGCAACTATGGGAATTACTCTTGATTTTTCTGTCCTGTTAAATCTTGGATTTGAAACACTTTTACTGATAGTTGTTGGCATTAGTGTAACTATTCTTTCTGCCTTATTTATTGCTAAATTTTTCAATATTGATAAAAATCTTGCCCTTTTATTAGGAATTGGAAATGGAATATGTGGAGCAAGTGCAATTGGTGCTTCGAAAGATATCATAAAAGCTAAAGATACAGATGTTGGTATCTCTGTTGCAGTTGTAAATTTATTAGGTACGATTGGGATATTCTTAGTCCCATTTATTGCATTATCAATAGGCTTTGCTGATAAAAGTTCTGGAATATTAGTTGGAAATACACTTCAAGCCGTTGGTCAAGCCGTTGCTGGTGGATTTGCTATAAGTGATATTGCTGGTCAAAATGCGACTATTGTTAAAATGGGTAGAGTATTATCTCTTACTTTAGTTTTAGTAGTCCTATTGATTGTTTTTTCAGACAAAAAAGAAAGCAAATCAAATTCAAAAACAAATATTTTTAAGAATATTCCATTATTTATATTCTTTTTTCTCTTATTCTCATTTTTAGCTACCATTGATATCTTACCTTCTATAATAGTTGATATTATAAAAGAGATAAGTCACTTTACATTGATTATTGCAATGGCTGCAATAGGGCTTAAAATAAGTTTTTCAAGTATTAAAGAAAATGGTAAAAATGCACTCATTGTTGGTAGTTTAGTATTTGTAGTCCAAATTATTTTTACAGCATCATTTATAATATTATTTTTACAATAAAATTAAATATCAATCCCTTTTATTTTGTAGCTCAGTCTATGAAGTTCAGATTTACCATATTGTTTAATCATCTCCATATGGAGTTTTGTTCCATATCCTTTATGTTTGCTAAACATATATAAAGGATACTCTTTATCGATACTATCCATATATCTATCTCTTGTCACTTTTGCTAAAATAGAAGCTGCTGAAACCTCTTTTATGGTTGCATCAGCTTTGATGAGATATTCTAAATTATCTATCCCAAAAGCTGTATTTCCATCCATTAAATAGTGATAATCTTTTAAATGTTCCATTATTTCTAAAATACTATTTTTAATACAAATAGCAATTCCTAATCTATCAATATCCTTGTTAGAGGTTAAAACGATATGATGATGTGAGTTTTCTTTTATAATCTCAAACAAAGCCTCTCTTTTTTTTTCAGTAAGTTTTTTACTATCATTAATAACAGCAAATTCTTTTATTGTTGTAATATCATTTTTAAATACAACACCAGCAACGCATAAAGGTCCTGCAAGTGGTCCTCTTCCAGCTTCATCAATTCCACATAATTTTTTCATCTATTTTCCTACCGCCCATTCATAAAATGGAACTATCTGAGCTTCAATAGTATCTATAAAAATACTATCAAAATTACTAATAGTTACAATTGTAATTTTATTTACACCATACTCTTCAATATATTTAATCACCTTTGGGACAATTTTAGAAATGGCATTGGTATTATAAAATGGTAAACTTATGATAATACTATCATTGTGGGGTGTATAAAAATCTACATAATCTAAATAATAGATTGGTTGATTTTGATTGAAAAGTTCTAAAAAAATCATATTGGCAAAAAGATTAGCAAAATTTTTTTTTGAACTTACAATATCAATAAGAGCGAAATCAAAACAAAATATTTTTTTGACAGCCTTTGGTTGATCAAATTTGGGTGATAAAATAATTGTATGATTGTTCTCAAGTTCTTTGATTGTTTTATAAAAAAAGTCTTTTGAAATTTTCATCTTTTTTTTAAGAATATTAAAAAGCCAAAAGGGTGACTTTAGTTCCCCTGATGATTTGATGTAAAGTTTTAGTATCTCTATAACAGTAGAATTTTTATCATAGAGTTGAATAAGTTCTTTATTCCTAATAATTTTTTTATAATCTTTATATTCAATAATATCAGGGATATTTCCATATTTTAAAAAACTATTAAAACTATTGGTTGTATTTTGATGTTTTGTATCAAAGAGTAAGTACTCTTCAAAATCAAGTGGCATAACTTTCAAAGTATCAAAATTTTCTAATTGTATATAATAAATACTAGAGAGTATTAATGTATCAACTTTAGGTATTGGAAAACCTTCTACATAATTTTCAATGATACAAATTTTGATTTTATTTTTTTGTAAAAAGAGTTCAATATTGTATAAATCTTCTTTTTCATATCGAAAGTCATCTAAATCAATATAAAGATATTCCTCATTATTATCTTTTAGATAATTGAAAATAATTGATGTTTTTCCTGAAAGTTTTGGACCATAAACAAATGTTTTTTTTGAATTGATAGATATTTTTCTATCTAACAATATTGGTAAATTTATTTTATTTTCGTAAAGTGTTTCTAATATATTCATACAAAATAATATAATATTCCTTTTTAAAAGGAAATAAATTTAAAAAAATAAAGAAAATTAGTGAGAAAAAGAGTATATATTATTGACATAAAATAAATTTTTGGCTAAAATCCCGCCTCATACATAAGATCAGGGTTGTATTAAAATAATGCCTGACGAGTTCTTTAAAGGAAAAAAAATGGAAAAAATTAGATTAAAGCTTAAAGCTTATGATCATAGAGTTTTAGATCGTTCTGTTGCTTCAATTATCGAAGCTGTTAAACGAACAGGAGCTGAACTAGTTGGGCCAATTCCAATGCCAACAAAATTCAGAAGATATACTGTTATAAAATCACCACATGTTAATAAATCAAGTAGAGAGCAATTCGAAATTAGAATTCATGCTCGAATTATTGACATTGTATCTGCAACACCAGATACGATTGATTCGTTAATGAAACTTGATCTTGCACCAGAAGTGGATGTAGAAGTAAGATCAATGGGTAAAGAATAGGAGGTAATAGATGGAATTTATTGTAGAAAAAATCGGAATGAGTAGAACTATTACAGTACCTTCAATACCTGTTACATTAGTAAGAGTATTAGATACTAAAGTTTGTGAAGTTAATGATGGTGTGGCAATTGTTGCATATAGCGATGGTAAAAAATTTAACAAAGCTATTGAAGGTCAACAAAAAAAATATAACATATCTAAAGAGTTTAACAGATTTGCAACTATGAATGTTACAAATACTGAAGCTGGCGATTTAGATAAATCTGCTCTAGTTGAAGGTGTAGTTATTAAATCTACATTCAAAACAAAAGGTAGAGGATTTTCTGGTGTTGTAAAAAGATGGAACTTTGCCGGTGGTAGAGGTTCTCATGGACATAGAATGGGTAGAAGAACAGGATCAATCGGTAACTGTGAATGGCCAGGAAGAGTTCAACCAGGTAAAAAAATGCCAGGACAATATGGTAATGAAACAATTACTCATAAAAACGATGTAGTTTCATTTGATAGTGAAACAGGAATTTTAGTTCTTAAGGGATCTGTTGCTGGTGCAAACGGTGCTTTAGGTAAAGTAAGGATAGCATAATGTCTAAATTAGTAGTATTAAATGATAAATTTGAAGCAAATGGTGAAATAGTTTTACCAGAAAAATTTCAAAATATTAATTCACACAATTTACATTTATATGTAAAGTCATATTTGGCATCTTTGAGATCTAATACGGCTAGAGTTAAAAATAGAAGTGAAGTAAGTGGTGGTGGTAAAAAACCTAAAGCTCAAAAAGGTAGCGGTGCTGCTAGATGGGGTTCTAAAAGATCACCTTTATTTGTTGGTGGAGGACAAGTTTTTGGACCTTCTAACAGAAATTATGACCAAAAAATTAACAAAAAACAAAAAGTTTTAGCGCTTAATTATGCAATCAATGCACAAGCTGAAAGAGGATGTTTATTTGTAGTTGACTCAGTTAAAGTAGAATCTGCTAAAACTAAGGATGCGGTTGCAATCGTTAATAAGTTAAATAAAAGAGATATGTTAATCGTTGTTGAAAACTTTGATGACAATACATACCTTGCGTTTAGAAATATTAAAAATTGTTATGTGATAGAAAAATCAGAATTAAATGCTTATGCAATCGCTGCTTTTCATTCAATATTGATTGAAAAAGCTGTAGTTGACAGCTTAATAGCTTAAGGAAAAGGGTAAAATATGGCAGATATTACAGATATCAAATCGATCCTTTATACAGAAAAAACAATTGCACTTCAAGAACATGGTGTAATCGTTGTTCAAACTAGTCCTAAAATGACTAAAAATGGATTAAAAGAGGTATTTAAAGAATATTTTGGAGTAACACCAAAAAATATCAATTCTTTAAGACAAGATGGTAAAGTAAAAAGATTTAAAGGTAGAGTTGGTTCAAGAGCTGACTTCAAAAAATTCTATGTTACATTACCAGATGGTGCGCAAATAGCGAACCTATCGGCATAAGGAAGTAAAGATGGCAATTAAAAAATTTAGACCAATTACACCTGCTAGAAGATTTATGAGTGTTATGGACACTTCTGATATCACTTCTAAGCCAACAGTAAAATCTTTACTTGTAAAAGTAAAAGCAACTGCTGGTAGAAATAATAACGGAAGAATCACAAGCAGACATAAAGAAGCTGGTGCGAAAAAAACATATAGAATTATAGATTTCAAAAGAAATAAATTCGATATTCCTGGTACAGTAACTACTGTAGAATATGACCCATACAGAAACTGTAGAATTTGTCTTGTAACTTACCTTGATGGTGATAAAAGATATATTCTTCAAGCAAGTGGTATGAAAGTTGGAGATAGTGTTCAAGCTGCAATTAGCGGTCTTGATATTAAATCTGGTAATGCAATGCAACTTATGAGTATTCCTGTTGGAACAATGGTACATAATATTGAGATGAGCCCAGGTCATGGTGGTCAAATCGCTAGATCAGCTGGTGGATATGCTCAAGTTATGGGTAGAGAAGACAAATATGTTATTATGAGACTACCAAGTGGTGAGATGAGAAAAATCCTTGGTGTTTGTATGGCAACTATTGGTATAGTAGGAAATGAAGATTTCTCTAATATGGTAATTGGAAAAGCTGGAAGATCTAGACATTTAGGTATCAGACCACAAACTAGAGGATCTGCAATGAACCCTATCGATCACCCACATGGTGGAGGAGAAGGTAAAACTGGTCCAGGTAGACATCCTGTTACTCCATGGGGTATGCCAACTAAAGGTTATAAAACTAGAAAGAAAAAAGCTAGTGATAAACTAATTATCTCAAAAAGAAAGAAATAAGGGTAAGTAATGGCAAGAAGTATTAAAAAAGGTCCATTTGTTGATGCTCATTTATCGAAAAAAGTGACTAAAGCTATTGAGACTAATGATAAAAAACCAATTAAAACTTGGTCAAGAAGAAGTACGATTTTACCAACTATGATTGGATTAACATTTACTGTACATAATGGAAGAAATTTCGTTCCAGTAACTATTACTGAAAACCATATCGGTTATAAATTAGGTGAATTTGCACCAACTAGAACATTCAAGGGACACAAAGGTTCTGTTCAAAGAAAGGTAGGTTAATCAATGAGTAAAGCAACATTGAAATTTATTAGACTTTCTCCAATTAAAGCTAGATTAGTAGCTAGAGAAGTTCAAGGTATGAATGCTGAAGTAGCTATCGCTTCTTTAGAGTTTACTCCAAATAAAGCAGCTGGTATTATTGCAAAAGTTATTGCTTCTGCAGTTGCAAATGCTGGTTTAGAATCAGAAAATGCAGTTGTTACAAGTTGTAGAGTTGACAAAGGTCCAGTTCTTAAGAGATTTACTCCAAGAGCTAGAGGGAGTGCGTCACCTAAACACAAACCTACTGCACATATTTATGTTGAAGTAGCTGCAATAGAAGGAGATAAATAATATGGGTCAAAAAGTTAATCCAATTGGACTAAGATTAGGTATCAATAGAAACTGGGAAAGCAGATGGTTTCCAAGTTTTGACAAAATGCCTGCTAATATAGCTGAAGATGATAAAATCAGAAAATATATTAAAAAAGAACTTTATTATGCTGGAATAGCACAAACTGTAATCGAAAGAACTGCTAAAAAAGTTAGAGTTACTATCGTTGCTGCAAAACCTGGTATCATAATTGGTAAAAAAGGTGCGGATGTTGAAAAGATTAAAACTAATCTTGCTGCATTAGTTGGAAAAGAGATCGCTGTAAATATTAAAGAAGAGAGAAAACCATTCCTTTCTGCTCAATTAGCTGCTGAAAATGTTGCACAACAACTTGAAAGAAGGGTTGCATTTAGAAGAGCTATGAAAAGAGTTATGCAAAACGCTATTAAAGCTGGAGCAAAAGGGATTAAAGTTTCTGTTTCTGGAAGACTTGGTGGAGCTGAAATGGCTAGAACTGAGTGGTATTTAGAGGGAAGAGTTCCATTGCATACATTAAGAGCTAAAATTGATTATGGTTTTGCAGAAGGTCATACAACTTACGGTTGTATCGGTATCAAAGTTTGGATATTCAAAGGTGAAGTACTTGCAAAAGGAATTCAACCAGAAAAAACTGAAGACTTCGACAAAAAAAGAAGACCAAGTAAACCAAGAAGAGGTAACTAATCATGTTAATGCCTAAAAGAACTAAATATAGAAAAGTAATGAAAGGTCGAAATAGAGGAAATTCTATGAGAGGGTGCGAACTTTCTTATGGTACTATTGGACTTAAAGCTTTAGAGCACGGAAGAATAGATTCAAGACAAATTGAAGCTGCAAGGATTGCAATGACGAGAAAAGTAAAAAGAACTGGTAAAGTTTGGATTACTGTATTCCCTGATAAACCTTTAACTGCTAAACCTCTTGAAACTAGGATGGGAAAAGGTAAAGGAAGTGTTGATAAATGGGTAATGAATATTAAGCCAGGAAGAATCTGTTTCGAGATGGCTGGTGTTGAAGAATCATTAGCAAGAGAAGCATTAACTTTAGCTCTTCATAAATTACCATTTAAAACAAAAATTGTAACATTAGAGGCGCAAAATGATATATTCTGATTTAAATACTAAAAGTTTAGAAGAACTAAAAGCATTATTAAAAGAGAAAAAGGTGTTATTGTTTGAACTTAGAGCAAAGTTAAAAACAATGCAATTAACTAACACAAGTGAATTAAAGCTAGTTAAAAAAGATATAGCTAGAATTCAAACTGCTATAACTGCAGTTAGTGCAAACTAAGGATAAGAATATGAATTCACATAAAAGAGAAATTCAAGGTGTTGTGGTTAAAAGATCTGGAGACAAAACAGTTTCTGTACTTGTTACAAGAAAAGTTTTACACCCAAAATACCATAAAACTGTAAAAAGATTCAAAAAATATTTAGTTCATGATGAGAAAAATGAAGTAAATGTTGGTGATACAATTTCTGCTGTTGAGTGCAGACCATTATCTAAAACTAAATCTTTTAGATTAAATACAATAATTTCTGCGGGAGTTAACTAATGATTCAAAGTTTTACAAGATTAAATGTAGCTGACAACAGTGGTGCTAAAGAGATTATGTGTATTAAAGTTTTAGGTGG
>JAQUAG010000002.1 GCA_028687375.1 Arcobacteraceae bacterium | reverse complement strand
TATGGGTGTGTCCTCCAACAAAAATGGATGAAAAAACACTTCAAGAAGAGGGATACTACTCTGTATTTGGAACAGCTGGGGCTAGAACTGAAATCCCAGGATGTAGCCTTTGTATGGGAAATCAAGCAGCAGTTGCACAAAATGCATATGTTTTCTCAACTTCAACAAGAAACTTCGACAATAGATTAGGAAAAGGAAGTCAAGTATATCTAGGGTCTGCTGAACTAGCTGCTGTTACCGCTCTTAAAGGGAGAATTCCTACAAAAGAGGAGTACTTAAGTATCGTTCCAAATAAAATCAAACCAGATATGAGGGAGAGTGTTTATAAATATCTCAACTTCAATAAAGTAAGTCAAGATGATTTACAAGCGATGGTAAAATAGCGTTAAAAAAGAGTGAATAGTTTCACTCTTTTAGCTATTTTAGACTTTGACTTATGTTTCAAGGAAACATGTCAAAGGCAGGGTGAACTAGCGAAGCGTATCGATTGTATTGAATGAAATGAAATAGATCGTTGTGAGATAGAAAGTTAATATTGCCAGTAAATGAAAAGCCTCATCTTTTAGACGGGGCTTTTTTTATTGTATTTTTACAAATTGAGATATATTCAAAGCTATTCGCAAATTTTAAAATTTATCGTTTTAGTGACAGAAAAGTGACATTCTTTTGCTATATTTAGAGCTAGGTTTTAATTAAATGAAATATATCATCTAATTAAATTGGTGCTGAAGTTAGTGAAAGTTTTACTTGATAGAATATTTTCACTCATTTTGGTTAATATAATATTTTTCAGGAGGAGTTATGAAAAAAATAATTTTAATAGTAAGTTTATTTTTTACTATAAATTTGAGTGCAGCGGAATATATAGGTAATGTTGATGTATCAACAAGCGGATGTGTTAATTATAAGTGGGATAGATATACTCAACCTCAAGCAAATATCTGTTACGACATCTATGGAATTCAAGCAGAATATATAGACTACTATGGTACAAAATATTACAACTCTGGTGAAATAGTAAAAGGTTTTACATCTTCTACTACATATAATCACGAAGGAAGTTGGATGTATATCGCTGTTGATGTATTTGGTGTACCTACAAATCAACCAAATGTAACATATAAATATAAGACTTTATCAGCACCGTATTATGAAAATATTGTAAATAATGGGATAGTTAACGGCACTAGATATTGGTTCTTATATCAGGGTGATTCAAATTGGGGTAATGTAGAATCTGGAAATATTATCGTTAAAGAATATGCAACAGAAAAAGATAGTTTATATATAAATTAAGCATAAAAGATGATTGATTTCATCTTTTATTCATTAAATATACAGGAGAAATTAAATGACAATAAGTACAAATTATGGTATATCATATACACAAATATCACAATCAAATAAAGCTCAACAAATTACTCAACAAGTTGGGGAAATCAAAGAAAATAATTCATTAAATATAAAAAATAACAATCCAGATGCATTAGAGATTTATTTTGGTAGTGACTATATACTAGGAAATTCAGAACTTGCTTCAAAATTAAAAGAGCATATAGACTCTTTAAGTTCACCAGAAATGGCAATGCTGGCTCATCCTTGGACTACTTGGATTGATGCTAATACAGATATGAATAACCTAAAACAAATGCAAAAAGATAAAATGGAAGAAATCTTTGGTTCAAGAGAAAAGTCAATCAATTTTTTTCAAAGTCAAATTGATACAGTGACAGAATCTGAAACTAAATATGGTGGAGATCCATCTCATATTATTGGTCTTTGGTCTGATGTACTTAAAATTTTTCAACAAGATGGAGTAAACGAGCAACAAAATCAATATCTTGCATTAGGGCAAAGTCAAAATAATAATGGATAAGCTTACAAAATGAAAATCACCATACTTCAAAAAAGGATTTTATTATGACAATAAATACAAATAGTTCAATTTCTCAGATTATGAATAAGTATCAAGGTTCATATACAAAAAATGAAACAACAAATGTAGAAGAGACACCACAAATTTTTTTTTGTTACAATTTGAAAAAATTATGGGAGAATAGTATGCAAAAAGAGCAATTTTTGGAAGCGATGAACTTTCGTCATGCGTGTAAGGTATTTGATGAAAATAAAAAGATTAAGAGTGAAGATTTAGATTTTATCTTAGAAGTTGGACGATTATCTCCATCTTCATTTGGGATGGAGCCTTGGAAATTTTTGGTAGTTCAAAATCAAGACCTTAAGGAAAAATTGCGACCATTTTGTTGGAATCAGCCTCAAATCACAACTTGTAGTGATTTGGTTGTGATACTTTCTAAAATAGATGATTTAAAACCTCAAAATGAATATGTAGGCAAAATGTTTTCAAGACGAAATCTTTCACAAGAAAACTATGAAAAATATCTCAATCTTTACGCAAATCATCTCTCACATACAATGTCAAGTGATGAAAATATTTTAGCTTGGGGTGCTAGACAGTGCTATATTGCTATGGGAAATATGATGACAGCAGCTGCAACTATTGGGATAGATTCTTGCCCTATTGAGGGATTTGAAAAAGGGAAAATTGAAGAGATTTTAAATATTGATAGGAGAAAATACCAACTGGCTGTTATAGTACCTTTTGGATATCGCATTAATCCCCAAAGTATAAAGTTTAGACTTTCAATAGATGAAGTTGTAGAGTATCTTTAATACCCCTGCAAACAACACTGTGATACAATCCTTCAAAATAAAAAAGGGACAAAATGGAAAATAGTATATTGATTGTTGATGACAGTAAAACGATACTTAATGGGCTTACAAATACCATAAAGAATAAACTTGGACTTAAAGTATATGGAGCAGCATCGATGAAAGAGTGTGCCGATTTGATACTTGCACATAAAGGAAAATTTTCATTAGCTTTACTTGATTATGGTTTGCCAGATGCTCCAAACGGGGAGATAATCTCTTTTATAAAAAAATTTAATATCCCTTCAATCGTTTTAACTGGAACAACTTTAGATAAAAATCATGAAATATTTAAAAATGAAAATCTGATAGATTATATTATCAAAAATGGAAGTTATGCAATTGATCATTGTGTAGATGTTGTAGATAGATTTATTAAAAATTCTAAAATAGAAGTGCTTGTTGTTGATGATTCTAAAACATTTGCTACAAAAATGGGAGCTTTGTGTAAAAAATATAATTTAAATGCTATTGTAAATTTTGGAGCAAAAGAAGCTTTAAATACTTTAAAACAAAGACCAAATATTAAACTTGTACTTGTTGATTATATGATGCCTGAAA
This sequence comes from Arcobacteraceae bacterium, assembly GCA_028687375.1. Lineage (GTDB taxonomy): Bacteria > Campylobacterota > Campylobacteria > Campylobacterales > Arcobacteraceae > CAIJNA01. Next base: position 251,304 of record JAQUAG010000002.1, on the reverse strand, counting down.
TGAATGGGCTTGAACTCACAATGGAGATAAGAAAAACTTACAAAAAAGATGAACTAGTCGTTATCGCACTTTCTGGTATGAGTGAAAAAGATGTAGTTGCTAGTTTTTTAAAATATGGTGCAAATGATTTTTTATATAAAGACTTTTCAAATGAAGAATTTTTTGCAAGGATAAATGGTAATTTAGATGTTTTAGAACTATTTGAATACACTCAAGATAAAGCAAAAAAAGATTTTTTAACGGGAGTTTTTAATAAAAATTATCTTCTTAATGTTGGAGCAGAAATTTATGATATTGCTAAAAAGAAAAGGGAATTACTAGCTGTTGTAATGATAGATATAGATAATTTTCAAACTATCAACGAATCATATGGGCATGAAATTGGGGATGAGGCAATTGTATTAGTATCACAATTTTTACTTGAAAATTTAAATAAAGATTCAATTATAGCTCGTATTGGGCAAGACCAATTTTGTATCCTTTTACAAAATCGTCCTTATGCTGAAATATATCAAATTTTTGAAGAATTAAAAGAAAAAATTAAAAATGAATTTGTACAAATTGCAATAGGAAAAGTAACTTTTACCATTTCAATAGGTGCTACAATAAATAAAAATAATTCACTTCTTCTTATGATGGATGATGCTGATGAAGCACTAGCAAATGCATCATATAAAGGTGGAGATATTGTGATTATAAACTCATAGTAGCAAGAAGTTGAAATAGATGGAGATAAGATTAGATGATATTGTCCTTACTGTAATTCATAAAAGTGATAAAAGGATAAAAAGAATAGGTTTATCTTTAGAAAACAGCAATGAGATTATTATTAAAACACCTTTGAAGTTTAAAGCAAATCAAATTAGAGATATTATTCTACAACATAAAGATTGGATAATTCGTTCTTTAAATAAAGTTCCAGTTAAAAATAAATTTGATTTTATTTGTGGTGGTAAAATCCCTTTTATGGGTGAAGATTATCCATTAGAATTGGTTGTTGATGATGAAATTACTAATGTAAAAGTGAAGTTTAAAAATGATACATTTTATTTTTATCACAATAGTAGTGTTGATGTTGCAAAAGAATATGAGGTATTTATCGATGGTTTGAAAGCATTTTATAAAAAAGTTGCTATTAAGTATATCGACCCACTTTTTGATGAGATGTGTTTTAAAACAAAACTTCATCCAGAAAAAATTAGTTATCGTTATGCAAAAAGACAATGGGGAAGTTGCAGTTATAAAAATGATATCTCTATTAATTATATGTTACTTCAATTTCCTATAAATACGATACGATATGTTGTACTACACGAGCTTTGTCATATAGAAGAGAAAAATCATAGTGCTAGATTTTATAACCTTGTATCACTTTATATGAGTGACTATAAAAAAGAGGAAGCTACTTTAAAACAAAAAAGTTTTTAAAAGTATGTCAATTTGTTATATTTTTCAATTATGAAAATATTTTATGATAAGATTTCATTACAAAAAACGATAAAAGATAAAAATTAAGAAAAGAGAGAAAATAAAATGACTGATGATCAAAGAAAAGCACTAGACTTAGCTATTAAACAAATGGATAAAGCATTTGGAAAAGGGACACTGGTAAGACTTGGAGATAAAGCTATTGAGCCTGTTGAAACAATTAGTACAGGTTCCCTTGGACTTGATTTAGCTCTTGGTGTTGGTGGATTACCACAAGGAAGAGTGATTGAAATTTATGGACCTGAGAGTTCAGGAAAAACAACTTTAACACTCCATGCAATTGCTGAGTGTCAAAAAGCTGGTGGAATTTGTGCATTTATAGATGCTGAACATGCTCTTGATGTGAAGTATGCAAAAGATATAGGTGTTGACACTGAAAATTTACTTGTATCTCAACCTGATTATGGTGAGCAAGCTTTGGAGATACTTGAAACACTTGTAAGAAGTGGTGCAGTTAATTTAATAGTAGTGGATAGTGTTGCAGCACTTACTCCAAAAGTTGAGATTGATGGTGATATGGATGATCAACAAGTTGGTGTTCAAGCAAGACTTATGTCAAAAGCACTTAGAAAAATTACTGGTATCATGAGTAAAATGAATGTAACGGTTATTTTTATCAACCAAATAAGAATGAAAATAGGGATGACTGGGTATGGAAGTCCAGAAACTACAACGGGTGGAAATGCACTAAAATTTTATAGTTCAGTAAGACTTGATATTAGAAGAATTGCTACATTGAAACAAGGTGAAAATAGTATTGGAAATAGAACAAAAGTAAAAGTTGTAAAAAATAAAGTTGCACCTCCTTTTAAAACAGCAGAGTTTGATATTATGTTTGGAGAAGGTATCTCTAAATTAGGTGAACTTATAGATTATGGGGTTAAATTGGAGATTGTTGATAAAGCTGGAGCTTGGTTTAGTTATAACGATGGCAAAATTGGACAAGGGAAAGAAAATAGTAAAGTATTTTTAAGAGAGCATCCTGAAATTGCAAATGAGATTGAACAAAAAATATTAAATGCTATGGGAAATTCAAATGTTGCATTAACAACAGATAGTGATGATGAAATGGGTGATGAGTAAACGATAATTAAGGGCAAAAAATAGACCAATTTTATTTTAAGGAGTTTTTAGATAAACTCCGCCTAATTTGAATTACGATAGAAATGAAATAAGATGAAATTAGGTCAAGAATTATATATTATTTAACAACTTTCTATTAAAAGATTCAATAATAAAAAGGAAAAATAAATATGGAATTTAAAGACTTTAATTTTAAAGACGAATTAATGCAAGCTATCAATAAGGCTGGGTTTACTGAACCAAGCCCAATACAAAAAGATGCGATACCAATCGTACTTTCTGGAAAAGATATAGTAGCTCAAGCGCAAACAGGTACAGGGAAAACTGCAGCTTTCGGTTTACCAATTTTACAAAATTTAAGAAGAGATGGAAGTGTTGAAGCACTTGTAATCGTACCAACAAGAGAACTTGCAATGCAAGTAAGTGATGAACTATTTAAATTTGGTAAATTTTTAGATATCAAAACTGCTACTGTTTATGGTGGTACTTCTTACTCAAGACAAATCAAACATACTGAAAATGCTTCAATTGTAATAGCAACTCCAGGGAGACTTCTAGAACTTCTTAAAAATGAACAAATTAATATCAATCCAAGATTTATCGTACTTGATGAAGCTGATGAGATGCTTGATATGGGATTTTTAGATGATATTAAAACTATTTTCAAATTTATGCCAAAAGAGAGACAAACACTTTTATTTAGTGCAACTATGCCTGAACCTATAAAAGATTTGGCAAGAAAAATTTTAATTGAGCCAGAATTTGTAACTGTTACAAAAAAAGATATGACAAATACAAATATTGTTCAATCATTTTATGTTGTTGAAGAGTATGAAAGAGATGATGCTCTTATGAGACTTTTCGATTTCAAAAACCCAACTAAATCGATTGTATTTTGTAAAATGAAAAGAGATGTTGATAGACTTGCTACTTACCTTGTATCTCAAGGTTATAGTGCAAAAGCACTTCACGGAGATCTTGAACAAAGACAAAGAGAAGAGGTTATCAAAGCATTTAAAGCAAGTACAATTGAAGTACTAGTTGCAACAGACGTTGCTGCACGTGGACTTGATGTAAGTGATGTAAGTCATGTATTTAACTACCAATTACCATTTGATAGTGAGCCTTATGTACATAGAATTGGAAGAACAGGTAGAGGTGGAAAAACTGGTGCTGCTGTATCTATTGTAACTCCAAGTGAGTTTAGAAGTCTTCAAAAAATCCAATCAAATATTGGTGCAATGATGGAAGCTAAAGTTGTTCCAACAATTGATGATGTAAAATCTAAAAAACACACTGGATTTATGGATAACATCAAAAATCAAGTTGTAGATCCTGCTGTTTGTGATATGATTGATACTTTAAAAGAGGAGTTTGATCTTTCTACAATTGCGTATAAATTGTTATCTATTTTAACTGCAAAAGATGAAGTTAAAGGGAAAAATAAAATAGGAAAATCTCATCAAGATATCGCAGTTCTTATTGAAAGATTGAAAAATGATAGAGGTGGAAGTGGTTCAAGAGGAAGAAACAGAGGTCCAAGATCAAACGATAGAAGACCAAGCAGAGATGGTGATAGCAGAGGACCAAGAAGAGATAACGACAGCAGACCTCCAAGAAATGATAGTGGAGCAAGCAGACCACGAAGAGATGGAGATGCTAGACCTCCACGAAGAGATAATGATAGTAGACCATCAAGACCAAGAGGTGAGGGTGGTGGATCAAGAAGAGGATAATCTCCTCTCTTGAGTTAACTAAAATTATGTATGACATAATTATAATTGGAGCAGGAGCCAGTGGGCTTTTTTCTGCTTCAATACTTCAAAAACAAAAAAATCTCAAAATTTGTATTATCGATAAAAATCCCAAAATTGGTGCTAAAATCAAAGTAAGCGGTGGTGGAAAATGTAATATTACAAATAAATATTTAAGTTCAAATTTTTATCTTGGAAATCAACAATTTATTGAAAATACATTTAAAAAATTTGATAATAATTTACTTCTAAAATTTTTAAGAACAAATAATCTAATTCCAATTTTAAATGAAAAGATCGTTAAAGGGACATACTTTTGTAATTCTAGCGATGATGTAATATCTTTCTTTTCAAAATTGACTAAAGGATGTGATTTTTTACTTGATAATGAAGTTTTGGATGTGAGTTATCTCAATGATGAATATATAATAACTACAAATAAAAAAAGAATAAAATCTAAAAAATTACTTATTGCAACAGGTGGACTCTCGTATCCTAGTTTAGGTGCAACAGATATAGGATATAAGATAGCTCAAAAATTTGGGCATACAATAGTTACACTAAATCCAGCACTTGTAGGTTTTACAGTTCAAAAAGAGCAATTTTGGTTTAAAGAACTTAGTGGTCTTTCAATGAATGTAAAAATAAAAGTTGAAGATAAGATTTTAGAAGGAAGTTTACTTTTTACCCATAAAGGGTGTAGTGGACCTGTAATTTTAAGTACATCACTTTATTGGAAAAAAGGGCAAATTGTTATCGATTTTGCTCCATCAAAAGAGAGTTATCTGCCTAAAAGGTTTAAGCAAGCTATTAAAAATATAGATATCGATATTCATAACTATAAGTTTGCACCTGCTGGAAATTTCGGTTTTACCAAGGCTGAAGTTACAAAAGGAGGAGTTGATACAGAAGAAATCAATGAACATTTTGAGAGTAAACTTCAAAAAAATCTTTTTTTTATAGGGGAAGTTCTTGATGTAACTGGGGAACTTGGCGGATATAACTTTCAATGGGCTTTTAGTAGTTCTTACTGTTGTGCTAACAATATTTTACAAGGATAATTATAATCTTTCAAAAATGTAATTTTTCTTTATTGAACTATAAGAAAATAATATAAAACTTATCTTCATTTTGGCATAATGGTTACTATTCTATTACAAAAGGGACATTATGCAAAAAAGCTCAATTCTTAGTAAATTTACAACAATATCTGTTATTGTTTCTATCCTTACAATTATTTTAAGTTATATAGGTTTGAATATTTATAAATCAACTATAAAAGATAGTGTCTATGAAAATACACAAAAAGATTTGATAACTTTACTTGATAGCAGTTTAAAAGCTAAAAAAGATGTAGGGATTACAAATGCGTATTCTATAGCAAATGATGCGATGGTTAAAAAGGCTCTAGGGGAAAATCAAAGAGATTTAGCGATTGTTAGTTTGAAAAATATTAGTAGTACTTTTAAAGAACATACAGATTTTAATAATGTTAAAGTGCATATTCATACAAAAGATAATAAATCATTTTTGAGAAATTGGAAACCAGAAAAATTTGGTGATGATTTAAGTTCTTTTAGAGCAAGTGTTGTTTCAGTTAATAGTGATCAAAAACCTATAAATGAGTTTGAAATAGGAAATGATGGTTTAAGTTTACGGTCTGTTGTTCCTGTTATTGATGGCATTACACCTGTTGGTTCTTTAGAATTTATGCAGGGGATGAACTCTGTAGCTAAAGATTTTGATAAAAATAAAGATGGATTTTTACTTTTGATGGACCTTGACCAAAAAACAAAAGACGTTGCACCTGAACTTATCTTTCAAAAAAAATATGTAATATCACAAAAATTTATCAATAAAGATTTTTTAGCTGATGTTTCAAAAATTGATATAAAAAAGTTAATAGAGAATAAATTTTTGATTGATGAAAATTATTTTTATACTTTTGACAATATTAAAGATTTTAAAGGGACTAAAATAGGGATAGTGATAGTTGCAAGACCTTTAAGTGTTGTAAATTTAGCATTGGATAAAACAACACACCTTATCTATTTAGCTCTTATTGGATTGGTTTTGGCAATTTTAATAAATTTGATAGCTTCACTTATTAATATGAAAAAAACGGTTTTAACTCCGATTCAAGCTTTAAAAAACTCTATTGATAAAGTAAAAAATGCGAATGTTACAGAATCTATAGAGATAACAAGCAATGATGAAATCGGTGAAGTTGTACATAGTTTCAATGAATATTTAGGCTCAATAACTGAAGGTCTTAAAATTGATAGAATTGCTATTGATGAAGTGAAAAGTATCATTGTTCGAGCTAATAGAGGGATGTTCAATTCATCAGTAAAAGCACAAGCAAACTCTGCAGCGGTTCAGGAATTAGTAGTTTCAGTTAATGAACTAACATCAAATGTACAAAAGAATTTAGAAATTCTTTCTGAAGTTTTAATTGCTTATGGAAATTCAAAATTTGATTATAAAGTTCCTAAACTTGAAGGTATTACAGGAATTATTGCTTCATTATTTGTTGGAATTGAGGCAACTGGAAACACAGCTTCGGAACTCTTAGCTTTGATGGATCAATCAAATACAAAACTTATCAATAGTTCAGAACAACTTTCACACTCTTCAGAGCTTTTAAGTCAAGCATCAAATTCTCAAGCAGCAAGTTTAGAACAAACAGCAGCAGCAGTAGAAGAGGTGACAAGTACAATCGCAAATACAGCTAAAAGTACAATAAAAATGAGCAATTTAGCAAAAGATGTAACTGTTTCTGCAACGAAAGGGAATGATTTAGCAAATAAAACGGCTCAATCTATGGATGAAATAGCAGATGAAGTGACAGCAATAAATGAATCAATTAGACTCATAGAGCAAATTGCATTCCAAACAAATATCCTTTCATTGAATGCTGCTGTTGAAGCAGCAACAGCAGGGGAGGCTGGAAAAGGATTTGCAGTTGTTGCACAAGAGGTTAGAAATTTGGCAAATAGAAGTAGCGATGCAGCTAATGAGATAAAAGCACTTGTAGAATCTGCAAAAGCAAAAACTGAAGAGGGGAAAATTATCTCTGAAAATATGATTTCTGGATATTCAAAATTGATTAGTGATATCAATAGTACAATTGATCTTATTAGTGATGTATCAACAGCTAGTAAAGAGCAACAAGAAGCGATGATACAGATAAATGATGCTATATCTTTACTTGATCAATCAACACAAAGAAATGCTCAAGAAGCTTTTGCAATCAATGATATGGCAAAAGTAAATAAAGAGTTAGCACATAATCTACAACAAGCTATTAATAGAACATCATTTGATAAAAATAGTGGTAAAAGAGTTTGCGATATAGATATGATATTTGATATGGCGCGTATGAAACTAAATCACATAACATTTAAAAATAATGCATTTACAAAAGCAGGTGCTGGAACTAAATTTAAAGTAACATCTCATCATGATTGTGCATTGGGTAAATGGATAGATGAGCAAGAAAGAGATGGTAAACAAATAGCAACGAGTAAAGCTTGGGAAGAGTTAAAACACTATCACAAAAATGTTCATATGATGACACAAGATGTTGTTGATCTTCAAACAAGAGGATACGATAATGGGCAACTTTTTGCAGTCTCTGATAATATAGAGCTCAATATTGCTGATGTTGTTGAAAGATTAAATTCAATTCGTGAAGTAGAATGCAAATAAAGGAAAATAGATGGCTTTAAATCAAGAAACAATTTTAAGTGATGATGCATTTTTAGTAAGTGAAACTGATGCAAAAGGGTTTATAAGATTTGCAAATAAAGAATTTTGTGCAATTGCCGAATATGCACTTGAAGATTTGATGGGGAAGAACCATAATATTGTAAGACATAAAGATATGCCAAAAGCTGCATTTAAAAATCTTTGGGACACTATTCAAAGTGGAAAAGTATGGCAAGGATATGTTAAAAATGCTACAAAAAGCGGTGGGTTTTATTGGGTTTTTGCTACAGTTTATCCATTTAAAAATGAAAAAGATGAACAATGTTATCTCTCTTGCAGACGAAAACCATCAAGGGAAGATGTCGCTAAATATGGTGAATTGTACAAAACTATGCAATAGATAACACCTTTTTATAAATAAGGGCATTATTCTTTTTATGCTACTATGCCATAAATTTTATTGGGTAGGTAGTTATGAAAGTTGCATTTATTGGGGATATTATAGGTCGTCCTGGGAGAGTTCATATAAAAAAAGAACTCAAAAGGATAAGAGAAAACTACAATATTGATTTTGTTATCGCCAATGGGGAAAATGTAAGTCATGGTTTTGGACTCACTGCTGATAATGCAAACGAACTTTTTAAAGCTGGTATTGATATCTTAACAGGTGGTAATCATACTTGGGATAAAAAAAAAGATATCTTATCGTTACTTCAAAATTCACCAGTTCTACGTCCACACAATTATCCTCTTGGTGTTGAAGGGACTGGACTTAAAATCATTGAGATTCAAAATACAAAAATAGCTATTTTAAATCTTATGGGACTTTATGGGATGCCACAAGTTACCAACCCTTTTTTACTTGCACAAGAGGTTGTGGAAACATTACATCAAGATGGGATAAAACATATTTTTGTAGATTTTCATGCAGAAGCAACAGCAGAAAAAAGGGTGATGTTTGAGATTTTAAAAGGGAAAATAAGCGCAATTTGTGGAACTCATACCCATATTGGAACAGATGATTATGAAGTTGCAGAGGGTACATTTTATGTAACTGACATTGGACTTACTGGATGTAGAGATAATGTGATAGGGATGGATAGTTATGTTCCAATTAAAAAAGCACTTACAGGGATTGGTGGACATTTTGATATTCCAAATAGTTGCAAAACAATATTTCAACTTATTGTTGTAGATGTTGATAGTGATGGAAAAGCTATCGATGGGATGAAGTTGAAATTTTTTAGCGATAGAGAACCAATTATAACAAAAGCTATAATCTCTTGAAAAGGGATTATAAATTAAAAGTTAGTTAAAATAAAAAAAATTTAAAAAAGGTCAAGATATGATTATTATCCCTCAGACAAAAGGTGGAGTTGGTAAAAGTACAGTTGCTATGCAGGTGATTGCTCCATATCTCTACAAAAAACATGGTAAAAAAATAACTTATATTGAGATTGATGATGAAAACAATGATTCTCAAAGTTTTACTAGAACACAAATAGTTGATAAAAGAATGTTAAGTACAAATAAGCTCAAAGAGCTTGATGAACTTATATTGATGGATGATAATCATGAAGTAATAGTTGATGTTGGTGGAAACAAAACATCATCGTATGTACTTGAAGAGATAGCAAAAGTGGGAACATTTGGGAATGTAAAATGGATTATACCAATGGGTGATGGGGAACTTGATGGTAAAAATGCAATTGCAACGATGAAAAAACTTAAAAAAATTGAGAATAATTCGCAAGACAATCTTTTATTTGCACTGAATCGTGCTATTTCTATCGATCAAGACTACCTTGAAGAGCAGTTTATAAACTTTTTTGGACATAAATATTTAGGAAGTAATTCAACAATTACTGACTTCGTAGAAAACCCAAAATATTTTGCAGTAAAAAATGATAAAGTTATCACAATGAGTAGATATCTTGGAAGTACTGTTTGGGAAATGGCATACAATAACACAGATTTTGCAGCAAAAGCAGTTGAAGCTAAAAATGCAGGAGATAATGAAAGTGCTAGAAAATATCTTTTTTTTAGAAGAATACAAACAGAAGCTAAAGATTATGTTTTAAATAATCTCAACGGGATATTTTTTCAACTTGATAAGTGGATTAAAATAAAATGAGTGATATGAGCTTAAAGCAAGCAAAAGAGATAGCCGATAGGCTTGAACTTGCTGAACTTAGTCTCAATCATCTTTTAGCAAATGTTGAAAAAAGCACTAAAGCTTTTGAGGAAACTTTATCACAACAAAAACAGATAATGAATGCGATGCCAACAACAGATAAAAAACTTAATAATATGAAAATTTTAGTTGGAATAAATTTTGGTTTTGTTTTGGGATTGTTAGTTTCAAAATTTTTAATATAAAAAATCTCTCAAGAAAAAGTACCAAATAATAAATAAAGAGGAAAATATGGATTCAAGACAAAGTGATATAGTGACAATGTTCAACCAAATAGCAAAAACTTACGATTTAGCTAATAGAATTTTAAGTATGGGAATCGATAAATTATGGAGAAAGAAAGCTTGCAATATGGCTTTTTCTTTTTATGGGAAAGAGCATATTGAGAAAATTGTCGATGTTGCTTGCGGGACTGGTGATTTGATGATTGACTGGCAAAATGTTGCTAATGACAATAGTATAACGATTGACAAAATAGTAGGTATTGATCCAAGTGTTGGGATGATGGAAGTTGGAAAAACTAAGATTAAAGATGGGATTTTTATAGAAGCAGGGGCTGAAAATCTTCCACTTGAAGATAATTCAGCTGATATTATCTCTATTTCGTACGGGATTAGAAATGTCGTAAAAAGAAAAGAGGGACTGGAAGAGTTCGCACGAGTTCTTAAACCAAATGGATTAGTTGTAATTTTAGAGTTTACAAAAAATGATAAAAATGATTTAGCTTCAAAACTAACTCGTTTTTATATGCACACTATTATGCCAGTTATTGGTGGGCTTATCTCAGGTAGTCGTGATGCATATATCTATTTACCAGAATCAATCGATGGATTTATAACGACTAAAGAGATGATAAAAGAGTTAAAAGATGTTGGATTGGAGCCTATTTTTGTAAAAGGGTATTCACTTGATATGAGTACAACTTTTATCGCTAGAAAAATCTAAAAGGCTATTTTTTGTATAGCCCGCTGAGTGTTAATGAACTCAACAATCAAATAAATGGGATTTTAGAAACTACATTTGCAAGTGTATATGTAGAAGGTGAAATCTCAAATCTTACCTATCACAGTAGTGGACATATCTATTTTAGTATAAAAGATGACAAATCAACACTCTCTTGTGTGATGTTCAAGGGAAATGCTCAACATCTTAAATTTCGACTAGTTGCTGGAAGTAAAATAATTATTAGAGGAAGCGTCACGGTGTATGTTCCAAGGGGAACTTATCAGATACTTTGTACAAAAATAGAACCAAGTGGGATTGGTGAATTAGCTTTAGCTTACGAACAACTCAAAACAAAACTTCAAATCAAAGGCTATTTTGATATTGCAAAAAAAAAGAAGTTACCAAATTATCCTAAAAATATCTATGTAGTAACATCAAATACAGGTGCTGCAATAGAAGATATGAAAAAAATATTAACCAATCGTTATCCACTTGCTAAGATGATATTAATACCAACTTTAGTTCAAGGAAATGGGGCTAAAGAGGATATAGTAAGAGGTATCAAGTTGGCTGATAATCTAGCAGAAAAAGTAGATAGTTCTCTTATAATCGTAGGTCGTGGTGGTGGAAGTATCGAAGATCTTTGGGCTTTTAATGAAGAGATGGTTGCGGTTGCTATCTTTGAAGCAACTACTCCAATTATAAGTGCGGTCGGCCATGAAAATGATTTTGTGATAAGTGATTTTGTTGCTGATGTAAGAGCAAGTACTCCCTCAAATGCTATTGAATTAGCAACTCCAAATAAAAATGATTTAGTGATGCTCACAGATAGTATCAATGATGAATTTACGCATAAAATGAAAATAATTCTAAAAAATAAAACTATTGAGTTGGAAAATATGAAATTATTATTTAGTCAACACTCTTTTTCTAAAAGATTTAATTTTGCAAATCAAACAATTACTTCTATAAAATCAAATTTAAACAATAAACTTAAACAATATCTTCAAGAGGAACAAAAAAGAATTGATTTTTTTAAACAAAGTTTTCTAAATAATCATCCAGATAAAAAAATAAAAATAGGATTTGTACAAGTTACAAAAGATGAAAAAATCATAAATATTAATGATTATCAAATTGATGATAATATAACTTTAGAGACAACAAAATACAAATTTGAATGTAGAATAGTTGAAAAAAATAGAATAAATTAAGAGCATATAAGAGAAAACAAGATACAATAGGATAATTTTATTACAAACTAAGGAAGTAATTATGCAAGCTGATCAACAAAGTAATCAACCGCCTAGAAAAGGGACAACACCGAATGAATATATGACATTTATCTTAGGTCAAATGAAGTACGCTATAGAATTACCTAAAATAAGAGAAATATTAACTTATCCAGAGATTATTACTCCATTACCAAACACTTCTGACTGGGTCAAAGGACTCATCAATCTTAGAGGGGAAGTTGTACCTATCTTAGATATTAGAATCAAATTTAATACAGGTGATATAGTTTACAATGATAATACAGCAGTAATTGCAGTTATTACAAGCGATGATAGAATGATTGGTATCGTTGTTGATAAAGTTGATGATGTTCAAAAAATTGAGACAGATTCTTTATCTCCAGTATCAGATATGGGTTCTGCGATCCCTTCGAAATATCTTAAAGGTTTTGTAAGACTTGAAGATAATCAAATGCTTGTAATGATGGATATAGAAAATGTGGTTCATAAGTCAGAACTTCTCAAATCATAGGAATTATAAATGCAAAATAAAATAGCGAAACTTAGGACTATAAAAATTCTTTTTGTTGAAGATGAAAATGATTTGATAACTATCATTAGTGATACGCTATCAAAGCTTGGAGCAAACTTTTTAACAGCTAGAAATGGTGCTGAAGGTTTAGAAATACTTAAAAATAACAGTGATATTCAACTTGTTGTATCTGATATAAATATGCCTGTGATGAATGGTATTGAGATGATTCGTCATATAAGAGAAAGTGGTTCCGATATTCCTTGTATCATCATGTCCGCACATACAGAACCTGAATATCTTAAAAGTGCTGATGAACTTAAAGTGACAGATTACATTCTTAAACCGTTTGATTTTATAAAGTTTATCAATCTTGTAAGTGAGCTTGAGATATAAATCTTTTCTCAAAGAAATTTTAAAAGCTTCTCAATTTGAGAAGCTTTTTTAGTTTTTATACAACGGTTATCTTTTAATCTTAAATTGTCCCAACTCTCGTTTTTTCGTATCAACAATATGCACAGCACAAGCGATGCAAGGGTCAAAACTATGAATCACCCTTAAAACTTCAAGGGGTTTAGCTGTGTCACTGAGTTTTAGCCCAATTAGTGCCTCTTCGTAAGCTCCTCTTTTTCCATCTTCATCTTTTGGAGAAGCGTTCCATGTTGTAGGAACAATCGCTTGGTAGTTACTTATTTTCCCATTTTGTATCTTTATAAAATGTCCCAAAACTCCCCTTGGAACTTCAAACATTCCTCTTCCCATAGCCTCTTTTGGTAAGCTATCAAAATCGTATTTTGTCCACACTTTTTCATCATAGTACTTAACATTTTCAAGCAAATCATTTACAAAATCAAAGATAAATTCACAGCATATTTGAGCTTCTATAGCACGAGCTGCATTTCGTCCAATTGTTCCGCAAAGGTCTTTAAGTTCAAGGTCAAGTTCCTCTAAAAAGTTTGCGATATAGGGTTTGATGATTTTTGAACCTTTTGCATATCCTATTATCATACGAGCTAATGGTCCAACTTCCATAGCTTTACCACCATATCTTGGGGATTTTATCCAGCTATATTTCCCTTCCGTTTTCAAACTTCCATCATCATTAAGGTCTGTGTAAAGAACTTCTGTTTCCCCATCGTAGGGTTTTGTTTTATCCTCTTTTGCATACCACGCACGATAAGCCTCTTCAGTTATTTTTGTTTCATCAAAATCGACCACATTTGCAAAATCAAAATCGTAAATAATCCCATCTTCAAAAACTCTATCACCACTAGAAAAACTATATCCTCCTACAGCCATAAAGTTCCCCATAGCTTTCCCGTTCTCTGATTGCATATCCTCTTTGTAGGCAGTGCAAAGCATTTTTATATCAGGGATATACGCTCTTTGGATAAAGTCATTTATATCTTTGATGATTGCTAAAAAGTCATTTACCCTTGAAGCTGTTAACATATCCATAATACTTGTAACTCCACCAATAACCATATATTGTGGGTGCGGAGTTTTTCCACCGAAAATTGCTATTGCTTTACTTATCTCCCTTTGGATTCGTAATGCTTCAAAGTAGTGGGAGAGTTGGAGTAGATTTTCTTCAGGGGTAAATTTGTAAGTATCATGCCCCCAATATCCATTTGCAAAAATCCCTAATTTCCCAGCATTTACAAAGTTAACTAATTTTTCTTTGACTGCGTTTAGATGGGAAACAGAGTTTCTATATGGATTAGAAGTATATTTTAAAGCAACCTCACTAGCTTTTGTAGCATCTGCATTTAAAGCACTTGTAACATCAACAAAATCAAAAGAGTGAAGATGATAATAGTGAACGATATGGTCTTGAACAAATAAACTAAGAGAAATTAAATCACGGATAATTTTTGCATTTTTAGGTATCTCTATTCCATAAGCATCTTCTGTAGCTCTTGTTGAAGCTCGATAATGTGAGTTTGTACACACACCACAAATCCTTTGAGCTAAAAGTGGCGTATCTCGTGGGTCTTTATCTTTTAAGATGATTTCAAGTCCTCGAAAAAGTTGCCCACTTGCCCAAGCTTCCCTTATGATATTATTCTCATCCACTTCAACTTCTACTCTTAAATGCCCCTCTATTCTCGTGATGGGGTCTATTATAATTTTTTTTAGCGTTTTCATTTTTGCTCCTCAGCAGGAAGTTCTCTATTATTTGCATATTTATCAAAAGCGATTTTCCCCTCGCCACAACCAAAACAACCATGCCCAACTTGAACTGGCCAACTAGAACCCTCATTAAATTTCACCAACGAACAATTAAGGTTTGCATACGGTCCTTTACATCCCATTTTAAATAAACACCAACCTTGTTTTGCTCCATCATCTCCCCATTCTTGGACAAATTCATCAGCATCATAATGTCCTCTTCTCTCGCAGTTATCGTGAATTTTATGTGAATAAGCCCATAGTGGTCGATTTTTTGTATCAAGGGCTGGAAGTTCCTCAAACATAATGTAATGTAAAAGAGTTCCAACAATATTGATAGGGTTTGTTGGACAACCTGGTAGATTGATGATATCATCTCTTTGCAGTGCCTCTGCAACCCCAACAGCACCTGTGGGATTTGTTCCAGCAGCTACTATTCCACCATCATAAGCACAACTCCCCACACTGATAACTATGGCCGCTTCTTTAGCACATTTTTGTAAAAGTGCAAGTCCCGTTTCCCCTTTTGGTCCAATTCGTAAAAACTTCCCATCCAGTCCTAGTGGAACAGCACCTTCTACAAGTAAAACAAATTTTCCTTTATGTTTTTTGATAGTTTCCTCTAGGACAGTTTCACTCTCATCTCCAGCTGCTGCCATAAGTAACTCATGATAGTCAAGTGAAACAAAATCCAAAATCAAATCCTCAACTGTTGGATGGGATGATTTTATAAAGCTTTCGCTATTCCCTGTACAGTCTGAAAGTTCAAGCCAAATGATTGGGATTTTATTTAAGTTTTTCACCGCTTTTTGGATAGTAGATTCATATTGTGGATGGAGTCGTAGACTTGCAGTCATCATCGAAATCCATTTATTGTACTCATTTTTAAGGTCAAAACTCTCCATTGCTGCATCTAAATTTGTAGTGTCTATTTGATTTGTTGCATGGAGTTGATTGTATTTATCAATCCTTTTTTCAACTAATTGATGCTCTTTTTCAAGTTTTGCTTGCGCTTTTGCCTCTTTTTTTTGTTGCGCAATAATAGGGTCTGTAGGTGTAGATTGGATGATTTTAGAGATATCTTGTTTACATCTTCCACATACCCTTCCAGCTTCACTAAACTCTTTGAGTTCACAAAATTCTCTTACGCAGTTTTCCTCAATAATCTCTACCAAATCAAGTTCATGAGTAGGAGAACAACTACATACAAGTCGACCTCTTTCACTTACTAATCTATTGTCAAAGAAATATCCAGCATCGATTGATTTTTCCTCTTCCATCAAAGATTTAAGATGTAAAATATCGATATTTGTATTGATTCCTATAAATTTTACAAGTTTATTTTGGTTGATGATATATTGATCAAAACGATTTTCTTTTTTGGAAGAGATGATGATATTTTCATTGTTAATATCGTTCCCATCATAAGTTTTAGATGTGATATCAGCCAATAAAAATGAGCCAACTTTAAGGGCATCAATAGCCACTTCCCCTAAAAATTCTTTTTCTTCCCCTACAATAGAAGCAATAGCAACATCACATTCATTAGTACACTCTTTAACTCTTCCAGCTATAAATTTACTTGAGCTTAGCTCACAAGCTTCACCAACTGCATAGATATTTTCATCACTTGTTCGCATACAATCATCAACTAAAATTCCCCTATGGCAAGAAAGCGATGATTTAGCAAACTCAATATTTGGCTCAATTCCAACCCCAAAAATCAAAAATGGATTCTCTATGGTATGGTTTTTTGTAATTATTTTTTTTATTTCATTATTTTCTATTTGAGTATCTGTTATCTCATCATTGTAAGAGATTTTTATTTTTTTATTTTGAGTAAAAATAGTATCGATAAGTTTAACTGCACCAATATCCAAATCTTTACAATAAAGATGCTCTTTTCGTCCTATAAGATAGATATTTTCAAGATTTTCAATCTTACTTAATGTATCTAAAAGTTCAAGTGAAATAGGTCCAACACCTACTAGAACTACATTTTTATGAGGTATATTGTCTCGTATCTTATAAGCATCAGTGGCACTTCTAAAAGTTGTAGCATTTTTTATATTTGAGATATCAAAGGTAACTTTTGGCTTACTTCCAGTTGCAATGATAAGTTTATCGTAAGGGTAAGAGTTATCTTTTGTTGTTACCACTTTTTCTTTTGGGTCAATATTTGTGACCTCTTCATTTAAAAATAGTTTCGCATTTGGACTTAGTTCTAGTGTTATTTCATCAAGCCCTAAAGAGTTATCTACAAGTGCACAAAGATGAATCCTATCATAAGGGGGAAATTTTTCATTTGATAAAATTAAAATTTCTAAAGAACTATCTTTTAAAAGCAAATTATTTGCCAGATATACAGCTGTTATTCCACCACCGACTATTACTATTTTCATTGTAAGTCCTTTTCTTATTGGATAATGAATTTTAGTAAAATTATGATTACGAAACGATTGCTTATTTAAAAATAATTGATAATTTTTTAGATATTTCAATTTTATATTGAACTAAAAATATAGTGGTAAGTGGTAAATAATTATTTGAAAAGGTATTTGATTACATTTTTTGAGTTGTATAAATAATATACATAATTATAATAAAAGTTGGTTATTTTAGATGCTAAAATCAAAAAATAATTTTAGGATAATACAATGGTTATAGAAAATATCAATCTTTTATGGGTACTTCTTTGTGGATTTTTAGTGTTTATGATGCAATTTGGATTTGCACTTATTGAAACGGGGACTGTTAGGTCAAAAAATACTATCAATGTGGCTATGAAAAACCTTATTGATACCGTTTTTAGTATCATCTTTTTTTGGCTTATTGGTTTTGGTTTGATGTTTGGGACTGATATCGGTGGAGTGATTTTGCAATTGACGGTGCAAATTATACTCAAAATGGTTTTTTCTTTTTTCAAGCGATGTTTGCAGCAACCGCTATTACTATCGTTTCAGGTGCTGTTGCTGAGAGGATAAAGTTTAATGCTTACATATTTATTTCAATAATTGTGAGTGCTATTATCTATCCTATATTTGGGCATTGGGCATGGAGTGATAGTGGTTGGCTTCACGCTTTAGGTTTTAAAGATTTTGCTGGTTCGACGGTAGTCCATTCTTTAGGTGCTTGGATAGGATTGGCTGGAGCATTGGTATTAGGTCCAAGACTTGGTAAATTTACACATGGTCAAGTGAAGTATTTTGCACCTAGCAATCATAATTTTATTGTATTTGGTGTTTTTATCCTCTTTTTTGCTTGGTTTGGATTCAATGCTGGAAGTTTACTTCGCTTTGACCCACTTGTCACTTTAATCCTTTTAAACACAACAATTGCAGCAGCTTTTGGTGGACTTGGTGGTTGGATAATAACTTTAATCAACAAAGAGAGAGTTGGTGTAGAGGTGTTCTCTTTTGGTCTTATCGCAGGACTTGTAGGGATAACAGCAGGTTGTGACCAATTCACTACACAAGAATCAGCACTTGTAGGACTTATCTCCGCTTTTGTTATGTTCTTTTTTGATAAATTAATATTAAGATTTAAAATAGACGACCCTTTAGGCGTAGTTGGAATCCACGGTTTCGCTGGAGTTTGGGGTACATTGGCTGTTGGTATCTTTGCACCACTTCAAGATGGGCAAACACGAATAGAGTATATTTTGGTACAAACACTTGGTATCACTGTTGCTTTTGTATTTGCTTTTGTGTTTGGGCTTATTGTATTTCTCCTTTTGGCCAAATTGGGTATTTTAAGGGTACGAAAAAAACATGAAGTGTTAGGATTAAACGTAACAGAACACAATGCAAAACTCCCTTGGGTAGATACTATAGAGAGTATCGTGAAGATTATGAAAACTAGAAATATTAAAAGTAAGATACATGAAGAAAGAGGTACAGAAGTTGGACTTGTGGCAAAATTTTTTAATTATCTTTTAGAAATCTTACAAAAAAAACAAGTGGAATTAAGACACCAAAATACCACTTTAAAAAATAAAGCAGAGATTGACCCTTTGACAAAAGTGATCAATAGAAGAGCATTAATGGAGAGAATCGAAGAGATAAATCCATTTGCTAGTTCTATGTGTGTAGCGATGATAGATATAGATAAATTTAAAAATATCAATGATACTTATGGTCATGGTGTAGGAGATGAAGTTTTAAAAGAGTTAGCTCTTATAGTGCAAAAGCAAATACGAGAATATGACTTATTTGCTAGATGGGGTGGAGAGGAGTTTGTTCTGGTTACAACTAAAACAGATATCGTTACAGCGGAAAAAATAGCGGAAAAGATAAGAATAGCGATAGAAAAACATACTTTCCCAGAAGTAAAAAAAGTAACCGCTTCCTTTGGTCTGAGTTGTGCTAAAAATGAATTTGAAACTTTTGAAGCGATATTAGAAAAAGCCGATAAAGGGTTGTATCAAGCAAAAGAAACTGGGAGAAATAAGGTTTATTGTTGGTAAGGTACAATATTTGAAATATTTCCCCTAGCATCACGTTTAATAAATTGTTTTGATAACAATAACAAAAATATTTGGCTTACTCAAAAACAACTTGCAGAGCTTTTTGATGTAACAAAACAAAATATAAGTTTGCATATCAATAATATTTTTAAAGAGAAAGAACTTGATAAAAATTCAACTGTCAAGTTTTTATCTTAATCTTTCTATCAAGCTCTCCGCTTCTAAATCTATCTTAGAAAATGCAAACCATTTTTTGCCAAGGTCTTTCAAACTTGCTCCGATGTGAAATATCTCTTTACTGTCAAGTATCAAAAATCTATCGTGAGAGTTTTGAAAAGTTTTTAGGGTGATATTGGAATATTGTTTGGAGTATTTTTCATAGTCAAGTTTGAGTTGCTTTAAAATACTATGAGTATATATCGTCACCTGAATAGTTGGAACTTTTGAAAATAGAGTAAAAACGGTATCATCGATATAGTTATCTATCAAAATTATTTCATTTTTTGCACCTCTTAATAAATCATTGGCAAAAACATAAGCATCATAAATTTGTCCGTCGTAAAATATCCCTTGGGCTGTTTCTAAAGTATTGTTTTTTATAAGTGATTGAACCGTATTCATTTGAGATTTTAGAATATTTACATCATTTTCAAGTGCGATAAATCTTTCATTTGAGATTTTTTCACCATTTATTACATAGCCATTTTTAATATAGTTTTTGAGGATTGATGTTGCCCATTGGCGGAATTTTGTTGCTGTGATAGAATTTACTTTATATCCAATAGAAATTATCATATCAAGATTATAGTGTTCAACATCTCTTTGAATCTCTCTATTTCCCTCTTTTTGAACTATTCGAATTTTTCGAATAGTTGAAATTTTATCTAATTCTTTTTGCTTATAGATATTTTTAATATGATAGTTGATGGTATGAATTTCTACATTAAAAAGTTCACTAAGCTGTTTTTGAGTAAGCCAAATCGTTTCTTCATTGAGAGAAACTTTTAACTCCAGTTCGCCATCATTGTAAAGTACAATATTTGAAATATTTTTCATAGCATCACCTTTAATAAATTGTTTTGATAACAATAACATAAATTTTTATTTTTATTTAAAAGTATGTCAGATTGCAATGTTTTTAAGTTGAAAAAATATTTTGTGTTATAGTTTGTAAAATAAAATTATACAAGGTAAATAAAATGGAACTAGCAATTCAAGATATACATAATAAAATATATACAGTACGCAATGTACAGGTGATGTTAGATAAAGATTTAGCAGAACTATATGGAGTAGAAACAAAACATATAAATCAAGCAGTTAGAAATAATATTGTTAAATTTCCTGAAGATTTTTATTTTGAATTGACTAGTGAAGAAGAAAATTCTTTAAGGTCAAAAATTTTGACCTTAAAGAATAGTCGAGGAATACATCGTAAATATAATACTAAAGTATTTACAGAACAGGGTGTTTATATGTTGGCAACTATTTTAAAAAGTAAAATTGCTTCAGATGTAACTATCTCTATCATTAGAACATTTGCACAAATGAGAAAGTTTTTATCTCAAAATGGGTCTATTTTTCAAAGACTTGACAATATTGAAACTTTAAGATTAAAAGATAAAATAGAGATAGATGAAAAATTTGATAAAATATTTGATGCTTTAGAATCAAAACAATTAAAACCAACACAAGGTATATTTTATAACGGTCAAATTTTTGATGCTTATAGTTTTATATCTGATTTAATAAGGGAAGCAAATAACAAAATTATACTTATCGATAACTATATAGATGATAGTACCCTTACTATATTTTCTAAGATACCAAATATAAAAGTAACTATCTATACCCACATCATATCAAAACAACTCAAATTAGATTTAGAAAAATACAATACACAATATGACAATATCACGATAAAAACTTTTAAAGACTCTCATGATAGATTTATAATCATTGATGATAAAGAGATTTATCATATCGGAGCTAGTCTTAAAGATTTGGGTAAAAAATGGTTTGCATTTTCAAAATTTGAGATGGGGGCTTTGGAAGTTTTAGAGAGGCTAAAATAAATGATTTCAAATAAGCAAAATATTCAAAATGAAGCAAAAGAGGGAACTAAAAAGATTGGGTTTGTGTGAGTTTTAGAGAGTTTGTCGTATAGTATTTTTAAGTATTTTGGCTTGAAATTTTTTCTTTTTAGTCATTCTTTTGGGATAATTTCTTTGTGAAACTCTTTTGTTAAATCTAAATTTATAAACAATTTTATATTCAAAACAAGATACAATAAAAGAAAAAAGGGGTAAAGATGAGAACTATACAGCTTCAAGTAGAAGATGATAATTATAATTCATTTTTAACTGTTATAAAAAGTTTGAAAGAGGGTATGATCAAAAATTTCTTGGTAAAAGAGGATGATGCTATAGATAACGATTTTGAACAAACTAAAATATATTTTCATAAATGCTTAGAAAATATTGAAAATGGTAATACACAGTTATTATCACAAGAACAATATACCAATCAAATGAATGATTTCAAAGAAAATCTTAAATCTAAATATGCAAATAATTAGGGATACCAATTATCTTCAAAAACTTAAATCTATTATGGAATATATAGCACAAGATAGTGTGAATCAGGCTCTAAATTTTCAAGTAGAGTTAGATGAAATTATAGATGATATACCAAATATGCCTTTTAAATATAGAAAATCAATTTACTTCAATGACAAAAATATAAGAGACCTTATCTTTAAAGGGTATGTGGTTCCTTATAAGATTGATACTGTTAAAAATCAAATTATTATCATCGGTATAAATAAATATATGGAAAAGTTAATCTAGTTTTTTTCTAAAAAGATTGGTTTTGGATGAGTTTTAGAGAGTTTGTCGTATAGTATTTTTAAGTATTTTGGATGGGGATTTTTCTCTTTGCTCGTCCCTTGGGGAGAATGTGAAAGCCGACTAAAGTCAGCTTTACAGCTTTTCGTAACACCGACTTCAGTCGGTTATTTTTTAAAACAATCGATAACATAAAATCCCCATCTCCAATAACAAAGTATTGAAAATGGGAAAGTTTTGCTCTAGTTCCAAAAGCTTTAGTTTTGGAATTCGTATATTACTTGATATTTTGATTGTTGTATGCATCCCCAAGTACAACTTGGGACGAGGAAGGGTGTTTTGATATACGACATATTTTGTGTATGTTATTTGTTGATTTTTAGGGTGTTCTATATATAATGTATCTTCAATAAATAGTTGTACACAAAAAAGGAGTGATTAATTTTGAGTCAGGAACTTATATATCATTATACTGATATAAATGCATTACAAAACATATTAAATAATAATACATTATGGATGACATCACATAAATTTTTAAATGATACTGAAGAATTTAAAGATGGATATAATAGACTCACACAATCTATCAATGATTGTTTAAAGAAAAATGATAAAACTTTAAGTGATGCAACAAAAGAAACTGTAAAAGAATTACTTATTCTACTTGACAATACTTTAGTCTTATCCACATCGTTTTCAAAAAATAGTGATTTACTTTCACAATGGAGAAGCTATTGCCCAATAGAAGGTGGATTCTCAATAGGTTTTGAAAAAAAAGCTCTAGATAAATTAGAAAATCATAATGAGTTTTCCCCTAGAGTGTACGATTGTGTATATGATGAAAATGAAAAACAACGATTAGCAAAAACTTTTGGTGAAGATTTAATACTTGGATATTCACAAAAAGGAGAATTTGATAATAATAAAAGAACATGTTTTAAAACTACTATCTATTATTGGCTGATGTTTGTTATACAATCTAAAAATATAAGTTTTCAAGAAGAACAAGAAGTGAGACTAGCAACTTTTATGCATAAAGAATTTGATGAAATAGATATATTTAATATGTCACACCATAATTATTTTTATCAAAACTACGATGAAAGCTTTAAAATATATAAAAATAAAGAACTCTCCTTTAGAACAAAATCAAATATTTTAATACCATATTATGAAAGAAAATTTGATGTTAAAAGTATTAAAGAAATTGTTATAGGTCCAAGTACAAACCAAATGTTGGCAAGAGAAAGTTTAGAATTTTTTATTAAAAGTTTAAATCTTGACATTGAAATAAAAAACTCAAAAATACCATTTAGAAGTTTATAGACTAAAATGTACAACAATTAATTGGAGAGAGATATTTGACCTTGTGGCTCAAATATCTCTCAAGATAAATGTTATAATATAGAAACAACTAAAAATACAAAAAATATTTTATTTCTGCAAGATGGCTATATCATGTAATAAAAACATCTAACGAAATTCGTGGATGGGATACTAATTAATGATAAATTGTAAAAAATAATATAATGGGTCTGCCAACATTTAGGGAACAAAACTTAAAATTAAATTAGCAATGAAATCGGTAATAATTAAAATTATTTGTTATTGAAACAACAACAAATATTTACTTGGGTGAAATACAATTTTATAGCCTAATCAAAAGAGGAGCTGATATCAAAGATTTAGTAAATAGTGTGAAGATGAACACTTCTGCTTTTAGCGGGAGTTTACTTTAACTTCTACAAATAAATCAAATCTTTTTATATTTTCCTCTTGACAAATCAATTTCATATCTGATACAATTTCACATTAGCACTCATAAACATAGAGTGCTAAAATTTAAACTTTTTGGAGTAGATATAATGAATAAAATTTTTGAAAAACTAACAAATCAAATGAGAGAAACGATAGAATCAGGGCTAAGTTTAGCTCTACACAATAAAAATCAAGAAGTTGAGATAGTTCACATACTTTGGGGGCTTCTTACAAATACAAGTAGCCTTTTAAATCAACTTTTAAATAAGATGAATATTGATAAAACTGCACTTGAACTTGAAGCAAAAAGTGTAGCGAGTAAATTACCGCAAGTTTCAAGCCTCACAAAAGAAAATATCAAAATAGGGCGAAATGTAGCCAATAGTTTGCAAAAAGCAGAGGGGCAAATGAGTTCAACTGGAGATAGCTTTTTGGCTGTTGATAGTTGGATTATTGCAAATCTTGGTGATGCGACTTTTAAACAAATACTTGGGAAATATGTCGATTTAACTGAAATCAAAAAAGAGCTTGAGGCAATAAGAGGTGGAGCTAAAGTTGATAGTGCGAGTAGTGATGATAATCTGGAGGCCCTTGGTAAATATGGGATTGACCTTAATAAAATGGCGATTGATGGGAAACTAGATCCAGTTATTGGAAGAGATGAACAAATCAGTAGAATGATGCAAATCTTGATACGAAAAACAAAAAACAATCCAATCTTACTAGGTGAACCAGGGACTGGAAAAACGGCAATTGCTGAAGGGTTGGCTCAAAGAATAGTAAACCACGATGTCCCTACAAGCCTGATGAACAAAAGAGTTATCAGTCTTGATATGAGTGCTTTAATTGCTGGGGCAAAATATAGAGGGGAGTTTGAAGATAGACTCAAAGCGGTTATCAAAGAGGTGCAAAAAGCCGGGAATATTATCCTTTTTATCGATGAGATTCACACAATTATAGGAGCAGGGGCGAGTGAGGGGTCTATGGATGCAGCAAATATCCTAAAACCAGCACTTGCACGAGGGGAACTTCATACGATTGGGGCTACAACTCTAAAAGAATATAGAAAATATTTTGAAAAAGATGCAGCGATGCAAAGAAGATTTCAACCTGTAAAAGTGGATGAACCCTCTGTAAATGAAGCTTTACAAATACTAAGAGGGATAAAAGAGAAACTTGAAACCCATCACAATGTAACGATAAATGATAGTGCTTTAGTGGCAGCTGCAAAACTAAGTGATAGATATATCACAGATAGATTTTTGCCAGATAAAGCGATAGATTTGATAGATGAAGCAGCAGCAGAACTTAAAATGCAAATTGAAAGTGAACCAACAGCACTTTCAGTTATTAAAAGACAAATCAGCACTTTAGAGGTTGAAAAATCAGCCCTTAAAATGGAAAAAAGTGATAAAAATAGTGCAAGAATTGAAGAGATAGAAAAAGAGTTAGCCGATAAAAACGAGGAGAAAAGAAAGTTAGAAAATCAATTTCTTAATGAGAAAAAAACATTTAATGGGATTTCAGCTTTAAAAATCCAAATAGATGAGCTAAAAACAAAAGCAGAGAGAGCAAAAAGAGAGAGTAGATTTGAAGAGGCTGCAAAAATCGAATATGGAGATATTCCAGCACTAGAAACTCAGATAAAAGAGTATGAAAACACTTGGGCAAAGATGGAGGAATCTGGAACACTTTTAAGAAACTTTGTAAGTGAAGAGAGTATCGCAAGTATCGTGAGCAGATGGACTGGAATCCCTGTAAATAAAATGCTTACAACTGAAAAACAAAGAATTTTAGGGGTTGAAGATGTCCTCAAAAAAGAGGTAATTGGTCAAGATGAGGCAATCCATGCGATAGCAAGGGCGATAAAAAGAAATAAAGCAGGGTTAAGTAGTGATAATAAACCAATCGGAAGTTTTATGTTTTTGGGTCCAACTGGAGTGGGAAAAACTGAAAGTGCAAAAACATTAGCTAGATTTTTATTTGATAACGAAAAATCACTTATTAGATTTGATATGTCTGAATATATGGAAAAACACTCTGTGAGTAAACTTGTGGGTGCACCTGCTGGATATGTTGGATACGATGAAGGGGGACAACTCACAGAAGCGGTGCGAAGAAAACCTTATAGTGTAGTGCTCTTTGATGAGATTGAAAAAGCTCATATCGATGTGTTTAATATCTTGCTTCAAGTGTTAGATGATGGAAGACTTACTGATAATAAAGGGGTTACGGTTGATTTTAAAAATACAATTATCATCTTAACTTCAAATATTGGAAGTGCAAAAATCATCAATATTAAAGATAGAGAACAAAGAAAAAATGAAGTGATGGGGGAACTCAAAGGGCATTTTAAACCAGAGTTTTTAAATAGACTTGATGATATTATTATCTTTGATGCACTGAACCTTGCAGCGATTACAAATATTGTAGATATTATGTTTGCTTCAATTGCTAAAAAAGTAGAGGCTAGAAATATTAAAATTTCTCTTACTCCAAAAGCAAAAGAGTATATTGCAAGTGTTGGATTTGACCCTGATTATGGAGCAAGACCACTTAAACGAGCATTGTATGAGATTGTTGAAGATAGACTTGCGGAACTTATTTTGGAAGATAAAATTAAAGAGGGTTCAACGGTAGAGTTTGACTATCAAAATGGTAGTGTTGAAGTTCATATAGGATAGAAAAGAAGGCAATTTAGATTGCCTTCTTTGAATAATTTTTTCTAATAGTTCCCAAATGTAATAAAATAGTAATAAACTTTATAATTTTAAGTTCTTAATTAAGAATTTTCTGTAGAATCTCTATAAAAAATATAATCCTTTCAGAGATAATTTTAAAATTATTGTAGTATGAAATAGGATTTATAAAGAGTAAAAATGAATCGTAGTCTTGAACATTTATCGCTAAGTATAGAATTATTTGAAGAGGGTCCTGTCGTTCTTTGTATTTGGAAAAATGACTCCTCTTGGTCGGTTGAGGGTATTTCCAAAAATATTGAAAACTTATTGGGTTATACTCAAGCTGATTTTTACTCAAATTCTGTTGTATATTCAAATCTTATTTTTCCAGAAGATTTAAAAAGGGTCTCTCAAGAGGTATCTGATAATTCAGCTAATAAAGGAAAAAACTTCATCCACGAACCATATCGGATTAGAAAATCAAATGGGGAATATATTTGGGTAAAAGATGCAACAACGATTATCTATAACAATGGAGAAATTACCCATTATGTAGGATATATTTACGATTGTACCAAAGAGATAATTCTTATTGAAGAACTTAATAATGCAAATAAAGAGATTCAAAATTCAAGACAGATGTGGATGGATGCTATTGAAAAAAATGGTGATGGTTTATGGGATTGGAACATTGTTACAGATGAAGTTTATTTTTCCCCTCAATGGAAAAAAATGCTTGGATTTGAGGAAAATGAAATTTCAAATACCCTTGCAGAGTGGGAAAAAAGAGTTCATAAAGATGATATAGCTCAAATTGAAAGAGATATTGAAGATTATATATCTGGTAGAAGTAAAAGTTATTCGAGTGAACATAGAGTTCTTTGTAAAGACGGTTCTTATAAATGGATACTAGACCGTGGGAGTATAACACAGTATCAAGAAGATGGAAAACCACTTATTATGACAGGTACGCATTCTGATATTGATGAACAAAAAAGATCTTCTCTTGAAAATGAAAATATAAAGCAAATGTTTTTAAATATGTTTGCATCTCATAATGCAATTATGCTTTTAGTCGATTGGGAAAATGGAAATATTGTTGATGCAAATAAAAGTGCTTCTTTATTTTATGGATATACCAAGGAAGAGTTCAAACTTCTCAATATAAGTGATATTAATAAAACTCTAAAACCTCAATTAATTTTACATATGGATGAAGCAAAAAAGAATATTAACAATGATTTTGAGTTTAAACATACTCTAAAAGATGGCACTATCAAAGATGTAAAAGTTCATTCTTCCCCTATTCAAACAGCTAATAAAACTATTTTGTATTCGATTATAGAAGATATTTCACAAGCAAAAGCAAATGAAAATAGACTCAAAGAACTAAGTATCAAAGTAGAAACAGATAGGCAACACTATAAAGCAATAATGGAAAATGCTTCTGATGGGGTGTTTATTATGAATACAGAGGGTCGTCTTATAGAGTGTAGTAAAAGGGCTGGGGAGATGCTTGGATATACAATAGATGAGATGAAAAATCTTTTCGTCTATGATTGGGATATTTCTCATACAAAAGAGGAAGCACTAGAACATGTAAGAAATACACCAACCAATCCAATTAGTTTTGAAACAAAGCATCAAAGAAAAGATGGAAGTGTGTATGATGCTTCTATTACAGTAGTGAAAATTTATATAATGGACATTGCATATATTTATGCATCTGTTAGAGATATCACTGAATCTGAGTTACTAAAAGTTGAGATTCTTAAAGAGCAAAATTTTATCTCAACTATCATCAATAATTCAAATGCCCTTATAGCTGTTATTGGTGCAGATGGGGTAATGTTTCGTTTGAACCAATTTGGGCAAGATTTTGTAGGATATAGTGAAGATGAGGTAAAAAGTGAGCCTTATTTTTGGAAGAGATTTCTACCAAATCAGATGCAAGATAAAGTTGTGGGAATTATAGAGGAAGCAAAGAAAGGGAATATTAAAAAAAGTTTTCAAAATAGTTGGATATCAAAAAGTGGAGAAGAGAGATTTTTTGAGTGGTCAAATGCATTAGTTCAACATCCAGATGGAACGATGGATTATTTAGTAACGATTGGGATTGATATAACAGAACAATCAAAACAATTGAAAATGATTCAAGAAAAGAATGTGCAAATACAAAAAGCTCAATTAAAATTTCAAACTCTTTTTGAAGAATCACTTGATGGAATTGCATTATTAGATCCAAAAACACAAAAATTTATTGAATTTAACCATCAAGCTTATGAGATGTACGGTTACACAAAAGAGGAATTTTCACTTTTGACTCCAAAAGATATTGATGCTATTCACGATGAAGAACAAACTATACTAACTCAACAAAATATTATTAAAAAAGGTTGGGATAGATTCATAACAAAACATAAAACAAAAGATAGTGTATTAAAAGATATTATTGTGAGTATACGAACAATAAATATGGATAATAGCGATATCTTACATCTTACTTTTCATGATATAACGGAACAAAAAAATAAAGAAGAGCAATTAAAAACACTTTTAAACGAACAAGAAGCACTTTTTAAAGTTCAGACAACTGGGTTTGTCCACTTAAAAGATAGACACTTTCAATGGACAAATGAGACATTTGAAAGAATGCTTGGTTATGAGAAAGGGGAACTTCAAGCTAAACCAGCCAGAATAATGTATCAAGATGAAGCAGAATATAACAATTATGGGAAAGAGGGTTATAAAGCACTAACAACTACGGGAGTTTTTACGCGAGAGATTAGATGTGTTAAAAAAGATGGGACGCAATTGTTTCTTTTAACTAGTATGACATCTTTGAAAAAGAACTCAACAGAGGCTATTGGTATAGCTTTTGATATAACAGCGATGAAAGTACAAGGGGAGTTAATTGAAAAACAAAAAGAGGAATTTGAAACAATATTTAATTACTCAAAAGATGGTATAGCGATATTAGACCTAAATTATAAATTTTTAAACTTTAATAATGCCTACCTTGAGATAACAGGTTTTACAAGAGAAGAGTTGTTTACAAAATCTTGTTTAGAATTAACTGTTCCTGAAGATAGACAAAAGAGTATAGATGCTTTTGCATATATACTTAAATATGGGCATATACAAAATGTTGAAAAAAGTTGCATTGTGAATAATAATAAAGTTATAACTGTAAATATGAGTCTCTCTTTATTACCTGATAAGAAAAGAGTTTTATTAGTTACAAAAGATGTTTCCTCTTTGAAACTCTTTGAATCTCAAGCAAAACTAGCTTCAATGGGTGAGATGATAGGCAATATCGCACATCAATGGAGACAACCTTTAAATGTTATAAGCACTATGGCTAGTAGTATTGCATTTAAACAAGAATTTGGTACTTTAACACAAGAAGAGATTCTCCCTGATATGGAAAATATCATCGCACAAACAAATTATTTATCTAGAACAATAGATGATTTTAGAAACTTTATAAAAGGTGGAAGTACAGAAAATATGATAAATATCTTTTCTGTATTTGAAAAAACATTTTCGATTGTTCGACCTAGTTTAAAAAATAATTATATTACGGTAATTAGTAATATTGATGAAACTTTAGAGTTAAAAGGGTATGAAAATGAGCTTATGCAAGCTTTTATCAATATTATCAATAATGCAAAAGATGCTTTAGTGGCAAATGAAGCTATCGAAGATAAATATATATTTATAGATGCAAAAATAGTTGATCATCATTGTGAGATAACTATAAAAGATAATGGTGGTGGGGTTATGTTATCGGTTATAAATCGTATCTTTGAACCATACTTCACTACAAAACATCAAGCTCATGGTACAGGACTTGGGCTATCTATGGCATACAAAATAATAACTGAGATGCACAATGGAACAATAGAAGTTTCAAATATTGTTTTTGAGTACAAGCAGAAAAAATATATGGGTGCTTGTTTTAATATAAAACTTTTTTGTCCTAGAGGGTAAAACTTTTGAATGAAAGGGGAAAATCTCCCTTTTTAAAACTCCATCCTCATCTGTAGTTGTCCAGAAGTTCCAAATTCTTCATCTATCTCTTGGGCAATTGCTTTAAAATCAACACCATCTACACTTAGAAGTGATTGTAAGATTTGTTTTTTCCCATTGACTAACTCTTTTGATTTGATACCGTGTGAGATAGAGAGGCTAGCTTCCACAAAAGCTGATAATTTATCACATTGTTTTAGAGCCAAACCATCGATACATTCATATTGATTTTCATTGAAAGGGGCTAGATTGTCAACGATGGCAACTTTTCCATCGAGGATAATTTTATTTAAAAATTCATCTTTTTTCCCATCATAAAGTCCTAAAATATATCTAAACTCATTTTGTAAAGATTCAGGGACATTTGGCAAAATATCATCTTCTATTTTTGATATTTCAAACTCAGCAATGAGTTCACTAAGTTCATCTACACTGTATTTTACTGGGCTTATAATATCTCTTGTAAGAGCTTCTGGGAGGTCATGGAAGAGGGCGGTAAAAAAGTTATTTTCAACTCTTTTTTCACAAGCATTTACTTTGATAGAGTAAAAATAAGAGAATATGGCAACAGTAAGCATATGCCCTAAAACAGAAGTTTCAGGGATTCTTGGAGTTTGTGCCCATCGTTTTTGAAATCGAAGTCTTCCACTAAGGTCAATCACTTTTGCTAATTTTTTATTTAAAGCAATTTTACGAACACCAATAAGTTCATAATAATCCTCAATCTCCTCTTCAACATCTTTTTTAACTTCATCAATACCATTTAAAAATTGACTTGTTTGGTAGACTATCCCAAACTCCCATTTTGTCGAGAGATATGAGGCTGCTTTGAGGATAAATCTCTCTTTTTTATAAAGTGTTTCATCTTCCAAATATCTCTCAAACTTTTTTAAAAATGCCCCATTATCTATATCTTTTAGACTAGAAGATAACTTACCAATCACCCATTTATTTATCTCTTTCCCTTTTTGTTTTAGTGCTTTTCTAAAAACATCAGGTCTGATATCAGTCACTACAACTCTTCGTAAAAACTCAAAAATTCCAGCTTCTATTAAGTGTGTATAGTTTACATCATCTTCAAGTTTTGCTATAAAATAAGCGATGATAAATTTGTGGGCTTGTTTGTCAAGTTCTACAAGATCAACCATCCTTGGATAGTCGTTCCATCTTTGGATAGATGCAGCACTAAAGATACTATCTATTATTCTTGGGTTTATCATTTTAGTTTCTCAATTTTTTCTTCGATTAACTCTATTTCTTCTTCTATCTTATGTTCAATTTCAGAAGCTAGATGTTTCACCTCTTCAATCTCTTCGTTGATAACTTCACCAATAGGAGTATCTCCACGACCTATAAGATATTTTCCTAAAAGCATCCCTCCAACAGTTAATCCAACAACTACATAAGCGACCCAATCACTTGGTGGTGTACTTCTTACCATTATACTCTACAACTTCCCATTTTAGAAAGTGCATTGATTTTTTCAACTCTTCCTTCATGTCTTCCACCTTGAAATGTGTTACTATCCCAAGCATCAACAATAGCTTCAACCATACCATATCCACTCACTCGCTCACCCATACAAAGTACATTTGCATCGTTGTGTTCTCGTGCCATTTTTGCAGAGTATTCATTGTGACAAAGGGCTGCTCTAATTCCATCAAATTTATTAGCTGCCATAGACATCCCAATACCACTTCCACAAATCAAAATCCCTTTACTTCCCTCATCACTTAAAACAGCTTCACACACTTTAGAAGCATAATCAGGATAATCAACTCTATCTGTGTTATATGGTCCTAAATCTTCAACTGTATGTCCTTTTTTTTCAAATAATTCTTTTACAAACTTTTTAATCTCAATCCCAGCGTGATCTGCAGCTATATAATATTTCATTAGTAAATCCCCTCTTGATGATTTGTTGTCTCTTTTGTGTATTTTGTATCTTCTAGCGATGATGGAGTTTTAAATACTCTGTCCCATCTGATTTTTTTATCTTCATCCCAACTAAAGTAAATAAACCAAGGTGTTCCTACTATATATTTATATGGAACAGTTCCCCAAAATCTACTATCATTTGAGTGGTCTCTATTGTCACCCATCATAAAAAACTCTCCATCTGGAACTCTAATAGGTTCAAAGTCAAAAAGTTGAGTGTGGTCGTTGTTGTATCTTGTAATCTCTTTATCGTGATGGATACCTGGATGCTCTTTTTCATATGGATTTTTTACAAATAATAATCCATTGATATCAATAAGCTCATAGTTTTTAAAATGCTCTTTTGTAAATTCATTTCCATCTTTTGGAGCAATATACAAATCTTTATCTTTTAAAAATAAGATATCTCCACCTGTTGCTACACATCTTTTTACATAGTGTACTTTTGGGTCATGTGGATATCTAAATACTACAATATCACCTCTTTGTGGTTTTGAACCCTCTATGAGATGTCCATTTTTATTAAAATCTGGTAATACTTGAAGTTCAATCCAAGGGATTGTAGGAGTTGGTATTCCATAAGCAAATTTTTTTACAAAAAGCATATCACCAACTAAAAGTGAGTTTTTCATACTTCCACTAGGAATCACAAAAGCTTGAGCTGCAAAAAAGATGATACTCAAAACAATAACAACAGTCCCTGTCCAACTTCCACTCCATTCATAGAGTTTTTGTATTGCCCCTTTCGATTGGGTTTCATTTGCATTGTTTAAATCAGTTAGATTGTCTAAATTTGGTGTTTCTAAATCGGGTGTTTCTATACTCATAAGTTAAGCCTTTTGTTTTCTATTTTTTGCAGATTTGATTGTATTTTCTAGTAGCATTGCTATTGTCATAGGTCCAACTCCACCTGGAACGGGTGTGATATATGAGCATTTTGAAGCAACTTTTTCAAAGTCTACATCTCCCACAAGTTTCCCACTTTCAAGTCTATTGATACCGATATCAATGATAATTGCCCCATCTTTTACCATATCCTCTTTGATAAGGTTTACAACACCAACACCAACACAAATGATATCAGCATTTAAAGTATGAGCTTTAAGGTCTTTTGTATAGATATGACAAATATCAACAGTTGCATTTGCATTAAGTAGAAGTGTAGCCATAGGTTTTCCTACGATATTTGAAGCTCCTACTACACATACATTTTTTCCTTTTGGATCGATTTCATACTCTTTTAAAAGTTCCATTACACCATAAGGGGTTGCTGGGATAAATCCATCAAGTCCAGCAACAACTCTTCCAACATTGTATGGATGAAATCCATCCACATCTTTATTTGGGTCGATTGCTTCAAGGATAGCAGTTGTATCGATATGTTTTGGCAGTGGAAGTTGTACTAAAATACCATCGATATTTTGATTTTGATTCATCATTTTGATGATTTCTAAAATATTTTCTTGTGAGATAGTGTCAGGCATCTCATGAGCTATACTATAGATTCCAGCCTCTTTACAAGCTTTACTTTTCATATTTACATAAGCAGCACTCGCAGGGTCATTTCCTACTAAAACAACCGCAAGTCCTGGTGTAGTTCCATTTTTTTGAAGTTCGATAACCTCTTTTTTTACATTTTCTCTGATTTTGTCTGATAATTTTTTACCGTCTAAGATAGTCATAATTCAAGCCTTTTTATTTCAATGTTGATAATTTAAGAAGTTTGGATTATACCCTAAAATAGTTTAGGGGAGAGTTTTACGAAAATATAATTTCTAGTAATGGTCTTTTACAAGGGAATACAAATCTTCTCTTATCTCTAAAAATTTTACAGATTGTGTTTTATCAAGTTTGTATTTTTCAATCTTAGCACAATCATTGCACACTAAAATCATATTTTCTAAGTAAAAATCTCCACCTTTTTCTAGTGGTTTGACAAATAATATATCACTATCTTTTGGTTGAAGTTTTTTTGAACATTTTTGACAAATTTTTTCATCTCGTTCAAAAATAGCATTTTTTCTAAGCAACCAATCTTCTGGCAATTTATTTTTTATATTTTTAGAATTAAAAGCATAACTACTCCAGAGCATATTTGATGGTATCGATTTATTTGAATGTTTTGCTGTGAATTCTAAAGCTTCGTATTGATTGATGATATTATCAATAAGTGCGTATTTTTTTGCATCTGGATTTGGTTCATCTTGTATCTTATCTAAATATCTAAAATCAAATTTGAGTTTTGGATAGGTTGTTTTTAATTTCTCATCAAGTTGTCTTAAAAAAAGATCCATATCAGTTTCTTTATAAATAAAGAAAAATATTTTTTTTCTAAAAGTGATAACAAGGCTTAAAACACCAATAAGCAAAATCATCGATAAGATACTAAAATCAGCACCTAGATATTCGTTTCCTAAATAATTTAAATTTTCCATAGTTTAATTGTAGCTAAAATGTAGTAATTATAAACTTCAAATATTTAATATTGTTGGTTCACCTAAATAGTATCCTTGTGCGTAATCAATCCCAAGTTCTTGTACTTTAGTGTAAATCGCTTTACTTGAAACGAACTCTGCGATTGTTTTTACACCCATTTTTTTTGAAAACTCTACGATAGTTTTGGTAACAAGTTGTGATTTTAAATCTTTATCTATATTTTTTATCATACTTGCATCGATTTTAAGATAGTCAAAGTTGAGTTTCATAAGATACTCAAAATTTGAATATCCAGTTCCAAAATCATCAATAGATATCGTAGCTCCATACTCTTTTACTTTGAGGATAAATTGTTCGATTTGGGCAAAATTTTCTATCCCTTCGGATTCTAAAATCTCAAATGAAATTTTGTGAGCAAACTTCTCTTTTTTAAATTCCTCTACAATAAAATTAACTATTTCATTGTTCATCATATCATCTTTTGTAAGATTGATTGAAAAAATTGCATCGGTTCTTTTTGCGATTGCAAATGTTTTTTCAAGCATAATTCGAGTCAATTTAAAATAAATCTTATTATCTTTTGAGATATCTAAAAAGTGAATAGGTACGATAAAATCATCAGCACTTTCTTGTATTCTCATAAGTGCTTCATATCTTACTATCTCATCTGTTTCACAGTCCACGATTGGCTGAAAGAGTGGTACTATTCTATCTTCATCTATAGCATTCATAAGCCGTTTTGTCCAGTTGAGCCTATTTTCATACTCTTTGAGTGCAAGCATATCATCGTTATAAGTAAGAAAATGTTTTTTATCTTTTTTTGCTAATTTAAGTGCAATGTCAGCATTTGGTAGCAACATACTAGAACCATGTGAGATACCAATAGTAAGATTGATAAAGACTTTTTCTCCATTATCTAGTTCAAATTCATATTTTCCTAGATGTGATATGATAAATGAAGCGATATTTTCAAATTCATGTAAATCTACACTTCCATGGGAAATAACACTAAATTCATCTGCATGCATTTTATATAAAGTGGTCGTTTTTGGGAGCATCTCTATAAATTTATCTCTAAATTGAAGTAAAATTTTATCTCCAATTTCACACCCATAAAGATTATTAATTTGTTGAAATTTATCAATATTTATAATCATAAAAAGTATATTTTGATGTTTATCTAAATCTTCAAGGAGTGCTCTTCTATTTTTTAATCCAGTTAAAGCATCGTTGTAAAATTGATATTCGATGGAGTCAAGCATTCCATTAAACATCTCTTGCATAGATTCTATCTCATTGATATTATGGTCAACTTGCACCCTTTGAGATATATCTGAACTTTTTTTGATAAGGTTTGCCGTATTGATAAAATTTTGCATAGGTTTTAAAAGGTATTTATTAAAGTTGATAAAAAGAAGTGTAAACATAATAAAAGTAAAGGTAATAATAAAAAATAAAAAGAGATTTATAATATCATTAAGGGAAACTTTGAGGTCAGTAATAGGATAATTGATATTGATAACACCTAAAACATCCCCAACTTGAACATTTGTATGGCAAGCTTTACATTTGTCATTTGCAATAACTGGAAAATAGTATTTGATAATCTCTACATTTTCTATATCAAGAGTTTCTTTTCCACTAAAAGCACTTTGGACATTTGCATCTTTAGTTCTTACCTCTTTATCTTTTTCTATATCACCATAGATGGAAGCAACTTTTTCTCCTCTATAAACAGATATTTCTAATTTGTCATCAACTTTATTTAGCCTTTCTATGATTTCTGCAATTTCATTTTTATTCCAACCTTTTTGCATAGCTGAATACATAGACTCAAAAACTAATTTACTTGTTTTTCTAGCATCAACTTTTGCAAGATTTAAAATAACCTCTTCTTTGATATATTGACTATATATAATCGATGATAATAGGGTGAAAAATAACATTGAAAAAATAATCTTTGCAGTGATTTTATTATAAGTTGTTGACTGTTTTGCCATAAAATGTCCCTTGATATAGATATAAAGATTATTTATAATTTAAAAAATAAATTGAATAAGCATTTTTTCCAATACCACCTTAATAGCATATAAAATAAGTCTTTTTTTAAGTGAAACTTCTTACTATGTCGTATGGAAATAATAACTATAGACTTAGGATCAAATTCTTTTAGAGTTTTAAAATATGATTGTGCTACACAAGAGACAATTGGTGAATATGAAAAAACTGTTGGTACTGCTGATGGATTGATGGAAACTGGAAATATATCTTTGGATGCTGTGGGAAGAATCACAAAAGCGATAGAAGAGAGTATCGAAAAACTAAACTACAATCCAAAAGATGCTATTGCAGTTACTACGCAAGCTATGAGAGTGGCCAAAAATAGTGTAGAGGTATGTGAAAAAATCAAAGCTACAACAGGGGTAACTTTCCAAATAATTGATGGAGAGAAAGAGGCAAATCTTACACTATTAGCTATCCAGTACGCTCTTAAAAGGGAAAAACTTCCAAGTGATGAATTTCTTTTACTTGATATTGGTGGTGGTTCAACTGAGCTTATTATATTTTCAAAAGAGAATAAAATAGCTAAAAGTTTCCCTTTTGGAATAGTAACCCTCACCCAATCAAAAAATCAAAAAGATGATTTTTTAAGATTAAAAAGGGAGGTTTATTTGTTTTTGGAAAAGAGTAAGATAGAGATTACAAATTTCCCTTTTATAAGTACAGCTGGAACACCAACAACTATAAGTGCTATCAATCTTGGGATGGATTATAAAACATACGATAAAAGCAAAATTAATGGAACAAAATTGTATTTAGAGGATGTTTGTAAAATACAAAAAGAGTTTCAAACTATGAGTGAAGAGATTTTGATGGAGAAAGTAGGTACTGGAAGAACAGCTTATATCAATACAGGTGTAGAGATATTCAAACTCTTTTTTAAAATTTTGGATAAAGAATATTCTATCGTTTTTGATGATGGGCTAAGAGAAGGTGTTGCGGTAGAATTTTGTTTATATCAAAAGATTTAGCAGTTTTAAAATTTTATTAATACACCGTACTTAAAACCATTTAAAAATTCATCAAAGTATTCTTCTGCAAAATAAGTAACAGTATATTCTAAATAAACTTCTGCAAAGTTCCATATATAAGTGCTAATGCCTAAACCAGTATTAAAATTTTTGCCTTTTTTAATCTTATTGTCATCTTTAATCATAGGGTCATTGTCTCCATATTCTTGGGTGTATATACCCATACCAAATTTATAATATGTTGTAAATATATTTTTTTGGTATAGGGGTAATTTAAGATTTATATCTATGCCATGAATATTAAATTTATCTTCTTTTGCAATATTTTGATTATCTTCTTCAATATAATTAAATACAAGTTCTATTTTTCCATTATTCTGAATATTAGTAATTCCAAAACTTACATCAGAGCCACTACTATATCCTTTATATGAAGAACCACCAACTCCAATATAGTATAATGTATCATTTGCAATACTGACTATGTAGGAAAAACATAATATAAAAAGAAGTTTCATTTTTACACCCATTATTTAAAAGATAGCTTACTCTTCACTAAAAGTAGAATTTGTAATACAAGATAATTAGTATTTATTACCTTGGAATTATACAAAATCAGGCTATATTATTGCTTTCACAAAATAGTAAATCAACTATATTTTATTTAATCTCATAGTTTGTGGAGTAAACTTTTTTAATTTTTACTGCACTATGATTATAATCTGGTTCTTTTGAAAGGGGATCAAGCAAATCATCCGTTAAAAAATTTATCTCTCTATTTGTTATTGGGATAAAAATTGTTTTTGGCAATATCGTATCTACAATTTTTGCAAAAGATACAAGTTCCCCTCTTTGGGATTGAATAATCACTTTTTCCCCATCTTTTATCTCTAATTCTTTTGCATCATCACTATTAATTTCAACAAAATTATGTTTTTTAAATTTATTTAAACTATCTACAAAACCTGTTTTTGTACCACTATGCCATTGGTCTCTTGTTCGACCTGTTAAAAGGGTAAATGGATAAATTTTATTTGTTTTTTCAGAAAGTAGTTTATTGGTTACAAAGAAAAGATTTGCTTTTTTATTTGGTGTTAAAAACTCTTTTTTATCAAATAAACCTTTCCCCCAAATAAATGGTTTAGTTCTTAACTCTGCATAACTTGTTTTATAAATATCAAGATGAGCATCTTTACTTAAATAACACATTTTTTGATACTCTTTAAAAATATCTTCTGGGCAACTATAATTAAATTTATCCCCATAGCCTAATTTTTGAGCTATTGAAGCAAAAATCTCCCAATCATCTTTACAATCAATTGAGCGTCTTGTAAGCCTCTCTTGTTTTGTGATTGTTCTATCAAGATTTGTTTGAGTTCCTTCCTTTTCACCCCAAGGAGATGCTGGAAGTCTTATATGTGCAAAAGCTGCTGTTTCGCTATTTTCATAGGCATTTATCTCTATTACTAAGCCAATTTTAGAGATTGCTTTTTCCATTTTCTTTCTATTTGGAAGGTGATAAATAGGGTCAGTGTGACAAATTATAAGCACTTCAATATTCTCTTTTAGTGCCTCTTCAAATATCTCAACTGCTGTTAATCCATTTGATGTTGGGGTATTTGTAGTATTCCAAAATTCATTTACTTTTGCAACATTTTCCTCATTATAATCTAAATGAACTGCCAACATTGTAGCAAGTCCTCCAACTTCCCTTCCACCCATTGCATTTGGTTGACCTGTAAGTGAAAAAGGACCATTCCCTTTTTTACATATTTTTCCACTAAGTAAATGAAGATTGATAAGGGCAAAATTTTTATCAGTACCTTGGCTACTTTGATTTAATCCCATAGTCCAAGCACTTATAATATTTTCATTTTCATAAAACATTTGAATAAACTCTTCAAATAACTCTTTAGAAAGCCCCGTTCTTTTAAGAAGTTTTGTTTTTGGTAATTTTAAGAGTTGTTTTTTTAAAGCATCATAGTCATTACAATGATTATAAACAAACTCTTCATCTATTTTATTATCTTCAATCAATCGAATAGCAACAAGATTTAAAAAATCAATATCAGCTCCAACCTTAATAGGTAAATAAAGATCAGCATATTTTGCACTTTCAGTTAATCTTGGATCAATAACAATAAGTTTTAAACCTTGTTTTTTTAATTTTTTTATCTTATTAAATAAAACAACATGTGCTTCAGCTGGATTTGCCCCTACAAGTATAAGTAAGTCACTCTCTTTTAAATCATCCATTCGTACAGGGACATAATCAACCCCAAAAACTTTTTTGTGTGCTACAACTGCTGAAGCCATACAAGTTCTACTATTTGTATCAAGATGATTTGTACCAATAAATCCTTTGGCTAATTTATTAGCAATATAATAATCCTCAGTCATAAGTTGCCCAGAGAGGTAAAAAGCTATATTTTTTGGATTTGTTTGAGAAATTTTAATGGCAATCTTTTCAATTGCTTCATCCCAACCTATCTCTTTATACTCTTCATCTATATTATCTCTACTTTTTACTCGTAAAAGTCTAGTTGCTGTTAAAACTGACTGCAGTTCACTTGCCCCTTTTGCACAAATCAATCCTTCATTAGTAGGATATGCTAAATCCCCAACAAGTTTTAATTCATCAAATTCAATTCCACATCCAACCCCGCAATAGCCACAAACTGATTTTATCATCTTATCCTCTTTTGTTATTGTATTTATATTTTCTATAGAGATTATATCAATTAAACTTAATAAACTTTAAGAATAGATGTATATAAAATATACAATTTAACTGTACATAAAAGATTTTTATGGAGTATAGTTTCAGTACAAGATTTAATCTTAGAAATATTTAAGGAAATTAAAATGAAAAACAGTTGTTTAAAAATAGGTTTAGGACTTTCATTAGTTGCTAGTTCACTTTTAGCTCAAATTGAAAAACCGAATTTAAAAATTGGATTTATAGCTTTAACAGATTGTGCGCCAATTGTTATAGCTAAAGAGAAAGGTTTTTTTGCAAAACATGGACTTAATGTTGATGTTGCAAAAGAAGGTGGCGGTTGGGCTGGAATCCAACAAAAAGTAGCAAGTGGAGAGTACGATGCTTCTCATGCATTAGCTGGAATGCCATTGGCTTCAACTATAGGGATAAATGGAAATGTACCTATGTATGCTTTAATGTCACTTGACCTTAATGGAAATGCTATTACTATGGGAAATGATATTATTGCAAAAATGCAAGCAGAGGGACTTGAC
The DNA here is from genome assembly GCA_028687375.1 of Arcobacteraceae bacterium. Classification (GTDB taxonomy): domain Bacteria; phylum Campylobacterota; class Campylobacteria; order Campylobacterales; family Arcobacteraceae; genus CAIJNA01. The sequence goes on along the minus strand of JAQUAG010000002.1, from coordinate 209,744 downwards.
CCTAAAAAAAGACCAGTTTCAGCTGATGCTTTAAGAAAAGTGATAGATAAGCAAAAAGCTGTTCAAAAAGGAAATTTTAAAGCTTTAGAATTTGGGGTTGTTTATCCAGTAAGTACTCATATGTATGAGATGAGATATTGGTTAGCTGCTAGTAAAATAAATCCAGATACCGAAACTGCCTTAAAGGTATTCCCACCACCACAAATGGTTGCTAACTTAAAAGCTGGAAATATTGAAGGATACTGTGTTGGTGAACCTTGGAATGAAAGAGCTGTTATGGAAAAATTAGGTTCAGCACTTATCACAAACTATGATATTTGGAATAATAATCCTGAGAAAGTTTTACAAGTAACGCAAAGCTTTGCAAAAAAATATCCAGGAACGACACAAGCTATGATAGAAGCTATTATTGAAGCTCAAATATGGCTTGATACAAGTTGGGAAAATAGAAAAGAAGCATCAAAAATTTTAAGTATGAAACAATATGTAAATGCTCCAGTTGATGTACTTGATAACTCTATGACGGGAACTTTTCAATATCTAAAAGATTTCAAAGGTGAGTCAAATCCACAATTTAATGTATTTGCAAACAACTATGCAGCATATCCATTTTATAGTCATGGTATGTGGTTTTTAACACAAATGTACAGATGGGGACAAATTGACAAACCACTTGATATGAAAAAAGTTGTTGAAAATGTTTATAGACCAGATTTATTTGAAGCGGCTGCTAAAAATGTAGGGTACAAACTCCCTGCCAGTCCATGGAAAATAGATGGAAAAGATCAATTCAACAAATTTGTTGATGGTAAAATCTATGACCCAAATAAAGCAGTTGATTATATTTACAGTTTTGATATTGTAAATGCAAAAGTAAAAAAAGCTGATTTAGCAAAAGCAAACAAATGGAAAGTAAAAACTGCTCAACCAAAATATGGTTGTTTTTATGGACCTGCTGGTTGTGCTGATCCCAAATATATTATCAAGTAGTCCTGACTACTTGAAGGTAAACGGTAGTTTAGATACTTCGCAAGAAGTATAATAATGATGTTTCTTGAAAATATATTATCAAATAGATTGAAAAAATAATCAAAGAGGCAAAAGTCTCTTTGAAATAAAGGATATGAAATGAATTCAAAATTAATAGAAAAAATTGTTTTACCAATTTTATTACTATTTATATTTATACCAATATGGTCGTATGTTGCGAATATTGTGGAGGGGTTTCCAACACCATCAGATACTTATACACAAGCTGTTACTCAATTGTCTGATCCATTTTATGTAAATAGTGAAGATGACAAAGGACTTTTTTGGCAAATACTAAGTTCTTTAGAGAGGGTATTTGGTGGATTTGTAATCGCTTGTTTGGTTGGGATTCCCCTTGGACTTGCTATTGGGATGAATAGAAAGATTTATTTTATTGTAAATCCTTATATCCAAATCTTTAAACCAGTTTCTCCACTAGCTTGGCTTCCATTGGCATTACTTGTTTTTAAAGATATAAATATTACTGCAATTGCAACAATTTTTATCACTTCTATTTGGCCAATTATTATAAATACGGCACTTGGAGTAAATAGTGTTAGTAATGATTATATGAATGTAGCAAAAGTCTTACAATTTACCCCAATGGAAAGAATAAGAAAAATTATTTTACCTGTAGCTGTTCCTTATATTTTTACAGGGATGAGGCTTAGTCTTGGGATTGCTTGGCTTGTAATTATAGCTGCTGAGATGTTAACTGGTGGTACTGGAATTGGATTTTGGATTTGGGATGAGTACAATAATTTAAACTATACTTCAATTATCATAGGGATATTTTTAATAGGAATTGTCGGATTTATCCTTGATATTATTATGGGGATGATTGCTGATAGATTTGATTATACAAAAAAAGGAGTTACAAAATGAAAAAGTTTTTAGTTTTAGAGAATGTTGACAAAATATTTCCTTTGCCAAAGAACAAAGAATATGTAGCTTTACGCAATGTAAATTTAGAGATAAAAGAAAATGAAGTTGTATCTATTATTGGACATAGTGGTTGTGGAAAATCTACAATTTTAAATATTATTGCTGGACTTGATACTGCTACAAATGGTGTTTTGGTTCTTGAAAATAAAGAGATAAAGGGTCCTGGTTTTGATAGAGCAGTTGTATTTCAAAATCACTCTCTTCTCCCTTGGCTTACAGTGTATCAAAATATAGAGATGGCTGTTAAAAAAGTTATGCCAAATCTTACAAAAGAGGAACTCAAAGAGAGAGTTATGAAGTTTGTAGATATGGTTGGACTTGACCATGCAAAAGATAAAAAACCAGATGAGATAAGTGGTGGGATGAAACAAAGAGTTGGAATTGCAAGAGCACTTTCAATCAAGCCAAAAGTACTTTTAATGGATGAGCCATTTGGAGCATTGGATAGTTTAACAAGAGCAAACCTTCAAGAACATCTTATGAGAATTCAACAAAATGTTAAAAATACAGTTGTTATCATCACTCATGATATTGATGAAGCGGTACTTTTAAGTGATAGAGTTATTATGATGACAAATGGACCAGAAGCTACAATTGGAGAGATTTTGGAAGTAAATTTGCCAAGACCACGAGATAGAGTTGCTCTTCAAAGTGATCCAGAATATATTAGATGTAGAGAAGCAATATTAGAATTTTTATATAAAAAATTTGCAAAGGATGACCATTAAAATGAGTTTACCAGTACTACTTAAAAACCCAAAAATACTTTTACTTGGTGCTGGTAATGTAGCATTACAAAAAGCAAAAGTTTTAAATGAAAATGAGATTGAATTTTTTACTATTTCACAAGAGTTTAAAAGTGAATTCTTTGAATACTCAAAAAATAATCAAAAAAAACTTTTTGAAGTAGAAGATATAAAAGATTTCTCTTTTATCATCGATGCAACAGGGAATAGTGAAGTTACAAAATTACTTTTAGAAGAGAAAACAAAAAGATTCTTTATGTTAAATGTTGTTGATGTTCCTCTCTATTGTGATTTTTATTTTATGGCTTTATTAAATATTGGAAAAGTACAAATAGGAGTCTCTTCAAATGGTGCTTCACCATTATTAGCTAAAACAATAAGAGATAAAATAAAAAACACACTTCCACAAGAACCACTTGAAAATTTACTAGAAATGGCAAGTGATGAGAGGGAAAATGGAATTATCAATAAAGACAAACTAGAGAGTGTTGCAAATAAAATCTTTGCAAAAGCTTATATTATTGGTTGTGGTATAGGTGATGTAGAACTACTTACCCTCAAAGCTTATAAAACTATCCAATCGCTTGAAGTAGCACTTGTGGATAATCTTATAAGTGAAGAGATAAAAGCGATTATCCCAAAAAATTGTGAAATTATAGATGTTGGCAAAGCAAAAGGGTTTCATAAAAAATCTCAAGATGAGATAAATCAAATCTTCTTAGAACACTTGCAAAAAGGTAAATCTGTAGGAAGACTTAAAAGTGGAGACCCATATTTGTATGGAAGAGGTGCAGAAGAGGCTTTGTATCTGATACAAAATGATTTTTCAAATATAGAGGTTATTCCAGGGGTAACTTCAGCTCTTAGTGGTTGTACGGTTGCTGGAATTCCTGTAACTCATAGAGATATTTCAAAAAGTTTTTCTGTTGTTACTGCTCATTTGAAAAATAACTCTTTAAATCTTGACTGGATAGATTTACTCAAAATTCCAAATCATACAACAGTTGTATTGATGGGACTTTCTCGTGCTTCACAAATTAAAGATGCAGCTTTACAAAATGGATGCGATATAAATCTACCATGTGCAATTGTTTCAAATGCAAGTAGAGAAAATCAAGAGGTATTGGTTACAACATTAGAAAATTTAGATATCACTTCAAAATTAACAAAACAACCATCAATTATAGTTTTTGGTGATGTTGTACAGTTTGCAAATATCTTACCAAAATATAAATCAACACAAGAGGTTAATAATGATTAAGTTACAAGAAGCAAAAGAGCTAAGAGATGGAAAAGTAAATAAAATAGAACTTCTAAAACAAACAGGTAAACCAATAGATTTTTTTAATAATCTTGAAAATCTTTGCAAAGGTTCAATTGAAGATTTAACTGATACAGATAAAAATTATTTTTTGAAATGTTTTGGAATATTTCATAAAGATGATGATACTTTTATGCTTCGAGTTAGAATCCCAGCAGGTCAGCTTACTTTTTTTCAAGCAATAGAGATAGGAAAAATCGCTATTTGGTATGGAGAAAATTATATAGATATCACTACAAGACAACAAATTGAACTACGATATTTAAAATTTAATGATTTGTATGAGGTTATAAAACAACTTCAAAATGTAGGAATTAGCACTTTTCAAACAGGGATTGATAACTTTAGAAATATTGTCACTTCATCATTTGATGGACTAGGAAATCAAGAAATCATAGAGTGTAAACCTATTATAAATAGTATGCAAGAGATATTTTTAGAAGATGAGGAGTGGATAGGAACATTACCTAGAAAATTTAATACAGCTATTTTAGGTACATCTGTAAATGACTGTAATATTTATGGGCATGATTGTTGTTTTATCGTTGCTAAAAAAGATGAGAAGATTGGGTTTAATCTTTATTTAGGTGGGAAAGTTGGAGTTCAAGCTACAAATAGTGGAATTTTTGTGGAGCAAAAAGATGTGACAAGTGTCTATAAAGCTATTATAAATCTTTTTAAAGAGTTTGGATTTAGAGATAATAGAAATAAAAATCGACTCCATTTTTTACTTGAAGCTGTTGGGATGGATGAATTTGTAAAAGCGATTAAAGTTTATAGCTCTTTAGAGTTTCAAGAAGCTGGGGAGATTTTAGCTAAAGATGAATTTATCCTTGATAGTGATGGGATTTTAACTCTAAACGAAAACCTTATCGCTTATAATTTTTCAATCCCAAGTGGTATTTTTACAGGTGAGGCGATGATGGAAGCTGGAACTTTAGCTGAACTTGTCCTTGGGCAAATAAGACTTTCAGTAGAGCAAAGCTTTTATATTGTTTGTAAAAAAGAGCATCAAGAGGCTTTAAAAAACAGTTCTTTATCAATAAAATATCACAAATATCAAAATATATATTTTAGAAACCTCATCGCTTGTGCTGGAACAAAAACTTGTTCATTTGGAGTAATACCTTGTAAAAGTGATGCTATTGAGATGGCAAATTATCTTACAAATGAGATACCATTTGATGATGGAAAAATAAGATTTTATTGGTCTGGATGCCCAAAAGGATGTGGAATCCACGGTGTGGGAGATATTGGATTTGAAGGATGTAAAGCAAAAGATGAAAATGGAAATAAAGTTGATGGTGTTCATATCTTTATAGGTGGGAAAGCGACACTTGAAGCCAAAGAAGCAAGAATTTTATATAAGGCTCTCCCTTTAGATGTTGCAAAAGAGAAAGTCAAAGAGATAGTTTTAAACTACAAAAATAATAAATTAGCAGGGGAAAGTTTTGAAGAGTTTGAATCAAGAGTAACAATGTAATTAGATTTTGAGTTGATTTATTTAATATCTATAGTGTTATAATCCCCCTTAATATTTGAAGGATTCAAATGAAAATTATTATTAATTATTTCTTACTGATTGTTGTTATAGTTGTGACAGATCTTTTTATCAATTTTTATAGAGACTCTCTTATTAATAATCAAAAAGAAACTTTAGTTAAAGAGGCTAAAACTCACTATTTAAGCTTAGTAAATATGAGACATTGGAATGCACAATATGGTGGGGTGTATGTAAAACCAAAAGAGGGGATGAAACCAAATCCCTATCTAGAAAATAATACTTTGAAAGTTAGTGATGAATTAACTTTGATTAGAATTAATCCAGCTTGGATGACAAGACAACTTTCAGAACAACTAGAAAATAACGATTTTTCTTTTCATATCTCTAGTTTAAAACTCAAAAATCCATATAATAAAGCAGATAAATTTGAAACAGAAGCATTAGAATATTTTGAAAAAACGAAAGGAACAGAGTATTTTAAATTTCAAGAGAATAAGTTCAAATATATGGGACCTTTGATTGTGCAAGAGGAGTGTTTGTTGTGTCATCAAGACCAAGGGTATAAAGTTGGAGATATTCGAGGTGGAATTAGTGTCACTTTAAATGCAAATCATTTTTTAGAACAAATTTCAAATATAGAGTGGATATCTATACTTGGTAAAATTATCATTATGACTTTTAGTATTATTATTGCTTTATTGATACATAAGCAACTTACAAATAATAAAAGACTAGAAGAAGAAGTTAAAATTCAAACAAAAGAAATCTCTCAACAAAATATTTATCATAGAAATTTACTTGAAGCTAGTATTGATCCATTGGTAACAATTTCAAGTGACGGAAAAATTACTGGTCTAAATAAAGCTACTGTTGAGGCGATAGGTATATCAAGAGATGAATTAATAGGTTCTGATTTTTCTTCGTATTTTATAAATAGAGATGATGCAAAAAAAGGTTATGAAAAGGCTTTAGAAGAGGGGAAAGTATTGGATTATCCATTGCAATTGAAAAATAAAGATGGGAAAACGATAGATGTACTTTACAATGCTACAACATACAATGATGAAAATGGAAATATAGCAGGTGTATTTGCAGCTGCTAGGGATGTAACTGAACTCAACAAATTAAGAACAAAAACAGAAGAGATGGCGAAATTAAAAACAATGTCAGTTCTTTTAGAAAATATTTCACATCATTGGAGACAACCTTTATCTGTGGTGAGTACTTTAGCTACAACAATGCAATTTAAAAATGAGATGAATATGTTATCTTCTGAAGATGTAGAAAAGATGTCAACTACTATCAATCACAATGTTCAAAGTCTTTCTAAGACAATAGATGATTTTAAATTATTGTTTACAAGAGATTCTATAAAAAAAGAGGTTGATATTGAACAGTTAATAACTAAAGTTTTGAATGACTATAGTAGCTATTTATCATCAAATAAAATAGAAGTGATTAAAAATATTGAAAAGGTGCATCTTTTAGTATATGAAAATGAATTTATGCAAATTATCTCAAATATTTTGAATAATATAAAAGAACACACAATTGATAATAAAGTGATATTTGTAGATTTTCATAAAGTGGAAAACAGTTATCTTTTAGAGATAAAAGATAGTGGAGGTGGAGTTGATGATATAATTATAAATAAGCTTTTTGAAGCTTATTTTACAACTAAACACCAAAGCGTTGGAAAAGGGTTGGGATTATATATCGCTTATCAACTTGTGAAAGAACAATTTAACGGTATGATGGTAGCTGAGAATTGTTCATTTGAATACAATGGAGAGCAATATAAAGGGCTTAAAATTTCAATAAAATTTAGTCTTGATGCAATTTAATAAAATTGCATCCATCTTTCCTAGAATAGTTGCTCAAAAATAAATTTTGCACCATTTTCTATATTAATAGCACTGAGCGTTCCATGATGTTTTACAGCTATTTGGCTACTCATGTAAAGTCCAATTCCAGTCCCTTTCCCTTGCTCTTTTGTTGTTACATTTGCTTTAAAAATATGTTCAATGATTTCACTTGGAATTCCCCCTGCATTATCGCAAATTTCTATTTTTTTACTTTTATCATCTAGTAAGATATTGATTGTTATATTTCTATTTTCTATGTTATTGTCATAGAATGCATCTTTAGCATTATTGAGAATATTTAGTATAAGGTGCTTGAACTCATTCTCCATCCCTAGCAATTGAAAGTTTTGAATAACATTTACATCTATATTTATTTGATGTTTTATAAATTCATCTTTTATTAATAGTAGGACTTTATCAACTGCAATTTTCATATCAAACTCTTTCAACTCTTTATTTGGTCTAAAAAAACTTCTAAATCCATCAAGTGTATCTGTCATATGTTTGATTTGGTGAAATATTTTAGTTTGAAAATCTGTGATATATTCTTGATTTACAAGCTTATCGGTAAAATCATACCCCAAAGTATCAACTCTCATTTTAATAATATTGATTGGTTGTTTCCATTGGTGAGCAACCGCGTCTATCATCTCTCCAATAGCTGCTAGTTTTGATTGTTGTTGTAACATAATATCTTGATTTTTGTTTTTTTCTAATTCTATACGGATTCTCTCTTCAAGAGTGGCATTTAAGTCAGCTAATTCATGAGTTTTTTCAATCACTTTTTGTTTTAGAATAGCTTCGTATTTCTGCATATTTTCCAAATCTTCTTCAGTCTCTTTTGAATCTTTGTAAAGTTTAAACAGATAGATAACACCTACAACAAATGCAAGTAAAACAAATGTAAAAAATTTGATAAGTACGGCAAAAGTATTGATATCTTGATTATTAACAGCACTTAAACGATATTTTAATAGTGCATAACCTATCACATTATTTGATTCATCTTTAATTCTATAGGAGGTAACAATATTATCATCGAGTATTTTAAAGTCATCTATGGCTATTAGTTTATCAATATTATTATTTTCTAGAAACTCTAACATCGATGTTGAAGGTTCTAAATTTGCGATATAGTATCCATCGATAAATCTTTTCGTCACAGCTTTTTTGAGTTGATTTTTGAACTTCTTATCAGCAATAAAGAGCGAATCTATATTATCAATAGCAAGTTTATTTGAAAGGGAATTAAAATGGGTAATAACTTCAATGATACCTACAAATTTCTCTCCATCAAAAATTGGTGCCATACTTTTAAAAGAGATGGTATATTTTCCTACAGAGATACTTTTTACCATCTGTTTTGTAGTTAAAACTTTCTGCACATCTCCTCTTATTGTTGATAAAGAATCCCCTTTAGAGTTATCCCAACTTCGATATATACTTTGACCTTCTGTATTTATAAGCTGAATCCAAACGTTTTTATAATCAGTCGAATCAGCAAGAACTTTAGATAGGTTATTAACAGCATTATATTGTCGTTGATTTTGAAAAATATTTATCAAATCTGAATTATTTGAAAGGCTTAATGCAATAGCAGTAGTGGAACTATGTTTATCGGATATCAAATTAGCTGTTCGGTTTCTCATATTAGAAGCGATAATACTATATTTATTTTGTTCTACAACAAATAATTGATCTTTTAGATAATTTGCACCTATAAAAATTGTACAAATCAAAAATATTGCTATTGCAATACTCATTAATAAAAAATTATCTTTTAGAAATTTAAAACTCATTTTTTCTCTAGAACTCCCTCATTCAATTAAAATATTTTATACATATTTTTTATGTTATACATTATATTAAATTATATTTTAATTTTCTAATAATTATTAGACTTGGAGTTTAAACTCTTTCATTATGAGTATATCGGTATCATAGCAAATCAATTACCCGATTTTTAATCATTTTAGAAAAAATTATAATAGTTTAATAAGGAGAAAAATAATGATAAATCATAAGTACATAATAAAAGGGAGAGTTCAAGGGGTATATTACAGAAAAAATGTCTGTGAAAATGCTTTGAAAGAGAACTTTAAAGGGTATGTAAAAAACTTGCCAAATGGAGATGTTGAAGCTTGTGTGACTTGTAAAAAAGAAGATACTGAGAGATTTTTAGAGATTTTAAAACAAGGTTCACCAGATAGTATCGTTGAAAAGATAGAGATTTTCCCCTCAACTCTATCTTTTACTGAAATATTTCACATCAGATATGATGAACTATAAATACCTTTTTACAGATGGAAGTGTAAATCCGCAACTAAAGATTGGTTATGGAGCGTATCTTTTTTTAGATAAATTAGAATTATCACAAGAGAGTTCAAATCTTATCAAAACAAAAAAGTTTCAAAACACATCTTCAACCAAATTAGAGTTAGAAACACTTCTTTGGGCATTTGAAGATATAGCACCAAATAGCTATTCTTTGGTTATCTATACAGACTGTCAAAATATTTTATCTTTGCTTGATAGGAGAGATAAATTGACACAAAATAATTATCAAAACAGCAAAAATAAACTTATCAACAATCATATTTTATACCAAAACTTTTTCAAGTGGATTGATAGATACGAGTGTAGATTTGTAAAAATAAAAGGGCATAAACAAAAAAATTTAAAAGATGAAATCGATAAGATTTTTTCAATGGTTGATAAAGCAAGTAGAGAAGCTCTTAGAGATGATACTTTCTAAAAAATTACCTCTTATTTAAAACCAAATTAGATAAAATTCGCAAAAATAAAAAAAGGCAATAAATGAAAAAATATCTTTTTCTAATCACTCTAATTCTCTCCTTATTTGTAACTGGTTGTGCAACAAATACAAATAATCTAGGAAATGATTTAGTAAGAATACTAAAATAAAAACAGCGAACTACAAAGGATTATAAATGGATTTTTTTATAGGTTGGATTGTATTTTCAATATTAGTTGGGGTATATGCTGACACAAAAGGGCGTTCTGGAGTTGGATTTATTTTATTGTCACTTATTTTATCTCCATTGTTTGGATTTATCATCGCTTTAATAGTTTCACCTATTAAGAGTAATGTGGTTGTTCGAAGAGAATTAAAAGAGTGCAAATACTGTGAAGAACTGATTGAAAAAGATGATTTGTTTTGTAGATATTGTGGCAAAGAGCAAACCCAAAAGGCTCAACCTATAAAGAGTGATGAGTTAAAAGAGAGACTGTATCACTAGGTAAGAAAATTTTGAAAAGTTAGGTAAATTCTTTTTTCGTAACAGTATTCGTGACAAAATATTGCTATCATATTGATATATTTTAATTGAACTGGAAACAATAGACAAATGACGATACTTCACTTTAGCGACACTCACCTTGGTTTTAACGATTTGGATGTTTTAAATAGTGACAATATCAACCAAAGAGAAGCAGATTTTTATGATGCTTTTTCACAAGTTGTTGAACAAATAAAAGAGATAAAACCTGATTTCATCATCCATACTGGAGATTTGTTTCATCGTACAAGCCCTAGCAATCGTGCTATTACTTTTGCACTTGAACAGTTTAAAATCATCAACTCCTTGAATATCCCATTTATCCTTATAGCAGGAAATCACTCAACTCCACGAACTAATCTTAGTAGTCCTATCCTAAAAATATTTGAAAATTTTGAAAATCTATATGTAGCTTATGAGCAACAATACAAAAAATATGAGTTTAAAGATATTATATTTCATTGTCTTCCGCATATGAACGATGATTCAAAAGCACTCTCTCAAATAGAGCTTTGTGAAGAGTCAATTAGTGAAACTAAAAAAAACATTATGATGATGCATTGCTCTGTTGGTGCTTGGTATTTGATGCAAGAATTTGGAGAGTGGGTCTATCCAGCCTCTAAAGAGTATATATTTTCTAAAATTGATTATGTAGCACTTGGACATTGGCATGGGTTTGGAAAAGTTGGTAAACATGAAAATGTTTACTACAGCGGAAGTACTGAGCGAACAAGTCTCAACGATAAAAGAAACTCAAAAGGTTTTGTCATCGTCACACTTGAAGATGAACTCAAAGTTGCGTACAAAGAGATAGATATTCGTCCGATTCTCTTTTTTGAGATAGATTGTGAGGATTTTTTCCCGAGTATAGAAAAACTTGAATTGTCAAATATCAAAGATACTATTTGTGAAGTGAAACTAACAAACTTAACAACTCTCCAATCAATCGATATAAACACAGCTGATATCAAAAAGATATTTCAAAACGCCCTTTATGTCAATGTTAAAAGGGAGTTTAAAAGCTCAAATGACTTAAAAACAATAGACGATGTAGAGTCACTTTCTCTTGAAGATTATTTTATAGAGCATATCAAAGAGGATGCAAATGAGGTTGATTTTGATAGATTGAAAAATAAAATCCAAGAGTTATTTAGCTTTTATGAAGAAGGTAACAATGATACTCTTTAATCTTGAACTACTAAACTTTAAAAAATACACCCATAAAACTTTCGCTTTTGAAGAAGGTTTAGTTGGAATCATAGGTAAAAATGGAAGTGGAAAATCAACCATCTTTGAAGCTATACTTTTTGCACTTTATGGTGAACTCAAAAATAAAGGTTCAAAAGAGCTGATTCGTAACTCAAATGTGAGTGAAAAAGAGGTTGTGTCGGTTACTTTAGAGTTTGAATTTGATGATGCGACTTTTAAAGTTGCAAGGGAATTTCGAGGTAAAACTTTAAGTGCAAATGCAAAACTTTATAAAAATGGTGAACTTATCACAACTGGTGCAAAAGAGGTTACGAACTCCATAGTTAAACTTACAAAGATGAATAAAGATGCGTTTCTTCATACATTATTTGCTTCTCAAAAAGAGCTTACGAGCCTTAGTAATCTCAAACCAGAAGATAGAAAAAAGATGATACGACGTCTTTTGGGGTTGGAAAAAATCGATGCGGTTGAAACTATGCTGATTGAAAAAAGTAGGGGACTTAAAAGGGAAATTGATGCTTTTAGGGAAGTTTTGCTTTCAAATGATGAAGTGACACACAAAGAGGGGCTTATCAAGATTCAAAATGATTCAAAAATGAAGATTTTAGAGGAGTTAGCCAACAACTCAAAAACATTGGAGATATTGAAAACAAAAGAACTTGAAGCCAAAAAAGAGTTAGATAGTTTACAAAAAACAAAAGAAAATAAAACAAAACTGCAAAGTGAATTAGAGGTATTAAAAACTTCAATAGCTTCATTAACAAAGCAACAAATAAAATCAACAGCAGATTATCAAGCACTAGAACTCAAACAAAAAGAGCTTTCAAATCTAAATCCACTTAAAATTGAGTATGAACAACTCCAAATCAAACTTAAAGAGTTGCAAAAACTCAAAGAGATACAGCTTAAAATTGATGGTTTAGGTAAAGAACAAACTCAACTAAGAGAGCAATATTCAAAAGCCAAAAAAGATATTGAAATCCTTGAACTTGAAGTGAAAGATTATAATCAACTCAAACTTTCTCATCAAACTAGCAAACTTTCAATGGAGAGTTTATCAACAAAAATCAAAGAAAATGATACAGCGATAAAAGCTATCAACTCTCAAATATCAGGGGAGCAAAAACTTATCGATACTACAAAACTTCAAATCGCTCAAATAGAAACTTTAGGGAAAGCTTCAGCTTGCCCAACTTGCACAAGACCACTTCTTGAAGAGTATGATAATGTTATATCTACTTTGCTGGAAACTGTAGAATCTATCCAAAAAGAGAAGATTGAAAAGTACAAAGAGAAACTTTTTGTTTTTGAAAATAGAAAAACTACACTTGATACTCAAAAAGAAAAAGATGAAAAAGAGCTACAAGAGTTCGCAAAAAAAATCTCGATTATAGAGGTAAAACAAAAAGACCTTTTAAAAGTTCAAGCCCATTTTCAAGAGGTGGAAGCCAAAGGGAAACAAAATAAAAAAGAGCTAGATGAACTTTCAACTTATAGTTACGATGGGAAAATCCATCAAGAGTTAGAACTCAAAGAGCAAACCCTAAAACCAAAATATGAAACTATCCAAAAACTTCAAACAGAAGTGCAAAGAGTTTCTGTGGTTCAAAAAGAGCTAGAAGAGTTAAAAACTAATCTAGAAGAGAAAACAAAGTTGTTTTCATTAAAAGAAAATGAGATAAAAGCGGTCGTGTACGATGAAGTAACCCATACACAAAAACAAACAGCATTTACACAACTCCAAAAAGAAAAAGATAGTTTAACCACCATCATCAACGATTTTAAAGTACAAATCGCCTCACTAGATGGGGAGATAAAAACACTCCAAAATGCACTCGATAGCAATAAAACTCACCTTGCAAAACTCTCCACCAAACAACAAGATGTAAGTGACTACGAGAAAATCAAACTATCCCTTGGAGAATTTAAAACCAAACTCAACTCAAAAGTAGCCCCAAGAATCTCCACCATAGCATCAACGATGTACTCTCAAATCACCAAAGGAAAATACCAACATATAGAAGTAGATAATGACTTTGACTTCTACATCTACGACGAGGGTAAAAAGTTTCCAATTGATAGATTTAGTGGCGGTGAAGTTGACCTTGCGAACTTGGTCTTAAGAATCGCTATTTCAAAAACTTTAGGGGAACTAAGTGGTGCTGGAAATATTGGATTTTTGGCATTTGATGAAGTGTTTGGTAGTCAAGATGAAAGTAGAAGAATGGAGATACTCGAAGCTTTTCATACTATCAAAGAACAGTATCGACAGATATTTTTAATATCTCATGAAATGGAGATAAAAGAGATGTTTGAGAGAGTTGTGGAGTTGTAGGATGAATGAAATTATGGTAAATGAAGAAAATATAAAAAGTAAGATTTATACTGTAAGGGGTTTGCAAGTGATGTTAGATAGTGACTTGGCGGAACTTTATGGTGTGGAAACAAAAGTTTTTAATCAAGCTGTAAAAAGAAATATAGAGAGATTTCCTGAGAATTTTAGGTTTCAATTGACAGATGCCGAATACAAAATCTTAAGGTCACAATTTGTGACCTTAAGATTGGATTCAGAAAATGAATGGGGAAAACACACGAAATATTTACCTTACGTCTTCACAGAACAAGGTGTATCAATGCTCTCCGCTGTCCTCAAAAGCAAGATAGCCGTGCAAGTAAGTATTCAAATAATCGAAGCTTTTGTAAATATGCGAAAATTTATCTCAAACAATGCTTTGATATTTCAAAGATTGGAAACTTTAGAAAACAAACAATCAAAAAATGATGAAAAATTTAATAAGCTTTTTGAAGCGTTAGAAGATAAAACCATCAAACCAAAGCAAGGGATATTTTACGATGGGGAAGTGTTCGATGCTTATAGATTTGTAGCTGATTTGATACGAAGTGCAAAAAATAAAATCATCTTGATAGATAATTATGTAGATGATAGCGTCTTAACACTTTTTAGTAAAAATCAAAATATAGATGTGATGATTTATACACAAACTATCTCCAAACAACTCACCCTCGACCTTGAAAAATACAACGCCCAATACAAAGCCATCGAAATAAAAAGTTTCAAATACTCACATGATAGATTTATGATAATCGATGATGTGAATATTTATCATATCGGAGCTAGTTTAAAAGACTTAGGTAAAAAATGGTTTGCATTTTCTAAGTTGGATATTGAGAGTTTTGGTGTTTTGAAGAAGTTAGAGAAGTGAGTGGTGTAATTTTAAATATGGAAGAACAAAGAAAAGAATCCCATTGCAGATAAAGGTTGAGCTTAAGGGTGCTGGACGAGTGTTTTGATTTACCGAGAAGGAGTTGTAGATGAAAAAAGTAGATTCGGCTATTTTAGAAATAAATGATGTAATTTGTGGAAACATTAGTGTTTTTGACGATTCAAAAAGAGGATTGCTATCACAAAATATTTTATCTCAGCTTAGAAACTTTGTTGAAGCAATTTCTTTAAAAGCATATAGTCGAGGACAAGATATTGATATTACCCATGCTAACATAGTTAATGCAATGAACTTTGTTAAACCTAATGGAAGTTTAAAATTTCTATCAAAGTTTCATAAGTTTTTACAACCTGTAGCATCACACTATACAATGGACAAAGAGAATTCAGAAAGACTAATGTTAAAGTATTATGAATACTTACTTAAAATCAAATCATATTTAAAAAAACAGTACAATTTGGAAGTTTTACAAAATATAGATGATTTTCCAATTGATACAGATTCTACAACAAAAGAGTATTATGAGAAAATAGCTAATAAAATAAACCAATTCAATCTGCGAAACTTAGATAATGAAAGATACTATATCCAAAAGATAAAACCTTTTTTTGTTAACTATGAAGTATATTACGAAGTAACGTTCTTCCGAGCTAATGACTATACAAGTAAAACTGATAGAATTATTGCTTTTACAAAACATGATATTCTGCCAAATTATGCAGTAAGGCTAATAATTAGTAATAATACTATTCATATTTTAGATAAGGATATGCCAATATATATTATTACAGATTGGGAAGTTTCAATTAGACCTTGTGAAGTTAATAATTTTGCAGATATATTTGGTTCTCATCCTAAAATGCTAGCTAGTAATAAAGAGTATCAAAACCTAATGCAATTTCTAACGGAAACTGGTTTTGATTTAGTAGAATTACTGAATACGGATGATTCTTACTATTTAACCATAAAAACTAAAATGACAAATGAAGTTAAAGTAGCAAACTTATTTAATATTTTAGATAAATGTCGTAATCTAATAAAAAGGAATGTAGCTGGTAGCAATGTCATAAAATATCTATTATATAAATTAAATAATAAGATTATTAAAAGTCAACGAAATTATGAAGAATGTAAATTACTGTCTTATTTATATCTTAATTGGGGCTGTATACCTTTTGACCAAATGCCTTTTAACTCTGCTTTAATTAATCATAATCCAAGAATATATGATCTTTTTGATTGTATTGATTCAAATAATAGAGAACATGAACTCCTAGCAAGACTTATAGAAAATAATACCGTACAAAGAGGAACCTTATTTACTTATAAAGAAGATGTTAAAAATTTTAAAGATATAGACGCTTTAATAAAAATATATAATAGCAAAGTATACAAGAAACACCCTCATCGTAAAATGGATACTTATAAAAACTTTATATATATTAAAGGATATGAAGAAGATACAATAAAGATTATTGAAGAGTTAAAAAAGTTATCTTCTAAGGGTCTTCAAGGCTATTCAAAGTCAGTTGATTCATGGTTGGAAAGTAATCCAAATCAGATTGATTGTATAGATAAAAAAAAATCTTTAAGCATAATGTTTGAAAATTCGAAAGTAGCATTAGTTTATGGTTCTGCTGGAACTGGTAAATCAACTATGATAAATCATATATCTAATTTCTTTAATGATAAATCAAAATTATATTTAGCACATACTAATCCTGCTACTGAGAATTTAAAAAGAAAAGTTCATGCCTCAAATGGTGAATTTAAAACTATTGCAAGTTTTTCAGCAAGCAGTAGAATTCAGACCGAATTTGATATATTAATTATTGATGAGTGCAGTACTGTTAGTAACTCTGATATGAAAGCAATTATAAAAAAAGCTTCTTTTCAATTATTAGTTTTAGTAGGAGATATGTTTCAGATTGAATCAATAAATTTTGGAAACTGGTTTAGTATTGCACAAAGTTTTATACCTCAAAGTTCTGTAACTGAGTTAACACAAACATATAGAAGTGATAATAAACAATTACTTGATTTATGGGGAAAGGTTAGAAATATAGAAGATGATATCCTTGAGCAATTAACAAAAAATAGATATACATTTAGACTTGATAGTTCTATATTTGAGCATTTTGAAGAAGATGAGATAATTTTATGTTTAAATTATGATGGTCTTTACGGCATAAATAATATTAACAGATTTTTACAAGCTAATAATGAAAATAGTTCTTTTAAATGGGGGGATCATATTTATAAAATAAATGATCCAATTTTATTTAATGATACAAAAAGATTTGGTCCATCAATTTATAATAATTTAAAAGGGAAGATAACTGACATAAAACTATATGATGAAAAAATTTATTTTGAAGTAGAAATAGAAAAAACTATTAATGAGTTAGATGTTATTCAATATGACTTTAAATTAGTTGAAAGTGATTATACAAATAAATCAGTGATTGGATTCTTTGTTAGCAAACACAAAAGTGGTGATGAAGATGATGATTCATCAGATGCAGCTATTCCATTCCAAGTTGCATATGCTGTTTCAATTCATAAAGCCCAAGGTTTAGAATATAGTTCTGTTAAAATTGTAATAACTGATGAAATTGAAGAAATGATAAATCATAATATATTTTATACTGCAATAACAAGAGCAAAAAACAAATTAAAAATATATTGGTCTCCTGAAACAGAAAATAAAATACTTAAAGGCTTAGAAAAAAGAGATAGCAACAGAGATATAAATTTATTAAAATCTAAATATAAAGAAGTTCTTTAAATGACCCTCTCTAAATCCCTCTACACCCGTGCCATCCAATGCAAAAAAGCATTATGGCTAAAAAAGTACAATCCAAATGTACTTGCACCGCCTGATGAGACTGCTCTTGCAGTATTTGAAACTGGAAATAGAGTAGGAGATTTGGCTTGTCAGCTTTTCCCTCATGGAAAAGAAGTGCCATATTCTAAAAACTATGATGAGATGATAGCTACGACAAGACAATGGATTGATGATGAGATATCAAATATCTATGAGGCTACTTTTAATTTTTCGGGTATTTTGGTTATGGTTGATATTTTGACGATTAGTGAGGATGGGGAAGTTTCTATCTATGAAGTGAAAAGCTCAACGGATGTAAAAGAGATATATCTTCATGATGTATCTATTCAGTATTTTGTCCTTCAAAACTTAGGTTTTAAAATCAAAAGTGCAAATGTAGTTCATATAAATAACAACTATATTAGAGGTGATAAGTTAGATATAGATGAACTTTTTACAATAGTTGATGTGACAAGTGAGATAGAGGATTTACAATCAAATATCCCAACCTTACTAAGTGAGTTTGAAACCTATCTAAACGACAGAGAAAATGAGCCAAAAATAGATATAGGGAAACATTGTAATACCCCTTATGAATGTGATGCAAAAGAGTATTGCTGGAAAGTTCAAAGACAAATTTCAGATTATTCGATATTTAATATTTTCAATCTTGGAAGCAAAAAACAAATCGAACTTTATAGTAGAGGTATCGTAAATATTGGTGATATTCCACCAGATTTTGAACTCACAGCACTTCAATCACAAGCGGTAGAAAACTACAAATCTCAAACAACATTTATCGATAAAGAAAGAATAGGGGAGTTTATAGAAAATCTCACCTATCCACTCTATCATCTTGATTTTGAAACCTACCAACAAGCGATACCAGAGTACAAAGGGATAAAACCTTTCGAGCAAATCCCTTTCCAATATTCACTTCATATCGAATATGCAGATGGGACTTTAGAACATAAAGAGTATTTATCCCAAGATGGAATCGATAGTAGATATGAACTAGCTCATAGACTGTGTGAGGATATCCCAAAAGATGTGATGGTATTGGCTTACAATATGAGCTTTGAAAAAGGTGTGATAAAAAGATTGGCTTCGTTATTTCCAGAACTAGAAGAGCATCTTTTAGCTATAAATGAAAATACCCAAGACCTTATGATACCTTTCCAAAAAAAATGGTATGTAACCCCAACGATGCAACGAAGTTACTCTATCAAATATGTACTGCCTGCACTTGTACCAGAATTTGAAAAAGCCTATAAAGAGCTAGATGGTGTCCAAAATGGAAGCCAAGCTATGAACGCATTTGCAAATATGAGTGATATGGAAGAGGGTAAAAAACAAAAGATGAGAAAAGCACTTTTAAAGTATTGTAAATTGGATACTTTGGCTATGGTTAAGGTGCTGGGGAGATTAAAGGAAGAGATACAAAGATAAAATAAAACTTCTAAGGAGTCTCTTTCTTTAACTTTTCTATCTCAAACCACTCATCATTTACCCTGTCTTCTTTCACCCCAATCCAAGGTTTTTTTTCACTTTGCCATAAAGCCTCTTGTGGTTTTGGGCAAGCTCGTACACACTCTCCACAATAGATACAAAGATGTGGATTGTAGTTGTATTTTAAAGATTTTTTATTTTTTTCATTATCGCTTGGGGTATCTGTGTGGACAAAAAGTATCGCTTGTGGAGGGCAAGCCTTTTCACATTTTAAACAATAGATACATTCACTCTCTCCATACTCAATAAGTCCACGACTCCCTTGAGGCTTCTCTATTGGCGATGCTGGATAATCTATCGTTTGAGGTTTTTTAAATAGATTTTGAAATGCTTTTTTAAAACTTTGATACATAATTGTTTCCTACTTCGCAGTACACGACAAACAGGGGTCAAATGACGCTAAAATCGCTGGTGCATCAGCATAATTCGCACCTTTAAAAACTTCCATAAAAGCAGGAATACACGAAAATGTAGGCGTTTTTATACGAACACGATTGAGCATCGCTTTTCCATCACCTTTGATATAATACATAAGTTCACCCCTTGGAGCTTCAAGTCGCACTATACTTTCCCCATTTGGTTTCCCTTTTAGCTTCGTCATAATCTCCCCATCTGGCAACCCATCAACGATATTTTCACACATCTGTATGGAGTTGCGTATCTCAGCAAGTCGTACCATATTTCTTCCAAAAATATCGCCACTCTGTGCTGTTTGCATCTCATAGCCTACCTCTTTGTATGGAAGATACTCCGTTTCACTTCGCACATCGGTTGCTAGTCCAGTTGCACGAGCTAGTGGTCCAATTGCATTATAACTATACGCTTCATCCAAACTCAAAGTTCCAATCCCCTGAAACTTCAAAGATAAACTCCAATTAGAAGAAAACTCATCGATATAACTATTGACTTTCTCTTTAACGATTGCAAGATTTGTTTTTATATCTTTGATGATATCTGTTGTAATATCTCTATTCACCCCACCAATACTGATATAATCAAACTGTACTCGATTTCCACTCATCTTCTCTTGCAAATCCATCACATATTCCCTATCACCCATAATTTGCATAAACATCGCTTCAAATCCAGCATTTTCACAAGTATGAGATAAACACAACATATGAGAATGAATCCTATCAAGCTCCACCATCAACATACGAAGATATTTTGCTTTACGGCTCACTTCCCCATCAAGAAGATTTTCAACTGCAGTGGTGTAACATAAAGAGTGTGTAATCGCACAAAGCCCACAAATACGAGCCACCACATAAGGGATAGCATCGTATTTAAATTTTGTCACACAAGCTTTTTCTATCCCTCTATGGACAAATCCAACATCACTCTCCACCCCAACTATCGTTTCATTTTCACAAGAAAAACGAAACTTTACAGGTTCAAGAAGAGAGATATGTTGAGCCCCTAGAGGAATATTTATTATTTTTTTATTTGTCATTGGTTTTGTTTCCATTTTTATATCCCACAACTACTAAGTGGCATTTGTTCACTATCCTCATCTAAATAAAGCCCTTTTTCACTATTTTCTACAGTTATCCCAAACATATCAACTATCTCCCTTTGGGAAATAATAGCACTTGGGAGAACTTCAACGATACTTGGTATTATCTCATCTTGTTTCACACTTGTATAAAACATAGTCACTTCATTAATAGCACCATATTTTGAAAATATCCATTGGATTTCGGTAGTTTCACTATCGAGTTTGACACCATTTAAAGTCAAAAAGTGCCATATCTTTTTATCATAAAAAGCTTTTATATTTGCAACAACTGTAGGCAAACTTGTGGGAATTCTATTTATCATCTTCACTTCTCTCTTTTTCTTTTTGCTCTTTTTTTTCTAATATCTCTAAAGCTTTTACCACACCATCCATTATAAGTTCAGGGCTACTTGCACATCCTGGGATATAGACATCTACAGGGATATATCTATCTACTCCATCTTCCACATTGTACATTCCTCTAAAAACTCCACCCGTACACGCACAGCTTCCAACAGCGACTACCACTTTTGGATTTGGCATTTGGTTGTAGAGTTCTAGGAGTCTTGACCTACTTCTATAGGTTACTGGTCCAGTTACTAGGAATATATCTGACTGTTTTGGGTTTCCTGTATTTATCACTCCAAATCTTTCAAGGTCGTATTTTGGACTAAGACACGCCAATATCTCTATATCGCAACCATTACAACTTCCAGCGTTGTAGTGGAGTATCCACGGGGATTTTTTTCTAAATTTTTTAAACTCAAACATAATGAAGTCCTATAAGATTTACGATACTTAAAAAGAGTCCAAATCCTAAAACAATTTTGACTAAACTATCTATTCGCACCCTTGCTGTTGCATTATCTACTAGATTAAGGGCTAAAAAAACTATCGCAAACAAACCAAAAGCGATAAAGTAATTATCCCCAGCAAAAAGAATCAAAAGTAAATATATAAAAACATATTCAATCCATTTTGCCATATAAAGTATCTCAAAAAATACTCCACTATACTCAACCTCAACTCCACCAACTATCTCTTGATGAGCTTCTGTCGCATCAAATGGAGAGAGTTTTAGTTTTATGGGCATTGTGAGTAAAAAAGCTACAAATAAAGCTATCATACTTGCAATTGTACTTGGATTTGAACGAATAGTCTCAATATCAAAACTCCCATTTACCATATAAAAACCAACAGCAACAAGTATCAAAATAGGCTCATAAGCAACAATCGAAAGTAACTCTCGATTTGACCCCATATGTGAATAGATAGACTTTACACTATACCCAGCAAGTACAACAAAAATAGAAGATAACAGATGTAAAAATATCACATAGAGTAAACTTTTTCCCAAAATTACAAAAGCAACCACTATCCAAAGTGTAAGAAGGTGCATAATAGCAAAGATGATGTGGTAATTGTTGATAATCATCACTTCTTTATCAAGGAGTTTAAACATATCGTAAAATGGCTGTAAAATAGGAGGTCCAACTCTATTTTGCATCCTAGCTTTTACAACTCGCTGAACTCCATAAATTAGCCCTCCAAAAAGTGGAGTGAGTGCTATTAAAAGATATTCAATCATACTAAACCTCCAAGTATAATAGAGATAATCAAACATATTGAGATATAAAAAATGGCTTTTTGCACTTTAGGAGTTATTTCAAAATAATAAGCTGATAACGCTAGTTCATCTTTCTCTCCACAATTGTATTCGTTTGTTCTTTTTATATTTGAAAAGTTTAAAAGATAAAAAAGTAGGGGAATGATAAATATCAAAATAGCTGGAATAACTATCTCATAAAAATCTAAAATATTAAATCTAAAGCTAAAGAAAATCCCCACAATAAGTAAAAATACCAAAGTAAAAGAGGTGAGTTTATAAGTTGTTGGGATAGCTATTTTTTCAACCATCATCGTTTTATTTTTCGGTAAAAGTTTTGTGACAACTTTAAAATAGAGGAGTGTTAAAAATACTGAACCAATTAAGAGAAACACTAAACTAAAAAGGTAAAAGATATTCTCTTTTCCAAGGTTTGCTAGCAGTTCAATCGAAGCAAATTTCGCTAAAAAAGCTCCAAATGGTGGTAAAGTTAAAGAACCAAAACCAACAAGGATAAAAAACACTATTAAAGGGGATTTGGAAGTGAGATAATCTATATCTTGAAGATATTTCAAATGATAAACTTTTTCTAAAATCCCAGCTTGTAAAAATAAAAGTGCTTTTGAAATAGCATGAAAAACAATCAAAATAAGTGCAATATTAACTGCCATTGGAGTTCCAATACTAGCTATTGCTATCATAAGTACAAGAAGTGCAATCGTTGAAAGTCCTAAAATCTCTTTGAAATAATCACGACTTAAAGCCATAAGTGACGCCGACATAAATACAAAACTTCCAGAAAATGTAACAATCAAAGCTAAAAGTGGAGAAAATGCAGGGGCGATTTTGAGTATCAAATAGGGAGCTATTTTTACCATCGTTGCACTATGTAAAATGGCACTCACAGGAGTAGGAGCAACCATCGCACCAAGTAGCCATTTTTCAAAAGGGATAGATGCACCTTTTACAAATGAAGCTATCACTAAAAATGAAAGAGGCAAGATAAATTTCCCATCAACCAACAATAAAAGCAAATCCAAATAAAGTGTGTTGTAATAATAAAGAGATAAAAGTATCGCAATCAATATAGCAACTCCACCTATTTGGTTCATCCACAAAGCTTGAAGTGCATTTTGAATAGATATCTCATCTTCCCTGTATCTTATAAGCAAATAAGAGCAAAGGGTTGTAAGCTCAAATGCTAAGAAAAATATCTCTAAATTATTTGTAGTTACGATGAGGTTCATAACAGCCAAAAAGAAAAATAATATCGCAATAAACATATTTTTCTTGCAATCTTTAAACTCTTCACTCTCTATATATTTCAAAGCATAGATGATGATAATTCCACCAACTATATTTATCACGAGGAGCATAGTTGAAGAGATTTTATCTGACATGATATCGTTTGAAAGAAGTGTAGGGGTAAAAGTTTGGATGAAAAGATACAAAACAAGCTGAACAATCGCCAAAATAGTAACCATTTTACTTTTGTACTTCAACCCAACAAATGCAAAAAATAAAAGTAATACCACATCTAAAGCTTTAAAAGTGTAGTGATATATCTCATCAAGATTTAAAGTTGTCGTTTCTGTTAAAGAAAAGTTACTAATAGCTAAAAAAGAGAGAAATAAAATATAAAAATATGTCAAAAGATTTCTTACTCGTACACTATTTAACGGAAGTGTTAAAGCAAATAACAATGGAACAAATATCATAATCATAATATTCATCGTTTACCTCCGATAAGTTATTTTAGAATTTTATAATAATAAGGTTACAACTTAGTGTGATTTTATCACTTAACAACCTTTTTTATAAAATAATCATCTCAGCAAGCCATAAAAAGCTAAAAAAAGCGATAATATCAGTCATAGTCAAAACTAAAACAGAACTCGCAACTGCTGGATCAACTGATAGTTTTTTAAGGAGTAATGGTATCGTAGTACCAAGTAGTCCAGCAAAAATGAAACTAATCATCATCGATGCTCCAATTGAAGTTGAGATTAAAATATCTCCAAATCGAAACTGAGATATAACAGCTGTTAAAATTCCTAAAAATAGACCGTTAAGCATAGCAATACCAATCTCTTTTTGTAAAATATGTTTGATATCATTGTAGGATATCTCCCCTAGAGCTAATTGTCGCACTATCACCGTTACGGTTTGCATCGAAGCGGTTCCTGCCATATTGGCAACTATTGGCATAAGTACCGCAAGGGCTACTATTTGGTGGAGAGTATCTTCAAATAATCCTATCACTAAAGAGGCTGCTATGGCATTAATAAGGTTGATACTGAGCCAAACTGCCCTTGTTTTTCCTGTTTTGGCAAAACTTCCATGAAGCTCTTCATCTGCATCAAGATGGTTGAGATTATAGATTTGTTGTGTTGCTTTTGTTTGCATAATATCCAAAACATCATCATGGGTGATTCTCCCGATAAGATGACCTGTCCTATCAACAACCGCCAATGAGGTGAGGTCGTATTTTTCAATCATACTAATCACTTCATCGACAGAATCATGGGAAGCGATACTATAAGGGGCTTCTTTGTTGCTGATAACCTGCGTAAAAACATCATTTGGATTTAAAAGTATCAAATCATCCATAGAGATTACCTGAAGAAGTTTCCCAACCGCATCAGTAATAAAAAGAGATGAAACTCTTCCAATACCATTTTTTTTAAGACGGGAGAGTTTTTCAATAGCATAAGCAACGCTTCTTGTATGAGAGACTTTAAAAATCTCTGTTTGCATCAAAGAACCAGCTTTGTCTTTGTCATATTGGATGAGTTTTTCGATAGTTCTTTGCGTTTTATCATCTAAAAGAGCAAAAACCTCTTCCTCTTTTGTTTTACTTACTTTTGAAATAGCAAGAAATAAGTCAGTTGCATCATCACTCTCAAGAGCTTCAATGATATCAGCCAAACCTTTTGCATCGTAAGTCAAAATCAAATCAATTTGAAAAGCGGTAGGAAGCTCTATAAATGTTTGAGCTCGAATATCCATCGGAAGACTATTTAGATATATGTAAAATTTATTTTCATCCTCCCTTTTAACATCTTCTAAATACTCAGCAATATCAGAATCATCGATAATAGGAGTATCGTTAAGCTCCCCAGAGCCATCTTTTTTAAGTTTTTGAAGATAGAGGTCTATCGCTTTTACATCCATGATTGGCTCCTTTAAATTGATTTCATTGTAACATCAATAGATTACAAATTGGTATTTTTAGTGAATTGGGAAAGGTTTACTCATATTTTCGTTTGTTGTGCTCTAACCAACCACCTATATGTTTCCCTCTTGGGTCATGATGTGTCCAGTGTACAACACCACCTTTCTTATTTGGCTCAAATTCACCACAAAATTTTACAATATCACCTTTTTGTAGTATCTCTATTTTTGGTGCTAAGTCAATATTATGAGCGATAAGGAGAGTTTTATCGTTTGCTAATTTGAGGATAAATCTTTGATGCCTGCTCCCTTTGTTGTCATCTTTTAAAAGTTTGATAACCTCTCCGCTATCACACATTCTAGTCCCAGCAAATATCTCTAGTGTTAGAATGAATAGTATTAAAAAGATTTTTCTCATATTTTACTCCGTAGTTGATTTTAAATTTTTAAGTTGTTTATCGTGGATTTTTGAAAGTATGAGTAGTGAGATAATTCCACCAAGTAGAGCAAAGCCCATATCTGATTGGGTATCCCAAACATAACCTTGAGTTCCCAAAAATGCTTCAGCACCTTCACCACTTGCAAGAGCAACCCACCATTCTACAAGCTCATAAAAAGCACTAAATGACAAAATTATCGCAAGAATAATATAAATAAGCCATTTGTTTCCATTGACGATTTGTTTTCGTATCAATATCTCTCTAGCTAATAATGCAGGAACAAACCCTTGAAAAAAATGCCCCACTTTGTCATAGTTGTTTCTTTCACTGCCAAAAATATCTTTGATGGTATCAAAGAGTGGCACTTCCGCATAAGTGTAATGTCCTCCAATCATCAAGACGATACAATGAAGCAAAATAAAAAAATACAAAATAGGGGTTAGTTTAAATGTTTTGTAAGTTGCAAGGAGAAACATCCCACCAATCAGGGCTGGAGCAACTTCTAAAAACCAAGTGAAATAATCTTTTGGAGCAACTGCAGACCAAAGAAGAACTGTAAAAAAGGTGAGTATCCAGAGGATTTTATTCATATTTTTGATTTTACTCCCCATAGTGTGACCACATCCTGTGAATTCTTACTACCTTATCAACTTCCCTTACATCATATACGATTCTATGTTTTATATTGATTCTTCTTGAATAAGCACCACTTAAATTGCCAACTAATTTCTCATAAGGTGGTGGATTTTCAAATGGATTTTTTTTGAGTATTTCGATTAATTCTTTCGCTTTTGTATCTAAATGTGCACTCGATAATTTTTTGGCATCTATCAATGCAAATTTACTATAAAGTATTTTGTACTCTACCATTCAATAGTTTCACTAAATTCGCTATCACTTGATTGCATTGATTCTTGTATTGAAGAGACCATATTTGGTATAGAGTTTAAATACAATGTCTCTTGAACAGCATTCCAATCTTCTTGTGAAAGCATAACAACATTGTTTCTTTTTCCAGTAATAAGTATCGGCTCATGAGTCTGTGCTGTTTCATCCATTACATTGTAAATATCTGCTCGAACTTGACTAACCGTCATAATTTTTGTCATAAGATACCTTTTGATTTATTTTGTAAATTGTACTTAATATCGTACGGTATGTCAAGAGAAACAATTTTTAAAGTGTATATCTATAAATGAAAATAGTGGAGATAATAATTACTGTATCGAGTATAAAAAAGTACAATAATTATAGAGTAGCTTTATTCCTATATTATTTTTTGAATTGGTGTTTGAATAATATCTCTTTTTAAATTTTGTATTAATTTTAAGCGTATTTTGTTATATTCTTCAACTTTTGTTGAGTTCATATCTGCTTTTTTATATAAATCTAGATATATTGAAAGTAGTTTAGTAATTAAAGATTGATTTATCGAATCAAAATCTACTATTTTGTTTTCATTAATATACGGTATTAAATTAGAGTATGATTTATTAATTTTAGCAATTTTATCTAATGGTTTTAACTCCTTTACTTTGTCTGGATTTAATAATAAATCGTAAATATCATCTGTAATAAGTGTTGAGTTAATGTATTCAGAAAATCTTTCCATTTTTTCTTTATATTCATTGTTAAATTTTAAAGTATTAAAGTCAGAATCAATTTTATCTTTTGTTAATTCTTGATTGGATTCAATTTGTAATTTAGTTATATATAAAGTAGAGAAAGAACTTATTGTAGAAACAAGAATCATTCCAATTGTACTACTTAATATTACTTTCTAGTTATTGTTAGTTTCTTTTTGAATCATTTTTAGACTCCAATTATTAGAATAATGACAAGTGAATTTTGGGAGAAATAATTCGCATAGTCCACAAATTTATATCTAAAATTTACTTTAAAGTTAGTAATGATGAAAATTATATAAATGAAATTTTTTTTTCATGCATTTAAAATGCAGACAACCAAAGTAAAAATTCCCTTTAAACAACAAAACACTATAATCCCAAAATGACTTTAGAAGAAAAACTACAAAACCTCCCATCAAATGCTGGGGTGTATCAATACTTTGATAAAAACAATCGGCTTTTATATATAGGAAAAGCGAAAAATCTTAAAAATAGGGTGAAGAGCTATTTTCAATTTACTCCCGTTTTAGCACCTTCAAGTCAGCTCTCATATCGTATTAGTAAAATGATAAGTGAAGTGGCAAATTTGGAGTATATTATCGTTCCAAATGAAAACGATGCTTTGATTTTGGAAAACTCCCTTATCAAACAACTCAAACCAAAGTTCAATATCCTCTTAAGGGATGATAAGACTTATCCATATATCTATATCGACACAACAGAAACTTTCCCACGACTTGAGATAACTAGAAAAGTTCTTAAAGGAAAAGGGATAAAGTACTTTGGTCCATTTAGTACTGGGGCTAGGGATATGCTCGATAGTATCTATGAGATTTTGCCACTTGTTCAAAAGAAAAGTTGTATCAAAAGTGGTAAAGCTTGTTTGTTTTATCAGATACAGAAGTGTTTAGCTCCTTGTGAAGAGAAGGTTTCTAAGGAGGAGTATCAGAAAATCATCGATAAAGCTCTTTATTATATATACAATAAAACAAAATTAGTGGAAGATGTAAAGATAAAGATGGAAAAATTGAGTGGGGATTTTCGTTTTGAGGAGGCTATGGTACTTCGTGATAGAATCAAAACGATTGAAAAATCTGAACTCAAATCTACCCTTGATTTTGCGAATTTTGAAAATATAGACCTCTTTGCTGTAGAAATCGATGGGCTTAGGGGAGTTGTGGTCAAGATGTTTATACGAGATGGAAAACTTATCTCAGCATCCCATAATTTTATCAATACCACAGAGATAACAGAGTTAGAGGATATTTATAAAACAGCGATAGTGAATTATTATGCAAATGAGATTCCAACAGTTCCAAATGAGATAATTTTGCCTATAGAACTTGAAAATAGTGAGGAGTTAGAGAACTTTATAAGTTCAAGATTTGGTAAAAAGATAGCTATAAACTTACCAAAAATAGGGAAGAAAAAAGATTTGACTTTTATGGCTTTAAGAAACTGTGAAGAACTTTTAAAGATAGATAGTAACTATATAAAAAAAGATATTTATATAACTATAAAAGAACTATTTAACTTATACAAAGTGTCATATAGATTTGAGTGTTTTGATAACTCACATATTATGGGACAAGCAACAGTTGGTTCAATGGTTGTATGGGATAATGATAATTTTACAAGAGAGGATTATAGACTATACAATCTTGATGCTCGTGATGAATATGCTCAGATGAAAGAGATGTTAACTAGAAGAGTTGAAAGATTTGTAGAAAATCCACCTCCAGATGTTTGGATAATAGATGGTGGAAAAACACTTCTTACCCTTGCTTATAATATTTTAGAAAGTGTTGGAGTTTCTATAGATGTGATAGGGATAGCAAAAGAAAAAATAGATGCAAAAGCCAATAGATCAAAAGGAGGTGCTAGAGATATTTTATATACTAAAGATGAGGTATTTAGACTAGAACCATCCGATAAAAGATTGCAGTTTATCCAAAGACTTCGAGATGAAGTGCATAGAACTGCTATAGGTTTTCATAAAAAACAAAAAAGAAAAGAGGATAAGCAAATATCACTTCTTGATATCAAAGGGATAGGGAAAGCTAAGGTGCAAAAACTTCTCCTTTACTTTGGAACTTTTGAAGCGATAAAAGTAGCTTCATTTGAAGAACTCAAAGAGGTCTTAAATGAAAAAGATGCTACTATCCTGCTTCAATATTTTCAACAAAAAGAGTAAAAATGTCTTATATTAAATTAAATAAACAAAATTTATTTTACAATCTTGAAACTTGTGCAAATCATGCAGGTGGAAAAGAGAAAATTGCTATAGTGTTAAAAGATAATGCTTATGGTCATGGATTACTTCAAATTGCTACATTGGCAAATGAATTTGGGCTTAGAAAAGCAGTAGTTCAGACATATAAAGAGGCTATTACAATAGAACATTTATTTGACACTATCTTAATATTAGCTGATACTAAAATAGATACTTTTTCACATACTTTTCACGTAGCAGTCAATAGCTTAAACGACCTTGAACTGCTATGTGAAAATACAAATATTCATATCAAAATCGATACAGGTATGCATAGAAATGGAATAGCACATAATGAGCTTGAAGTGGCTATTTTAAGGGCTTTAGAGAGAAAATTAAATGTTTGTGGGATTTTTACACATCATAAAAGTGCAGATGAATTGAGTAGCGATTTTTTCTATCAAGACACCATTTTTAAGGGCTTAAAAGAGGAAATGAAAAATATATGTGAAAAACTAAATGTTCCTAAAATTTTAGTTCACAGTTGTAACTCAGCAGCACTTTTTAGACATAAAAATTTCGATGAAGATTTTGCAAGGGTAGGAATAGCTAGCTATGGTTATCTTGATGCAAATGAAGTACTTGGATTTCCAAAACTTAAACCTGTGCTATCACTTTATGCAAAAAAAATAGCTACAAGAATTTTAAAAAAAGGTCAAAGTGTTGGTTATGGTGGTACATATACGGCTACTGAAGATATTGAAGTATCTACTTATAGTGTTGGCTATGGAGATGGTTTTAGAAGACTTGGAGGGAAAGCGTATGAAACAGCTGATGGAAAACAAGTTTTAGGAAGAGTTTCTATGGATAATATTGTAGTAGAGGGTTCAGCTGATGAGATTTGTATTTTCGATGATGTTACTAGATTAGCTGAAATTCATAATACGATCACTTATGAGATACTTACAGGACAAAATGCGAATATTAGTAGGGAAATCGTTTAGGGAGTTTATTTTATTTTTAGTGGTTTTCATTTTTGGCAGATTTTAGATTTTGGGTGCTTCAATGCACCCCAATCTAAAATTTATAGGTAGTTCTTATCTTTTCTTAGCTTGCAATTTTATCGTCAATCTCTCTGATATTTCTTTTTTTCACATAATTATTTAGACCAATGTGATTGTTGTATCCAAGTAATTTAGCAATTTTTCTTACACTTAATCCTACAGAAAGTAGCTCTTCAATTTTATCTCGTTTTTTGTCAAATTTTGATTTTTGGATTGTTCCTTTTGGTTTACCAAGGCTCATTCCATCAAGTTTTTTAGCTGTTAAAGCCTCTTTTGTTCTAATACTCATCAAATCTTTTTCAAGAGAAATCGTCATCGAAATAATCCCTAATATCATTTTGGTAAGCATATCATCTTTACTTTCAAGATCAAGATTTTGATTGATGCTTACTATTCTTACCCCACCATTGAGAAGATTTTTTAACATCTCTAAAATAGATGAGATAGTTCTTCCAAATACATTTAAATCATAAACTAAAATCGTACAACCTCTTTTACAATCAGTTAATAGTGTAGCAATTCGCTCTTCATCTTCTGGAACATTAATCTCAATTTCAACATTGTTGTTGAGTTGTAAATTATTTTGATGTAGATACTTTGCAATTCCTATTGCTTGATTTTGAGTATATTCTTCATTATTCTTATTAATTCTTATAAAACTTATTATTTTTTCCATTTTTATTTTCCTTATATATTTTGTATAAACTAAAAAATAATTATACTTAAATTCGTATATTTATTTATTTAAATATTATACAGAATGATATACTAACTAGCTTAAACTAAAATTAAGAAATGCAAAAATAATACTCTTTTTCTAAACATTTTGATTTTTCTTCTTTATCTTTGAATTTGTTGTTTTTTAGGATTTTTTTGGAAAAAAGTAGTTTTTTCTCCTCTAATTGTTTTTCTAAAGTGCTTTTTTGCTAAAATCATAATTCTTATAAGGATATGAAATGAAATTGATTGTTGGAATTACTGGTGCTAGTGGAGTAGGCTTGGGTTTAAAATTTTTAAATTTACTTCCGCAGAATATTGAAGTTTTTTGTGTTATTTCAAATAGTGCAAAAACAGCTCTCAAATATGAAGAGAATAATCCTTTACCAAACAATAAGAATATTTTATTTTATGATGATGAAAGTATTGGTGCTTGCATAGCATCTGGTTCTTTTCAAACTGATGCGATGATTATTTTACCTTGTAGCATGAATACTTTGGCAAAATGTAGTGTAGGGATATCTGATACCCTAATTACTAGAGCTTTTTCAGTAATGCTTAAAGAGAAAAGAACAGTGGTACTTGCTCCAAGAGAGATGCCATTTAATACAATTCATTTAGAAAATATGACGAAACTGTCAAACTTAGGTGTAATCATTTCGCCACCGATGTTAGGGTATTATTCAAATCAACAAACTTTAGATGAGATGGAGAACTTTATCATTGGAAAATGGTTTGATACTTTGAAAATCGAACACAATTTATACAAAAGATGGAGTTAAATTTGAAAGAAGATAGAAAGAGGGCGATTTATAGTGGGACATTTGATCCTATTACGAATGGTCATATGGATATTATAAAAAGGGCTCTACAGGTTTTTGATGAAGTTATAGTAGCTGTTGCAAATTCAAATACAAAAAATCCTATGTTTGATACAGACACAAGGGTACAACTAGTAGAAAAAGCAACACAAGGGATGAATGTCAAGGCAAAATCTTTTAATACTTTACTTGTTGATTTTGCTAAAAGTGAAGATGTAAATATCATTATTAGAGGTTTAAGAGCCGTAAGTGATTTTGAATATGAACTTCAAATGGGATATGCGAATAACTCTTTAGATAAAGATATCGATACGATGTATTTTATGCCAACACTTCAAAATGCTTTTGTAAGCTCATCGGTTGTAAGGGAAGTTTTGAGATTTCAAGGTTGTGTAAGTCATCTTGTTCCTAGTGAAATTTTAGAGGATATAAAGCAATGTATATAGTAATTGAAGGTATCGATACGGCTGGAAAATCAACACAACTTGATATTCTAAAAAAGAACTATCCAGATGCAGTTTTTACAAAAGAGCCAGGTGGAACAAAAATAGGATTAGAGCTACGAGATATGGTTTTAAATGCGAGGGCAAAATCAAAAATAGCTGAGATGTTTTTGTTTTTAGCAGATAGAGCAGAACATCTAGAAGAGGTTGTAAAGCCAAATAGAGGGAAAACAATTATCAGTGACAGAAGTTTTATCTCTGGAATGGCTTATGCAAAGGATTTTCCTATTGAAATGACAATGGAGCTTAATAAAATAGCACTTGATGGTATATTCCCAGATAAAGTAATAATGCTTGAGCTTTCACCTCAGGAGCTTTCAAGAAGATTGGCTGGAAAAGAAAATGATGGGATAGAAAGCCGTGGAATAGGGTATCTTTTAGAAATCCAATCAAAAATGAAAACAATTATAGGGGATTTAAACATTGACAATTTAATAGTTGATGCTTCAACTCCAATAGAAGATATAGCAAAAAAAATAGAGGAATTTATTAATGGATAATATACAAAGTTTACGAGGTATGAAAGATATAAAAGAGAAAGAGGGGGAACTCTTTAACTATTTTATAGTCAATGCTTCAAAGATAGCATCACGATATGGATTTGGGTATCTTGAAACACCAATCTTAGAGGAAACTGCACTTTTTAAAAGAAGTGTAGGGGAAAGTAGTGATATCGTTGGAAAAGAGATGTATCAATTTATCGATAAAGGTGAAAATGATGTATGTTTAAGACCTGAAGGAACTGCTGGGGTTGTGCGAATGTTTATCCAAAATAAACTTGACCGTGCAGGGGGAACTAGAAAATATTTTTATTATGGACCAATGTTTCGATATGAAAGACCTCAAAAAGGAAGGCTAAGAGAATTTCATCAGTTTGGATGTGAATCTTTTGGAGAAGCTAGTGTTTACGAAGATGCAAATATTATTTTGATGATTTGTGAAATACTTCAGAGCGTTGGAATAGGGTATAAACTTCTTATTAATTCACTTGGTTGCAAAGAGTGTATGCCACCATATAAAGAAAATCTTGTAGCACATTTAGAAAATCTTCATCTTTGCGAAGATTGTGATAGAAGAATAGGAACAAATCCTATTCGAGTCCTTGATTGTAAAAATGAAAGTTGTAAAAAAGAACTTCAAAATGCCCCTAAAATCACAGATAATCTTTGTGTAGAGTGTGATGCTGATTTTATTAAACTCAAAAAAATACTTGATGAAAACGGTGTAGCTTACGAAGTTGATACAAATTTGGTGCGAGGGCTTGATTATTACACCAAAACAGCGTTCGAATTTGTAAGTAATGAGATAGGAAGTCAAAGTGCCATAGCTGGTGGTGGAAGATATGATAGATTGACTGAATTTTTAGGTGGTCGAGCTACTCCTGCTGTTGGGTTTGCTATAGGGATAGAAAGACTTCTTGAACTTATCAAAGTAAAAGAGGAAAGTGAAGAGATAGTTTATATAGGTGCAATGTGTGAAGAGGCTATAGATAAAGTTTTCTCTTTAGTTGCAAATAAACGAAAAATCTCAAAAGTTGTAACAGACTATAAAGTAAGAGGATTTACAAAGCATATTGAAAATAGTAAAAAACAAAATGCAACTGTTATAGCCTTAATAGGGGATAAAGAGTTAACAGATGGGACAGTTTGGGTTAAAAATAGCCAAACAAATGAAGAGATTATTATACCAATAGGGGAGTTTTAATGAAAGCAAAAAAAAGTATTAGTGTAAACAATTATGGGATTGATATTTGGGGAGATAACAATTTTTTAATAGAAGATGGAGTGGTAAAAGTTAATAATGGAGAGAAGCCTAGCCTTATTGATATTGTTAAAAAAGTACGAAGTGATGGTGGGAACAAAGGACCCCTAATTATAAGGTTTCCACACCTTACACTTAAACAGATTGATACACTATATACCACCTTTAATAATTCTATAAAATCATATAGCTATCAAGGAAGTTTTAATGCCGTTTTTCCTTTGAAAGTAAATCAGTTTCCAAACTTTGTCCTTCCTATGGTAGAGGGGAGTAAAAAGTATCAATATGGGTTAGAAGCTGGAAGTAAGGCAGAACTTATCCTTGCTATGAGTTATAATAATCTTGATGCTCCTATTACTGTAAATGGATTTAAAGATAAAGAGATGATTGTATTAGGATTTATTGCTGTTAAAATGGGATATAACATCACTATCACCCTTGAAGGTATCAATGAACTTGATAAAATTATCGAAGTTTATCATGAGTTTAACGGTGAGTTTTGCCCAAATATTGGGCTACGTGTAAGACTTCATAGTGGTGGAAGTGGGATTTGGGCAAAAAGTGGAGGAATTGACTCTAAATTTGGTCTTAGTTCAACTGAAATCCTTGAAGCGTATGATGATTTATCTAAAAATGATATGGTTCAGTACCTTTCTATGATTCACTTTCATATCGGTTCATCAATGACCTCTATTATGCCACTTAAAAAAGCACTTAAAGAATCAGGGCACATCTATGCAGAGCTTGTAAATATGGGTGCAACGAATCTTAAAAATATTAATATTGGTGGTGGACTTGGGATTGAATATAGCCAATTTGAAAAAGAAAAACATTATTCTTTGGAAGAATTTAGTAATGATGTTGTTTTTACACTCAAAGAGATTACAAAACAAAAAGGGGTAAAAGAGCCAAATATTTTTACAGAATCAGGTAGATTTATAGCTGCACCTTCAACTGTTTTAGTAACTCCTGTCCTTGAACTTTTCTCATCTGAATATGAACTAGAGAATTTAAAATTAAAAGAATCAAGTGAAGATAATTCATTAATTGACCCACCACTTATTAAAGAGCTTTATGACTTATACAACTCTATCAATGTGAAAACAGCACGGGAATATATGCATGATGCACTAGAACATCTTGAGTCCCTTCTTACGCTATTTAGTTTAGGTTATGTTGATTTACAAGATAGAAGTAATGGAGAAATTTTAACACACTTAATTATTAAAAAAACAATATCGTTATTGTCCGTTGAGGATTATACAGAGCTTGTAAAAATTGAAGCTAAAATTCAAGAGAAGTATCTTTTAAATTTTTCTATCTTCCAATCTCTTCCTGATTTTTGGGGAATTGATCAAGAGTTTCCAGTGATGCCTTTAACACATCTTGATATACCAGCAACAAGAAGTGCAACACTTTGGGATATAACTTGTGATAGTGATGGTGAGATGCCATTTAATCCAAAAAAACCACTTTATCTACATGATGTGGATTTGAAAAAAGAGGAGTACTTTTTGGGGTTTTTCCTAGTAGGTGCATATCAAGATGTTCTTGGGATGAAACACAATCTATTTGCATCTCCTTCTGAAGTAAATGTGGTATTTGAAAATGGAAAAGCAGTACTCAAAGATTTTCTTCCATCTCAAAATATTCATGATATTTTGGAAGATTTGGATTATCATATGTTTAATCTTCAACAAAAACTATTTTCAAAACTAAGAGATGATAGTCTTCTTTTTACTTTGAAAAAGTTTTTAAAAGATAATGGATATCTTAAAATTGGAATGAGTTCACAAAAATAATGGGTTTATTATCAATATTAAAAGAAGATTTTTTACTTCCAAAGAAAAATGACCCAGCATTACATTCGTCTTTTGAGTTATTTTTTAACTATCCAGGTGTTTGGGCAGTTATCCATTACAGAATAGCACACAAATTTTATCAAAATGGTTTCAAAGTCATTGCAAGAATAATATCTGGAATTGCTCAATTTTTGACCTCTATTGACATCCATCCAGCAGCACAGATTGGTAGAAGGGTATTTATTGATCATGGTTTTGGTGTGGTTATTGGTGAAACTTCTATTATTGGAGATGATGTACTTATTTATCAACAAGTAACTCTTGGAGGGGTAAGTTTAAGTAAAGGGAAGCGACATCCTACAATTGGAAGTGGTTGTGTTATAGGAGGAGGAGCTAAAATACTTGGAAATATCACAATAGGGGAAAATTGTAAAATAGGAGCAAACTCTGTTGTTATAAAAGATGTTCCATCATTTAGTACAGCGGTTGGTGTTCCTGCTAGAATTGTAAAAAGAAAAGCAGTTACACAGATTGATGAGACTAAATTTTCTAATGATGATTTTCCAGATATTTCAAAAGAGATGATAGTTTATCTTATGAAAAGAGTTGCTGTCCTTGAATATGCGATAAAAGAACAAGATGGAATTGATGTAAGTAAAGAAGATGGTGAGCTTGAAGATATTTATGCTAACTTCATCGATTCTATGAATAAATAAAATTATTGTGGTTATAGAATTATCAATTTTTGGAATCATTACTGGGTTTGTCTCTGGCTTTTTTGGAGTAGGTGGAGGGATGCTTTTAGTTCCAATGCTTTTAAATGTAGGCTTTGTGATGAAAGAGGCTGTTTCTATCTCTATTTTACAAATGGTTTTTAGTTCAACTTATGGGACATTTTTAAACTACAAACAAAATAAAAATCTCTTAAAAGATGGTTTAGTTATAGGTTTTGGTGGATTTGTAGGTGGATTTCAAAATGGTTTTATCCACGCAATTGTTTCAAATGAATTTTTAGAAAACTTTTTTTTAATGATTATTATTTTTTCAATCTATCAAATTGGAACATCTTCTCCTCTTGGAAATGAAACAAAAAAATCACAAAATAAAGCTTTGCTTTTTTTGATAGGGTTTCTTATAGGTGCTATTGCTATGAGTATTGGAGTTGGTGGAAGTGTTATGCTTACACCTCTTTTAGTTGGATACTTATTTTATAATCTTAAAGATGCTTCATCTTTAGGACTATTTTTTGTTATTTTTAGTTCAATTGCTGGATTTATATCTTTAAGTGTTATTGGAGAGATGCTTTATTATGAGGGATTAATAGTTGGGATTAGCTCTTTGATTGGGGTTTTTATTGGTATTAAAATGAAACAAATTGTCCATATCAAAAACTATAAAAAATATTTGTTGATTTTAAATAGTTTAATTTTAATTGGTATGGTTTATAAAATGTTTATAAAGTAAACTTTATAAGGTACCTGCATTCATTTGAGCTATCATATTTGCTAGTTCATCATCACTCATACAATCACCATCTTCATGATCAATATGTTTAGCTGATGGGGAAAGTTTTATATTTTCTCTATGCAGTATCTCTTCACAAATACTGTGTTTTTCGATAATTAAATTCATAACTCTTTCTATTTTTTGTCTATTTAAGTCTTGATATTGCATATCGTCTATGATATTAAAAAGAAGCGCTTTGATATTATGAGAAGCTTCACCTTCATCAAGTAATGAGATGATATTGTCTAAGTTAGTAATCACATCAGAAGAGTGCTCTTCTGCACTTACTTTTGATGCATTTAACTCTTTTATAATTGTTAATTCAAAGTTGTTTTCTAATTCTTCTTTTGTCATTCTAAATCCTAAATATTAATAATAAAGTTATAGTATCGAAAAATATTTAAATCTTCATTATTTAATTGCATACTAATATCTTATAAAATAATAGTAAAACAAGCTCCAGTATATTCTTTATTTTCATAGAAAAAAGTACTATTTGAAGCGGTTATTGTTCCATGATGCATCTCTGTAATAATCTTATTAGTTAAAGAAAGACCAAGCCCTGTTCCTTGAGATTGGTGTTTGGTCGTAAAGTATGGTTCAAAGATACGATCTATTATTTTTTGATCTATCCCTCCACCATTATCTTTGATAACAATATAACATTTGCCATCTATTTTATTTACTTCAATAAACAAATATTTTGAATCAATGTTTTCATTTACTATGATTGCATCTTTTGCATTATTGATAATATTGATAAAAGCTTGCATAAGTTGATTTTCATAACACTTAATCTCAATAGTTGAATCGATTTGTTTGATAATTTCAATATAATTATTTTTTAAACTAGGTCCCACAATCGAAAGTGTTTTTTCAAATAATGTCGTAATATTGATGGTACTTTGAATATCATTATCTTTTATAAAGTTTCTAAAATCATCGATTGTTTTAGAGAGATATTGTGTTTCTAAAACAATCTGACTCATACTAGAGGCTATCTCTCCCTCTTTAAGATTTCCATAATCTTGTTTAAATTCTATACTACTAGCTAATGTGCTTATGATACTTAGTGGTTGTCTCCATTGATGGGCAATATTTCCTATCATTTCACCCATTGAAGCTAGTTTTGCTTGAGATTCAAATAATTTATTTGCAGTCACATCTTTCGTTGAAACAATAATTCTATTTTTATCAGGCATTAAAGCCAAGCTCATATTAATTGTGATGATTTTATTATCTTTTAATAAATATGATTTTTCAAAGTTTTTTACAAAACCATATTTTATTACATCTTCAATAGATTTTTTACTTCTTTCTTTATCTTCTTGAATTGTAAGGTCAAGAGATGATTTTGTAAGTAATTCTTCTCTTGTAAACCCAGTCATCTCTAAATATGCATCATTAAAATCTAAATAGTTTGAATTCAAATCAAGAATAGCTATACCATCTTTTGAAGTATTAAATATAGTTTCAAATTCCTCTTTTTGTTTAATAATTTCTAACTCTTTATCTCTTATATTAGTGATATCTCTTCCTATACCTAAAACACCAATTATCTTATTATTATTTAAATCAATGATTCTTGATTTTATCGTATGAAGATACTCTTTATGATGATCATTTGCAAACGTAACCTCTTCAAAATTTGATATAGGAGTAGTTGAATTCAGTGCATTTTGGTCATTTCTTCTAAAGAAATTAGCTAATTCTTTATCTACAAATTCATAATCTGTTTTTCCAATAATCTCCTCTTTTGTTGCACCAAAAAAGTCTTCAAATCGCTTATTGCAAGTTATATAAACACCATTTGAATCTTTAAACCAAAGTAAATCAGGAATATTTTCAAATATAGATTTCAATTTATTTTTTTCATTTAAAATTTCTTCTTTGAAGAGTTTTTCTTTTTCTATTGATTTTTTTATAGTTTTAACCATACTATTCATAGTATCTCCGAGAAAAGCAATTTCACTTGGACCACGAGCTGGAATAAGTTCTTTTGGTAATCCGTATTCATCATGTTTACTGATTGAATTTGTGATATTTACAATTGGTTTAAGTATAAAAAATCGAAGAGTAATAATAAGCGTGATAACTAAAGTAAATGAAAGGATAAAAAGATTGAAAATTGAAGTTTTTACGATTTTGAAAAGTTCATTTTTGAGATGTGTATCAGAGGTATAAAGGGTGATTTTACCAATTATTTTTTTATCATGATTATAAATCATATGATTTTTAGAGTAAAAACAGTTTTCTAATTCTTTTATTTGTTCTTTATCTCTCCCCTCAAAATCAACAATTGCCCCATGAATACTTTTAATCTTACCACTGATATAGCTTTGTTCTCCTACTATTTCACCCATTTTGTAATCTTCAACAACAATAGCAAACATTCCTCTTTTTTCTAATTCATTTTGGATAAGGATATTGTATTCATTGATAGAATATGTTTCTATAAAGTTTGCAATATTTTTTTGTAAAGCGATAATTGTTTGATTGGTGTTTTTTTCCATATCTTGTGTTATATTTTCTTTTGTTGTGATATAAGCATAAGAGGCATGAAGTGACATTATAATTGTTACAATTGAGATTATAAGGTATGTAACAGTAGCGTAGAGAGAGTTTTTATAAAAGTATTTGTCCATTTTTATAAGCCTTTATTTTGTTATGCCAAATACATACTTTTGTATGATTGGTAGATTTTGTTTTATATTTTCTTTAGAGATAGCCAATATTGGCAGTTGGATATTTTTTTCAACTTTTTCACCACTAAGATATTTATTAAGTGTTGTTATCGCTTTTGCACCCATAAGATACGGTTGTTGCATTGCTGCACCTACTAAAATATCTTTTGAGATAAGGTCTAAAAATATAGGTTCAGCATCGAAAGAGACTAAAAGAATTTTATCTTTCTTCCCAGCATCATTAATAGCATTCAATGCGCCTTCATATTTATCTGAACCTTGTAACCATATTGCTTTTAAGTCTGGATTTTTTATGATAAACTCTTTAGTATAATTGTAAGTTTCTTGATAAGAAAATGTGATTTGTTGCTTGATACCTACACTTTTGATAGAAGCTTCATTAAGAGCTTTGAGAAATCCAGTTGTTCTTGCTTGTCCATTGATTCTTGTTTGGGGAATCGCAATAATACCAACTTTTCCATTTTTTATATTGAGTGCTATCATTTTTTGTACTAGAATCTTTCCAAGATTATAAGCACCCTCATTATTATTAGAGGAGATGTAGGAGATGTACTCTCCACTATCTGTTCCAATATCACTGATAACTACAGGAATATGAGCTTTAGTTGCTAGTTTTAGTATTGTAACGCATGATGAAGAGCTAGTAGGAGAAATTATTATCCCTGAAACTTTTTCTTTTATAGCTTTTACAGTTGCTTCTAGTTCTGTTTTTCGATTATTATTAGAGTTATAAACATCAATTTTATATCCTAATTGCAAACCATTCTCTTTAACACCATTTTCCATAATTTTCCAAAATGGAATGGATGTATCTGAAACTATATAGACAACTTTCTTTATCTCTCCTGCTTGAATAAAAGATAAAAAACCAATCGACACAATAGTAAAAATATATTTTAAAATATACATATGATATCCTTATAAAAATTTGATACGTTTTTCGAATTTTATCTAAAAAGATATCTTTTTAGACTAAGGATAGATACAATTGCGTTTAGATTTTGAAATATTTAGGAGTTTTTGATGATAAGTTTTAGGAAGATTCATTTTATTATTATTTTTTTGGTAGTTTCTTTTTTAATAAGTGGCTGTACAAAAAATCTTCAATATCAAGATTTTAAACATATTTCACAAGGCAATCTCAAAAAAGTAGAATGGAGTGAATTAAAAGAGTTTCAAACTGACAATTTAGATGAAGCATTGATGGTTTTTAAAAAAGATTGTATGAACCCTCAATCATCACTTGTTAATATCTGTAACCTCTCTAAAGATGTAAATGATTCAAAATCTTTTTTTATAAATAATTTTCAACCTTACAAACTGTATGACAATACAAACAATGATATTGGATTAATTACTGGATATTATGAACCTCTTTTGTATGGAAGTAGGGTAAAAACAGATAAATACAAATATCCAATATACAAAACACCAAATGACTTAGTTATTGTTGACTTCTCTTTAATCTATCCTCAACTTCAAGGAAACCTTTTAAAAGGGAAGCTCTTGGGTAATAAGGTAGTTCCCTATGATACAAGGGAAGAGATAGAAAAGAGGGATGATTTGGAGGCTATTTGTTATGTTGATGATAAAATAAAGCTTTTTTTCTTACATGTACAAGGGAGTGGACGGGTGCAATTAGATAGTGGTGAGATTATAAATATAAGCTATGATAATCAAAATGGGAGACAATATTCTTCAATTGGAAAAAAATTTATTACAGAAGGATATCTACGCAAAGAGGAAGTTTCATTGCAAACTATTGAACAGTGGCTTTTCCAAAATCAATCTAAAATGGATGATATGCTTAATGTAAATGAGAGCTATATCTTTTTTCAAGAATCAAACCAAAGTGCAACAGGTTCACTTGGTGTAGAGCTAGTGGGGAAAAGAAATATCGCAGTTGATAGAAGTGTTATCCCTCTTGGATATCCAGTATTTTTAAAAACAAACAATCCCCTTACAAATGAAAAAATCAATCGATTAGTAATAGCAGCAGATACAGGTGGTGCTATAAAAGGGGAGATTCGAGCTGATTATTTTTGTGGTTTTGGTGAAGATGCTGAAAAATTAGCTGGTGCTATGAAGGAGAGAGGGGAACTCTATCTTTTACTACCAAAACAATAGACTTTATAAAACAAGCTTTTCTTGCCCAATACGATATAGGGCAAAATCGTATTTTATAGGGTCATTTTTATCAAATCTTTGCAATTCTCTTGTGATTAAAATAGCTGATTCTAGGTCATAAATAGTTCTTTTAAGAAGTCCCAAATTTTGGCTTATTTTAAAAGTATGAGTATCGAGTGGTAGGATTAAATCTTTACTGCTTACATTCTCTTTCCAAAGACCTAAGTCGATATTGTCATCTCTTACCATCCATCTTAAAAACATATTGTATCTTTTATATGGTGAATTGCCTTGATGTTTTATTGTATTGTTTTTATCTCTTTTAAAAGGTGTTCCAAAGAAAAAATCATACCCCTTACTACTATATGGATGAAGTTCTTTGACCTTAGTGATAATTGTATCAATACCCTCTAAAACATCACTGTTTTTTTTGTATCCTAATAAAAAAAGTTTCTCTAAAGTTGTCTCTTTTTTGAGTTTTCCTAAAGCTATAAAAATAGCTACAATATCATCATTTGTTTGAAATCGATAATATTTCCCCTCTAACTCTTTTTTGATAGTTGTCTCATCGCAATTGAGCAAATCAAAATTTAATGAATCTAAAAACTTTACAATCAACTTTACATTTCCATAAGCAAATAATGCACAAATCAATCCAATATATTCATCATTGTATTTTTTAGCAATCATAATTGGATCTGGTCTTTCGTGACAAAGTTCATCAAAACAGTTTCGTTTTTCAACTTCAAAATCTAGCTTTTGTTGGAGGATTGTTTTCTTTTTTAACATAGAGTAGATTATATTCATTAGATGCTTATTATTTTATTTTAGGTACAATCGCGACTTATAACTAATATGAGGATTTAAAGATGGTAAAAATTGTAAAACTAAAAAAAGCTTTTGGACCAAGAGTTTTGTTTCAAGATATAAACCTTTCACTTGATGCTGGGAAAAGATATGGACTTATTGGAGCTAATGGTGCAGGTAAAACAACATTTTTAAAAATGTTAAGTGGACAAGAGGAGATTACAGAGGGTGAAGTGCAAGTTCAATCTGGTAAAAAAGTGGGAACTCTTAGTCAAAATCAATTTGCTTTTGATGAATTTACACTA
Organism: Arcobacteraceae bacterium; assembly: GCA_028687375.1. Lineage (GTDB taxonomy): Bacteria > Campylobacterota > Campylobacteria > Campylobacterales > Arcobacteraceae > CAIJNA01. The sequence continues at coordinate 165,569 of JAQUAG010000002.1, read as the reverse complement.
GCAGATGCTGTTCTAGCTGGAAATAAAAGATTATTTGACGCAATCAAAGAGAAAGAGAGATTGTATCTAGAAGAGTACACTGATGAGATTGGTGAAAAGCTTGGTGAATTAGAGATGGTATGTTGTGAAGAGGATCCAACTTATGAGTATGATGTAAAAATTACTAAGATTTTAGAATCTCTTGGATTTCCAGCAGCAACTCATCATGAACTTATGAGTACACTAACTGGTGGGGATAAGTTTAAAATTCTTCTTGCGCAAGTACTTTTTCCAAGACCTGATGTATTATTTCTTGATGAGCCTACGAATAACTTAGATATTGAAACTATTAGTTGGCTTGAAAATCAATTGCAACATCACGAAGGGACAATGGTCGTTATCTCACATGATAGACACTTCTTAAATGCTGTTTGTACAAATATTTTAGATGTTGACTTCAAAAAAATTAGAGAATTTACAGGAACTTATGATGATTGGTATATCGCTTCAACAGTTTTAGCAAAACAAGCTCAAACAGATTTTGATAAAAAACAAAAAGAGAAAGCTGACCTTGAAGCGTTTGTTAGAAGATTTAGTGCAAATGCTTCAAAAGCAAAACAAGCAACAAGTAGAGCAAAACAATTAGAAAAACTTGATATTCAAGCTATTGAAGTAAGTTCAAGAAGAGACCCATCTATAGTATTTAGACAAGAAAAACCAATTAGTAAAGAGATTTTAGAACTTAAAAATATCTCAAAAAGTTATGGAGATAATGTTGTTTTAAAAGATATTAGTTTGATGTTGGAGAAAAAAGACAAAATAGCACTTATTGGAGCAAATGGAGTTGGAAAAACTACACTTTGTGAAATTTTAATGGAAAATATCAAACCTGATAGTGGTGAAGTAAAATGGGGAGCAACTGTAAATGTTAGTTATTTTCCACAAAATGCAACTGATTTAATTCAAGGTGATAGTACTTTATATGATTGGCTTAGAGATTTTGATAGAGAAGCTGATATTAGTGAGATTAGAAACTGTCTTGGAAGAATGTTATTTAATGGACAAGAGCAAGAGAAATCTATCAAAAACTGTTCAGGTGGGGAAAAACATAGAATGATGCTTTCTAAAATAATGTTAGAAAGACGAAACTTTTTACTTTTAGATGAGCCGACAAATCACCTTGACCTTGAAGCTATTATTGCCCTTGGGGAAGCTTTACTTTCATATGAAGGAAGTGTTATTTGTGTATCTCATGATAGAGAACTTCTTGATGTTTTTGCAAATAGAATTATCGAAATCCAAGAAGATGGTTCAATAGTTGACTTTGAAGGAAGCTATGAAGAATATAATGATTTTAAAGCGAAAAATAAAGCATAATTAAAAAATATGGAAAAAACCACTTTTTTAATAATCTTAGTTATTTATCTTCTTTTGTTTGCGATGAAGAGAACTATGCTAAATATATTACAAGCGAATGGGAAACTTTTGTGGATGACACAAGAGATTGCTACATACATTTTCTTTTTTATTTTTATAGTGCTTATGGTTGTTGGAGTTCTTTATACTTCATCAACACAAACAGATTTTTCAAACGTAAATCAAGGATTTGAAAAACTAAGAACAGGTGGGGATAAAGATAGACCACATAGATATTTTGATATCAATACATACTGGTAGGAGAAAAAATGTTTAAAAGATTTAGAAGAAAAAGGGTAAATGAAACCCTAAGAAACCTTGTAAAAGAAACGATACTTACAAAAAATGATTTTATCTATCCACTTTTTGTAAAAGAGGGAACTGGTATCAAAAATGAGATAAGCTCAATGCCTGGTGTATTTCAGATGTCAATTGATGAGATACTTAAAGAGTGTGCTTATATAAGAACAATTGGGCTTAATAGCATCATCTTATTTGCTATTCCTGATGTGAAAGATAGTATTGGAAGTGAATGTTTATGTGAAAATAGCATTATAAGTAGAACTATCAAAGCTATTAAAAAAGAGTTCCCAGATATGTTTGTAGTAACTGACCTTTGTTTTTGTGAATATACTGACCATGGGCATTGTGGTATTTTAGATGAAAATGCTACAGTGAATAATGATGCAACTTTGGTTATTTCAGCGCAACAAGCACTTATTCATGCAAAAGCTGGTGTTGATATGATAGCACCAAGTGGTATGATGGATGGGATAATTGAAGCTTTAAGAGATGCACTTGATAGTAATGGATATGAAAATCTTCCAATTATGGCTTATAGTACAAAATTTGCAAGTGCTTATTATGGACCGTTTAGAGATGTTGCTGAATCTGCTCCAAGTAAGGGTGATAGAAAAATGTATCAAATGGACCCTGCAAATAGACTTGAAGCTATCGAAGAATCACTTGAAGATGAGCGACAAGGTGCTGATATCCTTATGGTAAAACCAGCACTTGCTTATCTTGATATTATTAGAGATATTAGAAATAGTTCAAAATTACCACTTGCAGTTTACAATGTAAGTGGAGAATATGCGATGCTTCAAGCAGCAAAAATTGCTGGAATTATTGACTATGAAAGAGTTATGATGGAAACTTTATTGAGTTTTAAAAGAGCAGGGGCTGATATCATTATCACGTATCATGCAAAAGAAGCTTGTGAACTTTTAAGTAAACAATAGGTTCCAAGATAAAAGAATGAAAAAATTTACAATTTTTGGAAATCCAGTATCTCATTCAAAATCTCCTCAAATGCATAATGCAGGGTTTAAAACACTTGGATTTGATGGGGAATATTCTAAAACACATTTAGAAAATGGAGATGATATCAAAAAAGTTTTTCTTGAGGGTGGATTTAGTGGTGCAAATATCACAGTGCCACATAAAGAGTATGCTTATAGATATGCAGATAGTTTAGATCCACTTGCAAAAAAAATAGGTGCAGTGAATACTTATATAAATGACGATGGAAAAATAAAAGGGTACAACACAGATGCTTTTGGATTTTATAAGTCAATAGAAAAATTTGAAGATGTGAACTCTATCCTTATTTTGGGAGCAGGGGGAACTGCTAAATCTATTGCTGTGATATTAAAAGAGAAAAATTTTGATGTAACTGTTCTAAATAGAAGTGAAAATAGCAAAGATTTTTTCATTGGATTTGGTTGTGAGTTTTATAATTTTGATAATTTTCCAAAAGAAAAAAGATTTGATTTGATAGTGAACTCTACAAGTGCAGGGCTAAGTGATCAAAACTATCCTGCTCCACTTGAACTTTTAGAATCTTTGATAAAAGATAGTAAATATGCTGTTGATTGTATCTATGGAAAGATGACACCTTTTTTAGAACTTGCAAAAAAACATTTTAAAATTTACAAAGACGGGGAAGATATGCTTTTATTTCAAGGTGTTATCGCTTTTGAATTATTTACCAATACAAAAGCTAATCAAAAACTGATTCAATCAATGAGAGAGGGTTTAAAAAAGATTGATTAGGTTTTAAAGTTTTTAGTTATTAGCTTTAAAAACTTTAAAATTTTGTCTGATAGCATCATAAATAATAACCGAAACACTATTTGCTATATTTAAACTTCTCGCTTCATTTACCATAGGGATAGTGATACAAGTTTCTATACTTTGATCAAGTAAATCTTCTGGTAATCCAGCATCTTCTCTTCCAAAATAAAAATAATCATTAAGAAGATATTGTACATCAAAATATGCCTGTTCAGTTTTTGTTGTAGCTAAAAAATGTCTATCTGAAAAAGGGTGCTTTTCCCAAAAGGCATCTATATTATCATACTCATATACTTCAAGATGTTCCCAATAATCAAGTCCAGCTCTTCTTACCTCTTTTTCAGTAATATCACCAAACCCGTAAGGTTTAATAAGATGAAGAACTGAACCAGTAGCATAAGCAAGCCTTCCTATTGTCCCTACATTTCCTGGCATTCTTGGTTCTAATAAAACTATATGAAACATCTTACTACCTTTTACAACACAACCGTTTTATTTCCATAAACAAATACTTTATCATTTAAAAGTAAATTTAAAGCATTTGAAAGGACAACTTTCTCTACATTTCGTCCCGCATCTCTCATATCTTCCCACGAATATGTATGATCAACTCGTACGATATCTTGAGAGATAATTGGACCTTCATCAAGGTCACTTGTCACATAATGAGCTGTTGCTCCTATGATTTTCACACCTCTCTCCCAAGCTTGTTTATAAGGATTTGCCCCTATAAATGCTGGTAAAAAGCTATGGTGAATATTTAAGATTTTATCTTTAAAATGATTAACAAATGGAGGATTGAGTATTCTCATATATTTTGCTAAAACGATGATTTCAGGATGAAAAGTGTCAATCGCTTGAATCATCATCTTTTCATGAGCTTCCCTATCTAAACCTTCATGTGAAATGGACACAAAAGGGATATTAAATTTTTCTACGAGATCTTTTAGTGTATCGTGATTTGCTATAACTGCTTTGATATTTCCATGAAGTTCACCACTTATATATCTTATAAGAATATCACCCAAACAATGTGCTTCTTTCGTAGCAAGTATAACAATATCTTTTTTTGTATTTTTAGAAAGTTTAATTGCAGCATCTTGTGGAAGAACAGCTTTGATATCTGCTAATAACGCAGCTTTATCAAACTCTCCACTAATAACTGTTCTCATAAAAAATTTATTTACATCTTTATCAACGTATTCGGAGTTTGTTTCTATATTTAAATTGTAGTTAAAAAGTATTTTTGAAATATTATAGACCAAACCTTTTTCATCTGTTGTGTCTATTAAAAGTCTGTATTCACTGCTCAAATTGGTTCCTTATTTAATCTTATTATCACATTTTCTGCGATTTGTATCATATTGATATTTAGCTTTTTATATTCTAAATCTTTCACGTTTAAAAGTAACATATCATAAATTTCACTATAAGGATAGATACTAAAAAAAATAAATTCTTTTGAATTCTTTTCATAACCAAGCTCTTTGAACCAAGTAGCTAACATCGAAAAAAGTAGCATAGCTGGGCTAAATCTATTATCCTCTTTAAGATAATTTGAGAGCATTTTGTTGATTTGATTGTAAAATTTTATAATAAGTCGTATTCTAGTTACTTTCATATTTCTTATATAATAATCATTTGGTTGTAAAATTGCATTTATCCCTTTTTGAAGATTATCAATATGGGATTTTATAAATTCTTTGAGATATTCATCTGCTATAAAAACTGAATTTTGATTTTGGTTCTCTTGATTGTAGGTATTTATTAAGTCTCTACAAAAAAGCAAAAGTGCTTCAGTTTTAAGGGATATTGTATCTACAACCATATTTTTGCCATTTAGTAAAAGAGACTTATCATAAAAGAGACAAATTCTTTTGAAACATTTTTATCACTAATCTCTTCACTCTCTTGTGTTGATTTATGAATTAAAATCGCCATATTTTCTATTAGATAATGTGCTTTTTCTTCATGAAGCATATTAAGTTTACTTACCATTCTTTGTTTGATAATAAATGGCTCAAGATTTTCTTTCATCGCAATTCCATATGCCATATCATCAAGTGTTGTACGAATGTCGATAGGTAAAGAGTTATAGATTGAATTTTTATCTTTTTCAAGTGCTATTTGTTGTTGTAAAAAGTGACTATGTAAAATAATATATCCTTTTGAAAATGATTGGGTATTGTATCCAAGTGGTGGTTAAACAATTATTTGATAAAATCAAAAGATACTAAAAGAAGGATTTAAAATTGAATAAAATAGTTGTAGCTCATTCACCAGACGCTGATGATATATTTATGTATTATGCCATCAAATTTGGATGGGTGGATTTAAAAAATACAAAATTTGACAATATTGCACTTGATATCGAAACATTAAATCAAGCAACACTCAAAGGGATATACGATATTTGTGCAATTAGTTTTGCTTTGTATCCTTTTGTAAAAAAAGATTTTGCTCTTTTAAAAACAGCTGTTAGTTTTGGAGATGGATACGGACCAAAACTGGTAAAACTAAAAGATAAGGTACTTAAACCAAATTTTAAAGTAGCTTTGAGTGGACAATACACTACAAATGCACTTTTATTTAAAATCAAATACCCAAAAGCAAGAATAACTTATATGAACTTTTTAGAGATAGAACAAGCTGTAATTGATGGTGTTGTTGATGCTGGAGTTTTAATTCATGAGTCAATTTTAACTTACGATAATGAACTTGAAGTGGAAAAAGAGATTTGGGATATTTGGCAAGAGTTAGCTGGAGATAAACTTCCACTTCCACTTGGTGGGATGTGTTTACGAAGAAGTATCCCATTAAATAAAGCAATTGAATATGAAAATACACTCATTCATGCCGTTCGTGTTGCAAATGACAACAAATTACTTCTATCTAAAATGTTAATAGAAAGAGATTTAGTAAGGGTAGACCATGATACATTACAAACATATCTTGGGCTTTATGCAAATGATGATTCGATTGAGTTAAGTGAGCTTCAATATGAAGCTCTTGATAAATTATATAGTCTTGGATTTGAATATGGATTTTATGATGAGCTTATAAAAGCTAAGGATTATTTGATACCTACTGAATATATGGAATTAAGAAACTCATAAAGAGTGGATAGGAAAGCGAGTTTAAAACTCAAATCCTCCACCAGTTCCTTTATTCATACTTTCATAAACAGCTTTTATATATTCTTTTCTAGTTAAACACTCAAGAACATACTGACATTGCATACAACTTGTAAGTGATTTTTCCTCTTGACATTGTGTAAGAAGCTCTATTTGGACTTCAAGAGCTTCTTCCCATTTATCTAGAGTTGTAGTGTCATTTTGTTGCATGAGGTTCGTAAACTTCTAAAACTTTATTTATCTCGTTATTACTTCCAAAAAAACATGGGGTTGTATCATGGATATGTGTTGTTTCAACTAGAAGTAAATCTTGATGTCCATCAATCGCTCCACCACCAGCACATTTATAAGTAAGAGCAAATGGGAACACTTCGAAGAGTTGTCTTAGTTTCCCTTTTGGAAGATCTGAAGTTGAAGGATAAGAAAATAATCCCCCACCTTTGAGTAAAATTTGATGTAAATCAGGAACCATTCCGCCACTATATCTCAATCTATATCCGTCCTCAAAAAAGCCATCAACCATCACTTTATGGTGATCATGCCAACATTGTTGCGTAGATCCTGGAGCTTTTAGGTTTCCTTTTTCTTTTAGTTTGATATCTTGAATATAGTTAAATACACCATCTTGAAGTCTATACATCTTAACAGTTTTCCCATCACAATAAACGAGCTCAACTCTAGGACCAAAAACAACATATACAGATGCTACGATATTTTTTCCACTAAATTCATTTTTATAAATTCCGTAAATTGAACCAACAGAAAGATTTACATCTACTAAGCTACTTCCATCTAGTGGATCGTATGCTATTAAAAATTCCCCATTTTCATTTACTGGAACAATATGCTCTTGCTCTTCACTTACGATTGCTTTCACATTTGATAATTTTTTAAAATGATTTTCTATGATAATATCACTAGCGATATCAAGTTTGAGTTGAGTATCTCCCGTACTATTTTGGTTCTCGCTTTTTCCAGTATCACCTGTTTCTATAAGATGTCTTATTTCAATAGTTGCTTCTTGTATCGCTTTTATAATATTTTCCATAGATTTCCTTACTCTTTGATTTTGAGTATTTTATCTAACTTATACTATAATGGGGGTAAATTTAATGAGGTTTATTGGTGAAGTAATATGTTGAAAAGATCAGTTTTTACAGTTTTTTTATTGTTTAGTGTTGGGTGCTCTAGTAAATCAGCCACAAGTATTTTTAAAAGTGATTTACTCTATGAAAAAGGGCTTGAATATAGTAAAGTAGGGGATATTGTTAGCTCTTTTGAAACTAAGGCTATCCTAAATGCCACCTATTTGAACGCAACAGATAGTAGTAAGTATGATGATGCTTTCCAAAACTTTTTAGTTGGTGTTTATATCACTGAAGATAATGAAGATGCGAAAGATAAGTTTTTAAATAATACAAAGTATAAATTAACGTTAAACGGTGAAGATATCAATAGAAGTGAAGAGTTACAAACAACACACTATTTATGGGAACATATTCCGCTAAAAAATCCTTACGCGAAATATTATATTGTTTCGTTTAATAAAAAAGAGAATACTAATTCTCTTTTACTGGAGTACTCAAACCCAAATCAAGGTAAGGTGACTTTATCGTTTCAAGGAGAGTAGAGAGTTTTATTTTCTCTTTACTTTGGTGATTGTAGTACATCAAATAGTTTAAAAGTACTTTTTTCCCATAGACTTTTGATTCATCGTAATTAATAAGTTCCATACTTAAAAATGGTTCATAAGGACCTTGTTTAAACAATCCACTTTGTAACATTCTATTTGTAAATCCAATTCCACCATTGTAAGCATAAGCTACAAAAAGTACATTTGCAAGTTTGCTTTCAAGATAATTTAGATGATGATTTGCATATCTGATATTTGTTTTTGGGTCAAGTTGCATAAAAATATCATATGGTTCATTGAGTTCTTTGGCAATTACTTCACTTAAAAATGGCATAATTTGCATCACACCCATGGCATATGAAGAAGATAAAGAAGCTTGAACAAATCGACTTTCTTGCCTTGCAAGGGCGTTGATGAGAGCTTGTCTATGGAGAGAATAATCTTTTATATACTCTTCAAATGGATTTGGAAAATATCCAACACGTTGTTTGTTATATTTCTCTTCCAAAACTGTAAGATGACCTAATGTTTCTTTTGTATTAAATATAGATTTGTATTTTTCAAGTTTTGTCTCATTAAAATCAACTTTGATGTCATCCAAAACAGATCGCCATAAAAAAGGATCTTGCGGATCAAAAGTGGAATTATTATTTTCAGTTACATTAAAATCAAAAAATGCATTATCAATTGTGATATTAAGTTCCTCTTTTGCCAAAACAGAGTAGATATTAATATCCCAACTAGCTCCCAACTCATCTACATATTTTTTATCATTTGTAAGTTTATATTGCCAAAAAGAAACATTGTCCTGATCGAATTTAAAATAAGCTTTGGCTTTTGCATTTTCAAGGTATTTTAAAGCTACATTTTTTCTATCATGTTTGATTGCATTCATAGCAAGAAAAAAGATATCTTGATAAGCTAAATTTTTTGTATCAACATCAAAAAGAGATTGTTGTATTGTCGTTATTTGTGGGGTCGTGATGATAGTTTTTATCATCTTTTTAAATTTTTGTTTGTCATCTTGAAGTTTAGAGACAAGTTTTTGTGGTAATTGAGCGTTAAAATATTGAATTCTAAAGTTCTCTCCAACTTCATTAAATGTTCCAAAAAATACCTCATTTGATGAACTATTTATAAGTGATTCAAAAGGGTCTTTTGAATTGATAATATTTAGTTTTTCATTTTTGTTTTGATATTCTTTTTTTATCTTGTCAATCACAACGGAGAGTTGTTCACCCCTTAAATTAGTAGCTTCTAAGATACTCAAACCTATATTAATACATTCACCATCTGTTTTGATAAGTTCGCTTGTAGTGAGATTTAGGCAGTTTACTACAATATTCGAAGGGTCTTTTTTTGATGGCTTAGTATATTTAAAAAAGATTTTATGATTTGCATTATTCGCTTCACTCAAAGCCCAAATAATATCATTGTCATTGTTTTTATTTTGTTCCATATATCTCCATAAATAAAAATCTTTGACATAATTTTTAGGTTTTTCATTAAGCCATTCTTTTGTGATACGCTCTTCAGCATGAAGATTTACAATAAATATAAAGAAAATAAAAATAAGTTTAAACATCTGCAAAATGTTTCCTTACTTCATCCAACTTAGAAAAATTTTCAAAGAATAAATCTACCAATTTTGGATCAAATTGTTTTCCTCTTTCCTCTTTGAATAATGCAAATATCTCATCATCACTCCAAGAAGGTTTATAAACTCTTTCACTTCCTAATGCATCAAATACATCTGCTATTGCTGTAATTCTTCCATAAAGATGGATACCTTCTCCACTTAATCCTTTTGGATAACCTTTCCCATCCCATCTTTCATGATGTTGATTTGCTACTATGGCAGCTGTTTGTAAAATCTCTCTTTTTGAATATTTCAGCATCTCATATCCAAGTTCTGCATGACCCTTCATAATTTCAAACTCTTCAACTGTAAGTCTTGCAGGTTTTTTTAAAATACTATCTGGTATTCCCACTTTCCCTATATCATGCATCGGACTTGCCATTTTTAACAATTCAGCTTCCTCCTCTTTTACTCCATATGCAAGAGCTAATATTTTTGAATATTCAGCAACTCTTTTTACGTGGTTTCCTGTCTCTTTACTTCTACTTTCCCCAATTGCACCCATTGTAAAAACAACTTCTTTTTGAGTGTCTGTTATTTCAATATTGAGTTCTTCAATCACTTTAACTGCATTATCTACCATATCTTGAAGATGATGTTGATAGTTGTATAGTTCTTTTTCATTTTCATCTAAGATGGTAACAAAGTAGTTTGAAAGTTGTGAGACAAACAATATCCCAATAATGATACTTGCATTTGCAGTAGCACTAAAGTCCAAACCATATTCAAATGCAAGCCAATAAATTATTACTAAAGAGGCTATAGCTGTTGTATGTCCAACTTTCCTCCCACCAACATAATAAGCAATCATAATAGTGAAAAAATACCACATTACTCGTATTTCACTAAATGGATAGATAACCATAGTGATACTAAAAACAATTAAAGCCAAAAAGAGAACAGCATACAAAATAGCTTTATTAAAGTGACTTGCTTTACTTATCCAAAGGAGTAAAATAGTGTTGCAAATAGCATAAAATGACATCACTTCTACTCTATACTCTATTTTAGGTGTAATATGAAAATAATCAACCACAGCAAGTCCAAATGAATATGCAAGGCTTAGTATTATTACAAGTCTTAGAAGTTTTATTTTTTTTATACTATAGGTGCTGTCTTCTATCATCTTTTCCTCCACTTTTAAATCCAATCAGAGATTAAAATACCAAAATTTATTCTGTTTATTTTTTTATCATAGTCTATTAAACTTTCTCCATAACCATTAAAATATCGTATAAAAAAGTCAAAGTTTTTATTTGGTGATGGGAAAGAAAAATCAATTTTTGTATTTCCTCGATTGATATCATAGTTAAAAATATCATTTTGATGTGCTAAAGTAAGAGATATCTTATCACCTTTGTATTTTACAAAGTATTTTTGTTTCCCTATATATTCCTCTAGGTTAGGATTGTCATCACCTATTGTTGCATTTATATCTGTTTTTGGGTCTTCATCCCATCTATTCCAAGCATTTAGACCATAGTAAATACTTCCATGTTGAAAGAGAAATGATACTTCAGTTCGATTCCAACTTCTTGATTGTCCAACATCTTGCCCATTTGATTGGTGGATGAGTGAAAATTTACTTTTTATAAGTTTAGAATCACCAAATTTTTTATCGTTTTGCCACTCTACAAAAAGTTCAGGTTGGTAGTTCGTTTCCCTAAATGGTGAAGAATATTGTGTATTGTAAACTTGCCAATAAGAGTTTTGTGTGTAAGCTGTAAAAAGGTCACCTTTTGAGTGCAAGAAATTTTTATAAAGAGGAACTTTAAAACTTATTTGAAATTGAGCTTCATTTTTATCTCTTTCATACCTATTTGTACTATGAACAGCATCACTCCATTGTTTTTCATAGAGTTTAGTTGGGCTGTATCCACCTAGAAATATATAGTTTTCATTGTATCCCATGAGATTAAATTTGTACTTACTATTGTCAACTTTATCATCAAAATCAAGTGATGAGATGTAGTTTTTGAGATTTTCTAATTTTACTTTATCCGTAATATTTGCATCAAGAGTTGAACTTACTTCATTAAATAAATCACCGATAAAGCTTGATTCTAGAGTGTTCTTTGTCGTATTTGAGTCACTTCCAAACAAACATAAACTACTAATAAAAAGTAAAAATAGTTTCTTTCTCATTAGTAAACCCTAAAAAGTGAGCCTAAAAATATCTCTAAAAACTGTAATATAAAAATAATAATAAGCGGTGCTAAATCCATCCCACCAACTACAGTTGGAACATATCGTCGTAACATCGCATAAACAGGTTCTGTTAATCTATAGAGCATTTGTACTATTGGATTATAAGGATCAGGTTGTACCCATGAAAGTAGGGCAGATATGATAATAACCCACTTGTACAGTGATATGATTGTAAGAACAATCGAGCCAAAAGCTAAAAGTAAAGAATCTATCATTTTATAATTTCTCCTAAATAATTTTTGATATATGGGTATATTTCACTCAAATTTGGACCATGCTCTGCACCTGTTAGAGCATATCTTAGTGGCATAAAAAGTGATTTTCCTTTGAGAGAAGTTTGAGTTGTTACATATTTTTTCAATTCTTCAAAGTCATCCATAAAAGGTGCATTTGAAAGTGATTCATTGATAAGTTTTAGCTCATTTTCAAATCCCTCTAAAGCTTTCTTTTCGCCAAAAATAGAGCTAATTTTTGATTTTAAATCATTAATTGTATTTGACTCTTCCATATAGATTTTAGCTAAGTTACCTATATCTTCATCAGCATATCCTAAAATTTTAGAAAGTCTCATATTATCAAGTCGTTTGATATGCTCTCTATTGATAAACCTTAGTTTTTCCATATCAAATTTTGCTGAACTTTTTGAGATTTTACTTATATCAAACCACTCTATTGCCTCTTCTAAAGTAAATATCTCAACAGGTGGATTATATCCCAAAAGAACAAGGTAGTTAGCAATAGCTGATGGAAGATAACCCTCACTGATAAGCCATTTAACACTAGAAGCATCATCCCTTTTAGACATCTTTTTCCCAGTCTCTTTGTTTGTAATTACAGGTAAATGGATATACTCTATCTCTTTTGTATACCCAATTTGTTCTCGTATATGGATCTGTTTTGGTGTATTTGAAAGGTGGTCTTCCCCTCGTATAACTGTACTTATATCCATAAGCATATCATCAACAGCACAAGCAAAATTGTAAGTTGGAGTTTTATCTGTTCGTAAAATCACAAAGCTATCAACATCAAAAGGTTTATAAGTAAACTCACCCTTTACAACATCTTTAAAAGAGATATCGTGTGTAGGTTTTTTGAGTCTCACAGTTGATGGAGCATCACAGTTCATTACTGTTTCATCACTTAGATTTTCACAAAAGTTACTATATCTGTATGGTTTTCCTTCACTTTTGAGTTGTTCTCTATCCCTTTCAAGTGCTTCATCACTACAAAAACAATTGAATGCTTTTTTATCAATAAGTAGTTGCATAGCTATTTGTTGGTGGTATTTAAGATAACTACTTTGAAGTGTTACTTGTTTGTAATCTATAGCAAAAAGATTGAGGATTTCAAGTATCTCTTTATCTTTTCCCTCAATATTTCGCATCGAATCTGTGTCTTCTATTCTGATTATTAAATCTTCTTTTTTTTGTTTTGAGATGATGTGATTAAGTATAGCAACCCGTAAGTTTCCTATATGCATATCACCTGTTGGACTTGGGGCAAATCGTAGCAAATTGTATTCCTTATATTTTTTAAAAACAAGTTATTTTAACTAAAATGATGTAATACAAAGTTTAATTTAATGAATGATTACAAATTGATAAACATTTCCACCAAAGATGGTAGAAATGTTTTATGAGATTAAGGGATAGTCACATCGTTTACGTCTGTAGTGTATCCAAAGATATTTGCTTTTGCTAAATCTGTAAAATAGTAATTTATATCAGTTTCATTTGGATCATTAAGATTTACCCATGAAGTTCTAGTATAGTCAGGGTTTAGTAATTGAATTGTATTACTTCCTGCATAAGTTGTTGCATTTCCATCATACTGATTTACTGTTGTATTGAGTTTTCCATCTACAATAGACCAAGTTCCAGTTGCTATATGACCGGTGTCATCTCCAAGAAGACCTGTAGCTGTAAATGTACCATCTGTATTCATAACAAATTTACCAATATTTTTATTGCTGCTTGTATCATAATCGCTATTTGTATCAAAATACACTTCATAGAATGTATGACCAGCTATCATATTTTCTGTAAACTGTGCTGATGTTTCAGTTGGTGTTTCAATATATTTATTTACAAGTTTACTTAAAGCGGTAGTATTAAATAAAACCCCAGCTTGAAGATTTCCAGCTAATCGTTTTTCACCTCTCCAAACAACATTATCTTTCATTGTAAATGCTGGAATATAGTTATATCCAGAAATTGTAATATTTAAATCCAAAATACCATTTGCAATAGACCAAGTTCCTGCATTTGTAGTACTCACTGGATTTGTTCCATAATTAAACTCTACAAGCGTTCCATTTGTTCCCGTTGAACCACTTGCAAAACCTATTCCAACATTATTGTATCCATCTTTTGTCGCAAAATAGCCACTACCATTATGTGCCGATATAAAAGATTCCAAGCTACTATATGTAGTAGGTGTTGTGGAACTCCAATCTTTTTGAGCTTCATTCCAGTCATAATAAGTAACTAACGCTTTTGTAAGAATCATAGCTGCTTTATCATTGCTATCAAAAGTTACATTAAGATCTAAATTATTGAGTTCTGAACTTGAAAATTCTTTTACAAATTTTATCTCCTCTTGAGCTGTTTGATTTGTATCATCGTAAATGTTATATTTACCATTTGATATGTAATTTAATTTATTTGATTTGTTTTTTGGAGTGCTATATGTTGCCCATGCACCATCAATCATCACCTTATGTATTTCAGTTTCTATAAAATTGATTGCTCCAGATGGTGAAGTTGCTGTAGGAGCTGGATTTAGAGTAACTGTACTAAATCCATAATTTTCCCAATTAGAAGAAGTTTCATACCAAGCATCTCCAAAGCCTTCTGATAAGAAACTTATCGTTGTGCCATTGAGTGAATTATACTGATCAAGAGTTGGTGTCGCTCCCCATGATTCAAAATTTGTCTCTGAATTGTTTGTTAATATCTCAGTCACTAGTGATGTTATCAATTCTGTCGAATTTGTAGGTGTAGTTGCTTCTGTAGCAGCTTTTGTAGTTACACTAAATCCTTTCGATACACCACCTATATTAAGTGTTGCTGTAGTTGTTGTACTATTTGCACTTGAAGAAGTTATTTTCACTTTTACAGTTTGTCCACTTGAAACAGTACTTGTTTCATTTGTCCAAGTGCTACCACCATCAAGACTGTAGTATCCATTTGTGATGCTAATAGCTGCAGCTGCATTGATACCAGCAACTGTTATACTATTTGATATAAATTCAGTCGATGTGTTGCTGTTTGTGACTGCAGTAAAATTAAAATTATCTGGTGTAGTATCTCTATCTTTAACAGTACAAACAGAAGAATAACCACCAATATAATTGTTATCCAATTTACCATTAATTATTTCAAAATTAGAAACTTTTGCTTCGATTGGTGTGTTCATCTTCCCTTTATAAAGTGTTCCAGTTCCATCATCATCAAGGAAAGCTGTATTAACACTATTTTTCAATGCTGTTGGGTATTTGAAATATTTTAAATCATTTGGTTTACTACTCCATAAATTTTGAAGGTCAATATATTGATAGTACGAACTAATACCATCAAATACTCTAATAGCTACTTGATTATCAAGTAACACTGTCATCACTGAATATTTTTTATTGAGTGTATTCTCCTCTAGTATTGTTACTGGCGTCTCTAAGATATTATGATCAACCCCTGCTGCATCTCTTACTTTTAGATTGTAAACTACTTTATTGTATCTTAGTTGCACTTCGACAAGAAGTAGTCCAGAAGTTCCATTTACATCAAAATTTGGAAGTACATATCTTGTACTTGTCTTTGCTCTTTGTCTTGAACTATCGCCTAGATTTTTTGTAATTGCAAGTTCAGTTTTTGTACCTATCATTTGAGTACTAAGGAAAGTATCAGAGACAATACCAGCTTTTGATTGAGTATAATTTGTTGAATCATTACCTATTGGTACAGCTCTGAGTATAAATGGTGTTGAAGTTATATTTGCGGTATTGTATGAACCATTATTATTTGTAGAGTCAATATCCCAATCACTAGTTGTAAACCTTGCTATTTTATAGGTATCATTGTCGTAAGTTTTGATTTGAGCAGCAGCAGCAGCATTTACAGCACTATAAAAGAGTTCAATATCTTCATCTGTATTTTCATTTTTAGTAACAATAAGCTTCGTTGGATATGCTTTTTTAATTTTGAAAGTATCATTTCCAACAGTTAAAATACCATTTGTTGTAGATATTTCTGTTTGTGTTCCTATGTTTGATTGTACATCAGTTGAGTATTGAACACTGTTACCAGTTGCATTGAAAATATATACTGCATCTTCATATGCCCCATTTGATGGATAAACTTCGTACAATCTTTTGTTTTTAAGATTATCAGCTGTAAACTCAACCATAGGAGCTGAATATTTTGTAAGGTCAATATCGACTAAAGTTGTAACTTCTAAAAGTTGAGATAGAGAATTTTTAGTGATTGAACCTTTTGGATTTGTTGTTGTTCCAGTAAATTGACCAGCTGTATTATATGTTGCTTTTGCTATCTCTAGTTTATCTAAAGTAATAGTTGAAATACTATTATCTGCTATATTTGTGAGAATTAAATCTCCATTCTCATTTACAGCCCATTTCCCTATATTAAAGATTGGGTTAAGATTATTATCTTTTGATTCTCTTGTATATGAATTATTTGAAAAGAGTTGAATAGTTGTTGGGAAACTATCCCCAGCAACTGTAATAATTAATCTTTTTCCACTAATTTTATTTGCCTCTATTATAAACTTTTCATATTTTGTAGATGTAAGTTGAGTTACAAGAGTTTTATTTGCCTCAATTTTTGTTTTAAAAGTCCCAAAATCTGCAGTCATATCAGTAGGTTTAACAAATGTACCATCATTATTTATAGTGGTTTTAATATAGTCATAGGTATTTTGATTATTAAGAGTTGTAGCACTTCCATCAATAAGAGTTTTAATACCAGTAGCTACATCAAGTAATGTTGCTTGATTCGTAGTTTCAAGGGTTTTTTTAGCTGCTAATACGTCACTTGGATTAGTAAGAATAACACCTTGTTTATCTAAGATAGCAACTTTTGCTGTTGTTACATTTGAAATAGTAAGATCTGGAATATCAGCCGTATTAAGATTTGTTTTAAATTTCGCTAATAACTCATTTCCAGTAAGGATAGATTGAAGTTCAACATCTTCATTATCTACATTAGTGATAATCCCTTTTAATAAGTAAGCGTTAGCAGGTACAATTTTTGATTTATCAATCTTAACAGTATATTTTCCATATGCATCAGCTTTTATCTCTGTGTCGTTATTGTCATTGAGGCCTAAAAGTGTATTTGTGTTTAGATTTCTAATAGTGATAGTTGCATTTTGATCATAGTTATCATTAGAAGACCCTATGATATCATCAAAAATAAATCCACTAAATATTACTTGATTTTCATTTCCTCTAAATTTATTTCCAATATTTTTTAAGAGTGCTTCACTTCCCCCTGTACCAGTATAATCTGTATTTGTCACAAACCCACTAAATACAACACCATATTTATTCATATATTTATCTGGATGAGAGTCAAAATCATCTTTTAATTTTGTTTTGGCTTGTTTAATAGCTTCTAATCCACTAGTGGCTCCTGTAGTTTGAACTACCATATCCCTAAAGTCTTTTGTAAAATCAGCAAAATTATTGATATCTACACCATTATCTTGCGCTTCAACAAAAAAGCTATTAAGGGTTCTTTGTAAATCTCTTGTATTATTATCATCTTTAAACATATCTTGAATAGTAGTAAATCGCAATGCTTGTTGTAATTTTTCTAATTCAGCATAGTCGTTCACTGTTGCTAAAAGCGTTGTAAGTGGTGTTGCAGTATATGAAGTTGATTGAGCAATCATATTTGTGTTTATCATCAATGGAAATCCCATCGATACATTTGTATCCCCAAAATCAATATACCCACCATCAGCGATAATAGCTTTTGGTCTGCTACTACATCCAGTTAACGTGTACCATCCATCACCTTTTTCTTCATATCCAGTACATTCATTTGCCATCACTTTAGAACCAAGAACAGCATCATCTACAACTTGTACAGTGTAATCCGCTTGAGTTGTAGTTCCTTCTCCACTCCTATCATATACATCATCGATTCCACTACTTCCACATCCACTTAAAAGAAATGTTGCTGTGATTAATGAAAGAGCAGTTCCTTTTATATATCTTGTATGATTAGTTATTTTCGTTTTCATAGTAGCTCCTTATTTTGCATCAAAGTTCCATACGAAGCTTACACCGTATCTAAAAGTTTCAAGTTCATTTTCAGGCCAAGTAATTGTATCAGCACCAATTGTTTCATTATCTATACTGTCTTTTTTCTTGAGTGAATATCGCCCAAATAGACCCATTTCAAGACCTTTAGTAAGTTCAAATCCAACATATCCATCTACATCAATTGTTGAACCTTTTGTTGAACTAAATTCTATATCCTTTGTACTTGTATTGGTTGCTTTATTCCAAACAGGTTTTCCATACATAGCAGCTGTTTTAAGTCTCATGCCACCATTTGAAAATGGAGCATATTCATAAACATACCCTATCATCATATTAAGGGTTGCGATATCTTCCTGATTCAGTCCTATTGGATTTCCATTGATAAGTTTATCACTACCATCAGCTGGATTGATATAAGTGTGTCTTTTCATAGAAAATAGGTTGTAGTTTGGACCAAATGCGATTCTATGATTGTTATTAATTTTATATTGAAGTAAAAATTTTAAATCACTTTGTACGGTGTCAAATTTATTTTCTTGGACAACATACCCATCTTCTTGCCATTTTTCATCTGTTTGTGTCGACATAAGAGTTGAAGCAGCATCTATAGAAAAATCAAAATATTTATTCATTTTAATTAAACCACCAGAGACATACACAGGACTTGTTGAGGTAGCTGATGACTTAAAACTTTTCCCATCAGCTTTTATACCACTTTCTTGGTAAGTTGCTGTTTCCATACCGAAACCTATATAGTTGTAACCATAATAAGTTTTTTCTGGGATAATTGTAGCATTCTCATCTCCATAAAGAGACGATAACAACGAAAGTGAAGCCGTAAGTGAAAGTACTATTTTTTTCATGAGTTTCCTTTAAAATTGATTTATAACAATCGTATCACTCATAAAGTTAAAGTAAAGTTAAAGCTATGTACAATTGTTAATCATATTTTAAAAGGATACAAAATGAGTTACAAAAAGATAAGTTTAAGTATGTTTACTGTTTTAAGTTTAACTTCACTCAATGCCTATGAGATGAAACCAATGGGATTTAAAGCTACTGGTATGGGTGGTGCAGGAGTTGCTAGTAGTAGAGGAAGTATGGCTACATATTATAATCCAGCACTTCTTGGAATGGCTGATTACACCTCTGAAATCAGTATAAATGCTGGTATTGGGATAAGAGAAAATAAATTAGTTGATACTGTTGATCAGTTAAATAGTTTAGATTTATCAGATACTATAGATAGAATTGCAGCTAATGCGCCAAATTCTGGTAGTAATCTATCAGCAGATAAACAAAATATTCAAGATGCAATAGAGGTACTTAATAAGATACCAAATGCAAATGGGCTTCAAGTGTTACCATCTATATCACTAACAGGACAATTTTCAAGATATTTTGGAATAGGTGTTTATGGAAACGCTGATATACGAGCAAAAATGGTTATAGATAAATCAAAATTAGATATCATAGTTAAAGATGAGGCTACAAGTAGTTATTATCAATATGATCCTATTAATGATAATTATATTATATCAACTGAAAATTCATACAAATCAAACTCTTTACAATATGCACTTGAAGGTGATCCAACTGCTGATGGTGATTCATCAACATACCTTAATATAAGTAGCATGATTCAAACAGAAGTGCCTGTAAGTTTTGCTTATCCTATTGAGAAAGAAAATGGACTTTTAAGTTTGGGGATTTCAATTAAACCGATGTCTGTTCAGACATTTTCAACTGATATGAAAATAGATAGTGATAGTAATGATATCGGTGATGAATATGATAAAAATAAAAAAACATATTCAGGATATGGTGTAGATTTAGGGGTAGCTTATAAAGAGTACAATACGGGGCTTATATTAGCTCTTGTGGGAAAAAATATTAATTCACCATCTTTTAAAACTACTGCTGATGGAAGTGGAAGGGTAGAAGAGTTTAAACTGGATTCATTTTTTAGAGCTGGAATGAGTTTACCTGTATGGAATGACAATGTAGAGTTTGCAATTGATGCTGATTTACAACAAAGTGATACAAGCTATGAGGGGATGAAGTCACAATATGTTGGTGGTGGTATGGAGTTCCATCCAGCTTCTTGGTTTGCTCTTCGAGTTGGAGCTATGAAAAATATAGCATCAGAGTCAATAGATGAGGGGATGATATATACAGCTGGACTTGGGTTTGGTTTAAAATGGTTACAGTTTGACCTTTCCGCTCAAGCTTCGCAAAAAACAGGAACATACGATGGGAATGAAATCCCTAAATATGCAAATGTGAATTTTTCTTTAATCTCAAGATGGGGTGATGGATACAATAGAAAACCAGCACCTATTGAAGAAATTGTACCTGAAGTGAAACAAGATGATGTTATCAATAATGGTGAACCTATCAAAACTTTAAGCCCAGAGGAACAAAATAGAATTCAACAAGATAGTCAAAAAGCTCAAAAAGAGCTAGATCAAGCTCTCTAATAATATTTATCGTCCTTAGTGTATCTTCGGACGATAAGTAACTACAAGATAAAATTGTTTTTGGAAGTTTTAAATTATTTTTTAAATAAATTTAAAAGTGAAAAAGCATTTTTAAAAACACCTAAAAGATTGTTTCTAAGATTGTTATAGTCATTATCTACTGTTTTGATTGTTGTTCTCATCTCTTCAATAAGCTTAAAAAAGTGTAATCCTACAAAAATAATGATAAAGGTGATAACCAATAAAAGGACAAAAATTCCAGTTAAAAGTAAGTTAGTTGTAGCTAAGTCCATAAAGTTTTAACATAGAGAAAACTCTATGCTAACTCCTCATTTGCTGTTTTTTTAGCTAATTTTTCATTTATAGTTGTTTTAAGTGATTTAATTTCATCTACAAATTTCCCCTCAAGCTCTTTAATATTTTCAGCTATCTCTTTCCCTTTTTCCTCTATTTTATCCTTGTTTTTGTACGCTAATACACCTACAACTGCACCAGCTGCAAACGATCCCATTGCTAATAATAATTTATTCATTTTTTCTCCTTTTTTTGATACTTTCATTGTAGAGCAATAACATTAATATAACATAAATGATTTTTGAATTTTAGTTATTAAAAGGTTAAAAATTTCATTTAAGAATAATGATTTATTCACAAAATATTTAGTTTTTTACAATACTTCTAAGGGATAAAAATGTATCATTATATAGTTAAGTATATAACGTATTTGAATAAGGAATTATATCAAACTTAAGTCTTTTAGAGGTGAAATGCTAAAGGATTTAATTTTATTATAAGGAGTTTGCAATGAAAACTAGTGCAAGAAATCAATTATCTGGCAAAATTGTTGAGGTAATTACAGGTACAGTTATGAGTGAAGTGAAAGTTGAGGTTTCAGATTCTGTTCATATTAGCGCAACTGTTACAAATGAAGGGAAAGAGTCTTTAGGTCTAAATATTGGAGATACTGTTGGTGCTATTGTAAAAGCATCTTCTGTTATCTTAAGCAAAGAAAAAATTAAAGCATCTGCTAGAAACAATATACAAGGTAGTGTAACAGATGTTATAAAAGGTGCAGTAAATAGTGAAGTGAAAATTACAATTGGTAATAGTGCAATTTGTGCAGTTGTTACAAATGAATCAGTTGCAGATTTAGCTATAAACGTAGGGGATACTATTTACTCTATCTTTAAAGCATCAAGTGTTATTTTAATAGCATAGTGATTCTAGTTAATTTCAAGTTCTCTTGAAATTAACTATTTTTTAGGTGTTGAACTTTAAAAACTTTCCATGCTGAAATGAATAGGATACAACCTAAGATTAAAGCAATATATTGTGAATTGACATATTGAAGCAACAATGAGCCAAGAAAAGCACCTATTAATGAGCCAAAAATCATATAAATCATAAAAACTTTTTCATTTATAATTTGTTTGAATTGTTCACTTTTAGAATATCTTGAAAATGCCATTAACATAGTTGGCAAACTAATACAAAGGGAGATACTACCAGCCAATTTTGGATCCATTCCAAATAATAAGATTAAAGTTGGTATTATAAACTCTCCCCCAGCAACACCTAAAACAGCAGCGATAATCCCTATTAAAACTCCAGCTATTACACCTGAAACAAACAATACAATTTTATTTTCAAATAAAGGATTTCCTGATATAAGATAGTTATGTCCAAAAAGCATTGAAAGTGCCAAAATGATGAGTAAAATCAAAATAATTTTATTTAAAAATTCTTGTTTAATCTTCATTGCATAATTTGCACCAATATAAGCACCAAATAAACTTCCTATTAAAATATTTATAATAGTAAAAGTATGTGGAAGTATCTCATCAAATCCTATAGTATGACTTCTAAATAATAATGAAAAGAACACAACTGACAACGAAATAACTTTATTTATTATTACTGCATTAAGGGTAGCGAAGCCAAAAAAACCTACCAATAGTGGTAGTCTAAATTCTGCACCACCTAATCCTATAAGCCCACCAAGTGAGCCTATAATGGCACCAGAACTAAAACTAAAAAAATTCCTCATTGTTTTAGATTTTTGTTACTATTGGATTAAATGCTTTACTAGAAAGTAACACTTTATCCCCAATTTTAAGATTTTCAATATCACTTTTAACAGCTGTAATTTTTACTATTTCATTATTTGCTAAAACTTCAATAACATATAAAATATCACTTTTTGTGATACTTAAAATCTCCCCAGTTACTTTAAATTTTCCACTTAAATTTTGGTCTGAAAATACTTTTGTTGGTGTTCCATCATCTGTAATCTCTCCAAGAGCTATTTTAAAAACTCTATTAGAAAGTCTAAAAACTTCGCTGATATCGTGACTTACTAAAACAGAAGTGATACTGAATCGTTTATGAATCTCCAAAAGTTCATCTTGAAGTTTGAGTCTCATCTCCATATCAAGAGCTGAAAGAGGTTCATCAAGGAGGAGAATTTTAGGGTTTCTCATCAAAGTACGAGCAACAGCAACCCTTTGTTTTTGTCCACCACTTAAGTTGTCTGGTTTAGCATTGGCTAAATTTGAAAGCTCCATAATTTCTAAAATCTCATCAACTTTCTTTTTTTCTTTTTTGTCTGGAAGGGCAAATTCAAGATTTTTTCTTACACTCATATTTGGAAATAGGGCATAATCTTGAAAAACAAATCCAACAACTCTTTTTTGAGGTGGAAGATTTATCTTTTTACTACTACTAAACCAAATCTCATCATCAACTATAATCTCACCACTATCAGGGGTTTCAAGTCCAGCGATGATACGAAGTAGGGTAGTTTTCCCACTTCCACTTTTTCCAAAAAGAGTTAAAAAATCACCGTTTTGTATCTCTTTATCAATCGCTAGAATAATCTTACCATCACTCGTATTTAGCTCTTTTTTTATGTTTATTTTTATCATCTTAACTCACTTTTTATCATACTTTTATTGATCCCATATACTAAAAATAAAATCAAAAATGAAACAATAAATAGTGTAAAAGCATATTGATTTGCTAAAGCATAATTGAGCGATTCAACTTCATCATAGATGGCAATACTTGCAACTTTGGTTTCCCCTTGAATATTTCCACCTATCATTAAAACAACTCCAAATTCCCCAACTGTATGGGCAAATGTGATAACAGATGCTGTTAAAAGTGAAGATTTAATATTTGGTAACATTACATAAAAAAGTGTTTGAAAAAAGCTTTTACCTAAAGTGAACGAGGCTTCTTTTAAAGATTTTGAAAGAGCTGAAAATCCACTTTGAATAGGATGCACCATAAATGGCATACTAAAGATGATTGAAGCAATTACAAGCCCTTCAAAACTAAAAACAAGTCGAATATCAAAATTACTTTCTAGAAATTTTCCAAAACTATTTTGTGGACTAAATGCTAAAAGTAGGTAAAATCCTAAAACAGAAGGGGGTAGTACTAAAGGCATAGAGACAAAAGCTTCAATAATTGGTTTAAATTTTGATTTTGTTTGAGATAAAAAATATCCCAATGGAATCCCAATAAAAAGTAAAATAATTGTTGTAATCAATGCGAGTTTAAAAGTTAAACCCATTGTTTGAAAAAATACTTCATCCATTTTTTAACCTTTAAATTTTTTGCACAATAACCTCATTTGATTTTATAAACCATTTGAAGTTATCATTGATGTTACATTGCAACTCTTGAATTGCACTTTTTGTGATAATAGAATTTATCTTATAGATATCAAAATTAAAAGTGATATTGCAAAGGAGTTTACCCATCTCTATATCTAAAATAGGCGAAATAAAAGAGTTTCTAGCACTTACTATCGATTCTTTTGTAGCAATCATCACTTCGGTTTCTTTAAAAATAATATTTACATTATCTAGAATCGTATATTCATTACTATCGTTACTTTCAAGCACTAGTGAGCTAAAAGTATATTGACCAACTGCTATTTCAAGGAGCACTAAACTATCTATTTTCGTTATTTTTTGAATAGTTCCATTTAAAATATTCATCTCATCGCCTTTATCTTTACTTTTATATCAGATGGTTTCGCATGGTATGGTGAAGATGTTACTATCAAATCAACACCAGTTTTTACATACTCTTCAATATTTTCTAAACTTATTCCACCTGTTGCTGATATTATAAGATGTGGATACTTATTTTTTAAAAAGACACATTGTTCAAGTTCTTGAAAATTCATCTTTTCACATTGTAAAATATCAGCGCCCAATGAGGTAAAGTAATTTGCCTTAAATAAATTATCTATTTCTACCACAATCTTTTTCTCACTAAATTTATTTTTTAAAGTTTGAAAACTTTTTTCTAAATCATTTGGGTCTTTGAGAAATTCTAAATGGTTTTCAAAAATAAGTATAGAGTCATAAAGCCCCATACGATGTATTATCCCACCACCACACAATACAGCATCAATCATCATCTCTTTTGTGTTTGGAAATGTTTTTCTTGTTGTTGCTATCTCAATATTTGGATTTATCTTTTTTGCTTTTTGAGATATTTTATAGGTATAAGTAGCGATACCACAAAGAAATTCTAAAATATTTTGTGCAACTTTCCAAGCTTTATGAAGCTTTCCAGCATCTCCAAAGCAAGTGATAAGAAGATGATTTTCTTGTACTAGCTCACCATCTTCTACAAAACAACTATATTCCAATTCAAGATTTGTTAAAATCTCTTTTACATATTTTATACCACATACCATACACTCCTCTTTTGAACTAAATTCCATAACTCCTTTATATGTGGAGATACCTAGTCCAAAAGTAGTGATATCTAAAAAGCCAATATCCTCAGCAATTAATCGTGAAACATCCATCTATTTTGTTTCAAATCCATATTTTTTAAATACATCTTTTGAAGCTTTTGAAGTTATAAAAGAAGCAAATTTTGTAGCAAGTGGTTTCCCTTTTGCATATTTTGTTAAAACAAATGCTTGTTCAAGTGGTGCATATTTTGAACTATCTATCATCGCATAATTACTACTATTTTTGCTTGATTTTATAAGAGAAAATGCCACAAGTCCTATATCAGCTGCACCACTATCTACGAATTGTACAGATTGTGCGATATTATCTCCAAGAACAAGTTTAGAAGAAGCAACATCACTAAGTCCATAATTTTTGACAATCTCAGTTGCAGCTACACCATAAGGAGCCATTTTTGGATTTGCAATTGAGATATGTTTTACTTTATCACTTTTTAAAGCATTCATCCCCATTTTGATTAATTGAGGATCGTTACTATAAAGTGCAACTGCACCTAAAGCGTAAATTTCTGGAGTTGTGATAGCATTTCCATCACTAACTATTTTAGCTGGATATTTGCTATCTGCTGCCATAAAAATATCATAATCAAAACCATTTGAAAACTGTGCATACGCTTTCCCTGTTGCACTAAAAGTTATCAAAATATCATCAGCAGGATTTTGTGCTTTAAAGTTTTGAACAACTTCACTCATAGCCAACTTTGTACTTGATGCTGCAAAAACTTTAATAGTCTCAGCCCATAAACTCCCACTTAAACCACATACGATTAACACTGTACTTAATAATTTTTTCATTCAATATCCTTTTTTTTAAATTTTTAACTCTTAATTCTTAACTTATTAAAGTTACTTCCCAATCATCACATCACTAGATTTAATAACAGCCGTTACACTATCACCAATTTTGATATCAAGATTTCCAGTTGCATTTTTTGTTATAACTGAAGCTATCAAGTCACCACCTATATTTACAACAACTTCACTATTAACCTCTCCAAAATGGATAGTTTCTATTACACCAGTTAGTTTATTCCTTGCGCTAATATTTAAACTTGTATCTGTTGTAAGAAGTACAGCACTTGATTTGAATATCGTTACAACTTCATCACCAACTTGTAAATTTAGATTTTCAACGGCACCATTTGTAATAACGCTTACCATTGTGTAACCACTTTTTAGTTTGATATAAATAGAAGCATTAATCTTCCCCTGTTCTATCAGCTCCACAATTCCAACAAGTTGATTTCTCGCACTTATTTGCATATTAAACCTCCGAAATAATTTTAAATTACCACTATCAAAATCTGTGATATGCGATATTGTTTCTAAAAACTTTTGATGTTCTTTTTGTATAACTTCATAAGTTCTTACCAAATTTTCTCCATAAGAGGTAAGCTTTGTTCCCCCTCCACCAATTCCTCCTGTTTCTTTTTCTACTACTGGAGTAGGGCAGAGATTATTCATATTATCTATCATATCCCAAGCACCTTTATAGCTTAAAGGAACCAAAGAAGCTGCTTTGCTTAAGCTTCCAACTTCATTTATAGCTTTTAAAAGTGCTATCCTTTTCTCTAGTAAAAATGAGCTTTCCCCATCAAACAAACTTAGCGGTGATATAAATTGCATAATTTTCTCCTTATAAACAAGACTACATAACGGTTGCAAGAACTGTACCGTTATGTAGCTTAATATATAATGATAAATGATGTTTTTTTTTCATTACTATTAGTTTTTTAGTCGTGATTAAAGCTTTTAAGATACACTTCTGGAATGTTATTAACTAAAAAAACCGAATATGCCATACTTGCACTTGTCTCTATTGCCAAAAGTGAAACGCCTAAAAATGTCGATCTTCTTTCTAGAGAGTTAAATATCCCTAAGCCATATCTAGCTAAGATACTACAAAGCTTTTCAAAAAGTGATATTTTAACTTCATATAAAGGTATAAATGGAGGATTTGTTCTTGCTTTGGCTCCTGAAGATATTACATTATTGAAGATTACAACTATTTCAGAAGATAAATCTATCGCTGTGTTTGAATGCTCATCAACTGTTGATGATTGTCCAAGTAACAAAGGACAAAATTGTAGCCTTTGGCCAACATTGAATAAATTACAAATTAAAATAGATAGCTTTTTCGAAAAAATTACCCTTAAGGATATTATGTCATGAAACTTTTTCATATGTCACATACAGATTTAGATGGTTATGGATGTCAACTTATCTCTAAAAAAATATATCCAAATGGTAATTTTTATAATGCAAACTATGGAGTAGAGGTTAAATCTACAATAAAAACAATTTTAAAAGAGATAGAAGAATCTTCGCAAATAGATATTTTTTTCTTGATTAGTGATCTTAATTTGACTGTGGATGAATCAAAGAATCTTACAAAATCAATTGAAAATCTTAACAAAAATGGAAAAAATATTAAATTACAACTCTTAGACCATCATATTACAGGTGAGCCTAGTGCTTTAAAATATGAGTGGTACTTTTTAGATACAAAAAGAAGTGCTACAAAAATTGTTTTTGATTATTTTATGGAAAACTATGAAAGTTTTCCTCCTCTTTGCACCCCAGAGTTTAAACTTTTAATTGAAGCGATTGATGATGTTGATATTTGGTGTGAGTTTGACCCTTATTTTGAATTTGGAAAAGTTGCTATGAGAATAGTTACTAATGCAAATGAGATAAATGCTACACTTTTTCCAGATGAAAATAGAGATTTTAGGCACCATTTACTTCTAAAAGCTTGTGAATATATTACAAAAGAGAACGGGCATATTTTACTTGATGATGATGCACATCATCTTAAAAAAGAGTATTTGATTCTTGATGGAAAAAATAATACAATTGATAATCTAAGTGCAAAATATTTAGTTTATCTTTTAGAACATAAAAAAGATGATTTGACTGTTTACTATAAAGAGCATAAGGGACTTTTAACTTACAATCTTTTTAGCATCTCAATTTCTGCCAATACATTTTTGAAAGAAAATCCAGATTTTGACTTTTTTATTAATATTAATAAAAGGGGAAATGCAGGATTTAGGGCTGCTGGGAATGTTGATGTTTCACTCATGGCTCAAAAATTAGCAAATGGTGGAGGGCATCCAAATGCAAGTGGTGCTTATTTCGATGATTTTAAAGAAACGATAGATTATCAAGCAGTTAAAAGATATATCAACCAAAAACTTTCTCAAATTGATTAAATTTATTAAAAATTATGTATAATTTGCAGTAACTGAAAAAAATAATAAAAACGGAGAAAAGTATGAAAATAGTAACATTTGAAGATTTAGATGAAAAATACACAGAGGGTTATGATGTTTCTTTTATCCATAGTGGATGTGAGGACGGAAGTGCTGATGTAGTTATTTTAGATATCAATACAATATTTGATTATGAAGAAAAAAAACTTACTATTTGTAAAGAAAACTATACATCAATAGCTGTTATTGATGATCCTAGTGATTTTGATGCTTTTAAAAATTTTGGTATAAAAGCTTGGATTAAAAGGGAAAATCTTTCTGATTTACCAAATCTTTTGGCTGAAGTCAAAAAAAGAATGTCTTTATAGGAATTTCCAATCATTATAGACACACATTGTCATCTTGATGCAGATGCATTTCAAGATGATGTAGATAACCTTATCGTCACCTCAAAAGAGGATGGCATCTCTCACATAATAATCCCAGCAGCAGATATAAATGATCTTCCAAAAGCTGTTGCACTAGCTGAAAAATACCCACAAATTTATTTTAGTGTTGGAGTACATCCTTATCATATAGAAGAATATTGTGAAAAAACTCTAGAAAGTTATATCAATCATCCAAAATGTGTTGCAGTTGGAGAATGTGGGCTTGATTATTATAGACTTTCAGAAGATGATGCTGAAAAGATTGTTAATATCGAACTTCAAAAAAAGATCTTCATCGCTCAAATAAAGTTAGCAAAAAGATACAAAAAACCTTTGATTATTCATATTCGAGATGCTTCAAATGATAGTAAAGCGATTCTTTTAGAACACAATGCAAAAGAGGTTGGTGGGGTATTGCATTGTTTTAATGCAGATGAACAGCTTCTTAGCCTTGCAAAAGAAAATTTTTACTTTGGAATAGGTGGAGTTGTAACATTTAAAAATGCAAAAAAACTTGTCAATGTATTACCAAAGATTCCACTTGATAAGTTAGTCCTTGAAACAGATGCTCCATATCTTACCCCTGAACCTTTTAGAGGGAAACGAAATGAGCCACTTTATACAAAATATGTAGCAAGTAAAATAGGGGAGATTTTAGATATGAGTGTTGAAGATGTTGAAGAACTTACAACTTTAAATGCTAAAAGATTATTTGGAAACTTATAAATTAAAAAATCAAGAGTTAACTCTTTGATTTTTACTCTTCTACACTCACGATACAATTTGGCATAATCTCTGGTTTTGAGATTTTTATCCATAGGTTTTTCATAGGATAATCACTTTTAAGTTTTTTTCGTAAAAATAAAATAGCATCTTCAATAAGTAAGAACTTTTCTTCTATCATAGTTTTTTCAACAAAAGAGGCAACTTTTGAGTAGTCGATAAACTCTTTTTTCTCTTCATCAAAAAAGTATTCAAATGAGAGGTTAATAACTACTTTTTGAGTATTTATCCTTTCACTTTCTAAAATTCCTATGATACACTCAAAGGTAAGATTCTCAATAGTGACTTTAAGCAACTTTTTTCTCTTCACCTTTTACAAGTCTTACAATATTTGGAATATGTTTATAGAAGATTATAAAAGCTATTAAATAAACAGGTGCATTTGAATCAACACCAACACCATCATTTAAGAAAATAGCACCAATAACAACTCCAGCAAGTCCAAGAAGTGAAGAAAGTGAAGAAATTTTAAGTACTTTTGCACAAAATCCCCAGATTACTGCCCCAATAATTGTAGGGATTGGGATAAGAACTATAAATACACCAAGTCCAGTAGCAACACCTTTCCCACCCTCAAATCCTAAATAGATACTATAACAATGTCCAAGAACAGCTAAAACAGCAATTCCCCAAAGTGTTTCAGCTGGTAATCCAACTATTATTCCAGCTACTAAAACAAGAGTTCCTTTGATAGCATCAAGGAGTACAGTTGCAATTCCTAATTTTTTTGCTAAAGATGGATTTGTCTCTTTTACTACTCGTAAAACATTTGTAGCACCAATACTTTTACTTCCAGCTTCTTGTACATTTACCCCTGCAAACTTTTTTGCTAAAATAAGTCCAAATGGGATAGAACCTACAAGATATGCGATGATATAAAAGAGTATGTTTATGTTGATAAAGTCCATTTATGTTCCTAATTTTTTAATGAACAAGTATTTTACTATAAAGTTACTAATGTTCGGTTTATTTCATAAGTGTTATTTAGCTAATATCCCAATTTAAAAGAGATAAAATAAAAGGTTCAAAATTGAAAAAAACTTTAAAATATAGTTTCGTAGCTGTGATATTATTTCTTCTTGTAGATGTAGGAAGATATGCAATTTATCCAGATGTTAGTGATCTAAAAAAAACAAATCCAATTCCATCATCTTTTATGCAATATAGAATGGAACAATGGAAAGAAGATGGACTTGATAAGCAAATCAAGCAAAAATGGGTTAATCTTAAACAAATCTCCCCTTATGTTATCAAAGCTGTTTTAATTAGTGAAGATGATAAATTTTGGAAGCATGATGGATTTGATACACAAGGGCTTGAAGATGCATTTGAAAAGAATCTAAAAGCTGGTAAATTTACAGCTGGTGGAAGTACTGTTTCACAGCAACTTTCAAAAAATCTCTACTTAACGCCAAGTAAAAATCCAATACGAAAACTCAAAGAAGCTATCATCACTTATAGAATTGAACATACTCTTTCTAAAAGAAGAATTATTGAAATTTATCTTAATGTTGCTGAATGGGGAGATGGGATATTTGGTATTGAAGCAGCTGCAAAATTTTACTTCAAAAAAAGTGCAAAAAATTTAACAGCAATGGAAGCAGCAAAGTTAGCTTCAGTATTACCAAATCCTATTATTTACAATCCAATTGGTAATCAAAAATTTGTACTGAAAAAATCAGCTCATCTTTATAAAATAATGCAAAGAAGAGGGATAGTTATACCTGAATTTACAGAGATTATGAAACCAGAAATAGACGAAAACAATACTACAATAGAGGAAAATAATAGCTCTATTGGTGCAATAGAATCTATTAGTGATGAAAAAAATGATATAAACAAAAATCAATTAGATGAACAAATAAAAGATGAGTCAAAAAAGCCAATAGATGATAATAAAACTCTTAATTAAGCTATTTTGTGATTAAAAAAAGATTATTTTGATAGAATAAATGTCAGAAAGAATAAATGCTTGTAAGGGAAAACTAGATGAGAAGAAATATTCTAAAAAATAAAAATATACTTATATTAATTTTTTTTATTTTAAGTGGGGTACTTTATGTTGTTATAGAATATCTTAAGCAACATAATATTGAAGAGTATAAAAAAGATAGTTATAAAGAAAATATATTATCAGCTAAAGTTTATTTAATGACTCTTATTAAAGAGAAACAAAATGCTACAACAACTATAGGGTTGGGACTTGCTCAAAATGAACATGTTATTGAGGCTCTTAGAAATAAAAAATCTTCAAAAGATGTTCTTCAAAACTATTCAAAACAACTTGCAAAAAATACAGATTTTAAAAATGTTTGGTTTCAACTTATTACCAATGATGGTATCTCAATTGATAGAAGCTGGACAACGCTTAAAAATGACAATATTGCAAATGTAAGGGTAGATTTACAAGATGCTTTAAAAAATCAAAATATCGTTAATTCTATTAGTGTTGGAAAATTTGATTTAACATTTAAAACAATAGTTCCAATATTTGACACTGATGGGAAAAAATTTTTGGGTGTTGTGGAGGTTATTACCCATTTTAATTCAATTGCCCAAAAATTAGAAGAGAAAAAAATATCTTCAGTAATTATGGCAGATCCAGTTTATAAAAAACAGTTAATTTATCCTG
Organism: Arcobacteraceae bacterium; assembly: GCA_028687375.1. GTDB lineage: Bacteria > Campylobacterota > Campylobacteria > Campylobacterales > Arcobacteraceae > CAIJNA01. Next base: position 132,877 of record JAQUAG010000002.1, on the reverse strand, counting down.
TTACTAAAACATTTATCGGTGATTATTATGTAGCAAATTTAAATTTAAAAAAGAATATATTAGCCTATTTTAAAACAGTTGATATGAAAAAATATTTAGATTATTTCAAAAATAATGACTATTTTGTTGATAATAATTTACAAAGTGTAGTAAGTTATTACTCTTTAATTGATGATGGAAATGGTAAACAATTAGGGCACATCTTACTTATTCAAAATACAAAAAATATTGATGCAGACGCTATAAATTATATAGACTACATCTATAATATTTATTTTTTATTTGCACTTATTGCATTATTATTAATTATCTATCTTTCTATAACAGGAGAGGTGAAAAATATTATTGGAAAATCATCTTCTTATAGTATATTGATTTATATATGTGTAGTGTATATTGCATTATCTTTTGGGATTTATAATCTTTTAAAAATTAAATACGATGGAGATATGGAAAATTACAATCAAAATATAACATCTCAATCACTTCTTGAATATAACTCTATCTTTGATAAAAATAGAGATATAGGAAATTTTGTTTACGATGAAGTTATTGATACACCAAGAGTGATAGAATTATTTGAAAAAAGAGATAGAGAAGAGTTATACAAGAATCTTCAAATTAGCTATAAAAGATTGAGTGAAAAATACAATATTAGGCAATTCCATTTCCATTTGCCAGACTCAACAAGTTTTTTAAGGATGCATAGAAAAGAGCTTTATGGAGATAGTTTAGTTGGTATAAGGGAAAGTGTTGAGTATGTCAATCGTACTTTAAAACCTTTTTATGGATTTGAAGAGGGTAGAATTTATAATGGCTTTAGATATGTATATCCTGTTTTTGCTCAAAATGGAACTCATTTGGGAAGTGTTGAAGTTTCCTTTGATGTTAAAAGTTTTATTGATAATTATTTTAAATATTTTGATGTTAAAAGGGTTAACTTTTTGATTAGTGAAAAAGTGATGGAGGAAAAAGTTTTTAAATCTGAAAGAACACATTATATAAAAAGCCCAGTGAAGGGATTTTTATATGATAAAGTTGTTTTAGATTCACTAATTGTGAAAGATTCAAAACATTTTTCTATTCAAGGTACACCTGAACAATTGGAAGAGATATCCAAAAAAATTAAATATGGAGCACCTTTTACTATCCATTTTAAAGAGGTTAATGAGATTACGATTTTCATTCCAATTATTAATAAAATATCAGGGGAAATAGTAGCTTGTGTAAGTGTTTCTAAAGACGATAGTTTCATTAAACATAGAGAAGAAGAGTTGAATCAAGTTATGATTGTTGTTATGATTGTTTTAGCTTTTATTATGTTTTTTGTCTATAAAGAATATTTGTCAAAAAAACAAGCTCAAATGGAACTTTTAAACAATCAAAAAATTTTAGATTCACAAAACTCATTTATTATTATCACTGATGGAATAGAGATAAAACGGGTAAATAGAACATTTTTACTTTTCTTTGATTATCCAGATATTGAAGCGTTTAAACTTGAACATCAGTGTATATGTGACTTCTTTGTATATGAAAAAGGGAAAAATTATATTCTTAAAGAGATGGATGGGATGAATTGGTTTGAATATATCAAAAATCAAACGAATCAAAATAGGCAAGTAAAAATTTTAGATATAAAAAAAGAGGAACATATTTTTTATATTGAGATAAATTTTGATGATACCTTGGAAGATGGGAATAATATTATCACTTTTGTTGATATAACGCATCTTAAAAATATTGAAAATCAACTTTTTTACTCTGAAAAAATGGCATCTTTGGGAAATATGATAGGAAATATTGCCCATCAATGGCGACAACCACTCTCTGTAATCTCCACTTGTGCTAGTGGTATTGCTATGAAACATGAATATGGAATCCTAAAAGATGAAGATATCGAACCAAATATGGAGATGATAGTTCAAAATACAAAATATCTCTCTGAGACAATCGATACTTTTAGAGATTTTATAAAAGAAAGTGGAGACAAAGAACAACATACAGTATCTATAAATCAAACCATTACTGTTACACTTTCTATTATGGAAGCAACTTTAAAAAATCATTACATAGAGATTTTGTGTGATTTACCACAAAAAGAATATTTTAAAACTATGGCAAAAGGGGAATTTTCTCAAGTTATCACAAACTTAATCAACAATGCAAAAGATGTTTTAATTGAGAGAAAAATCGAACAACCAACAATTGAAATAAAGTTTCTAGAAGCAGACAATCATCTTATAATAACAATAGAAGATAACGCTGGTGGTATTAGTGATGATATTATCCAAAATGTATTTGAACCATATTTCACAACAAAACACAAGAGTAAAGGGACAGGACTTGGACTGTACATTTGCCATAAGATAGTAACTGAAAGTCTTGGTGGAAAAATATATGTCAAAAATGGAGAATATGGAGCAAAATTCTATATTGAAATGGAGCTAGATACGATTTAGTATCGAGATAGTATCAATACAATATCTCCATACTCTTTAGTGAAAAGTGCTTTTAATATTCTGAAATATATTTTGCAGTGAGTTTATAAGCTGTATCGTAATTGGTGATTTTTCCACCATTTTGTTTTTGAAACTTTTGAGCATCTTTTTTAGAACCAAAAGCATAAGTACTTATCACACTCATCGTTGGTGGTTTTTTACTATCTACAACATAAAAAGCTTTTTTGACATCGATATACTTAAGTGTAGCGACATCAACAACCAAAATTGTATCAATAAGATGTTTTTTATCTTTTAAAAATCCATTTTTAGTTTCATCAATGATACAAAAGATAGAGCAATACTGTCTATGGGTTCCATCTTTGAATTTGACAGCATGAGTGGTTTTGTAGTATTGAAAAAGGTTCATCCCACAAGCGGGGCAATCTGACTTGTTTTTCCCCTCTTGTAAAATGGTAGCTTTGTTTTCTTCGACACTCTGAAACATCCCCTCATGAGCATCTACTGAAATCAATAGGAGAAAGAATAGAAATAATAACTTTCTCACTCTCTTTTACCAGCTTATAGTTTGTACATTTTTACCAAATAGAGTAGCTTCAACTTTTTTTGGATCAGAAATCTCAACACCATCCATTAAATCTTTTGGATCAATATTGTAATGTTTTAAACAAAACGGACACACTAAAACTTTCCCACCCAATTTAATCAATTCAGCAAGATGTTTTTGTGCTTCAGGTAACTCTTGATTTGCATTCTTTGAAGCCACATAAACTCCTTTATCATTAAGATAAATAGTCACAGGATGACCCATCTTTTTCATCATCAATGGCATTTTAATAGCCATATTTGCTCTATGAGCCTCATTTGTAGTGACATTTGCAAATAATGCATCCTTCACAGCAGCATACGATGCAACAGAAAGTGCTGCAACAACAAAACATATTTTAATCAAATTTTTCATTTGGTTATCTCCTTTTTTTTAGATTGAGTGAATTTTATTCAAATGTCACTTTAAATTGCATTTTGAAATAAGCTTATAATTTTGGGATGAGTAATTGATTACTTTTTGTATCCAAATTTAACACTTAATTAACACTTACATACTATTATTAAAAATCTGATTTTATTCGTGAAATATTTTACGAGCCCTTGCCTGAAGTTTGGCGACCGTTAGCAAGGGATCAGGTGCATAGACACCGTTTTTTATTATAGTTAATTGTTCCTTTAGTGATATTAAACGATTGGTGTCTTCTTAAATTTAAGGAGAAAATAAAATATGAAGAGTATGAAAAGTATAAAATTATCTTTGGTTGCTATCGCTGTTTGTGGTATGGCAAATGCTGATGAAGTGGTTGATTTAGGAGAAATGTCAGTTACTGCAACAAAAACAGAACAAGCAACTTCAGAATCCCCAGCAAGTGTATCTATTGTAACAGCAAAGGATATAAATTCAAAATCTGTACAAAGAGCTGACCAAGCAATTCAAGATGTATCTGGCGTGAATGTTCGTTCTGATGATGATGGCACCCCAAGTAGTTGGAGTAATTCAGTAACTTTAAGGGGAATACCACAATATTATAGAACAGCTGTATTGGTTGATGGTATAGCATTAAACAATGCATTTTCTGGTGGTGTTAATTGGTCAAATATTCCAGTTGATGAAATTGAAAAGATTGAGGTTGTCAAAGGTCCATTTTCTTCTCTTTATGGTGGAAATGCTATGGGTGGAGTAATTAATGTAATTACAAAAAAACCAACAGAACGAGAATTTAATATTAAAACGGGTTATGGGAGTAACAATTACAAAAATTTATCTTTATCATATAGAGATAAAATTACTCAAGATTTAGGTATTTCATTAAATTATGATAAAAAAGAAAGTGATGGGTATATCCAAAATTTAGTTATTAAAACCCCTACAACTGGAACTGGTGGTATTGCTGTAACTGGAGCAATTAAAACTACAGATAGCACTGATAAAACTGTATATATTATCGGTGATAAAGGAAAAAAATCTTGGTATCAAGATAATATTGGAACTAAATTAAATTACAACATAGATGATAATCAAAATATTAATATTGGTTATTCTCATCATGAGCATGAAACAGAATTTAATAGTTTTAATACATATTTAAAGGATACATCTGGAAATCCATTCTATAGTGGAACTGGACAATTAGATACGACATCTAAATCAGCGATTAGTGAAGCGAATTTTTTATTTGGTCCAAATGGAGAAGAAGCATCAAAATATACAGTTGGTTATGAGAATAAAATAACAAATGATTTAGCATTAAAAGTTGATGTGGGTTACACAGATTTTGATTACTGGTATATTTCAACTGGTTCAACATCAACTAGTGGTCAAGGTAAATATACAGATATTCCAAATCAAAAAACATATGGAATGGTACAATTAAGTTTTCCTTTAGGTGAACAACATTTTATTGTTGCTGGATTAGATATAAATAAAAATGAATTGCATAAAACAATAAATACACTTACTAACTGGACGGATGAAAGTAGTAAATCAACTTTAACATATGATTCAAATGGACAAAGTACAACAAAAGCTATTTTTATTCAAGATACTATCGATATAACTGATAAATTAGTAGCATATGCAGGTGGAAGATATGATACTTGGGAAACTGATGGATTGATTAATGATATTGCCACTTCTAATATCACAAATTATGATACAAGAAAAGAATCACAATTTAGTCCAAAAGCCTCATTAGTTTATGTGCAATCTAAAAATACAACATTCAGAACATCTGTAGGACAAGCATTTAGAGCACCAAGTTTAAGTGATTTATATTCTGATTGGTATTCTGGTACATTATTATACAAAGCTGCCCCAGGTTTAAAACCAGAATCGACAACATCATGGGAAGTTGGTTTTGAACATACATTTGACACTAATACTTTTATTAAATCAACTTATTATGAAAATTATTTAACTGATTTAATGTATTCAACTTCAGTTAGCACAACATTGAATGAAAAAAGAAATGCTGGAAAAGCTGAAATTAAAGGTATAGAATTTGAAATTGCTCAAAAAATAAATGAAAAATTTAAATTTTTTGGAAACTATACTTACAATAAATCAGAAATTACAGAAAATATCACAAATCCATTATTGGTTGGAAAAAAACTTACATATACACCTGAAAAACAATTTAATGTTGGAATGAATTTTAATAGTGGTAAATTAGACACTTCTATAGTTGGAAAATATGTTGATAGTCTCACAACAAAAGATGACAATTCTGATATTATAAAAGATGTTCCAGGTAGCTACGAATCACATTTTACAGTTGATACAAAAGTTGCCTATCAAATACAAAATTGGTTAAAAGCATCTCTTTCTGTTAATAATCTTCTTGATGCAGAATATTATCAATCAGGTTTAATACCAGGTAGAACATTCTATGCCGAGTTAGCATTTAAATTTTAATTGGCTTTGCAATGAAATACATAGATATAATTAAAAGTACTGTTTTTACAGTGCTTTTATTACCAATTCTTTTAAATGCTTCAATATGGCTAGAAGAAAAGAAAGAGGGTGAGGCTAGTTGTTGCACTAGTGTAAGTGAAAAAAAAGCAGGATATAAAGAACTTACTGTAAAAAATGGTACTTTTAAAAAATCAAAACAATTAAACGATATTAATGGTTCAGAAGCTTGGGTGAGAGATTTTGATGACATTATTTTAAAAGGGAAAATTTTAAAAGATTCTATTGAAGTTGCAACACCACAAAAAGGGAGCTATCATATATTTTTTACAAAAAGAAATATTGAAAATGGTATCTTAAAAGTTGATGCTACAACAACACGAATTTATAATAAAGATGCAGATATCAAAGAATCTATTGTAAAAGAGATTCGTGGAAAAACTGTTGGTTCTTATTATGACAAACCACCTTTTAAAGAACTTGATTTTGAAATTGTGATGCTTAAACCAATTAAAAAACATCAAATAAATTGTTGTTTATATTCAGGAGATATCGCTCAATTTAAGATTTATTATAAAGGTACTTTACAAAAAAATATACCACTGAAAGCTATTATGCAAACTGGTTGGGTAAATGAAGTGATGCCTGATAAAGATGGAATAGTCTCGTTTGAAATTCCGAGAACAAATTATGATGGAATAGCAACAGGGAAAAAAAGTTCTGAAAAGATGATTGTTGAAGCAATTTATGATGTGAATGAATCGGGAGAATATTTAGAAACTCCATACTCAAAAATCAAATATTCTATGAGTATGCCACTTACTTTTAGCTCATCTCCACTTGAGTATTCATCGCAACTTTCTGGTTTTTATGTAGTTATAGGGACTACTTTGGTGCTTTCATTGGGGATTTATTATTATCGAAGAAAAAAGAAAAAAGAGCCTAAGGAGATTTGGTTTGACGAAAAATAAAAAAATTCTTCTTTCGTTATTTTTAGCAACACTTCTTAATGCTGATAGTGGAATAGATAATGGTTCAACGATTATTTCATCTAAAGAGATACGAAGTTTAAATACTCAAATGTTAGTCGATTTACTCAATAAACTCCCTGGCATCAAAGCAAGTGATAGTTTTATTAGTCTTCAAGGTTCAACTACAAATGAAGTTTTAGTCCTTTTTGATGGAAGACCACTTACTGATTCTTTAACTGGAACAGCGAGTTTAGGTGGAATATCAACTGAAAATTTGGAAAAAATAGAGATTATCAAAGGTTCTGGTGCTGCACTTTATGGAGATAATACAAGTGGAGGGGTGATAGTCATCACTTCAAAAAAAACAAATAAATCTTATGTAAATAAAATCAACATCGCAAAAGGTTCTTTAAATACTGAAAAAGTTGGCTTAAATATTGGAAAAACTTTTGATGGTTTTGGTTTGGCATTTGATGTAAATCATGATAAAACAGATGGTCATAGACTGAATGGTGATAGTGAGATAAATTCTGCAAAACTTGATTTTAATACATTACTAGCAAAAGAATATGATTTTAGTCTAACTTCAAATTATTTGAGTGACCAAGGTGGAGTTACTGGAAAAATAACTAGTCCCACTCCAAATGCAAGATACGAAAAAGAATCATTTGGAACATCAATGTTGCTCAAAAATAATGGTTTTGAAGGGAGATTATACACAAGTAGAAACGATGATTTGAATACAAATCCAGATGTAAATCTTGATACTTTTTTAAAAACAGTTACTTATGGAAGCGACTTAAAATATAGTGGGGATATGGCTATTTTTGGGAAAGCAGTTCTTGGTGTAAATGGAGAAAATCGTTCAGCAGAAGCTACAAATTCAGGAAGTCATAGTGAAGATTTAATTGGTTTGTATGGAATGAAACAATTTGAATACAACAATCTTGGGTACAACTTAGGAATGAGACTCAATAATCATTCTACATTTGGTAATTCGGTAAATCCAGAACTGGGCGTGAGTTATAATCTAAATGATACAAAATACAATTTTAAAATTACTCAGTCATCGAAAACACCAACTTTTAAACAAAGATATTATGAAAGTAGTACCGTTAAAGGTAATCCAAATTTAGAAATGGAATCAACCACAAATTATCAAGCAGGGTTGTCTTCTAAAATAAATGATGATTTTAATCTTAATGGTAATATATTTTATAGCAAAATAGATGATGGAATAAGCGGTTCATATGATGCAAATGGTGTTTATGGTTATGAAAATGTAACTTCAAGTACACGAAAAGGTTTTGAAACAAGTCTTGATTGGAAAATAAATGAGATTTTTAAGATAGATGCTTCTTACCTTTATCTGATATTTAAAAATGATGATACTGGGCTTTATTTACCTGCGAAACCAAAACAAAAATTTCAATCAGATATCTATGCTGTGTATCAAAACTTTAAAGCCAATTTAGGTGGATACTATGTAAGTGATAGCTTTAATAATAGTGCAAATACAGAAGTATTACAAGGATATTTTTTAGCTAATTCCAAGATAGAATATAAATATAAAAATATGAAGTTTTATACGGAAATAGAAAATCTATTGGATAAAGCTTATGAAGTACATATAGGATATCCATCTGCTGGACGAACTTACCTATTTGGTATCAACTATCTGTTTTAAGGGGAAAAATTGCTCAATTTAAAAAGAAAAATAAATAATATGAACCTAATACGATTTCGTTTTTGGTTTCAAATAGTTGCTTTTTTATTTATCGTATATGGTGGATATATAGGCTTTGATTTAGGAAATAAATTACCCACTTTTGCTTGTGTGTATAATGGTGATTTTACGGGTGGAAAATGTTATGTTGGAATGTTACAACACGATTTAAAATTTTCTTGGGAGACTTTTCTAGGATTTGCAGGATATGCTTTTTTAATCTCTTTAGGGATGTTTATTGTTTGGTTTTGGTTACTAAATAAAGCTTGGTGTGGATTTATTTGCCCACTTGGTACGATGCAAGATTGGATTACAAGTTTGAGAGAAAAATTTAAAATTAGATTTTCTCAATATGATTGGTCAAATAGAAATGGTATAAAATCTGTTAAATGGATTTTATTGGTTTTACTTTTAATTATTCCCCTGTTGATAGCAAATTCTTTTTTGGGACTTCCAAAATTACCAAATGGATTAGCTATGCCATTTTGTGATATTTGTCCAGGGAGAATGTTAATACCTGCTTTTACAGGTGACTTTACACAATTTTATATTAGTTTTGATTCAAAAACAGACATGGTAATGACAACCTTAGGGATGATGATTGTCGCACTCTTCTTAGTTGGTAGTTTTGTAAAAAAAAGATTTTTTTGTTATTTTTGCCCAATGGCAGCTTTACAGTATATTTTCTCAAAACCAGCACTTTTAAAGCTTTATAAAGATGGAAGTAAATGTACAAAATGTGGTGATTGCTATAATGCTTGTGATATGGATATCTTAGAAATTGCTGATGATGTAAAAAATAAAAATCTTGTTACCGAAGATTGTACTTTGTGTTTAAAATGCGTAGCAGCTTGTCCTGAAGATGGATGTTTGGAAGCAAATTTTGCAGGTGTTACTATTTTTGAATCTACAAAAGAAGGGTTCTTGGTGCGAATGGCGATGGATAAAAAAGGGGAAATGAATGAACCAAAATAAAGAAAATCACACAATTGAAACTCCAAAAGAAAAGCAAAATCGCCATAAAGCAATGGAAGCGATAAAGCTTTTAAATACTCTAAGGGAAGATTTTAAGTCACCAATTCAGTCGATGGAGTATTTTTATAAACTTTTTGAAGATGTTCATTGTCATCAAAAATCACTTCACGATGATAAAACGAAAATAGGAACGATGTGTATCCAAATCCCTAGTGAGATTATCTATGCACTTGATGGTGTGCCCATTCGACTTTGCAATGGTTTTTATACAGATGATGAGATAGGAAGTGATTTACTCCCTCAAAAAGCTTGTCCCCTTGTCAAAGCGACAGTTGGGCATTTTGCTAGTGGAAACTTTAGTGATAAGCCTGATATAGTATTTTCCCCTACTACATGTGACCAAAAAACAAAAGCGGGGGCTACAATTGAAAGTTTTGGATACAAAATCTTTGATGTAGATTTTCCTAGAACTAAAGAGAGTGAAGCGAGTCGTGAATATTGGAGAAGAAGTGTTAAACAATTTGCTGTTGAACTTTCAAAATTTCAAGGTAAAAAACTGAACCGTTCAAATCTTGAAGCATCTATCAAAAAGATAGGTTATGCCCAATCACTTTATCATAAACTGAGTGATTTTAGAAAGCTAGATAATGTACCAATTTTGGGAATAGATGTATTTTTAGTAACCAATGCTTTTTTCTTTGATAAGATAGATAATTGGATAAATGCTATGGAAAATTTACTTAAAGAGTTAGATTTGCGAGTAAAAGAAAAAATAAATGCAGCAAACAAAATAAGTCCAAGGATAGTGTATACAGGTTCACCTCCTATTTTCCCAAACTATAAAATTCCTCAACTAATTGAAGAATCTGATGCCATCATCGTAGCTGATGAAACTTGTAGTTCAAATAGAATGTTTAATGATATGGTAGCGGTTGATGAGTGGAATTTGTACGATATGATAGATTCAATTTCAGATAAATATCTTAAAGCTTGTACTTGCCCAATCTTTACAAAAAATGATGACCGTATTAGAAGAGTTATTCAGTTAGTTAGAGCCTATAAAGCTGATGGTGTTGTCTATCAAGCCTTTGCAGGATGCACTGTGTATGAGATGGAACAAAGAAGTGTATTGGAGGCTATGGAGAAAGAGGGGATTCCTATCCTTTATCTTGAAAGCGATTATAGTCCTAGCCAAGGTGGACAATTAAGCACGAGAATTGAAGCTTTTGTAGAATCGCTTAAAACAAGACGGAGAAATAAAAAATGAAATACTTTGTAGGGATAGATATAGGTTCAACTGCTATAAAAATATCAGTTGCAGATGAAAATAAAAATTTAGTTGGACAAAAAATAAGTGCTAGTGGAAGTATGTTTTATAAATATGCCCAAGAAACACTTGATTTACTTTTAAAAGAGTTAAATATCCAAGCTTCTGATGTAGTCTATACCGTATCAACTGGATATGGACGAAAATTGTATAAAGAAGCAGATGAAAATATTAGCGAAATAACTGCTAATGCGATAGGTGCAAGGGCTGCAGCAAAAGAGTTTGGAGAGATAAAAACTATTATCAATATCGGGGGACAAGATAGCAAAGCAATTTCCCTTGATATTGAGGGGAATGTCACAAATTTTGCGATGAACGATAGATGTGCTGCTGGAACTGGAAAGTTTTTGGATGTAGTTGCACTGAAACTTGAGATTGGGGTGGATGAACTTTCAGATTATCACTTTAAAGCGGAAGGTACGCCTTTATCAGTAAGTAGTACTTGTGCTGTTTTTGCCGAATCTGAAATCATTGGACTTTTGGGAAATAATCATAGTGTTGCAGATATTGTGTGCGGAGTCCATTATTCGATAGCAAAAAGAATCGTGAAGTTAGTAAAACGAGTTGGTGTAAAAGAGGGAATCTATTTTGATGGAGGACCAGCACTTAATGGTGGACTTGTAAGTGCAATCGAAAATGAATTAGGACATAAAATTTTTATTCCAGAGTTTCCACAAATCACCACTTCCTATGGAGCGGCACTTATGGGTGTAGATTCGTACAATTATGAAAATAGATAATGTTGTTTTTAGCTATCTTTTTTATGGGATTACAACTAGGGGCAACATCGTGTGCGATAAGTTGTCTCCCTGTGATGACTCCGATACTTTTAGCAAATAGTGAAGAAAAAAATAAAAGTGTAGCGATTTTATTTCAATATTTTGGAGGGAAAATTCTAGCCTATACTTTTATAGGAACAATCTCATTTTTTGGTGGAAGCGTTTTTAAAACACTTTTAACACCTATTTATTTTTCAAAAATTGCTGGAATATTTTTACTTTTCTTAGGAATATTTTTGTTGTATCGCTCACTAAGTAGTTCAAATACTTGTGCTTCAAATTGTCATTCATCTTTAAAATATGGTTATTTTGGAATTGGCTTTTTTAGCTCTTTTTCATTTTGTTTGCCACTTTCTACACTTATAGCTACAAGTGCAGTGGCTTCCTCTTTTGTTACTTCAATTTTTTTAGGTATCTCTTTTGGGCTTGGAGTGGTAATTGTCCCATTTTTATTTTTTTATTTTTTTATTTTTAAAATCACAAGTGAAATCTTAATAAATCTTCAAAAATACACTAGAACGATACAAATATTCTCTTCAAGTATTATTATCTTTATCGGGATAATGGTCTTTTTTGAGATACTAAAACTTTAGGGATACCCCTTACATTTGAGCATCAAACCTACACCGTTTGATATATTCCAAAGCTTCAGGAATTGAATCGGTGATAAGGTAGTTATTCATATCTTCTTTTTCGATATAGTGATGTTCTAACATTTTTTTAAAAAATTCTTCCAAAGGTTTGAAAAATTTTGTTCCAAAAAGGACGATTGGAAAATTCCCAATTGTTTTTGTTTGGACTAAACATAAAGCTTCTGAGAGTTCATCTAAAGTACCAAATCCACCAGGCATCACTATAAATCCAACAGAGTATTTCATAAAGCTCACTTTTCGTATAAAAAAGTATTTAAAATGGAGTGAGATTTTGACAAAGGGATTTGTAATTTGTTCGTTTGGCAGTTGAATATTCAGCCCTACAGAAAATTTCCCTCCACCTTTATTGGCTGCTTCCATTATTCCACCACCGCCACCTGTGATAATCGCATAACCATCATCGGAGAGTTGTTTTGCTATCTCGTAAGCTATTTCATAGTATTTATCGTCTGTTTTTGTTCTTGCACTTCCAAAAATTGACACAGCAGGAGGTAGGGTACTTAGATGATCAAATACTTCTGTAAACTCAGCTAGTATCCTAAAAAGTCGCCAAGTATCTTTCTCTTTGTTTTTATTATCTAGAAACTCTTGTTCTAATGAATACATAACCATTCCTAAAGATGAATTTGTTCATGCATTTTTACAATATGCACTTTATCTTGAAGTTTTGTTTTCACCTTTTCTTTTAAGACTTTAAGTTGTGGAATATCTCCGTGAACTAAATAGACACAATTTACATCTTTAATATGGTTGAGCCACTCTAAAAGTTCATGTTGGTCAGCATGGGCTGAAAAACCAGAAACTGAGCTTATTTTTGCTTGAACAGGTATTTTCATTCCAAGAATATGAGCTTCATGTTTAGCATTCAAAATTTGACTTCCTGTGGTACTATGAACTTGAAAACCAACAAAAAGAACTAAATTTTTCTTGTCTTGAAGGTATTTTATTAGATGATAGCTTACTCTTCCACCTTGACACATACCACTTCCTGCTATGATTATTTTAGCTCCTTTATGAGATTCTATTTTTTGAGAGCTTTCTTTGGTGTATGTTTGTATGAGTTCTACAAAATCAAAAGGATCTTCGTTTGCTTTTATCATTTTCGTAACTTTATTGTTAAAAAGTTTTGGGTAGTTTTTAAAAGTTTTTGTTACATTAATAGCAAGTGGTGAATCAAGATAAACAGGAATATCTTGAAGTTTCCCTTTTTGGCTTAGTTGTTTTAAAAGAAAAAGTATCTCTTGTGTTCTTTCAAGTGCAAAAGATGGGATAACAACTGTTCCACCTTTTTTAATAGTTTCTAAAATCTCTTTTTTAAACTCTTTGATAGAAACATTGAGATTTTGGTGGATTGAGTGCCCATAAGTTGACTCAATAAAAACATAATTTGCTTTTTTCCAATATTTTACAGGTGATGTTATAATTCTTTTACTTTGACCAATATCTCCTGAAAATACCACAGTTTTAGTAATCCCCTCATCAAAAAATTTGATTCTTACACTCACTGCCCCCAAAATATGCCCAGCATTTTTAAAAGAAATTTTGATATTTTTTGTTAACTCAAGCGATTTATTCGGTTCAAGAAAAGTTCCAAAAAGATGTAAAGCTGGATCTACATCTTTTGTTGTGTAAAGTGGCTCTTTTTTTGTTTCTAAGATACCAGCAGAATTTTTAAGCATCAGTTGAGTAATACTAAAAGTAGCTCTTGTAGAGATAATTTTTCCAGTAAATCCTTCTTTAACTAGCAACGGAATTCTACCTATATGATCAAGGTGTGCGTGAGTGACAATAAGGTAGTCTATCTCTTTTGGATTAAAATCAAATGGTTCTTTGTTGAACTCCTCTTCATCCCCTTGAAACATCCCACAATCAATCAATATTTTAGTTTTCCCAATTTGCAAAAAATGGCAAGAACCAGTAACTTCACCAGCTGCGCCATACGATTTATAAAAAGCCATATTTACTCCATTTGTCTATATTTTGTCATTGTACATTAAAATAACTTTTATTTGAATGGTATGTTTTATTTACACAAAGTCAGAAAGATTTTATTACTTTTTTATTACTTTTATCAAGATATAACAAAAGAGATTATAAAATATAATAAAATATTATAGGGTATTAATTGTGAACAAAAAACATAAAATTGGATTTGTTGATATTGTTAAAAATATATTTCGTAAGGGTGTATATCTTTTGGTTATTGTTATGATGGTTGTATTTATCACAATCTCCCATTATATATTGCACAAATATGTTTTTGAAAGATTTCAAGATACGATGATGAACTATGTAATTGAAGAATCTACAAAAGTTGGAAAACATATTTCAGTGCATCAAGATGTAACAAAACAAAGTGAAGTTATGGATATAGCACTTGAGCATATTATGGAAGATTTCACAATTAATAAAATAAAACTTTTTGATAAAGATGGGTATATTATTTTTTCTACGAAACATGAAGATATTGGAACTAAAAATTCTCATAATTATTTTTATGATAATGTTCAAAAAGGGGAAACTTACTACAAAATTGTTAATGCAGGAGAGACCACTTTAGAAAATGTTACGATTCAAAAAGATGTAGCAGAGATTTATATTCCAATAATGAAAAATGGTATTTTTGCTGGTGCTTCTGAGATTTATTATGATATTTCGGCAAAAAAATATCAACTTAATAAAGTTATAGAACAAACAGATAAATTGTTTATGATTGTTTTAACTATACTTTTTTTCATTGTTTTGATAATGATATATGTCGCAAGTAAAAATAATATTTTAAAACAAATCAATGATGAAACTTCAAAAGAGTTAGATTTGATACTTCAAAAACAAAAAAGAACAACAGCACTTGGGGAACTTATAGGAAATATCGCACATCATTGGAGACAACCACTAAGTCTTATTACAACTGTTATTACTGGTTATAAGTTAAGGGTTGATATGGGTATCGTTAGTGATGATGAACTTGAAAGAACAACAAATTTAGTAGTTCAATACGCTAATAATCTTTCAACAACAATTGACCGTTTTAGAGATTTTGTTGTAAATGCAAATGAGCAAACAGAGTTCTTTTTGGATGAAGTGATAAATAATGTTTTAAAAAATTCAAAAGATATATTAAATAATAATCAAATAGAAATAAAATCAGATTTAGAAAGCATTAAAATAAATGGATATGAGAAAGAGTTTACGGAGGTTATCTCAAATCTTTTAATCAATTCAAGTGAAGCATTTATAAAAAATAATATAGAAGATAGATTGATTGAGTTGAGTTTAAAAGAGAAAGATGGAAATATCTACATTACTCTCAAAGACAATGCAGGTGGTGTTAGTGAAGATATCATCAATAAAATATTTGACCCATATTTTACTACAAAACATCAATTCCAAGGGACTGGGCTTGGATTGTTTTTTTGTTTGAAGATTATAAAAGAGTATTTTGATGGAACGATTGATTGTAAAAATCAAGAACAATTAGCTGGTTCAATTTTTACTATTATATTTCCTAAAAATAAAAGAGTAAAAGAATAATATTTTAAAATATTTCATTTTCTATTCATATCTTTTGGGTAAAATGTTTCTATTATGAAACAAAGGTTTGATTATGAACATTAAAAAATCGGTTAAATATAGTTTTTTATTGATTTCTCTGTTGATATTTTTTATTTTTGGTATAAATAGAATTATGTTATATCAAATGCAAGAAAATGATAAATCAAGAAAGAATATTTCTGCTTTAGTTTTTACACAAGAGAATATGAATAGCTTGATAGAAAATGTGATAGATGCAAATACGAAAGAGGAGCTACTTAAAATAAAGCAAGCTTTTACAAATTATGAAAATGAATTTGAATCTATTAACGATAAGATTTATGGAAAAGATAAAACAGATTTTATTGATTTTTTGATAGATGATATTGATAAACATGAGCATATTGCACTTAAGCTTGAGAAACTTTCTAAAAATGAAAAAGAGATAGAGAAAGCTTTTGATGAGATTTATCTTATTCAAACCAAGCAAGTAGAATATACTGAACTTTTTAATGATTTATATCCAAAAGAAAATTTAGCTCGGAAGAATATTGAAGATGAAATCATGGAGAGAAAAAAAATTGTACTTTTGAAAGATTTCTCTGATGTAAAATATTATAGTAAAGAATTTTTATTTCAAAAGAGAAATGAAGAGGCTTATATTAAATGGGTTTCTAAAATAGAACTTTTAAAAAATAATTATCCTTCAAAAGCGTTAGGAGAATATTTTGAGATAGTTAAAGATATAGGTAGTGTTGTTTTGGTAAATGAAGCGTTGATGATAGAAGAACATAAAATTGTAAATAACATAACAAAAGTTATATTTTCTAGCAATCAAATCAATACAAAAATTGAGATGGATATTGAAAATCTATCACAAGATTTTAAAAATACTGTTTATCTTTTAACAACTGTACTTTTTTTAATAACAATCTTTTTTATTATTATTTTGGCATATAGAGTGAATAAAAATGTTTCACTAAGTGTTGATGAAATTGAGCAAAAAGTACATGATGGACTTACTGAAATAAACAAACTCAACGATGAGATAGAAAATACTCAAAAAGAAGTTGTATTTACGATGGGTGCTATTGGTGAAAGTAGAAGTAAAGAAACTGGCAATCATGTAAAAAGAGTTGCTGAATATAGTAAACTTTTAGCAAATTTATACGGACTTGAAAAAGCTGAAGCTGAGATGTTAAAACAAGCAAGCCCAATGCACGATATTGGAAAAGTTGCTATTCCTGATGCTATTTTGAATAAACCAGCAAGATTTACGGATGATGAGAGGATGATTATGAATACTCATGCTGGACTTGGATTCGAGATGCTTAAACACTCTAATAGACCTCTTCTAAAAGCAGCTTCAATTATTGCACATGAACATCATGAAAAATGGGATGGAAGTGGATATCCAAGAGGAAAATCTGGTGATGACATCCATATTTATGGGAGAATTACAGCATTAGCTGATGTTTTTGATGCTCTTGGAAGTGATAGATGTTATAAAAAAGCTTGGGATGATGAGAAGATATTTGCCCTTTTTAAAGAGGAAAGTGGAAAACATTTTGATCCAAAACTTGTAGAGTTATTTTTTGAGCATTTGGATGAGTTTTTAAAAATAAGAGATACTTTTAAGGATGTAGAATAAATTTCTACATTTTGACTTATCTTTTGAGTTTTTCTTCTATTTCATTTTCTAAATTTTTTATCTTTTGTTTGTAAAATAAGATGGTTTTTTCATCTTTTGAATGAGATATTTTTGATTGTAAAGCCTTTATCTCAATACTTATAGCATTTATCTCTTGCTGTTTAAAATCATTTTTTACTTTTTTATAGAGAACAAAAGATATATAAGATATCCCAACCATTAAAGAATATACAATTATTTCTAGCAATGTAGAGAGATCATCGTGCATATGCAAATAGACAAACAATAAAAAAATGACAGCAACTGGAATAAGCAAAAACATTCTGTAAATCTTTATTTATTATTGTATGTAACTAAAAAACCACTTACAATAATAAGTCCAATTCCAAATAAAATAGTAATAGTTGGGAATAAATCCCCAAGCATCATTCCTAAAAAGATTGAAAAGATAATATTTGCATAACCAATGGTTCCTACAATTCCCCCTTTTGCCAAACTGTAGGCTTTTGTCATAAAAAGTTGTGAAGCAGTTGCAAAAAAGCCAAGTCCCAAAATAGAGATGATATCTTTTGACGTAGGAAAAACAAAAGAGGCAACGATAAAATCAAATGTAGTTGAAGTGTAAAATTCACCAAAAATCATAATTAAGATAGGTCCAACCGTTCCTGTGAACATAAATGAAAAAACAATCATTCTTGTATCATAATAGTTTTTTAACTCTCGTATTGAAGTGTATGCTAAAGCTGCACCAATTCCACTAAAAATACCAAGATAGTCTGTTTTTTCAAGTTGTGTGATATCAAAACCTGTAATAAAAAGTATCCCAATAAATCCAATAATAACTCCAAAAATTGCAAATTTTGAAAGCTTCTCTTTTAGGATAAGGTAGGAAAAAAGAGCTGTAAAAATAGGGGAAGTTTTTGCAAATGTTTGAGCTTCTGCTAATGGGATATGTGCAATGTTATAAAAGTACATCAAGAGGGCTAAAAACCCAACAAAACCCCTTAAAAAAAGTAAAAATGGTTTTCCACCAATTTGTTTGAGTGGTGATTTATAAATACTATATGAAATGATAACAACACCAACAAAATTTCTAAAAAAAACAACTTCAACTGAACTCATATTTTCACTTAAAATTTTAGCAAATGCACCTGTTATTGCAAAAAGAAGTGAGGCAAAAAGCATATATTTTACCGCTAAAGTTAGGTTGTCATCTTTTGTTTTTATCATAAGCGATTGTAACGAATTAAAAATTATGTGCTCATTAGAGGTGCTATTAAACAAAAATTGGATAAAATCTACAACTTTTGTGTAAAATAAGGAAAATTGGAAAATGAAAAAACTAAAATCAAAAATAATATTATCGTTTTTTTGTGCAACATTACTAAATGGTTATGAGATCGAAGATCCAAGTCTTGGAAATATTGCAGTAGAAGCTGGGATTTGGAATACTAGAGTAGATGGAAATATTCAAAACCCAACCGCATTGATTAATTTTAAAGATGATTTGGGATTTGATGAATCAAAAAATGTAACATCATTTGGTCTTGATTTAAAAAATGATTATACTTGGCTTCCAAATATTTATGTGAATTATTTTACTTTAAATTCATTAGCAAATGGAAACATAGCAACACCAGGTCAAATTATTAATGGAAATAATAACTATGTTGGAAGTGTTACATCAAGTATTGAATATAGTGAATTAAATACTATTATTTACGGATATTTACAACAAAGCATATTTGAATTTGACGTTGGGGTAAATTTTAAGAAAATTGATTATACACAAACACTTAAAAAAAATACTGGTAATATTTTAACTGAAGATTCTATTACTATTAAAGGGCCTGAAAGTATTATTCCCCTCCCTTATATTGGACTTAAAATTGATTTATATCCAATCAATACAGTTTTAAAAGCTGAAACTTCAATGTTAGCTTTAGGTGATGATGAAGCGCAAGATTATACATATTCTATTAATTATAGAATGATGAAAAATATCTATATTAGTTATGGATATAGATACACAAGTTGGAAAACAAAAAACAAAGATGCAATTATAAATGATAAGTATGATATGAACCTAAAAGGTAATTATCTTAACGCAAAAATATTATTTTAACTGGAAAACATAAGAGATAAAGCGACGAGGGAGATATATCTCCCTCTTTAGGATTTGCTACTGGAGGTTCCCCTTGAAAAATCATCGATTTTTGAAGGTAACCTAGAGGTTTGATTATTTAAGCCGTTAAAAGTAGAATAAGAATAGTTAGTCCCTTTTTAAATGGGACATTTTAAAAGGACATAGATGATAAAAATAGCATTAATAGGGCAACCAAATGTTGGGAAAAGCTCATTATTCAATAGAATAGCGAAAAAAAGGGTGGCAATTGTAAGTGACCTTGCAGGAACTACGAGAGATATAAGAAGAAGAGAAGTAAAAATTTTAAACAGAGAAGCTATGATGCTTGATACTGGTGGGATTGATGATACAGATGATGCTATTTTTTCAAATGTAAAAAGAAAAGCAATTGAAACAGCTAAAGAGGCAGATATTGTCCTTTTTATGGTTGATGGAAAGAGAATACCTGATGAAAAAGATAGTGAACTTTTTTATGCACTTCAAAGACTTGGGAAAAATTTAGCACTTGTGGTAAATAAAATTGACAACGATAAAGAGAAAGAAAATCTTTGGGAATTTTACAGTTTTGGGATAGATGAGGAGAGGATGTTCCCTATATCTGTTTCACATAATAGAGGAACTGTAAGATTATTTGAATGGCTTCATGAGCAACTTCCTATGAGTGAAGAGGAGATTATAGCTAACGAAATTGCCCAAAATAAAGAAGCTGATGAAGATGAAGATTTTAGTACACCTGAGCGAGAACCTCGAAGAAAATCTAAAGTGATTGTGGAAGAGAAAAAAGAGATTGACCCAAATCATATCAAGATAGCGATTATTGGAAAACCAAATGTTGGGAAAAGTTCTATTTTAAATGCAATTATCGGAGAAGAGAGAAGTGTTGTAAGTCCAATAGCTGGTACTACTATCGATCCAGTTGATGAAACATTTATCTATAATGATAAGAAAATTACCTTTGTTGATACAGCAGGTTTACGTAGACGTGGGAAGATTTTAGGAATCGAAAAATACGCCCTAATGAGAACAGAAGATATGTTACAACAGTCAAACATAGCTCTTGTTGTTTTAGATGCGAGTGTTCCTATTGCTGATCAAGATGAGAAAGTTTCTGGACTTGTTGATAAGTTTGGATTGGGTGTTATTATTGTCCTTAATAAATGGGATGAGAATATGGATACTTATGAAAAAGTAACAAAAGAGGTGAGGGATAGATTTAGATTTTTATATTACGCCCCAATTATGGCAGTATCTGCTAAAACTGGAAGAAACATAGACAAACTAAAAGATAAAATTATCACTATTTTTGAAAACTACAACAAAAGAATTTCAACATCTGTTCTTAATGCAACTATTAAAAAAGCTATTCAAAGACATGCACTTCCAAGTCCAAATGGAAATAGATTAAGAATATATTTTGCAACACAATTCAATACAAATCCACCAACAGTGGCACTTGTAATGAATAAACCATCGATGCTTCACTTTAGTTATAAAAGGTATCTTATTAATATTTTAAGGGAATATCTTGACTTTGAAGGTGTGCCTATTAGAATTGTTGCTAGAAAAAAAGGGGAAAGAATCGATGATGATGAACTCAATGTTGTTTATCAAGAGTTGATGGTTCCAAAAGAGCTTTATATCGAAAGTGATGATGGTTCAGAAGAAGATGACTTTTATGATGACGAAGAGTATCTTGATGATGAATATGAAGATGGAGAGTAGGGGGAAAACTTTTCTATGGAAGTTGCCAAAAAAGAGCTTGAAAATCTTTATAAACAAAAAAAAGAGATAGAGAATAAAATTAAGCAACTTGAAGAGAAGATAGAAAAAAATACTATCTTCTCTTTTGTTTTAAAAGATAGTATCTATATCCCTATCAAAAATCTTTCAACACCACTTATTAATGAACTAAAAAATCTAGCAATTTTCCCAAATCCACAAATCAAAATCTTACAAAATTTACGAAAACCTACTTATAATATCCCGACAAAGATTTTTGCTTTTGAACTAAAAGAGAATATTTTAAAACTCCCGCGAGGGCTTATGCGAGATGTGATAATCGCTTTAAATAATGCACACATCACATATCAAATAAAAGATGAGAGATTTGAGAAAAAAGAGAAATTTCCAACTTTAAAATTTATTTTGAGAGATGAACAAAAAGTTTCTATCGAAGCGATTAAAAAGAAAGATTTTTCAATTTTTGTAGCACCTCCTGGATTTGGTAAAACTTTGATAGCATCGCAGATGATAAGCTTACGAGGGGTAAATACCCTTGTGATAGTAAATAAAAATATGCTCCTTGATCAGTGGATTGAAAGATTTAATGATTATTTGGGGATTCCAAAAAAAGAGATAGGGATACTTGGAAAAAGTAAAAATACCCTTAATAATCGCCTTGATATTGCTACCATGCAAAGTTTGAAAAACAATCCCCAAATCATCCAAAACTACTCTTTTGTAATAGTTGATGAGTGCCATCATATACCAGCACTTACTTTTGAGAATATTATAAAACAATTTTATGGGAAATATATTTTAGGTCTTAGTGCTACACCACAAAGGAAAGATGGGATGGAGCCAATACTTTTTCAACAACTTGGAAATATCTCTTATGAAGTAAAATCACAAAAAACAAATAAAAAAGTAGTAGAGATAATTAAAAGTGATTTTGAAAGTGAATGTGATAATTTTGGTGATTTAATAAATGAAATTATTAATAATCAACCAAGAAATGAACTTATTGTTGAGCAAATTAAACTTCATCAAAAAAGAAAGATTCTAGTTCTTACTGATAGAATAGAACATATTAATAATCTTTCATTTCTACTTGACAAGGTAAAATTAACTTATATAGCAATACATGGAAGTCTAAATAAAAAGGAAAAAGAGAAAAATCTACAACTTATCGAGAGTTCGAGTTTGGTTCTTGCAACTTCTTCCTATTTTGGAGAGGGGATTGATTTTCCACATCTTGATACTATTATCTTTGCAACGCCTATTTCATATAGTGGAAGATTGATTCAATACCTTGGTCGAATTGGCCGAAAAGGTGATGATTGTTTGGCTATTGATATACTTGATGTTAGGAATAATTTTACAAAAAGTGCTTTTAATAAAAGAAAAGAGGGATATAATAATCTCTTTTATAAAATAAGGAATATCACTTGAAAAAACTAAGTTTGTTTTATATCGTTTGTATATTTTTTCTTTTTCCAAACTTAGTTTATGGGAAGACAGAGATAAGAATGGGAGTTTTTGCTTATCTTGGATATGAGAAAACAAAAGAAGAATACGAGCCTTTAATTGCCTATTTGAATTCTATTTTAAAAGATGAAGTGGTTATTTTAGAAGTTTTACAACCAGATGCAATTGATTATAGAATAGCAAATAAAACATTAGATATCGTTACAACAAATCCTATCCATTATATTAATATACGAGCTCATAATGATATACAAGGGGTGATTGCAACACTTACAAAAAGTGCGAAGGGAAAAATTGTTTCACAATTAGGTGGCGTTATCATAACCAAAAGTAACAATACTAAAATCAATACATTGCAAGATCTAAAAAATAAAACATTAGCAACACCAAGTAGAACCCATATGGGTGGGTATCTCACGCAGATTTTTGAAATAGAAAAAATTGGACTTAGTGAAAAAGACTTTAAATCGGTAAAATTTGTAAATCCTCACCAAGCGGTTGTGAAAGAGATTTTAAAAGGGGATAGTGAGGTTGGATTTATAAGAGATGGTGTTATTGAAAAGATGGTAGCAGCTGGAGAATTGAATTTGAAAGATATAAAAATTATTAATAAACAAAATATTAATTTTCCAAATATAGTTTCAACTTCACTCTATCCAGAATGGCCTATTTTTGCTTTGAACCACACAAATCCTAGTGTAATACGGCACTTTGCATCGGCACTCTATTCACTAGAAGCTACAAGTCTACATGGAGTTTATGGTTATACGACACCTGCTGATTATAGTGGGGTTGATACATTAGTTAGAGAGATGCGACTTCCTCCATATGATAAATTTCAAGAGATAACATTTGAAGATATTTGGAACAAATATTCTTATGAGATTATTGGATTTTTTATTATAAGTATTGGATTTTTTACATTTATTATTATCAATAATAAAAAAAGAAAATTTACTGAATTCCTCCTTGAAAGTGTAGGCGATGGTATTTACACAGTCGATAAGTATGGAAATTGTACTTTTATGAATGATGTTGCCCTTCAAATGCTTCAATATACAAATGAAGAAGTTTTAGGTCAAAATGGACATGTACTTTTTCATCATCATACAGTAGAAAATGAGTTATATAAAAAAGATGATTGTCCAGTTATTCAAACTTTAAAAGATAAACAACAAAGAAAAACGAATGAATCCTTTATAAAAAAAGATGGTACATTGTTTTCTGTCCATTTGATTGTTTTTCCCACTTCTAATGGTGGAGTTATTGTAATATTCAGAGATATTACATCAATAATACGATACGAACAAAAATTAGAGACTGAAGTGCAAGAGAAAACAATTCAACTCAAAAAAATGAATGAATCACTGCAAGATTTGTTAAATACAGATCCCTTGACTGAATTATTGAGTAGAAAATTTTTCTTTGAACATCTTGAAAGGGATATCTTGCTCGCAATTAGAAATAATATTTCCTTAAGTATAATTTCAATGGATATTGATCATTTTCAAAAGATTAATGAAAGTTATGGGTATGCTATTGGGGATGAAGTGTTGAAATTTTTCTCCCGTATTATCTCATTAAATTTACGGAAAAGTGATTTTTTAGGGAGATTGGATGGGGAGGAGTTTGCATTATTATGTTACAACACAAATATTGATGGTGCAAAAGTTTTAACACAAAAAATACAAAATATTCTTGAAAATGAATCTTTCATTCAAAATGATATTAAGATAAAAATAAGTTGTAGCTATGGAATAGCACAATATGAAGAGGGACAAACAGTTGATTTATTTATAAAAAATAGTAGTAAAATGCTTGCCATTGCAAAGCAAAATGGTGAAAATAGTATAGAGATATTTAAGAGCAAATAATTCAAAATAGTTTTTTATAATAAATAAGTAAATTAATTAGATTTTTTTTTAAGATACTACTTGTATAATCGCGAAATATTTACAAAAAAGGGGAAATTATGTGCAAAAAATTATTCGTTACAGTTGGGTTGTGTTCTATTCTTGGGGGACAATTTTTATTTGCTGCAGATGATGCAAAAATTCAAGAGGCTTGTGAAGCAAAAAAAGGAAACTTTATCTATGCAGATGGAGAATGTATAGAGTTTTATAAGGCAGATGGAGATAAAGAGGGTGCTTTAAATATTATAGTTCATGGAAATTGGCCAGAGGGGACAAATACTCTTGGAAGATATGCTCCATTTGCTGATAGTATTGCTATGGCAACGGATACTATTACAGTTGCAGTTGCACTTCCTGGGTATTCAAAATCATCTTCAAATAAATTAAAATCTCTTATAAAAGGTGCAAAAGATAAACCACTAGCTGCAACTAAAGAATACATTAAATTTTTAGAAGAACTTGTTGTCGCTTTGAAAAACAAATACGATGCAACTACGGTAACATACATAGGTCATAGTGCTGGAGCTATGATGGGAGCAACTTTAAGTGGAAAAAATCCTGATCTTATTCAAAATATTGCACTTGCTGGTGGAAGATACAATGTTCATGAAATCTCTAAAGATAAAACTCTTATCTCTGCAACTGATGTGATTAACAATATGAATAAAGATATGAAGATGGTACTTACTTATGGTGGAAAAGATACAATTTCACCTGCTAAAGTGACTACAGACTTCTATAATTTAGCAAAAAGTAAAGGGCTTAAAGTAAAACTTGTAGAGGTGAAAAATGGTGAACATGTTGATCTTGATATGAGTGATGAATCTGTTAAAGCTATTGTAAATATGACTGAAAAATAGTCTAAAGAAGAGCTATCAAAGTAAAAAATAGCTACAATCCAACCTTTAAAAAATAAATAAAAAGATGATAAATGATAGATTTTAAAAAATTTGAAAAATACTCCAAACCAGGGCCAAGATATACAAGTTATCCCACGGCTCCTGAATTTAATACAAACTTCACAGAGCAAGATTTGATACAAAGATATAAAACTCAAAGTGATAATAGAGCACTTTCTCTTTATATCCATATCCCTTTTTGTAGAAGTGCTTGTTATTTTTGTGGATGTAATGTTATTTTTACAAGTAAAGAGGATAAAAAAACAAGATATATCGAATATCTAAAAAAAGAGTTAGTGATACTTTCAACTCATCTCAATACAAATAGAACAGTTACCCAAATGCATTTTGGTGGTGGAACACCAACCTTTTTAAGCCCAGAACAGCTCGATGATGTGATAACGACAATCAAACAAACATTTCCAAATTTTGCTCTTGATGCTGAGATATCTTGCGAAGTTGATCCTAGATATTTTACAACTGAACATATGGAAGTTTTAAAAAAAGGTGGAACAAATAGACTTAGTTTTGGGGTACAAGATACAAATGCACAAGTGCAAGAAACAATTCATAGAGTTCAATCGTTTGAAACAACAGCAAACGTAGTAAAAATAGCCAGAGATGCTGGGATAAACTCTATAAATATTGACCTTATTTATGGGCTTCCTTATCAAACAAAAGAGAGCTTCAAAAAAACAATTGAGCAAATAGTTACCCTTGACCCAGATAGACTAGCAATTTTTAACTATGCTCATGTTCCTTGGATGATGAAAACTCAAAGAAAATTTGATGAGACAACTTTTGCACCACCAGCTACAAAACTAGAGATTTTGAAAGATACAATAGAATTTTTTACAACAAATGGCTATAACATGGTTGGGATGGATCACTTTGCAAAACCTGATGACGAGCTTTTTATGGCTATTGAAAAAGGGGAACTTCATAGAAATTTCCAAGGATATACTACTAAAGGTGGAGCTGATTTGATTGGAATTGGGCTTACTTCTATTGGTGATGGTGTTGATTATTATGTCCAAAATTTTAAAGATTTAGAAAGTTATGAAACAGCACTCGATAGTGGGCATTTAGCCGTATTTAAAGGATATAGTTTAAGTGATGATGATATTCTAAGACAATTTGTTATTATGGAACTTATGAGTAATTTTGCACTTGATATGAAAAAAGTAGAGGATAAATTTGGGATAAACTTTAAAGAATATTTTGCTGATGCTTTGGTGATGCTTCAAGAGTTTGAAGAGGCTGAGCTTATTACTGTTAGCGAAAATAAAATTCAAGTGAGTCCAACTGGAACAATGTTGATAAGAAATATAGCGATGCCATTTGATGCATATTTGCATAAAATACCAGAAGATAAAAGAAGATTTAGTAAAACAATATGATAGATAAAAAATTCGATTTCACAGCCGTTAGTGATGAGTGTATAAAATGTGGAAAGTGCAAACCTGTTTGTACTATATTTAATGTAAACCAAGATGAAACAACCTCTCCAAGGGGATTTATAGACCTTCTAGGTGCTTATAAAAGAGATGAGCTTGAGCTTGACTTAGTAGCAAAAGATATCTTTGAAAGCTGTTTTTTATGTACAAATTGTGTTGATGTTTGCCCAAATGATTTGCCAACTGATATGATTATCGAGCAAGTACGAAATGATATAGCAAAAAAATATGGAATTGCTTGGTATAAACGAGCATTTTTCTTTTTGCTACGACATCGAAAAATTATGGATTTGATGGCGAAACTAGGGTGGGTATTTCAAACTTGTGGTATTAAAATTGATGCACAAAAAGAGAAAGCAACACTTAGAATAAATCTTCCAATCCAAATGATTCATAATCGTGCTTTGCCATTTGCAAAAAGAACAAGTTTTTTAAATGCACATGAAGAAAATATCAAAGCAACTGCAAAAGTTAGTGAGAGTTACCCACTACCAAAAAAAAGAGTGGCTATTTTTATAGGTTGTATGGGAAATTATTCTTACACAAATATTGGGGAGAGTTTGCTTGTTATTTTAGATAAATTGGGACTTGATGCATATATTCCAAAAGATCAGCTATGTTGTTCGGCACCTGCTTATTTTACGGGTGATTTTGATACTGTTGATTATTTAGTGAAAAAAAATATAGAGTATTTTGAGACTTTTATCGATGATGTTGATGCGATTATTATCCCTGAAGCTACATGTAGTGCGATGATAAATATCGATTGGGAACATTATCTACACGACCAACCGCAATGGAAAGAAAGAGCAAAAAAATTAGCTCCCAAAGTACATATGGCAACGAAATGGCTTGAAAACAATACAAACCTTACAGAACTTTTAACTGCAACTGGGAAAAAATTTGGTGAACTTGTAACCTATCATGACCCTTGTCATGCTAAAAAGATGCAAGGTGTTCATAAAGAGCCTAGAAAACTCCTTTCACAAAACTATGTACTTACTGAGATGAGTGACCCAAATAGATGTTGTGGATTTGGAGGGGTAACTATGCAAAGTGAAAAATACCATTTTGCAAAAGCTGCAGGTGCTCCAAAAGCAGCGATGATAAAAGAAACCAAAGCACAGATTGTCAGTGCAGAGTGTAGTGCTTGTCGAATGCAAATCACAAACTCACTCCACAATGCAAAAGTGGACGATGTGGTATTCAAAAATCCAATAGAGCTTATCGCTGCTTCACTTTTAGAAACAAAAGGGAAAAACTAATGATAGAGTTATGGCAAAATATCTACTCACAATTTAATCCTGTAGCTTTTGATTTAGCGGGGATAAAAGTCCATTGGTATGGGATAATGTATGCTTTTGCTCTTATTACTGCTATTTTGATGGCTCATTATATTGTTAAAAAAGACAAAATAGGGCTTGAAGCAGATGTTTTAGATAACTATATTTGGTGGGCTGAAATAGGGGTGATTTTAGGTGCGAGACTTGGGTATATTTTATTTTATGATACTCATACAAGTTATTATTTAATGCATCCTTGGCAAATTTTTAATCCATTTATGGATGGAACTTTTGTTGGGATCTCTGGTATGAGTTACCATGGAGCATTAGCAGGATTTATTATAGCAACATTCCTCTTTTGTAAAAAATACAAAGTTTCCTTTTGGCTTATCTCTGATATCGCTGGAATTGCAGTTCCTTTAGGATATATCTTTGGAAGAATCGGAAACTTTGTCAACCAAGAGCTAGTTGGAAGGGCTACAGATGTAAGCTGGGGAATCTATGTCAATGGAATTTTACGACACCCTTCACAACTCTACGAGGCATTCTTGGAGGGATTTGTGATTTTTGTACTTATTTATGCGTACAGAAAATACAAAAGATTTGATGGTGAACTAGGAATTTTATATGTGATACTTTATTCACTTATGAGAATATTTGCAGAAACTTATAGACAACCAGATGTGCAACTTGGATTTTTAGCTGGAACATCGTGGCTTACTATGGGGATTTTGGTTTCAAGTTGTTTTATTAGTGTAGGAATTGCTCTTTATTTCTATAGATACAACGCTACAAAGAATCTTAAAACTACATCAAATCGGTAGTTTTTATAAGTCTCTCTTTATCAAAGTGGGTATAGATACGAGAGGTATTGATATCACTGTGTCCCAACGCTTCTTGCACCAAAATTAAATCTCTATGTTTGAGATAAAGCAACGTTGCAAAAGAGTGTCTCAACATATGAGCTCCATTTTTCTCTTTTCTAATCCCAGCAAAAATAAGTATATCTTCAACTGTACGACTAATATAGCTTTGTGTAAGTTCTTTTCCATTCTGATTGCAAAAGAGGAGATTATCTTCACATCTTTGAAGTTCTTGCCATTCTTTGAAATCTTTTTGAATCACCGATTCTTTTATCATCACAACTCGTGGTTTATTCCCTTTTCCTCGCACCTCTATCATATAAATATCGTTTTCTTTATGGATATCTTTCATCTTAATACTTATCGCTTCAGAGACCCTAATACCTGTATAGATGATGATTTTTATCACAAGTCTATTTCTAGCTTGTAGTTTAAGGCTAAAAGGATAATTTTCAATTGCTTCAATAAATCTTTTTATCTCATCTTCATTCATAAAAGAGGGAAGTTTTGTTCCACTTTTCCCTTTGATTCCACCCCAATTTTTAAGCTCTATATCAAATAGATAAGCGTTCATTTCATTTTGAGGATTTGAAAAATTTTGTTTATCGATATAGCCAAAAAAAGAGATAAGGGCGATGCGATGATTTTTCTTTGAAGCATCCGATAAACTACTTGTATGGATAGCTAGAAAATCACTCAAAAGTTCCTCATCGATATTCATCATACTTTCTAGTTTAAGAGGTTTTAGATAGTTATAGAGCTTATAAATTGGATTAAAATAGGTATTGATTCCATTTAGACCAATATTTCGTACTTCTTTAACAATAACTTGGAGTTCATCGATACTATTTGTTCCATTTGCTAATGTTTGCAAAATTTGCGTAAATTTCTCTTTATCTTTGATATGTCTATTTGAGAGGTTTGTAAGTTTATATCTTATAAATCTATCACACCAAAAAAGTAAACTTTTTTCTAGTGTGATTTTATTGTCAAGTAGGTGTTTCATTGTAAAAATCTCATTTGAACTAGCTCAAACAAAACCACTCTCCTAATCTTTTTTGAGTATTACTGTTGTTGAATTTTCTTTAGTGAAATATTTTTTTGCAACATTTGTAATATCTTTGATAGTTACTTTTTCAATATTCTCTTCATAATTAGTTAGTGGTGATATATCACCTCTTATAAGATAGCTACCATAAAGGCTAGCAACTGAACTTGAGCTTTCAAGAGAAAAGATAAAATCAGATTTTGTATTGATTTTTACTTTTTCTATTTCACTTTTTTTCACATCACCTTTTTGTATCTTTTCTATCTCTTTCCAGATTAGTTTTTCAACTTCTGTTGCTTCAACATTTGGATTGCAAATAGCTAAAAAGAGATACACAC
Source organism: Arcobacteraceae bacterium (assembly GCA_028687375.1). Classification (GTDB taxonomy): domain Bacteria; phylum Campylobacterota; class Campylobacteria; order Campylobacterales; family Arcobacteraceae; genus CAIJNA01. The sequence continues at coordinate 102,185 of JAQUAG010000002.1, read as the reverse complement.
CGGGGTCTTTTTGTTCCATATTGTAAGCATAGATTGTATTTACTAATCTTTTTTTATCGATTAATAGTTCATTTAATCTACTACTTTTTCCGCTACTTAAAAGCTCACTTAGTGTTGAAAGGGCTATTTGGTCACTGTCTAAATAGTTTGGAATATGAAATGTAATAGCTAGCATCTGAACTTCTGAGTCTTTTTTGATAATAACTCTTTTTTCCCCATCTTGTTTTGGCTCAATTGTATGAAGTATATCACTTCTTTTAGGATATTTATTTTGAATATTTCCAAAATGTTTTTTTGCTTCAGCAAAAACTTCCTCTTTATTGATATCCCCTGCAACTAGTATAATCGCATTATTGGGTGCATAAAATTTATCATGAAAATCTTTTATATCATCAATTGACCAACTTAAAATATCATCCATAAATCCAATTGGTGTCCAATGATAAGGATGATAAGTATAAGTGTTGTTAAAAAGTTTAAAATACAAATATCCCATAGGTGAGTTATCTGTTCTCCATCTTCTCTCTTCTGCTACAACATCTCTCTCTGGTTGAAACTCTTCATCTTTTAGCGTTAAATTTTCCATTAAGTCGCTATAGAGTTCAAGTGATTTAGAGAGGTTTTTTGAGCTTGATTTGATATAGTAGTGTGTATAATCAAATCCTGTAGAGGCATTATTTACCCCACCAAAACCTTTTACAATCTTATCAAATTCACCTGCCGCTAGATTTTTTGTAGATTTAAAATTAAGATGTTCAAGCATATGAGCTATTCCACTTTTCCCCATCACTTCATCACGACTTCCAACATTGTAAAATATATCTGTTGTGATAACATTAGTTCCATTATCCATAGGAATTGCCACTATTTTTAAGCCATTGCTTAAAGTCTCTTCATAATATTTTGGTAAACTGCTTGCCATTAAAATTCCTTGTAATAATAAAAAATAAAAAATAAAAGATTTCATCATAATTTGCATTATTTAAAATCAGCTCCAATGGCTTCACTAATATGATTATATCCATCTGCTTTTAGAAGTTCTACAAGACCATCATTGATGTGTTTACACATCTCTGGACCTTGGAAAATAAATGCACTATAGATTTGTAAAAGTGTTGCCCCAGCTTTAATTCGACGATAAGCATCTGGTGCATCACTGATTCCACCGACACTAATTAAAGTTGTTTTTCCAAATAGTTCTCTTCCAAGTTCTTTGAAAAGTTCGTATGATTTAGCACTTAATACCCTTCCACTAAGTCCACCAAAGTTTTGGGCATTTGGTAGAAGTGTATAATCTTGCGTTGTATTTGTAGCTACTATTCCATCAGCTCCATATTCTATTGCTGTTTGACAAAGTGTTATTGCTGTTTCACTTACCATATCTGGGGCAATCTTAAGTAAAATAGGGGTAGTTGTAATCTCTTTTGCTAGAGTGAATACAGATTTGATAAACTCTTCATTTTGAAGGTCTCTTAAGTTTGGTGTATTTGGACTTGAAATATTTACAACCATATAATCACTCAAATCTTTAAAAGCATGAATCAAAGTTTCATAATCTTTAATTGCATTTTTAGGAGATGTTGTCTTGTTTTTTCCAATACTTGCTCCAATAGGAAGAGAAAATGGATATACTTTTTTAAGGTTATTTACAACTTCAGCACTTCCCTTATTGTTAAATCCCATAGCATTTTGGATAGTTTCATAATCTGGATATCTAAAAAGTCTAGGTTTTTCATTTCCACTTTGTGCAAATGGGGTCATTGTCCCAATTTCAGTGTATCCAAATCCCATTGCAGGCATCGCTTTAACCATCGTTGCATTTTTATCAAAACCAGCCCCAAGACCAATTGGGTTTGCGAATATTTTCCCAAATACCTCTTGTCTTAGCATTTCGTGATTTACAAAGTTTTTTTCAACCATATAGTTGTTTATCATTCTACAATGGGGCAATATTCGAAGTCCACACTCTGCTATTGTATGAGCAGTTTCAGGTTCAAAATTAAACATTGTTCTTTTTATTATTTCATAATCTATCATAGTTATCTATCCTCTTTTTTAATATATTTTTAAATATTAGCTTTGTTATGTAATCTTTGGTACTCTTTGCATTCAAGTAATAATGTAGCTTCATCTCCCATACAGACAATTTTACCTTTGCTAAAAACTGCTATTTTCGTTGCATTTTTTATTGTACTTAGTCTGTGAGCTATTATAAATGTTATTTTATCTTTACTTATCTCATTTAAAACTTCAGTGATAAGTGATTCACTTTCATTATCAAGAGCAGATGTAGCTTCATCAAATATTAAAATCTGTGGATTTTTATAAATAGCTCTAGCAATTGCTATTCTTTGTCGCTGACCTCCACTTAAGTTTGTTCCAAATTCATCTAAAATAGTCTCAAGCCCATTTGAAAGATTTGTTATAAAATCATAAGCATGGGCATCTTTGATAGCTTGAATTAATCTAGCTTCATCAAACTCTTCTCCATAACAAATATTTGCTTTTATTGTATCGTTAAAAATATAAACCCTTTGAGTTACTATTGAGATAGATTTCCTCAAACTTTGTAAGTTTATATCTTTGATGTTGGTATTATCAATTAAAATATCACCATCCGTTGCATCGTAAAATCTTATAAGAGTATTAATAAGTGAACTCTTTCCACCACCACTATCCCCTACAAGAGCTATAGTTTCACCTTTAAAAGCTTTTAAACTTACTCCATTAAGTGCTATAGTGTCTCCAAATGTTAATTCTACATTTTGAAAATCTATCGATTGAATATTGTTAGAAATTTCAATTGAACCTGATTTTATATCTGCTGATTGATTAAAAAGGTCATTGATTCTTTCATTTGCAGCGATTGCATCTTGAAGTTTATTATAAAGTGAAGAGAGACTTTTTATAGGGGTATAAAGCATAAAAAGTGCAGTCATAAAACTAAAAAATGTCCCAACTGTCATCTCACCTTTAATAACTTGATGCCCACCAACAGTAATAACAATAGCAACAGCAATAGCTCCTAAAATCTCCATAAGTGGCGATACTAATTCGTTTGCTTTAACCGATTTGATATTGATATTAAAAGACTCTTGGTTGTGTTTTTTAAATTTATCTGTTTCAAAATCTTCTGTACCATTTGCTTTAATAATCTCAATATTATTAAAAGTTTCACTTAAATTTGAAGTGATATCACTATTTTTTTCTTGAGAGAGAAAAGAGAGCTTTTTCATCTTTTTTGCTAATTTTGAAAGTGGATAGATAACTAAAGGAAGCACTACTAGCCCGTAAAAAGCCAATTCTGGACTTTGAAAGATAACAACAAAGATTAAAGAAAATATAGTTAAAGACTCTTGGATGATTTTAGCTATTTGATTTGAAACGGCACCTTGGATACGATTGATATCGTTTGTGATACGGCTAATAAGCTCTCCACCATGTTTAGCATTGAAAAAAGCAAGATCAAGTTTTAAGATGTGAGAAAGAAGTTTATCTCTAATTATTCGTATAATATCCCCACCGATATAAGAGATATAGTAAGCTTGGATATATCTTCCAAACCCTTTTGCTGCATACAGTACAATTACTAAAAATGGGATGACACTAAGCATCGCTTCATTTTTATTGACAAAAATCTCATCAAGTAGTGGCTTAATAACATAAGCAGTACCACTTGTCCCAATTGCTACTAAAATAACTCCAATAATAGTATAAAAAAATTGTTTTTTGTAATTTTTATAATAGGGTGCATATTGTTTTATAAAGTCTATCATTTGTTTTTTCCTTTTATTATCTCATCATAAAAAAATCTAAATCCAAACTCTTTGATAGTTAAAAAAAAGAGTACAAACCCTGTCATAGTTGAACTAAAGGCAAGTCCAGCTGCACCAAATGGTGCGATAAGGATTAAAGAGAAGATGATATTAAATGTCAAAGATTTAGCCGATATTTTAGCAGTTATCATTTGTTTTTGTTCTGAATAGAGCCATAAAGAGAATATTTTAGCTAATCCAAAAGGGACGAGACCAATTAGATACATCGCTAAAATTAAGGCAGTTTGCTCTGTATCATGACTAGTAAATGCTCCTCGTTCAAAAAGTAAATAAATAATTTGATTATTAAAAACTATCCCTATAAAAGCTGAAACAAAAAGCAATCCTAATAAAAACCAAAATGATTTTCTAAGAAGTGCTAATGCTTTTGGATGTTCATTATTTTTAATAGCTTTTGCAATTGATGGAAAGAGGGCGATTGAAGTAGCTATTGCAAAAAGAGCTAAAGGGAGTTGAAAAATACGATTTGCGTAATAAAGATAACTTATACTTCCAGTAACTAAAAATGAAGCTAATGCTGTATCGATAAACGATGCAATATGTGCTGTAGAAGAGCCTAAGATTGCAGGGAAAAATGTTTTATAAAATCCTTGTGTGAGCTTTGATTTTGTGGTAATTAGCTCCTGTTTAAAAGCAAAATATTTATTGAGGTTTCTATTGTTAATAGAGATGATATGTGTTATAAGTTGTAAAATTCCACCAAAAACAACTCCAAAACTAAGATAATAGACAACTTCGTGTGCCTCTAATCCTTTTGCAAGTAGTAATGAGATAATCATTGAGATATTTAATAAAGCTGTAGAATAAGCAGTCGTTGCAAAATGATTTTTGTATTGTAAAATTGCCCCTAGAAATGTAACGCTAAAGATTAAAGGGAGATAATAAAAATTAATAGCAACCAATGGTGCTGCAAGGTCTAGTGTATGTTCATCAAACCCAAAGGCAATAGCTGCTGTTATAGCTTTTGCAAATAAAGTAACTAAAAGTGAAAGAATTATAAGGATAAAAATAAGTTGAGTATAAATAATAGTTGTAAACCTAGTTTTATGTGTACTTCTTGAAAAAGCTGGGATAAATGCTTGTGTAAAAGCACCTTCAGCAAATACTGTTCTAAAAAGATTTGGGATTTTAAAGGCTATAAAAAATATATCACTGTAGATATTTGCCCCTAAGATTGTAGCTGTCATCATATCTCGTAAGAATCCTAAGATTCTTGAGACTAAAATTCCTGCACTATTTGTAAAGATATTTTTAATCATTTAATAGTGTGTTTTATTGCATATCCTCTCATAAAAGGTGGTACATCATAGTAATTAGGATCATTTGATAAATCGTGTTTGATTTGAATATTTGGTTTTTCACTATCAGCTTCCTCATCGTCATCATCTATTTGAGTTTCAAATCCAGTTGCTACAATTGTAATCTTTACTTCATCTTTCGCTAGTGAATCATCTGTTGTTGTACCAAATATAATATCAGCATTTGTATCAATAGTGTCATTAATATTTTCCATTATTTCAGTTACTGAAAAAAGTGAAAGATTTTTGTTAAATGTCCAGTGGATCATAATCCCTTTAGCACTTTCAAGTGAAACTTCATCTAAAAGTGGAGATTTTATAGCATTTTCAATAGCATCTCTTGCTGCATTTTCACCTTTCCCTTTTCCTATCCCCATCAAAGCCATACCACGATGTTGCATAATAGTTTTAACATCTGCAAAGTCAACATTGATATCGCTACTTCCAGGTTTTAAGATAACTTCACTCATACCATTTACTGCTTGATAAAGTATATTATCAACCATTCTAAAGGCATCTTTCATTCCAACTTCAGCATCGCTAATCTCTTTTAATCTATCATTTTTAATAACAATAATAGAGTCACTATATTTCTTAAGTTCTTCAAGCCCAATATTCGCTAATGCTGTTCTTCTTTTTCCTTCCCATTTAAAAGGTTTTGTAACAACTGAAACAGTAAGTGCTTTTATCTCTTTTGCTGCTTTTGCTACAATTGCAGCAGCTCCAGTTCCTGTACCACCTCCAAGACCAGCTGCTATAAAAACAATATCAGAACCAGCAAGTGCATCTTTGATATTCTCATAACTTTCCAATGCAGAATCTCTTCCAATATCAGGTTTCATCCCAGCACCAAGACCTTTTGTAAGTTCAGCACCAAGTTGAATTTTCATAGGAGCATCAGATACTCTTAAAGCTTGTAAATCTGTGTTTGAAACTATGAGGTCAATTCTATGAATACCTTCGTGAATCATATGATTTACCATATTACATCCACCACCTCCAACTCCAATTACAGCAATTTTAGCTACATTATCTGGTAATGTAGTAGTTGGTTTTCCTTCGATTATTGTTGGTTGAAATAAACTTTCATTCATAATATTTATATCCATTCTGAAATTTTTTTAATTAATGTTGACCAAGGTGTTGGTTTGTCACTTTGCGGTTTTGGTGGAGCTACTGGAGCTTCATAACTACTATTTTGAGTTCTAGGAGGTGGTTCATTTCCTCTTGTATCTCTTATTATAGGTTCTTCTGGAAGTGGAACCCTTTTTTTGCTTGCTTTTTCTCTTAATTGTTTGTTTGAATCAAGTTCTAAAAATGGATCTGTATCAAGTGCATAAATAATAAGTCCAGCTATAGCACTTAGTGATGAATCATTAAAATTGATATATCCATTTTGAATGTTTTTTGGATTTTTAATTTGAATATGAAGACCTTGGAAAACCTCCCTTGCTAACATCTCAATTCCAGGAACTTTAGACATACCACCTGTTAAAATAATAGTATTTACACTATTATAAAGACCACTATTAAGAAGTTTTTGTTGTATGAGGATAAGAATCTCTTCTATTCTCGCATGAGCAATTTTTTGAATATAATCTAAAGAAACTTCTTCACTTATCGATTCATTTCCTAAAAGTGGAACTTTTATTTTTTCTGATGGTTGATTATCTCCATCTAGAATAGGGATAAGAGAAGCGTATCTTTTTTTGATATCATCAGCACTGTTCATTGGTGTTTTTAAAATCATAGAGATATCATTTGTCAGATGGTCTCCTCCAATTGGAACTACATCATTAAAAGTGATTGATTTATTTTGGAATACAGAAAATTCAGAGGTACTTCCACTCATATCAATAACCATACTTCCTAGTTTTCTATTATCATTGTCAAGTGTTGCAATTGAAGAAGCATATGATGTTAAGACATAATTAATATCTTCAAGATTTGCTTTTTTTAAAGCATTTCTAATATTAATAAGTGCTGTTTTCTTTGCCATAATAATATTTGCGTATACTTCAAGTCTTGATCCATTTATATTCAGTGGATTTTCAATTGAGTTATTATCATCAACTGTAAAATATAAAGGTATTACATGAATAGCTTCATAATCAGGAGAAATTTGCACCTCATATAAAGCTCTTGTTAAAACAAGTTTAATGTCATTTGCTGTGATATGACCACTTGGGATATTTGTAGCACCTTTACTTCTGATACTTCTTGTATTCATTCCTGATAAAGTGACATAAGTTTCATCAATCTCAACATCACAACTACTTCTTGAAAGCAATACAGCATCTTTGATACAACTAGATGCAAGATCAATATCAACGATATTACCTTTATTAATTCCCGCACTTTGTGCTTTTCCCATACCCAAAATATTTATTTTATCATTTAAATCATTTCGAGCAACAATAGAGACTATTTGTGTAGTCCCAATATCTAAAGCTAAAATTGTTTTATCTATTTTATTCACTTTTATTTCACTTTCATATTTGATTTTACTGAATATTGCGTTTGTAATTTATCTAGCAACGACATTATAATCTCATCATTTTTAATTTTCTCAATATTTTGTTGTAAAGAGTTTATTTTGTCACTATCTGCACTTTTTACCCTTGAACTTTCAATTTTAAATACTACTACTTTATCTCCAAATGTCGTTGCATTAACTACTGTAGTTGATGTTGTGATATCTTGGACTAATTTATCTGTTTCCTCTTTTGTAAGAGAAGCTATGTTTGAACTATTTTCTTTACTGATAAATCCAATATTCGTTCCGCTAAAGTTTTTAAGTAATGTATTTTTTTTCTCATCAAGTCTTTGTTTTACAATCTCTTTTGTAAAATCATTTCTTACAATACCAATAGCTTCTTCATAAGAAAGTGGTTTAGGTGCAATTTTTTCTAACATTTTCACAATAACAAATTCATTCCCAATTTTAAGTGGTTTTAATAACTCTCCATTTTTAAGAGCTATAATAGAAGCTAAGTCATTCCCAAAAGTTGTTGTTGCATCATCAATTAATTGTTCAGATACAAAATTTTCTTTTTTATTTTTAAGAGCTAAGTATTTTTTAAGAGCTTGATTTTTCGATTCTTTTTCATCATTCCCTATGGCAATTTTCTCTATATTGATTTTGTATTTTGCTGTTGTTTTATAGTTGTTTTTATTTTTTTCCCAAAAATCTTTTAGTTGTTGTTCACTAAAATTTTTGTCAATACTATTACTATTGATGATATTGATCGAAACTTCATCTTCACTAAAATAGATTTCACTTAGTGTTTTCATCTCTTTATTAGTTAGTTTAGAATTAAAAATAGAGATAGTTTTATAAAAAACAATATCGTTTTTCATCGCATTTTCAAAATCTGTTGGATTTGTTCTGTTCTGTTGAAGAACTTGTACATAAGTATTTTTATCAAATTTTCCATTTTTTATAAAAGCTTCATATTTTACAAGTTCTTTTGCAACCTCTGCATCTGTAGCAATAATTCCATATTTTTTTGCTAAATTTAATACAAGATATTTTTGTACAAGATTGTTATAGGCTTGTTGCTCTAAATTAAATTTATCAGCCATCTCTTGGTTGAAATTACCACCAAACATCTGTTGGTATTGACCATACATCGCACTGTATTCTTTCTCTAAATCTTTTCCATTAATCTTTAAATCACCAACAGTAGCAATTGTACCACCACTTTTCCCATAGCTGTAACTTCCCCATCCTACAAATCCAGCACCTACGAATGCTATTGTGCTTATCCAGATAGTTATTACTAACCATTTTTTGTGTTTCTGCATCCAATGTATCATTTATTAAACCTTGTTATTTATTATTTTAATTTAAAATTAGTGGTGGATTTTATCTAAAGTTTCATCAAAACCTATTTAAAATAAAGAGTTTTTTGTTATTTATCTTTTTATATAAAGTTTGTAATCATCTTCATTATTGATAAGGATTTGAATTTTAGATTTATATGTTGCTAATATACCACTTTGGAGAACTAAAAAAAGACCATCTTTGGGTTTTTCCATCTCTTTTTTAAAATATAATTTTATCTTTTGTTTCCCTTTTTTATTTTCATAATAAAGGTATCCTTTTTTGTATATCCCTTTTAGGTTTGTGATAATTTCATTTTGGTATTTTGGATCTTCTAAATCGATTGAAAGCCCATTAATATAGAAGCTATGTATATTTGAAACTTTATTCTTTTTCTTTAAAACTTCTAGTTTTCGTATCTCTTTGTTCCCAAAATAATCATCAATTTCACTCACTTTAACATCATAAAAATAGCCTAATTCTAACCTATTCTCTTTATTATAATATTGGATAGAACGATCGTTGTTTTCACCTTTTAGAACACTAAACTTGTCAGATTTATACGTTACTAAAAGGTTATGAAATGTAATAGATTCATTTAAAGTGATAGTTTCATAAAGATCTTTAATTTTTAGAATATTTGGTGATTTTTGGGCAACCTTCATTTTTTGAGAAGGTACTTTTATGCTCGATTGGTTATTGGTTGAAAATTTAGCAATTATAGGAAGGTGGTCGGAGAAACCATCTTTCTTTTTACTATCCCATCTTTTAATAGTACCTCTTTTTGTAAATAAAAAATCTGGTTTGAAAACAGTAAAACTATTTTGGATATAAGAAAACCCTTTATTATCAAAAAGATTTTTTGAAAGAATGATGTTATCAGGTGTTCCATTTTCACCTCTAAATTGTAAGCTAAATCTATTTTTAGTTTCAAGTTCAAGCCATGGATTATAATGAACCATATCGTTATAGCTCAAAATATTCTCTTTTGCAACAAAATTACCATCAATTATAGTATTTAAAACTTGATTGATACCTGTTATGCCAGCTGTATCATTAAGGGTTTTGTCATATTTAAAAGTTATAAACTCATCATAATTAGAATTTAAATCACCAACTATCACATAATCATCTCTAAAACCTTTTAGTTTAAGATAGTTTTGTAAAGCAAGTGCATATTTAATTCGTTTACTTTCGGTAGCTTTTTTTGAACGCCAATGGTTTGCATAAACGATAAATTTTTTATTTTCTATTTGTATTGTTGCTTTTAAGATATTTCGTTCAAAAGAGGATTTTGAATCAGCATCTATTATCTCTTTATAAAGAATGGGATATTTACTTAAAACTGCTATTCCAATTGCTGATTTTGGTTTTTTATCAAAAGCAAAATAGTGATATTTGAGTTTTTTTATAAGAGAAAGGAGAGCATTTTTATTTTCAATTTCTTCTAAAACAATGATATCTGCATCAAGTTGATTGATAACTTTTGCAGTATTATTTAGTTTTGTAGTAAAAGCTTTTTTATCCCAATTTGAAAAATTTGGGATATATTCTTTGTATTCAGTCCCATCTTTTTGCAAATCAAAAAAATTTTCAGGATTATACGAAGCAACGGTAAACTCTAGTGCAAATAGTTTGATGCAAAAGAGAAAAATAAATAAAAAATATTTTGACATTATTTTTTATGAAAAATTATTCATTTTTACATTGTTTATCTGGAGAGGTAAGATGTGCTAACCATCTTAAAATAAACAAAAATATTAAAACACCACTAAACACTAAAATATGAAAATTAGTGCTATTCGAGAAAAGTGCATCTATCCCATTAATATTTTCATTATTTATTTTGACTACATTTACAATAAATTCTCTAAGAGCTAATATAATAAATGCATCAATTAAAAATCGAATTTTTATCCTTTGTTCTCTAATAAAGCCAATTACAGCTCGTACGATTTCAAGTAAAATAATGAAATAAAGAAGAGATACGATAATATCTACCATACTTCCAGATGTCATAGCATAAATAAAAAGTACCACCGCAACAACTACTTCAATATAAAATTTCATAGAAAAGAAATATTGTATTTTTTTAATAAGATTTTGAAATAACATTTATGAATTCCTTACGATGAGACTTTGAGGAAGATTAAAAAACTCTATAAGCTCTTTCTCTTTCTCTCTATGTTCTCCATTGTCTATTTCATGGTCATAGCCTAAAATATGAAGAACTCCATGGATAAAAAGGAGAATAAATTCTTCTTCAATCGTATTTTCATACTCTTTTGAATATTCTTTTAAAAAATCAAGTGAGATAACAATAGAACCAATAGGGGAGTTTGGCATCTCAAGATAAGGAAAACTTAAAACATCTGTTGGTTTATCCAAGCCTCTAGTTGTAAGATTTATCTCTTGCATCTCCTCATTCGTTGTCAAAATAAGTTCTATTTCCCCAATTTTAAGATGTGTGGCAATCTTATTTACAAACTCTAAATCAATATTAAAATCTGTATTATTTTCAAAAATTATATTGAACAATGGTCGATTCCTAATTTATGCATAACAGTTTCACAAAATTCACCAGCATCTCTACCGTTCATCTCTTCAATTCCAAATTCAACTGAAAAATTACCACAATGCTCATCTAAATTTCTTCGTATAACGCTTGGATATATTTTCATCTCTTTTTCAACTTGTGTAATAATGTCTGAAATTTTAGTTCGGCTCTCATCATTATTAAACTCTATACTCATTCGCATATATCCCTCTTCCATCTTTACATCAGCACACATATCTCTTTTCATGGTAAGCTCCTTAAAATTTGTCCCAAATTTGAAGGGACCTACTGTTTAATGTTTACTTTTTGTCTTCACTTCATTCGCCACAAGACTACGCTATGAAGACTGACTGAATAAAATTCAGTCTAAAGAGTAACAAATCCTAAAGAGAGATAAACCTCTCTTATCTTACTTAATTTATTTTTGCTATATCTTCTCTGGTTTGTCTATCATTTTCATAGTTTACAATATGTTTTGAAAAAACTTCTAACCAGTTCCAGTAAGATTGAATATCATCGTGATCTACTTTGTTTTCAATCTCTTTTAATACTATTTGCCAACAACCAAGCCACTCTGTTCTTGCTTTATCAGGGATAGAGAAAGGTTTATGAGTTTTAATTTGGTCAAAATCTCCACCAAATTTAGAGATATATCTATCATCTCCACCACATAACATCATGAAATAAGAACCATTTCTTTTTTTGATAAGTTCCAACTCCTCTTCATCATCTGGAAAATAATGTGCAATATCACTTTGTAAAACTTCAGCATAAAAACGATGAATCATCTCCATAAAACCAGCTGGTTTTAAACTTTCTAAAAAACCTTTATTTGGAAGTTCAAATTTTGGTCTTTCTCCCATAATTGCACTTGTAATTTTGTAATCTACCATAAATAATACCTCTTAAAATAATTCTAACATTTTTGAAACTTCATCAACTTCAAAACATTTTATACCAACTATCCCCTTAGGTTTTGTTGATATTATCGCTTTTTTTATCCCACATGAGATAGCTTCTCTTAATCTTGTTTCCATACTAAACACATCTTTTATTTCACCAGTTAAACTAACTTCCCCAATTAAAACACTTTCTCTTGAAATTGGGCGATTTCTAAAGCTACTAATGATTGAAGCGATAACCGCCAAATCACAAGAGCTTTCTTTGATTTTGATTCCACCACTAATATTTATAAATACATCATATGAATTAAGTGGTAAATCTAATTTTTTTTCTAAAAGTGCTAAAAGCATATTTAATCTATTTGTATCAAAACCAGTTGCACTTCTTTTTGGATTTGGATTTGTACTGTGACTAACAAGTGCTTGTACTTCAAGTATTAAAGCACGACTTCCTTCTGCTGTTACTGTTAAACAACTTCCACTTTGCTCTTTACTACTACTAAAAAATCTATTTGAGATATTTTTAGCACTTTCAAGTCCATTTGCAGTCATCTCAAAGATACCAATTTCACTTGTACTTCCAAATCTATTTTTAAATCCTCTAAGCATTCGTATCTCTTTTGACTGCTCCCCTTCAAAATAAAGAACAGTATCAACCATATGTTCTAATACTCGAGGTCCTGCAATTGAGCCATCTTTTGTAATATGTCCTATGATAAACATAGCAATTCTGGACTCTTTTGCTTTTCTCATAAGCTCAAATGTAATCTCTCTTACTTGTGTTACGCTCCCAGGAGCTGATGTAAGTTTATCGGAATACATTGTTTGAATCGAATCAATAATAACTGCTTCATAATTTTCCCGTAACATCTCATTTTGGATAGCTTCAAGGGAAATTTCTGGAAGTAGATATAAGTTTTCTTCATTAGCATCAAGTCTTGTTGCTCGGAGTTTTATCTGTCCAGCTGATTCTTCCCCAGATACATAAAGAACTTTTTTCCCTGATTTTGCTAAATTTCCAGCAATTTTGAGCAATAGTGTAGATTTCCCAACACCAGGACTTCCACCAATCAAAGTTAAACTCCCAGGAACTATTCCACCACCCATTACAAGGTCAAATTCTGTATTGTTTGATGAAAATCTAACTACATCATCTTCCTCAATTTTAGTAATTGGCATTGCTTTTTGTTTGTCACTTGAAGTTTGTTTTGAAAGATATTTTAAACTTTCTTGTTCAGCTTGATTAAGCTCTATGAAACTATCCCAACCACCACAACTAGGACATTTTCCTAGCCACTTAACACTTTGCTCACCGCAGTGTTGACATTCAAAAAGAGTTTGTTTTTTCTTTGCCATTAGTGGTGGGTATGGATATGTAATGGAGCAGGGCAATGTGCACCTATATTGATATCAGAATCATCATAAGGATCAAGGTGAATATTAATCACCCACTCTTTAGATTTATCAAGTGCCATAATTTTCTCTTCAATTCTATCACTAATTCTATGAGCATCAAGTAATGTAATAACACAATCAAAGACCAAATGAACATCTGTAAAATTTACATTTCCAGCGGTTCTTGTCTTTAAAAAGTGAAAATCATTAATATCTGATTGGGATGCTAAAATATTATTGATATTATCAATCATCTCATCATCTAATGCTCTATCAAGAAGCACTAACACACCATCTTTAATAAGCTCATAAGCACTATAAATGATATAAAAAGATATTCCAGCACCTACAATAATATCGATGAGTTCATTGTTTGTAAAATAAACACCAATTAAAGAGATAAGAACAGCAATATTTGAATAAACATCTGTTTTATAATGCAGTGCATCAGCTTTTATCACCATATTATTTGTTTCTTTTGCAGTTTTGTTAAGATAAGTAACTAATGATATAGTAATAATTAGTGAAATTATCATTACAATCATAGAAATATCACCATATTGAGATACGCCACCATTGATATATTTACTTACTGCTTGATATAATAAAAAAAGTCCTGATATTGTAATAATGGTACCTTCAATAACACTCGCAAGTGCTTCAATTTTCCCACGTCCATAATTGAAATATTGGTCAGCTGGTTTTTCAGAATTTGTAATTGCAAAATAATTAAAAATTGATACAAAAAGATCAAGAGTACTATCAACAGCACTTGCTAAAATTGCAACAGAACCACTCATTAGTCCTATTACTAATTTCATTAGTGTAAGCAATCCAGCGACTGTACTTGAGACAATGGTTGCTTTTTTTTCTGCTGATATCATTTGATTAGCCTTTATAATTTTTAACAAATTTTTCTATTCTGTTAATTCCATCTATAATTGTAGCTTCACTCGTTGCAAATGAAAATCTAAAATATCCGTCAAGACCAAATCCAAGACCAGGAACAACAGCCACACCAACATTTTCAAGTAATTCTTTACAAAACTTCATACTATCTTGTTCAACATCTTTGATATTAACATAAAGATAAAAAGCACCATTTGGTCTAACAACACTTAGTCCATCAATTGCATTAAACATATCACAAGCTAAATTTCTTCTTTTTTCAAACTCTACTCTCATAGTTTCAATGTCATCGTTTGCTTTGCCTTTCAATGCTGTAATCGCTGCATATTGAGTTATTGAGTTGATATTTGAGGTGCTTTGACCTTGAAGTTTTACCATTGCTTGAACTAACTCTTTATTTGGTGATGCAAGATATCCAAAACGCCATCCAGTCATTGCTACAGATTTACTAAGTCCATTTACAGTAATAGTTCTATTAAACATATCTTCACTTATACTAGCAGCTGCTGTGAATTCTAAGTTGTCATAAGTTAATTTTTCATACATTTCATCGCTAACAACTACGATTTTTGTATCTTTTAAAACTTCAGAAAGTGCAATAAGTTCATTTTTTGTATAAACACTTCCTGTTGGATTTGAAGGACTTGTAAGAATAAGCATTTTTGTTTTTGGAGTAATTGCATTTTTTAGTTGTTCTGGAGTTATTTTAAATCCACTTGCATCATCTGTTTCAATTGCAACAGGTACACCACCACTATAAAGAGCAAGTTCAGGATATGTAACCCAATAAGGAGCAGGGATAATAACTTCATCACCATCATCAATAATTGCTTGAAAAATATTAAATAAACTATGCTTAGCACCAACACTTACAATAATATCACTTGGTTTGTAATCAAGATTGTTTTCAACTTTAAGTTTATAAGCAACAGCTTCTCTTAAATCAACTGAACCAGATACATCTGTATATTTAGTATATCCATTGTTAAGTGCTTCAATTGCACTTTGTTTAATGATTTCAGGTGTATCAAAATCAGGTTCTCCTGCACTAAAACTTACTACATCTTTACCGCTTTTTTTTAAATCTCTAGCTAGTGTTGCTATTGCTATAGTTAAAGACTCTGAAAGTGTGTCTATTCTTTTAGATAAATCAATTGTCATTGTGTTCTATTCCTTAGTTAAAATAATCTCTATTCTATAATAAAATTAATCAAATTCTTATTAAATCTTAGTTAACATCAGTTCCATTTTGCCTAATTAGGGTAAGAATATATTAAATTAAAAAGTTGGAATAAATTGAAAAAAAATATTTTTTTAGTAACTTTAATAATATCAGTATTTGTTGGGTGTGGATACAAAACAGAACCAGTCTATTTTCACGATGAGCCAAAGGAACAAAGTAAATGATTATCTATGATTATGTAATTATTGGTACAGGGGTTGCAGGTTTAAATGCAGCAAGGTTAATACCCCATGATAAAAAAGTTTTAATTGTGTGTAAGCAGTCCCCTTGGGAATGTAATACATTTTGGGCGCAGGGTGGAATTGTTAGAGCAAGAGATGAAGATGATATTCCGTCCCATGTACAAGATACAATGGAAGCTGGTGCATATCTTAATGATATTGAAGCTGTAACATTACTAAGTAAAAAATCGATAAATGCTGTTGATAATTTAATAACTAATGGGTTTCAATTTGATAGAAATGAGGATGGAGAGTTATCTTTTACAAAAGAAGCAGCTCATTCAAGAAGTAGAATTTTACATGCGGATGGTGATGCTACAGGAAGAGAACTTCATATGTTTTTATTAGAAAATTGTCCTCATGAAGTGATGACAGCTTCAATAGTTATAGATTTACTTATTCAAGATGACATTTGTTATGGTGTACATATTTTACAAAATGATAAAGATAAAATCATTTATGCTCATAATACTATTATTGCAAGTGGTGGTGTTGGTTCCATTTATAGATACCATACAAATTCTATAACAATTGCTGGAGACATTCAAGGAATTTGTGTAGAAAAAGGGATAAAACTTCGAGATATGGAGATGATTCAATTTCATCCAACTGTATTTGTAGATAGTCAAAATGCTAGGAAACAGCTTTTAACAGAAGCGTTAAGAGGTGAAGGTGCTATCATTGAAGATGAAAATGGATATGCTTTTTTAGGTGAATATCACAAAGATAAAGAGTTAGCACCAAGAGATATTGTGAGCCGTGCGATTTTTGATTACTCTAAAAAAACAGGTTCAAAAGTTTATATATCTTTCCATAATTTTGAAAAAAATGATTTTAAAAAAAGGTTTCCAAATATCTATAAAGATTTACGAGAGATAGGATTTGATTTACCTTACGAAAGAGTTCCAATAAGTCCAGCTTTTCATTATAGTATGGGTGGAATTGAAGTTGATTTAAATTCTAAAGTTATTGGATTTAAAAATCTTTATGCTATTGGTGAAGTTTCAAGTACAGGTGTTCATGGTGCGAATAGACTTGCTTCAAATTCATTGCTTGAAGGACTTGTCTTTTCTGAATTAGCCGTTAAATTATCGCTTGAGATTGATTTTAAAATTTATGAAAAAGAGTATAAGCAAAAGATAGCATACTTTACTCTAGAGAAGCCAAAAGATAAAGCAATTAAAAATGCTTTAAGAAATCTTATGTGGACGCATGTTGGAATTGTAAGGGTAAGGCAAGACCTTATTGATAGTCTTGAAGAGATAGAGGGGTACTTAAAAGAAGATATTGGAAGACTTCTATATTTAAGGTTACTTACGGCAAAATCTATCGTTAAAAGTGCAATAGATAGAAAAATATCTATTGGGGCTCATTTTATTAAGGAGAGGTAATGTTAAAATTATTATTACTTTGTTTTGTAAGTGTATTTGCATTTGCAAGTGGTGGAGGTGAGGAAGTTAAATTTCCTGATTTGACGATGACTTGGGTTGGAATTTTATCTTTAGTTATATTTGTAATTGGATATTATTATATAGCTACTGAAGATAAATATATGGTAGACAAATCAAAACCAGCTTTATTTATTGGTACATTTATGTTTATATTAGCAGCTATCTATTATGCTATTAATGGTCTTGACTTAAATCTTGTACATATTGAAGCGAATCATCTTATTTTAGAGATAGCAGGTATTTTCTTCTTCTTATTTGTTGCAATGACCTATATTGAATCATTGATTCATATGGGAGTTTTTGACAAATTAAAATATGACCTTGTTTCTAGGGGATATACATATAGAAAACTTTTTTGGGCTACTGGATTATTAGCATTTTTTATCTCTCCTGTTGCAGATAATCTTACTACTGCTCTTATTTTGTCAACTGTTCTTATTACAATTGATAAAACAAAAAAAGAGTTTTTAGTTCCAGGTGCAATCAACATAGTAGTTGCTGCAAACGCAGGTGGTGCTTGGTCTCCGTTTGGTGATATTACAACACTTATGGCATGGACAGCTGGAAAAGGTGTATTTACAGACTTTTTATTTTTATTTCCAGCATCTTTTATTGGTTATATGATTACAGCATTTTTACTTAGTAAATATGTTCCTGAAACTTTACCTGATTTTGATATTACTACTGAAAAAGTTCCTCAAGTTATGCATGGTGCCACTACTGTTATTTGGCTTGGTATTGTAACTATCGCATGTGCTGTTATTGGGCATCAAGTGCTTCATCTTCCTGCTATGTGGGGGATGCTTTTTGGTCTTGCTTTACTTAAACTTTATGCGATTAGACTTAAAAAGAAATACAATAGTGAGTTCAATGTTTTCCATTCTATGGCAAAAATTGAGAATAATACATTAATGTTTTTCTTTGGTATTTTAGCTGCTGTTGGTGTTTTATATTTTATTGGTTGGCTTACTCTAGCAGCTGTCGTATATGATCCAAGTGTTTTGGGTCCAACTTGGTCAAACATTGGTGTTGGGTTGCTTTCAGCAATTGTTGATAATGTTCCAGTAATGAGTGCTATTTTAAAAGCAAATCCAGAAATGGGACTTGACCAATGGATGCTTGTAACTATGACAGCTGGTGTTGGTGGAAGTTTAATCTCTTTTGGCTCGGCTGCTGGTGTTGGAGTTATGGGTAAATTACATGGAATTTACACATTTTCAAGTCATATGAAATTGGCTTGGACTGTATTTATTGGATATGTAGCCTCTGTTACCGTATGGTATATTCAATATGAGATTTTAGGTTTTTATCACATAGGATAATTTTTAAAGAAAGAAGAAAATAAACCTTCTTTCTTTATTTTTAACTAGAGATTTTATGAATTTTCATGAGGTTTCTATTTAAAAATAAATTTTAAGGAAATATATGAAGCACGTACCAATATTAGTTTTAGACTTTGGAAGTCAATATACTCAACTTATCTCAAAAAGATTAAGAAATAATGGATTTTATTCTGAAATTGTACCATATAATGAAAGTTTAGAAGATATTAAAGCAAGAACTCCAAAGGGGATAGTTTTAAGTGGTGGACCAGCGTCAGTTTATGCAGAAGATGCCTATAAAGTTGATGTTGAAATTTTTAATATGGGACTTCCAATTTTAGGTATTTGTTATGGAATGCAAACGATCGCACATTATTTAGGTGGAAGTGTGGTGCCTGCTGATCATCATGAATATGGGAAAGCGAAATTAAAAGTTGAAGATAATAACTGTCCAATATTCCAAGATATTACTAATAACGAAGTTGTATGGATGAGCCATGGTGATAGAGTTGAAACTTTGCCAGATGGATTTAAAGTAATTGGTACAAGTGAAAATTCACCATATGCAGCAATTGCAAATGAAGATAAAAAAATATATGCATTCCAATATCATCCAGAAGTAACTCATAGTGTTGAAGGTGCTACGATGCTTACAAATTTTGCAAAACATATTTGTGGTTGTGAAAAAAATTGGAGTATGGGAAATTTTGCAAAAGAGCAAATAGCAAAAATAAGAGAACAGGTAGGTGATAAAAAAGTTCTTTGTGGAGTGAGTGGTGGGGTTGATAGCTCTGTTGTTGCTACTCTTTTAGCTGAGGCTATTGGAGATAAACTTATACCTGTTTTTGTTAATAATGGGCTTCTTCGAGCAAATGAAGTAGAAGATGTACAAAATATGTTTGCTAATAGAGGAATAGGGCTAATAACGGTTGATGCTTCACAAGATTTTTTAAGTAAATTAGCAGGTGTTACTGATCCTGAACGAAAAAGAAAAATAATAGGTGAGACATTTATAGAGGTATTTGATAAAGAAGCTAAAAAACATGATGGGATTCAGTTCTTAGCCCAAGGGACACTTTATACAGATGTTATTGAATCTGTATCAGTAAAAGGTCCTTCAAAAACAATAAAATCACATCATAATGTTGGTGGGCTTCCTGATTGGATGACATTTGAACTTATTGAACCGTTAAGAGAAATTTTTAAAGATGAAGTGAGAGTTTTAGGACTTGAACTTGGACTTCCTTCTCAAATGATTGGAAGACATCCATTTCCAGGCCCTGGACTTGCTATTAGAATTATGGGTGAAGTCAATGAATCAGATTTAACTATTTTAAGACAAGCTGATACTATTATGCTCGAAGAGTTAAGAGCAAGTGGATGGTATGATAAAACTTGGCAAGCATTTACAGTTCTTTTAAATGTAAAATCTGTTGGAGTTATGGGTGATAATAGAACTTATGACAATACGGCATGTATTAGAATTGTAAATGCAATTGATGGTATGACAGCAACATTTGCACATATTCCTCATGATATTTTAGAGGTTATGAGTAGAAGAATTATTAATGAAGTAGATGGGATAAATCGAGTTGTTTATGATATCAGTAGTAAGCCACCTGCAACAATTGAGTGGGAATAGAGTTAAGTTAATAATATGCACTCATTAAAAATTAGTAAGCAAATAAAGACATTAGATACCACTACATTAGCAGATAATTTAATTTATTATGAATATCATACAAGACATCTATTATCTTTAATAAAAAATGGGATAGATAGAGAGTCTCAACAATTTATTAGTGCTTACAATGGGTTTAAAGGTGAATTGTATGAAAATATAGTGTACGAACTTTTACTTCAATATGCACTTACAGAAGATGAAATTACACAATTTGTTTTAAAAGGTCCCCATCAAAATCTTTCCAACCAAGGAAATCAAAAATTTGGACTTTTAATGGACAAAAGTCAGCAAATTGTCTATAAAGCTGGTTATAAAGATGTAAGTGAATATGATGCTATGTTTTTTACAAAAGATAGTATTTATTATGTAGAAAGTACGATTGTCCAATCAACAATAGGTTTACGAAAAAGATTACGGAAAAAAACAGCACTACTTAGCTTATTGTTTCCCAAACTAAAAGTAAATGCATTGATAATTCTTAGTGATGGGGCAAATGGATTAAACAAATTTCCATCAAATTGTACCGTTTGGGTTACTGAAAATCTAAATGGTGAAGAGATATTAGAAAAATTAGTCTTAGGAAAAAAATATCAAAAACAACCTTTTATCAGCCATCAAAGTGAAAAACTTATTGAAGCAAAAGATATAAAGGTTGATTATTTTAAATATTTTGATACATTGGGTTGGATTTTAAAAAAATCAATAAATAACGATAAAACAATTAATCAAAACTTTTTTATGGGGAAAGTTGTCTCTATGTATATGGATATCTACTCGAAGGTTTACATAGGATATGTCTTAAAAGATACTTTTAAAGAGATAGTGAGAGATTATGATATTTCATCATTAAATCTTGATGGAGTAAGTGAACCATATATCTATGTAACATTGGAAAAGTTAGATGATGGTGGATATGAAATTATTTACTATGCAAGATTTTCAAATACAAAATTGAAAAAAATAGAGATAGGCAAAGATGATGTCAAATTAAATGATAAAGACCCAAAAGGTTTTACTGTTGCTGAAATTAAATTTATCAAACATTGTTTAAAAGATTCAAATGAACTTTTAAGTTCACATATAGAAGATATTAAAAAAACAATCTCAACTTGGAAACAAAATTAATTTGACAACTATAATATTGTCACAGTCCTCTTTTTTCAGCAAATAAATACCTCTTTTTCGCTAAAATATTGTTTCCTAGGTGGTTCGGGATTTCCATAACATGAGGGTCCGATAACTTTACTAAATAGGTAACAGTAGTGTGATTGGTGTGCAAGTCTTTATTTGTAAAAATATTTGATTTCCTTAAATCATCTCTTACCTAAAGTCTTTGCTTTTGCAAAGATTTGGCTTTTAGGGCCGACCAAATGGTCAACGGCTACTTGGGAATTTTTATAATTTATGAAAAAACTCGTTTCTTTCTTTAGGATTTGCTACTTTACATTTGATTTTTCAAACTGTTAAAAGTAGATATATAAAAAAATCCTTTGTGAGATGAAACCTTTTAAAAGGAAACATATATGAATATTTTAATACTGGGAAGTGGTGGTAGAGAATACTCTATTGGACTTGCTCTTACAAAAGAAAAAGAAAATCATACAATCTATTTTATGCCTGGAAATGGTGCAACAGATAAGCTTGGAACAAATATAAATATCAAAGATTATAAACAATTAGCTTTTTGGGCAAAAGAAAATAATATAGATTTAACTATCGTCGGACCTGAAGGTCCACTTGTGGATGGTGTAGTTGATATATTTAAAGAAAATAATTTAGTTATTTTTGGACCAACAGCAGCAGCAGCTAGACTTGAAGGTTCAAAAGCTTATATGAAAAATATCCTCAAAAAATATAATATACCAACGGCAGCTTTTATAGAAACTTCAAACGAACAAGATGCTTACAGTTTTATTGAAACTATGACAAATTTACCAATAGTTGTAAAAGCTGATGGACTTTGTGCGGGAAAAGGTGTAATTATTGCTACGTCAAAAGAGGAAGCAAAAGAGACTGTAAAAGATATGTTAAGTGGAAATAGTTTTGGAAACGCAGGAGCTACTGTGGTAGTGGAAGAATATCTTGATGGATATGAACTTTCAGTATTTGCTATTTGTGATGGAGAAAATTTTAAACTTCTTCCAGCAGCTCAAGATCATAAAAGAGTTGGAGATGGAGATACTGGACCAAATACTGGTGGAATGGGAGCTTATGCACCAACTCCACTTGTCAATGATGAGATATACAAAAAATTAGAAGAGAGAGTTGTTATCCCAACGCTTAAAGGGATGCAAAATGAGGGTTGTCCTTTTGAGGGTGTTTTATTTATAGGAGTTATGGTTGTTAACAATGAACCAATCATTTTAGAATACAATGTAAGATTTGGGGATCCTGAGTGTGAGATTCTTATGCCTTTACTTGAAACTCCCGTAAGTGAACTTTTTTATAAAGGTGCAACAAAACAACTTGATAAACTTGAGATTAAAATTAAAAATCAATATGGTGTTGCAGTTGTTATGGCAAGTAAAAATTATCCATACAGTGATAGTGAACCGGCTGAAATTATAGTTGATGAGATACATGATGAAGTTTTAAAAGCAAATTCTCATATCTCTTATGCAGGAGTTTCAAAAGAGGGTGATACATTATTTGCAACTGGTGGAAGAGTTCTTCTATGTGTAGGTTTTGGAGATGATATTGCAACTGCTAGAAATCGAGCTTATGCTCTTTGTGGACAAGTTCATTTTGCAGGAAAAAAATGTAGAACTGATATTGCATATCAAGCTTTAAAAATATAGAGTAATACAAATGGAAAAACAAGACAACATAGATATTACTAAATTAGAACTTGCAACTCAAACAAAAAGGATGCAAGCTTTTGTAATTGATGATATTTTAATCAGTGTTATTAGCATGATTATCTTATGGGATCAAATCTCTGCTAGTGATGGTGAGTTGATGAATATTTTAATGATTATGAATAGTGCATTTGTTCAAATTTTATTTTTAAAATTAGTATACCAAACT
The DNA here is from genome assembly GCA_028687375.1 of Arcobacteraceae bacterium. Classification (GTDB taxonomy): domain Bacteria; phylum Campylobacterota; class Campylobacteria; order Campylobacterales; family Arcobacteraceae; genus CAIJNA01. The sequence continues at coordinate 78,514 of JAQUAG010000002.1, read as the reverse complement.
TTCTTTATTTGGTATTATGGTGCGACTATTGGAAAAATCATTGTTAAAATAAGAGTTATAAAAGAGGATAACTTTGCTCCTGTAGATTTTATCTCCTCTTTGATGAGATCAGCTTCAAGAATTTTAAGTGAGTCTATTTTTTACTTGGGATTTTTCCTCTCTTACTATACCGAGGGGAGACAAACACTTCACGATAAATTAGCAAAAACTTTGGTTGTAAATGACTAAAAAATATTTTTTTTTCTTTTTAATAGTGTTATTTCAATCCATTCTTATGGGATTGATGGCAAAAGAAAATCAAACTATGCAAATTATTGCAAACAAAATAGACCAAAATGGGACAATAATCACTGCAACAGGTGATATTTTGGTCTTCTCCCCAAACTATTTTATCACGGCACAAAAAATAGTCTATGATAAAAATAGTTCCACTATGAATCTTTATGAAAATGTAAATATTGTTAAAGATAAAGAAACTGTAACAGTATCTAACTATGCTTTTTTGGATATGAAAAATGAGATTAATAGTGCAAATCCTATCCTTTTAATTGATAAATCAACAAATATTTGGATTAATGCGAAAACAATTGATAAAAATAAAGATTTTAATGTTATCAAAAATGCCACTATTTCAAGTTGTGATTGTACAGATCCCTCTTGGAGTATTAGTTTTTCAAGTGGAGATTTTAATACAAGTAATCAATGGATTAATACTTATAATAATACTTTATATATCCATGATATTCCAGCTTGGTACTTTTTAATTCCAGCTATTCCGTATGCAACAGCACCTACTTTAGCTATCTCTTATATGCTATTGAATATGCCATATATGGGATTTTCAACAAATACACAAAGGAGAACGGGGCTTTTAATACCACAATTTGGATATGGGCAAAAAGATGGATGGCTGTATGCACAACCAATTTATTATGCACCAAGAGAGGATGTCGATTTTGAATATATTCCACAAATTAGACATTTAAGGGGAAATGGTCATGAGATAAAGGCTAGATATGCTGACTCAAAATATTCGAAAATAGAGTTTGATGGTGGAATATTTACCGAGAAAGATAGTTATTATAAAAATGAAAATCTAGTTAATCAAAGACATTTAGGCTGGAATCTAAAATATAATAGAAGTAAATTATTTTCAAATGATGATTCAAGCGATGGTTTTTATGGATATTTACAAGATATGAATGATATAGATTATCTCAATACAAAATATGATAGAAACAATGAAATCTTATATGCTGACAAAATGTTAGAGTCTAAAATAAAATATTTTTACAATAACCAAACTTATAATATAAATGGTGAGGTTATCCATTATAATGATATTAGTTATATCAATGGAATCGAGAACAATGATAAAACAGTTATGCAAGTTGAACCGGCAATTGGTTTTCATAAATATGCAGATAGTTTATTTTTTAATAATTTAAGAGATTCACTTGATATTAAGTATAAAAAACAAAATAGAGAAATTGGATTTGGAGCTGAAACTTTAGATATTATTTTACCTTTTACATATACACATACTTTTTTTAACGACTACTTACTATTTTCCTATGAAAAATTATTTGGATTTAATCATATAAAGTATCTTAATAATAACAATCAACAATATAAAGATGGACAATTACTTTCTACAAAAGATAGTGTTTCTCTTGAAATTGATCTATTAAAATCATTTGAAAGTACAATTCATACAGTAAGTTTAAATGCTAAATACTCCAAACCTAGAGATATGAAAAAAGATGGAGATATTTATAGAACAAAAGATGACCCTTCCACTCTTAGTATTTTCCCTTACATAGATGAAGTTGAGAATATCAATATATCTTTTAATCAATCATTATTTAATAAAGAAAATCTTTCAACGATTTTCAATCATAAAATTAATCAAAAGATTATCTATGATTCAAATGGCTCTTCAACTCTTGACAATCTTGAAAATGAGATTACACTTTATCTTCCATACGCTTCATTGTCAAATAGACTACTTTATAATCATGATGAAAAGATGGCTGTTAGTTCTACATCATCTGCTTCATTTTCAAAAGATAATTATTTTACAAATGTAGATTACTCATACTCATTTGAGAAAAATGCTACAACTGGTTTATATAAAGATAGCGAAAAAGTAGAAGCAATCACTGGTAATATTGGAACTAAAGTTTTAAAATACTATACTGTAGCCTATAAAGAACAGTATGATTTAACAAAACATATTAGTAAATTTAAAGAGTATAAATTAAAAATAGATAAAAAATGTTGGGGGTTAGATTTGTCATTCCAAGATAGATTAGTAGCGACAGCTACAAATACAAATAGTGCTAAAAGACAATCGATTATATATGCAACTATTACGTTAAAACCTATTTTGTCATTTAGTCAAAAATATATTCAAGATGAAAGAGAAGAATAGATGAAGCCAGAAACAAAAGTTGGATTGTTTGTTATTGTTGGATTTTTAATGTTGTTTGGATTAACAACACAAGTTGGAACTTTTAAGTTTGGTAAAAAAGATGGGTATCCTATATATGTAGAAATTCCAGATGCTAGTGGTTTAGAGCTTAATGCAAAAGTTAAATCAAGAGGGATAGATATAGGTAGTGTTGAGGAATTTCTTCTTAAGCGAGATTTGGTCGGAATTACTTTAACAATCAATAAAGAGATAAAAATACCACTCAATTCAATTGTGTCTATTAAGCAAGAGAGTATGCTTGGGGTTAAATATGTTGATATTGAGTTTTCAAAAGATGGAGAGTATGCAAAATCTTCAGATGTATTATCAAATACAAGAAGTTATGCTTCTTTTGATCAAACGAGTGACTCTATAAATGAAGCAGCAAAAAAAGTGGATAAATTTATAGCAAGACTTGATAGCCTAGTAGCTAAAAATGAGAAAAACCTAAACGATATGATTTACAATTTCAAAGTTGCAAGTGCAGAGTTCCGAGAAACAGGAAGAATGATAAATGCAAAACTTCCACAAGTTTTAAATAATTTTGAAGATGTTGGAAGTGAATTTAAACAAACTGGTGTTATGGTAAATGAAAAACTACCAAAAGTACTTGATAAATTTGAAAATGTTGGAAGTGAATTTGAAACCACTGGAAAAACAATCAATGATAAACTACCACCTGCTATGGATAAATTTACAAAGATTGAAGATACAGTTCAAGGTGTCTTAGATGAAAATAGAGAAACTTTAAAAAGTGCTATCAAAAATGTTGATACTGCATTTGTTGGGGTCAATAAAGCTTCTGTTAAAGTTGAGAGTTCATTTGATAAACTTGACAAGTATCTAAGCTCAGCAACAAAAAGTACCCTTGGAATTGAAGCTAAAGTGGAACATATGGTTAAAGATAGTTATAATAAATCATATTTCGGAATTGATTATTCTCCAAAACCTACAATTCATTATTTAGCTGACATAATTGCTACTGATGATTATAGACTTGATTCAACTACAGGTTTACCTAAAACAACACCATTACATGATAAAGGGAGAACAATGTTTTCTGCTCAGTATGGAAAAGATTTCGGTGATGCTAGAGTTAGAGGTGGTATTATAGAAAGCACTGGTGGATTTGGAGCTGATTACTTTATGCTCAATAAAAAATTGAAACTTTCGGTTGATAGTTTTGATTTCAATGCTTACAATGATGTAAGGGGAAATAAAGCACATCTTAAATCATATCTTACATATACAATGAAAAAACATATTCAATTATATACTGGATATGATAATTTTTTAAATCCACAAGCTAGAAACCTTTTCTTTGGTCTTGGGGTAAAATTTGAAGATGACGATTTGAAATATCTTATAGGTAGCAGTGCTGCTTCGATAAAATAAAAAGAATTTAAACAATTAAAAGGAAAATATAAATGTCAATAATATGTGAATTAGAATTAAACAATCAAAAGGAGACTTTCTTATTTGATAAGGTAGCAAAACAATCAAATGGATCTGTTTTATATAAAGTTGGAGATGCTGTTCTCTTAGCTGCTGTTGTAAGTGAATTTGATAATCCAGTAAGTGAAGATTTTACACCACTTACTATTCAATATATTGAAAAAACTTATGCGGCTGGAAAAATTCCAGGGGGATTTATAAAAAGAGAAGGGAAGCCAAGTGATTATGAAACACTAACTTCAAGAATCATAGATAGAAGTTTAAGACCACTTTTCCCTGATGGTTATGTTTATCCTACAACGATTACAGTTATGGTTCTTAGTGTTGATAGAGAACTTGATCTTCAAGTTTTAGCACTTAATGCGGCTTCAGCTGCACTTTTTGTTTCTGATTTACCAATTAATAAATCGATTTGTGGTGTAAGGGTTGGAAAAATTGATGGAGAGATTGTTTTAAATCCGACAAATTCACAAATGAATAGCTCAACACTTGACTTGTATTTAGCTGGAAGTAGCAGTGAATTGTTGATGATTGAGATGCAAGCTTTAAGTGATGAGGAGATAATTGAATCCTCAACTGAAACTTTTGTAAAAAAACATAATACAAATGATATTAGTGAAGATGAACTTGTTGATGCTATAAAGATTGCTAGTGAATATTTAGTAACTGCAAACAAAACTTATGAGCAAAGTTTTGATATTGCAAAAAAAGAGAAAGTGATTGTTTCTTTATTGGAGAAAAATATCTCTGATGAATTGTTGAATTATGTAAAATCAAATTACAAAAATGAAACAGTTGAAGCAATTAGTAAATTAGCAAAAAAAGAAAGAGCTGTTGAGCTTAAAGAGCTAGCTAAAAAAATATCACAAAATGAATATTGTATAACAAATGAAGTATCACAAAAAGATCTCTATGAAGCTGTTTCTATTTTCAAAAAAGAACTTGTTCGAGAGATGATTTTGGTTGAGAAAAAAAGAGCTGATGGAAGAGGTTTAAAAGATGTAAGACCAATCTCTATTGAAACAAATATTCTCCCATCAGCACATAGTAGTTGCCTCTTTACAAGAGGTGAGACACAAGCACTTGTAATTGCTACTTTGGGAAATGAAAAAGATGCTCAAATGTATGAACTACTTGGACAAAAATCAACTATGAATGAAAATTTTATGGTTCATTATAATTTTCCTGGATTTAGCGTTGGTGAAGCAAAACCTATCTTTGGAGTGGGAAGAAGAGAACTGGGGCATGGAAATTTAGGAAAAAGATCACTTCATAGTTCTATTGATAAAGATTTTGGTGATACGGTAAGGTTAGTATCTGAAATTTTAGAATCAAATGGTAGTTCATCTATGGCCACAGTTTGTGGTGGTTCTTTGGCATTAAAAGCAGCGGGTGTTCCTATTGAATCATTGATAGCTGGTGTTGCTATGGGCGCTATTTTTGGTAAAGATAATTATGCTATCTTAACTGATATTATGGGACTTGAAGATCATGATGGGGATGTTGATTTTAAAGTTGCAGGAACTGCAAATGGTATTACAGCTCTTCAAATGGATATCAAACTTGGTGGAGTTACTTTAGAATTTTTAAAAGAGGCACTCTATCAAGCAAAAGAGGGGAGAATTCACATTCTAAATATTATGGAAGAAGCAGCAAAAGAGATAGTAACAAGTGAAGCTTTACCATTGATTGAACAATTTAAAATTGATCCATCTAAAATTTTTGCAGTGATTGGTAAAGCTGGTTCAGTTATACGAGAAATTATTGAAAGATTTGAAGTTTCTATTGACTTGGATAAAGAAACTGGAAATGTAAAAATTACAGGGAAAGAGCAAAAAAATATTTATGATGCAGGTGAATATATTAAAAACATCTCTTCAAACTCTAAGAGTTTTGCTAAAAAAGAGAAAATAAATTTTGATGAGATATATAAAGAGAATGAAATAGTAAAAGGAAAAGTACTACGACTTACTGATTTTGGGGCTTTTGTTGAACTTGATAAAGGTGGTGAAGGGTTATTACATATCTCAAAAGTTTCAAAAGAAAGAGTTGCTAATATTAGTGATGTTTTAAGTGAAAATCAAGAAATTGAAGTAAAAATCTTAAAAGTATCAAAAGATAGAATAGAACTATCAAATCCATTGATTTAGGTTCATTTAAAAAAAAATAAGATATAGTTAATTATAAAAAGTAATTGGTAAGGAATAATATGAAACTTTTAATCGTGGATGATTCAACAATGTTAAGAGATATGCTCTCTTACGCGTTAAATGAGGGTGGTTATACAGATGTCACTGAGGCTATTGATGGTGTTGATGGTTTGGAAAAAGCTAAAGTAGCAACATTTGATTTGATTATAAGTGATGTTAATATGCCAAATATGGATGGACTAACAATGGTTGGTGAAATTCGAAAATTACCACAGTATGTTAAAACACCTATTTTAGTTTTGACAACTGAAAGAGGTGATGAGATGAAAGGCAAGGGGAAGCAAGCAGGGGCAACTGGATGGATAGTAAAGCCTTTTGTTCCCGATCAGTTACTAAAAGCTGTTAATATAGTACTTAGTAGAAAATAATTAAATTATATAAAAAGGTGTAAAAATGTCTGGATTCGATATATCAATGTACAGAGACATGTTCATAGAGGAAGCAGCGGAACTATTTGAATCTGCTGACAATGTTCTATTAGAAGCTGAAAAAAACGGTTCGTTAACTGATGATGAAATGGGGCAACTCTTTAGAGATGTACATACATTAAAAGGAAGTGGAGCTTCTGTTGAGTTAGCATATTTTGCTGAGTTTACTCATGACGTTGAAAATCTTATGGATAAACTTAGAAATCATAAAATTGAATTTATCCCTGAGATGGCTGGTACTTTGATGGATGGTCTTGACGTTATGAAAGAGATTCTTCAGATGGAAAATGATGGACAAATGGATAGAGAAACATTTGAACAGATGTCTACTGAACTTTTAAAAATGATTAGAGCTTATATTAATGGAGATGCTGTATCAGCACCGAAGAAAGAAGAAATTAGCTTGCCAGCAACAGTACAGTTTGAATCCTTTCAAAAGGAAGAATCTTCGCCAAGTAAATCTACTAAAAGTGGATCTTACGGATTTTTTGGTGAAGATGTTTTAGAAGAGATATCAGGAGATGATGATTTTGGATTTTTTGATTCGGCAATAGATCTCACACCAGATAGTGTAATGGAATCTAACGCTCCAAAAGAGGAAAAAGTTATCCCAGAATCTGAAGCTCAAAAAATAGCTATTCCTGTATCAACTCCGATTGTAAAAAAAGTTGAGCAAAGTGATGATGGTGAAAATAATAAAAAAGCAGCAACAACAAATAATATTAGGGTAAATCTTGATAAGATTGACAATCTTATGAATAATGTTGGTGATTTAGTTATTACTAATGCTATGCTAACTCAATTTGCTTCAACTATTAGTGAATCTAAAACAAGAGGTTCTGTTTTAGAAAGACTTGAATTACTTGAAAGACATATCCGAGAAATGCAAGATTCTATTATGAGCATAAGAATGGTTCCAATGGAATCAATTTATTCAAAATTTCCTAAAGTTGTTAGAGATATATCAAAAAAATTAAATAAAAAAGTTGAATTTAAACATGATGGTGATTCTGTTGAGATTGATAAAGCTATGATTGAAGGATTAACCGATCCACTTATGCATATTATTAGAAATTCATTAGATCATGGTTTAGAAACTCCTGAAGCTAGAAGAGCAGCTGGAAAAAATGAGACTGGTATTATTAGTATCTCTGCAGAGCAAGCAAATGGTCAGATGATTATTACTATTAAAGATGATGGTAAAGGGATTGATCACGAAAGAGTTGCTCAAAAAGCGTTAACAAATGGTACTATTGATGAAAATCAATATAAACAAATGAGTTCAAATGATAAAGCTATGTTGATTTTTGGTGCTGGACTTAGTACTGCTGATGAGATTACAGAGATATCTGGTCGTGGAGTTGGGATGGATGTTGTAAAAACAAATATCCAAAAACTAGGTGGTATAATTAAGCTTGATACGGAGATGGGTCAAGGGACAATTATTATTATTATGTTGCCACTTACACTCGCTATTCTTGATGGTCTTGATATTGCTGTTGGTAAAATGAAGTATATCTTACCATTAAGTTCAATTGTAGAATCATTACAACCAACAAAAGAGATGATTAAAAAAATTGGAGATGGTACTCAAGATTTATTGATGCTTCGACAAGAGTTTATTCCAATTGTTAGATTGTATAAACTATTTAATATTGTACCAAAGTATGAAAAATTAGAGGATGGTATGCTTATTGTTGTAAAATCTGGAAATCAAAAAATTGCTGTATTTATTGATGAATTTTTACATCAACATCAAGTTGTTGTAAAACCACTTGATAAAAACTTCAAACCAGTTATGGGAATAGGTGCTGCAACAGTAAGAGGAGATGGAAGTATAGGACTTATTTTAGATATAGTTGGTCTTATTCAAGTTCAAAAAGATTTTGACCATGGACATTTAAAATTGGATAATGCTACTAAAAAAGTTTCTTAAGTGGCAGAGATGAACTCATTGCATGATAGAGTAAAGAAGATTCTTTATTCTATGGCTGGTATCACACTAACCGAAAATAAAGATATTATGATTGCTAATCGTCTTGATAAACTCATAAGAAACACGGGCTTTCAAGGTAATATTGATGACTTACTCAATGAAATTGAACACCATGGAAAGTTTACTACAGAATTTATTAATACTTTTACGACAAACAAAACACATTTTTTTAGGGAAGATTTTCATTTTGTAGATTTAAGAGATAGAGTTTTACCAGAATTTTCTAGAAATAGAAAAGAGATTAAGATGTATTGCTCTGCATCTTCAACTGGAGAAGAACCTTATTCTATGGGGATAACAGTTAAAGAATGTGATTCTTCTATGAAAGCATCAATAATTGCTACAGATATAGATACGGAAGTTTTACAGTATGCGGCAAATGGTGTATATAGATTTCAAAAAAGTGCAAAAGAGTTTCCTGAATGGATAAAACCTCAAAAATACTTTAAAAGAAGAGTGCAAAAAAGTGTTCTTGGAGATGAAAGCTTTATCAAGATTAATGATGATATTAAAAGTATGATAACTTTTGGACAAATGAATTTAAATGATGAAAGTTATCCTTTTGAAGATGAACATTTTGATGTTGTATTTTGCAGAAACGTATTAATATATTTTTCTTTAGAAGATCAAAATAAGATTTTAAAAAAACTTTTTAGAACTCTAAAAATTGGGGGGACTCTTTATCTAGGGCATTCAGAGTCACCTCAAGACCTTATTGACTATGCAACTAGAGTAGGTCAAAATATATTTGTAAAACAAAGGAATATATAGTCGTGGTAACGCTTGGTCATAAAGATGGTAGTATCGAAAAAATGTCGTTAGCTAGAGTAACACAAGTTGTTAAGGGGTTTAAAACTCATACGGTTATTGGTGGAGAATTTGCAATTGTTAAAGATGAAGAGGAGATAGCATTTAAAACACTTTTAGGCTCTTGTGTTGCGATTATTTTTTATGATAAAGTGCAACAAATAAAAGGTATGAATCATTTCTTACTTCCATCGACAAATAATAGTAATGAAGATATGAAATATGGACTTTATTCTGTTGAAGCGATGCTCAATGAGATGTATAAAATGGGATGTCGTAAAGAGAATATGGCAGCTAAAATTTCGGGTGGCGCAGATATTGTGAATGTTACGCTTTCTTCAAAAAGTATAGGGCATAGAAATGTAGAGTTTGCTATGGATTTTTGTTCGAGTGAAGGTTTTAGAATTATCTCAAATCATACAAGAGGAGTTGAAGGTAGGGTGATTTTAGTGACAAATAGATTTGAAACATTTATTAAAACAGTTGAAAATAATACTACGACAAGTCAAGTTATGGCAGAAGAGAAAAAACTACAAATCGAATTGTCAATTCGAAAACCAGCTATTTCAGAATATGGAAATAATACAGATTTATTTGGACTTAATGTTCAACAAGAACAAGAGATGGAGATAGAACTTTTTTAAAAAGGAAAAATATTTATGTACACTGTTTTAGTTATTGATGATTCTGCATCAATGAGAAGAGTTATCAAGGATATGATAAACAGTATCGATGATTTTGAAGTGATTGATACAGCTTCTGATGCTTATGATGCTCGAGAAAAGATTAAGTTACATGAACCAGACATTGTAACTATTGATCTTAATATGCCTAAAATGGATGGAGCAGTATTTCTAAGAAATCTTATGAAACTTCACCCTATGCCTGCTGTTGTTATTTCAAGTGAAGGTTCTAGAGAAAGTGATATTTTTGATGATGGGGCTGTTGGCTTTATCGAGAAGCCAAGACTTGGTGAAACTATGGGTGCATTTGGAAGTAGAATTAAGACAACTCTTATGAGTTTAACTTTTTTACTTCAAAGATATACATTGAAAAAACCACAACCAAAAGAAAAAATTCCATTGTCACCAAAAAGAACAGAACATTTTGCCGAGATAGAGCGAAAAGTCCATCCTGATGAAGTGATCTCTTCAAATCCTGCAAGACTACCTGGTTCAAAAGTTATAGGAATAGGTTCTTCAACAGGTGGAGTTGAATCTTTATTGAAAGTTTTTCAAGCACTTCCATCAGGACTTCCCCCTATTATTATGACCCAACATATCCCTTATGGTTTTTCAAGTTCTTTTGCTCAAAGATTAAATACATATTCCCAAGTAGAAGTTTGTGAAGCGACGGATGGTTTGATTTTACAAAAAGGACACGCATATTTAGCTCCTGGAAATATGCATTTAACTATTGAAAAAAGGGGTAATGAATATATTACAAAACTTTTAGATACAGCCAAAGTAAGTAGACACAAGCCAAGCGTTGACGTAATGTTTAGAAGTTTAAATAATACAGTTGGTGGTGGTGCTATGGCTGTTATGATGACTGGGATGGGTGATGATGGGACAATTGCCATGAAAGAGTTGTTCAACAATGGGGCATATACAGTAGCTCAGGATGAAAAAAGTTGCGTTGTTTTTGGTATGCCAAAGCAAGCAATTGAAGCAGGTGCCATTAAAGATATTTGCTCTTTAGATGAGATCGCTGATTATATAATAGATTTTGCAAATGGAAGAAGAAAATAGATAATGAATAAACTTTATATGGATGATTTCCAAAATACAACAGAAAAACTACAAAAATTAATTGATTTAAATAAAAAGAAATTAGAAGAGCTACTTCAAATTGAGAATAAAACTTATGATAATTTTGTAGTTCCTTATCAGTTAATGGCAGAAGAGTTAAATAATTTTACAACACCTATTTATCATCTTGATAGTGTATCTAATAGTGAGTTAACTCAAAAAGTTTATGATGAATCAATTCCCATTTTATCTTTATATTTTAGTGAATTATCACAAAATGAAAATACTTATAGTGCATTTAAAGATATACAAAATAAGTACAAGGATTCATTAAATATTGAACAAAACAAAGTAATATCAAATGAAATAAGAGATTTTCAATTGGGTGGTTGTGGACTCGATAATGATTTAAAAAAAGAGCTTGAAGAGATTGATTTAGCACTTAGTAAAATAAGTAAAAAGTTTTCTCAAAATCTTTTAGATGCCACAAATAATTGGGAGATGATTTGTGATGAAGTGGATGTTATTGGTATGCCAAATGATGAGAAAGAGAGAGCTAAAGTTGAAATAGATGGAGGTGTTAAATATAAATTTACACTTAAAATGCCTTCATATATTGCTTATCTAACTTATGGAGTAAATCGAGTTAAAAGAGAAGAGATTTACAAAGCATACTCTACAAGATCACCTGAAAATGGAAAACTTATCGAAGAAATTTTGCTTTTAAAAGATAAAAAAGCCAAGATTTTAGGATTTAAAAATTATTCGCAATATTCACTTGCAACTAAGATGGCAAATAGTGAAGATGAAGTTATTGAATTTCTAAGAGATTTAGCATCCAAATCAAAAAAGAAAGCTCAAATGGAATTGGATGAGTTAAAAGAATATGCAGAAAAATTAGATAATCTAACAGATATTCAAAGCTATGATTTTTCATATTATTCACAAAAGTTAAAAGAGGAAAAATATGATATTGATGAAGAATTTTACAAGCCTTACTTTGAAAAAGAGTTAACGCTTAAAGGTGTTTTTGACTTTATCAAAAAAATATTTGATATAGAATTTAAAAAGATAGATGAAGAGAGTTGGAATGAAAAGGTTCTAGTGTATGCTATTTATGAAAATGATAAATATATTGGAAAAATTTACCTTGATCTTGAGACTAGATTTGAGAAAAAGGGTGGTGCTTGGATGCATAATTGGCATAATAGATATAATCTTGCCAAAGATACACAAAATCCAACAGCCTTTGTAGTTTGTAATTTTCCAGCTTCAACACCAACGATGCCATCACTTCTTACTCATGATGAAGTTACTACACTTTTTCATGAATTAGGACATGCAATTCATCATCTTTTTACTAAAGTGGATGAGCCTTTTGTAAGTGGAATAAATGGGGTTACTTGGGATACAGTTGAGTTTCCATCACAATTTTTAGAATATTTTGCTTATGAAAAAGATATTTTAAAAATGTTTGCAAAACACTATCAAACTGGTGAGATACTGGATGATGGATCTATAGAAAAACTGATCAAAACAAGAAATTATGGAACAGCACTTGCTACCCTTAGGCAAGTTGAATTTGCACTTTTTGACTATTTACTCTATCAAAAACCAAGAGATGAAGATGAAATTCAAGAGTTATTGGATAGTGTAAGAAAAGAATTTGCAGTGATAATTCCCCCTAAATATAACAAATTCCAAAATGGATTTTCCCATATTTTTAGTGGTGGATATGCGGCTGGGTATTATAGTTATAAGTGGGCTGAAGTATTAAGTGCTGATGCTTTTTATAAATTTAAAGAGAATGGAATTTTAAATAAAGAAATAGGTGAAAAGTTTAAAGATTTGATTTTAGGAAAAGGTGGAAGCATTGATATGAATGAGCTATTTTTCCTTTTCGCAAATAAAAAACCAGATGTGGAATCTTTGTTAAAAATTGATGGAATTATTTAGTTAATTTTTGGTAAAATCACGAACTTTAAATATTATACAAGGAATTTTTATGACAAACCAAGAAACAATAGAAAAATTAAACGATGCATTAAACCAACTTATTGATGCGTACGAAATTTTACAGTTACAAAACAATGAAACTAATGAAAAATTAGAAGAGCAAATCGCAAAAAATAAAGAGTTAGAATTTCAGTTATCTGATTTAAATACAGTTACAGATAAACAAGAAAATAAAATGGATGGAATGCTTTCAAAAATCCAAAAACTTTTGAGTTCACCTAAAACAGATGTGCTTGATAATTCAAAAGAATACACAGATGGATTTAATAATGGTATTCCTGATAGTATTTTAGATATTAAACTTGATGGAAAAGATGATAATAAAACTGAAGAAAAAGCTACAAAAATAGATTTCGGTAGAATGGAATCACTATTAAATGGACTTAACAAATAAAAGTTTTAAAGTTTACACTTGATTTACTTAGTAGATAAATACGATTTATTTAATGAATTTAGAATAAGTTTGTTAGATGAAATCGAATCTAAGATAAATTCTATAGCACCTTCTGTTTGTGAGTATCATTTTGAGAATATCATTTTGTACTCACAAGCTAATACGTTTCTTAACAGAAATCAAATAGAAAAAGATTTTAATTTTGGTGGTTTTAAACTTTATATTGATTATGAAGAGAATATTTTTATAGAAAAAGATGATTTATTTTATGACGATGAATTATCTGAAAATGCCACGCTTTGGTAAAACAAATAGTTTGTTAAATTTAATTAGTCCTCCATCTTTGAAAACATCAATAAATAAAATCAAAACAGCACAAGTTATAACTTTTCATATTTTCTTTTAAAAAATCATATACAGGTAAATAGAATATTATAAAAAGGGAAAAGAAAAAAGAATATGCAAGATATTTTTTATAGTTTAAAACAAAATAAACCACAACTTTTAGTTGTTTCAGATGAAAAAGAAGCATACAAAGCAAAAGACTGTGCTTCATTTTTGGGATATGAGCCATTTTTATTGCCAGATTTTAGAGCAAATTATGGTGATGATTTACTCTCATTTAGCGAAGAACTTAAAACTATTACAAAAATACTAGAGCAATATTATCTTTATAAAAAGAAAAATAAAATCCTTATCTCACCAGTTCGAACCATCACTTTCCCACTTCCTAAAGAAAATTGTTTTGAGCAATTTGAACTTAATTTTGGTGATACTATCGATATAAATGCCCTCAAAGATAAGCTTTATAATTGGGGATATATCTTTGTGGATATAGTGACTAGCGAAGGGGAAGTTTCTTTCAGAGGGGATATATTAGATATTTTCCCTCTTGAGGTTGATAATGCATATAGAATTTCCCTTTTTGATACGGAGATAGAGAGTATCAGAATCTTTGATGTTGAAAATCAAAAGTCACAAAAAGAGGAACTTGAAACTATCTCAATTTCTCCTGCATTTCTAAGCCTCGGAGCTGAAAAATTCGAAGAACTTGAAGAGAGAGCTAAAAACTCAAAAAGTGATGCTTTTATCAAAGATATCCACTCTTTGGGATTTTGGTATCTTGATGAGTTAGGGGAATTTTATACAAAAACTTTAGAAAGTTTTATAACAAAAAAAGCACTTGATGAGATCGACGAAGTTTTTATTTTTAATGAAAAAAGGATAGAGAAAGAGGCTATTTTATCACTCAAACCTATTTTGTCTCAAAATATTTACAAACAAATAGCACCATCAAATAAAAAAGAGTTTTTAGAGTTTCATAAAGAGAAGAAAATTACTATCATAAGTGCCACTGAAGCAAGGGTGAGATCTTACGAACTTCCACTCTTAAGGGATACTCATTTTCCAAACTATGAAGTAGTTTATAGAGATGAACTTATTAATCTTCTTAGTGATGATGAGCTTATAATATCTCTTAATACTGAAGTCAAAAAAAGAAAAAAGAAAAAACCAAAAATCATCATAGATGAGCTAAAAACAGGTGATTATGTAGTACATGAAACACACGGCGTTGGGCAATTCGTAGGGATTGAACCTGTTGTTGTGATGGGTGCTAAGATGGATTTTGTAGTTTTAAATTATCTTGGTGATGATAGACTTTTAGTTCCTGTTCAAAATCTTGACCTTATCGACAGATATATTGCAGATAGTGGAAATACGGCTCTATTAGATAAACTTGGAAAAGGAACTTTTGCTAAACTCAAAAGTAAAGTAAAAGAGAAACTCTTTGCAATTGCAAGTGAAATTATAGCGCTTGCAGCTAAACGGGAACTAATAGAGGGGATTAAGATAGATACAACAAAAGAAGAGATTGCATTGATGCAAAATGAATCTGGGTTTGTCTATACAAAAGATCAGCAAAGAAGTATCGACGAATTTTTTAATGATATCTCAAGTGGACTTGTTATGGACAGACTTTTGAGTGGTGATGTTGGATTTGGAAAAACAGAAGTTGCCCTCAATGGGATTTTTGCCACGATTTTAAGTGGTTATCAAGCACTTCTAGTTTGTCCTACAACGCTTCTAGCTTCACAACACTATGAGGGACTTAAAAAAAGAGTTGAAAAATATGGTATCAAAATAGCAAAACTTGATGGAAGAACTACTGCAAAAGAGCAAAGCATTATTAAAAAAGCCATAGAAGAGGGAACTATTGATTTTGTCGTTGGAACACATTCACTTTTAAATGTTAAGTGTGATAAATTAGCTCTTATTGTAATTGATGAAGAACATAAATTTGGGGTAAAACAAAAAGAAAAATTAAAAGAACTAAGAAGTGATGCCCATATATTTTCTATGAGTGCTACCCCAATTCCACGTACATTAAATCTAGCACTTTCTAAGATAAAAGGGATGAGTAGCCTTACTATTCCACCAAGTGAAAGAATTGGGGTGCGAAGTTTTGTTAAAGAGTATGACGAAAAGATTATCAAAGAGGTAATTTTAAGGGAAAAAAGAAGAGGTGGGCAAATCTTTTATATTTACAATAATATAGCAACTATTGAAAATAAAAAACACGAAATCCTCTCAATCTTACCAAATATGAGGATAGAGATAATGCATTCTCAAATCCATCCAAAAGACTCAATTCGAATTATTGAAGATTTTTCAGATGGAAAATTTGATATTTTACTAGCTACTAGCATCGTAGAATCTGGACTTCATCTTCCAAATGCAAACACTATGATAATTGATGGTGCTAATAGATTTGGAATTGCTGACCTTCATCAGCTTCGAGGAAGAGTTGGTAGAAGTAACAAAGAGGGATATTGTTATTTTATGGTTGAGGATAAAAATAAACTGACAGAAGATGCAATTAAAAGACTTGTAGCGCTTGAAAGTAACTCATATCTTGGAAGTGGAACAGCTCTTGCTCATCAAGATTTGGCTATTAGAGGTGGTGGAAATATTATAGGGGAAGCCCAAAGTGGACATATTGAAAATATTGGATATGCACTTTATATTAAGATGCTTGAAGATGCGATAGCAACTTTAAGTGGTGAGATTAGTGAGGAGAAAGCTACTGTTGACCTTAAGCTTACGATTAGTGCTTATATCAGCAGTGAGTATATAAGTGAAGATAGACTTCGTCTGGAGCTTTATAGACGCCTTAGTAAAGCGAAAGATAAAGGTGAAGTTTTTGAGATTCAAGAGGAGATGGAAGATAGGTTTGGAAAACTCGATATTTACACAAAACAATTTATTGATCTTATTTTTATCAAATTAAAAGGTGTGGAAAAAAATATAAAAACAATTAGTAATTACGAGATGAATATCTCAATAGTGTATAACGATGATAGAAAAGAGGTGATAAAATCACCAAGTCGTGATGATGACGATATTATC
This sequence comes from Arcobacteraceae bacterium, assembly GCA_028687375.1. Taxonomy (GTDB): domain Bacteria; phylum Campylobacterota; class Campylobacteria; order Campylobacterales; family Arcobacteraceae; genus CAIJNA01. Next base: position 61,576 of record JAQUAG010000002.1, on the reverse strand, counting down.
ACTACAGTTTTAAAATATTTAAAATAGGGGTTCTGGTGAAAAAAATTATTCTTTCCTCTTTCCTTGCTTGTTCTTTATTTGGCTCTATTGAAAGCAAAATTAAAGATATTTCGGTTATTCCTCAGGATTTTAGTGGGTATGCAGTTGATTTAAATAGTACTTTTATAAAATACAATGATGAGTTTTTGGTTCGATATTACAAACCTTGGGATGGTGATTTTGTTATTAATAGATTTAATTTTGATTTTGGTGCTAGATATATTGCAAACAAAACCTATTTCGGAGATAATAAACAAGAGATTTCACAAGCTTTCAAAGAGAAGCTTACACTAAATACAAATCCATCTGCTTTCCCATCAGCTTACCAAAATGGGATAACGATACGAAATACAAATTGCAGAGTGATGCCTACAAATAAGCCATTTTTTTACGATTTTAAAAATACTGGTGGTGGATATCCATTTGATTATTTACAAAACTCAATGATACATATAAATACCCCTTTAAAAATTATACATTATTCATTAGATTTGGCTTTTTCTTTTGTGGAAACCCCTTATGTTAGTGGTTGGATTAATAGTAATGATATTGCATTTGTAAGTGATGAAGATATTGCTAAAGTAAAAAATATGAAGCTTATAACACCTCAAACAGATGATATTTCACTTCTTGATAGTGAAAATAAGTTTATCTCTAAAGCTTTTATCGGGGCTACTTTTTGGGAAAATTCACAAGGAGATAGATATCTTTTTAGAGTAAATGAAAAGGATAAAGCGATTCTTACGGTAATGAAACAATCAAAAGATAACTTCACTGTTATCCCAGAACTTCCAACAAAAGAGAATTTAGTAAAAATAGCTAAACAACTTTATGGGCAAAATTATGGTTGGGGTGGAAGTGGTGAAAATCGTGATTGTTCTATGCTTGTGAGGGATTTATATACACCTTTTGGACTTTTTCTTGAACGAAATTCTAATCAGCAAGCAAATGAAAACAAAGAGGAGATTATCTCTTTTGATGGAAAAACAAGTGATGAAAAGATAAAACTTATCAAAGAAAAAGCGATCCCTTTTGCTACTTTTTTGTATATGAAAGGGCACATTATGATATATATTGGTACTTTCAATGACGAAATAACTATATTTCACTCTTTTTGGAGTATCAAAACTTTAAATAAAGGGAGATTTGTAGTGGGTGGCTCTTATGTTACTTCACTAAAACCTGGGATTGAGATGGAAGATTATGACCATGAACATGGAACACTTTTGGATAGACTTGTATCGATGAGAGTTTTGGGAACAAGACAATAACTTGAACTAATCATCTCTTTGAATTAAGATAAATTAATAGAGTTTAGGAAATAGTAAAATTTTCTATTTATGTTTCTTTTTTGAAGAAGTTATTCTAAATATCACTTTTATTTATAAAAATCATAACTTTTGACACTTTTGGATACTTTTTATCATTATACTTTTTTCTAAGATTAAAGATTAAAGGTTTATAAATGGATGCAATCATCGATTTAGATGAAATTATAAAGTTATCGAAAAATTTAAATGTGTTGTATGTTGAGGATGATAAAAGTATTTTAGAAAAAACATCAGAATTATTAAATAATATATTTAATGATGTAGATGTTGCTACAAATGGTGAAGATGGAATCGTAGCTTATAAAAATAAAAAGTATGATTTAGTTATTACAGATATACGAATGCCCAAAAAAGATGGTAGAGACCTTATTAAATTTATCAAAAGTATAGATGATAATCAACCAATTATAGTTACATCTGCTTATAATGATTCACATAGATTAATGGAACTTATAGAGCTTGGAATAGATTCTTTTTTACTTAAACCAATTTCAAGTAAAACTTTTTTTAAAACAATATATACTCAAGTCAAAAAAATAAACCTTAAAAAAATAGAAGAACAAAATTTAATAGAACAAGCCAAATTAGCTCAAATGGGAGAGATGATAGAGTCTATTGCCCATCAGTGGAAGCAACCTATTGCTTCTATTTCCTGTTTAGCACAAAATCTTAACTTTTCAATAGAACACAATGGAAAAATTTCAAATGAAGAAATTATGAATATTAGCCATGATATCGAAGATCAAACAAAGCATCTTACTAAGACGATTAATAGTTTTAAAAGTTTTTTTAAGCAAAAGGGAACAAAAGATATTGTTACTTTTGGGGAACTTATAGAAACACTAAAAATTATTTTAAAAGATACTTTATTATTACATAATATTGAATTTATGATACTAGATGGCAAAGAGATTGAAATCAATTGTTATAAAAATGAATTTATACATATTCTTATAAATCTTGTAAATAATGCAAAAGATTCTTTTCTTGATAGCAATATTGAACTACGAAAAATATTTTTTGAAGCAAAACAAGAAAATGAGATTATAACGTTATACATTCAAGATAATGCAGGCGGGATAAAAGAGGAATTAATTGAAAATATTTTTGAACAATATTTTACAACAAAAATCAATTACGGTAGTGGTGTGGGACTTTATATGTGTAAAAGAATTTTGGACAAGATTGATGGAAAAATAAGTGCTAAAAATGTAGATATGGGGTTTGGAAACGGGATGGAATTTATGATTACACTATTTTAAATTTGCCACTTTTTGCCACTCTTTTTTTATACAATAAATTTGAAATTAAAAGGGGAAGTCCATGAAAAAAATATCTTATTTTGTCGTAATTATTATTTTAGCTCAACTTTTTATCACTGGTTGTGCGAAGAAAAGTTTTATAGAGCAAAAAAGTGAATGTATATCCAAAGGTGGAAAATTTGAACTTGAAAAGTCAATTAATATTTTTGCATTTAAAGAAGAGATTATAGGTAAGTGTTATTAATCTTTAGATAGGATTGTTTTATGGATATGTTTATTTACGCAAGTACTCTTGCTCTTTTTTTTGGATTATTTTCTTTTTTGAAGAATAATCTTTATAAAAATCTTTTTTTACATACATTAGATGGTGTCTCTATTATCAAAAATGATAAAGTAATTGATTGTAATGATGCATTAGTTCGTCTCTTCGGACATGATAATAAAAAAGATTTCCTCAATATTCATCCTTTAAAGTTATCTCCACTTTATCAACCTGATGGTGAATTTTCTCTTACTAAAGCGAATAAAATGTTTGAAGTTGCAAAAGAGGTTGGAAGTGTTTCTTTTGATTGGGTTTTTTTAGCTGCTAATAATGATGAAAAATGGATAGAGATTAGTATAGTTAAAAGTAGTAATTATCTAGCAAAAAATATATATTTTATGATTTGGAAAAACATCAATAAAAGAAAGCAAATAGAAGAAGAACTAAAAAATCTCAACACAAATCTTGAAAATATTATAGAAACTAAAACAAAAGAACTTATGGAAAAAGAACATATGTTATTTATGAAATCTAAACAAGCACAAATGGGTGAGATGATAAGTATGATTGCTCATCAATGGAGACAGCCACTTGCTTCTATAGGAGCAACGGTAATCGATGTTAAGATGAAAATTCATTTTAGAAAATTAAAAGATGTTGTTGTATTTGACGATAATTTTATCCAATATATTAATAATCAACTTAATGACATAGAAAGTTTCACACAAAATCTTACCCATACAATTGATGATTTTCGAGATTTTTATAAACCACAAACACAAAAGCAATCGGCACAAATTAAAAACACTATAGGAAAAGCTTACAATATAGTTAAAGACTCTTTGACAAGTAGTGATATTGTAGTCAATATGGATTTTAGTAGCCAAAAATATATCAACTACTATGAAAGTGAGATTATACATATATTTTTAAATCTTTTTAGTAATACGTCGGAACATTTTGAAGAGCAAGATACTCAAGAAAGATTTATAAATATTGTTACAAAAGATACAAATGATGGCATTTTAGTTACTTTTGAAGATAGTGGTGGGGGTATTTCTGAAGAAAATTTGGATAAAATATTTTCACCATATTTTACTACAAAAGGGAATGGTATAGGGACAGGACTTGGGCTTTATATGTCTAAAAAAATATTACTAGAACATCATCAAGGGGATATAACGGTAAAAAATAGTCAATTTGGGGCTTCTTTCACTGTTGAGATTAAAGAAAATGGATAAACTAACACAACTTTTCAATATTTCAAATAAATTAACAATCCTATATGTAGAAGATGATATGGGATTACGAATAAAATCAAAGGCTATATTTGATAATTTATTTAAACAAGTTGATTTAGCAAGTGATGGTGAAAATGGACTTTTACAGTACGATACATATTTTTATGAGACTAATAATTATTATGATATTGTGATAACAGATTTACGAATGCCAAAGGTAGATGGTCTTTCATTAGTAAAAAAAATACTAGAACAAAATAAAAATCAAAAGATTATCGTCACCTCTGCATACGGAGAAAAAGATACTTTAATTAATTTTATTAATCTTGGTGTTACGAAATTTATACAAAAACCATTTACTATGGATGAAATTGTTGATTTATTATTAGAAGTTGTTGAAAGTTTAGTGGAAAATAGTGACAAAAATAATTTTATTTTAGGTGAAAATTTATTTTGGAATAAAATTTTCAAAGAGCTTATCTATGAAGGGAAAGTTATTAAACTTTCACATAATGAAACAACTATCTTGAATACTTTGGTGAATAATCCAAATAAAATATTTTCTCAATTTGATTTAAATGATTTGGTAGTTAGTGAAGATGAGAATAAAGAACTTTCTCAAGATAGCCTTAAATCAATGATTAAAAGATTAAGACAAAAACTCCCTTGTGATATTATCCAAAATATTTATGCAAAAGGTTATAAGCTACAAATTGCAAGATAGCTTTAAACGAGACAATAAATATACTATATTAGCACTTGAATAAAAAGAGTGCTAAAAATAATCAAAAACTCTTGACAAATAAAATGACATTTGCTACAATTCCTTAGCACTTGTATATTTAGAGTGCCAATTAATTTAAGACGGTAGAAAAATGATAGATAAAAAAGAGTTTTTGTTACATTCAATAATTAGAGCCTACATAGAAAATCTTGAGCCAATTGGTTCAAGTCAACTAAAATCTATGTATGATTTATCTTTTTCACCTGCTACTATTCGAGGTTATTTCAAAAAGTTAGGTGATGAGGGATATTTAGAGCAAGAGCATATTAGTAGTGGAAGAACTCCTACTATTGAAGCTTTAAAAACATATTGGAAAGAGAAGCTTAACTTTGAGCTTTTAAGTGTTGATTATGATAATCTAAAAATTTTAGCTCATAATATGGGGATGAGTGTTTTTATATTACAACAACAATCGAAAAAACTCCAAAGAGTTTTGAACATAGAAAATTCTTATATGATTTTGGAGTTTAGTTCTTTTGTTATCACAGTTAAATACACCTCGGCACTTTATAGATTTTTGAATGATATGATAGACCTTGAGGCAGATGATATTTTAGATGTAGCAAAACAAGTTGGTGCAGCACAACTGTATGATGAATTAAATCGTTACTTACAAAAAAGTGAATTTGGTATGATAAATATCAAATATTTTTTAAGATTTGCTGTCAAATATGATTTAAGTGAAGATGTAATAAGTCGGTTTATGCATGGAAATGTGATGCACAATATAAAAGAGGGGGTTTATTTTGAAAATTTACTTCCTTCTGGATTTATGGGAGTTTGTCATAAAACTAAAATTGGTGCTGATAGTGTCAAAATTTTAGTAGTTGGTGAACTAAGTAAAGATTATGATTATTTTTATAGGGGGATAATTTGAAAGAGGAAATATTAAACGAAGAGATAGTTGAAGATACAATTGAATCTACAACTATGGAAGATGTAAAAGAGAAAATTGAAGAAAAATTTGCTTCACTAGAAGAGGAATACAAACTTCATATGGAGGGGAAAGTTCTAGATGCCGAAAATAGAGCAAAAGAATCTGAAGATAAATTTTTAAGAACTCATGCTGATTTTGAAAATATTAAAAAAAGACTCGAAAGAGAAAAATATCAAGCGATTGATTATGCAAGTGAAAAATTTGCTAAAGATCTATTAAGTACAATAGATACTTTAGAGATGGCTTTACAATCAGCCAATATGGATGCACCTGCTGAGGAGTTGTTACCAAAATTGAAAGAGGGGATTGAGCTTACTTTAAAAAATTTAATCAACTCTTTTGAAAAAAATAATATTTCAGCAGTAGAGTCTGATGAATTTGACCCAGAACATCATAATGCTGTAATGCAAGTAAATAGTGATGACCATGAGCATGGAGCGATTGTTCAAGTGCTTCAAAAAGGGTATAAACTGAAAGACAGACTATTAAGACCAGCGATGGTTTCAATCTGCCAAAAGTAGATTTCTTTTTGAAGATTTCTTCGTTGGATTGCAAAATCTAAAATAGTCACTTACTGTATGTAAGCTCCTACTTTAGATTTCTTATCCGCCTTGAACTCTTCTAAAAATAAAACTACTTTGTTTAAAGAAAATACCTTGAGCGAAATCTCAATAAACTATCGAATAAGTTAAAAATTAAAAGTTAAAAATTAAAAAAATAAAGGATAATGTATGAGTAAAGTAATTGGAATAGATTTAGGAACAACAAATAGTTGTGTGGCAGTTTATGAAGGTGGTGAAGCGAAAATCATCGTTAATAAAGAGGGTAAAAATACAACTCCATCGGTTGTAGCATTTACAGATAAAGGTGAAGTTTTAGTTGGAGATCCAGCAAAAAGACAAGCTGTAACAAATCCAGAAAAAACAATATATTCAATCAAAAGAATTATGGGTCTTATGATGGACGAAAAACATGCAAAAGATGCTATGAGTAAAGTTGGATATAAAATTGTAAATAGAAATGGAGCAGCTGCGGTTGAAATCGCTGGAAAAGTATATACTCCACAAGAGATTTCAGCAAAAATTTTAACAAAATTAAAAACAGATGCAGAAGCATATCTTGGACAAACTGTAACAGATGCAGTTATTACAGTTCCTGCATACTTCAATGATGCACAAAGAAAAGCAACGCAAGAAGCTGGAACAATTGCTGGATTAAATGTATTAAGAATCATCAATGAGCCAACAGCTGCATCTTTAGCGTACGGTTTAGATAAAAAAGGTGAAGAGAAAGTGATTGTTTACGATTTAGGAGGAGGGACATTTGATGTTACTGTTCTTGAAATTGGAGATGGAACATTTGAAGTTCTTTCAACTGATGGAAATGCATTCTTAGGTGGAGATGATTTTGATAATAGAATCATAGATATGCTTGTAAATGATTTCAAATCAGATACAGGAATAGACCTTAAAAATGACAAAATGGCAATGCAAAGACTTAAAGATGAAGCTGAAAAAGCAAAAAAAGAGTTAAGTTCAACAAACGAAACTGAGATAAATTTACCATTTATTACAGCTGATGCAAGTGGACCAAAACACTTAGTAAAATCTTTAACAAGAGCAAAATTTGAGTCTATGACAGATGATTTAATCTCTGAAACATTAGCACATATCAAAACAGCTTTAAAAGATGCTGGACTTGATAAAGGTGAGATTAAAGAGGTTATCATGGTTGGGGGATCTACAAGAATCCCTAAAGCTCAACAAGTTGTAAAAGAGTACTTTGGAAAAGAGCTTAATAACTCTGTAAATCCAGATGAAGTTGTTGCAGCTGGTGCAGCTATTCAAGGTGGAGTTTTAAGAGGTGATGTTAAAGATGTTCTTTTACTTGATGTTACACCATTAAGTTTAGGAATCGAAACTATGGGTGGAGTTATGACTAAACTTATAGAAAAAGGGACAACGATTCCAGTTAAAAAATCTCAAGTGTTCTCAACAGCAGCTGATAATCAACCAGCTGTTAGCATCGTAGTAGCACAAGGGGAGAGAGAATTTGCAAGAGATAACAAATCTTTAGGACAATTTGAACTAAGTGATATCCCAGCAGCTCCAAGAGGTGTTCCTCAAATCGAAGTTACATTTGATATCGATGCAAATGGTGTTTTAAATGTATCTGCAAAAGATAAAGGGACTGGAAAAGAGAATAAAATTACAATCTCTGGATCGTCAGGGTTATCTGATGATGAGATTGCAAAAATGGTAAATGAAGCAGAAGCAAACAAAGAAGCTGACCAAAAAAGAAAAGAGTTAGTTGAGTCTAAAAACCAAGCTGAAGCTCTTTTACACCAAACTAAAAAATCTTTAGAGGAAAATAAAGGTGTAGTAAGTGATGATGAAGAGAAAGCTATCATAGATGCAGCAGCAGAAGTTGAAGAAGCTTTAAAAAATGATGCTATCTCAAAAGATGAGCTTGATGCTAAAGTGAAAACTTTAACAGATGCAAGTCATAAATTAGCAGAAGCTATGTATAAAAAAGAGCAAGGTGGTGAGCAAGCAACAGCTGGTTCTGCTAAGAAAAAAGATGATGATATCATCGATGCAGATGTTGAATAATATCTAATAAATAGATATTTATAAAACTAAGGGTTAGGCAAATTTTGTCTAATCCTTTTTTTATTTTTAGCCACTTTTAATTTAAATATTTTTTAAAAGTGCCAAATAATATTTTTTAGCTAAAATGCGAAAAATTTACAGGGAGAGAAAATGAAAAAAGTTATTTTATTAAGCTTAGTTGCTTCTGCTACACTATTAAGTGCAAACGATGAAGGGTATTATTTTACACCTACAATTGGGAAAGTTATCAATGAGTCAAGTGACTTAAATAAAGAAAAAATCTATGGTTTTAGAGTAGGGATGCCAGTTGAAAATCAATATGGTTTAGATACATTTGAATTTGCTTACGATAGACAAACAGGAGTTGATTATACAAGTAGATTGGATTCAACAAAAACAAATAGATTTAGTGCAAATTTCTTAAAACATTATAACTATACAACTGCATATACTCCATATGGATTAGCAGGTATTGGATATGAAACATTTTCAAATGAACAATTAGATGCAAACGATGCATTATTTTTAAATGTTGGGGTTGGAATTAAATATAAAATAAATGAAAACTTTTCTTTAATGACTGATGTAAGACATTTAATAAGACTTGATGAGTTTGATAGTCATACAATCTTTGATATTGGATTAGTTATCCCTTTTGGAAAAGTTCAGAAACAAGCACCAGTTGTAGTTGAAGAGAAAAAAGTTGCACCAGTTGTTATTGCTCCAAAAGATAGTGATAATGATGGTGTAATTGATGAGAAAGATTTATGTCCAACTACAAAAGCAGGTGTAAAAGTTGATGCAAATGGTTGTGAAATCGTTGTAGCTCCAAAAGATAGTGATAATGATGGTGTAATTGATGAGAAAGATTTATGTCCAACTACAAAAGCAGGTGTAAAAGTTGATGCAAACGGTTGTGAAATCGTTGTAGCTCCAAAAGATAGTGATAATGATGGTGTAATTGATGAAAAAGATCTTTGTCCTACAACAAAAGCAGGTGTAAAAGTTGATGCAAATGGTTGTGAAATCGTTGTAGCTCCAAAAGATAGTGATAATGATGGTGTGATTGATGAGAAAGACAAATGTCCAAATACACCTACTGGATTTACTGTTGATGCTTCTGGATGTGAAATAAGCTACAATCTTAAAATCAATTTCGATACAAATAAAGCAGATATCAAACCACAATATAATGATGAGATATCTAAATTTGTATTATTTATGAATACTTTCCCTGCATATAAAGCTGAAATTGGTGGTCATACAGATAATGTTGGAGATGCAGTTTTAAATAAAAAACTTTCAACACAAAGAGCAAACTCTGTAAAAGAAAGATTTACAAAAGAGGGTGTTGAGACTACTAGAATGACAGCAGTTGGATATGGTGAAGAGAAACCAGTAGCTTCAAATGATACTGTTGAAGGTAGAGATGAAAATAGAAGAATTGAAGTAATTTTATCTAAATAATATTGCTTAGAATGTAGTTTTCTAATAGTTAAAGCCCAAGAGAAAAACTCTTGGGCTTTTTTATTTATTCAGGTTTCTAAAAAAACCTATTGATATCGTTATAAAGTCCAAGAGCCATAAGTCCAAGTAAAACTACCCAACCACCAATAGTGAGATTTAGTAATACCTTTGTGCTTGGTTTTCTTTTTGTGATGAGTTCATAAATATTGAACATAATATGCCCACCATCAAGCGCTGGAATAGGGAGAAGATTTAAAACTCCTAAGTTTACAGAGATGAGCGCACCTATGATAAAAAGTGAAACAATCCCAGTATCACTAGCATCAGAAATAACTTTTCCAATTGAGATAACCCCTCCAACTTCACTACTTGGAACGATACCTTGGAGTAATTTTTGAAGCCCTTGAAAGATAAGTTTACTTGATTCGATTGTTTTATTTACACCATATGAGATACTTTCAAAAAAAGTAAATGATATAGAGACAATGTTTCCAGGGGCAATACCTATCATTTTTCGTTGTTCATTTTCCCCAAACATATTTTTTGTTTCGAGAATTTTTGGGACAACTGCAAAAGTATAAGTTGTACTATTTCGCTCAACAGTTACATAAAGTCTCTCATCTTCATGACTTTTGATGGTTGATTGTAAATCACTCCAGATAACTACTTTTTCATCATTGATAGCAATAACTTTATCACCATCTCTTAACCCACCTTGATAAGCAGGAGAGTCTTTTAACACACCACCAATTTGATTTCCTAACTCATTGTGCTCCATAAGTCCTACAAAAATATAAAGGAAAAATGCCAAAATAAAGTTTGCAAATGGACCAGCTAAAAGTACTAAAATCCTTTTACTAGGTGTTAATATAGAGTAACTATCTTTTTCCATACTTGTTTTTGTGGGGTCTAAGTCCTCTTGCCCCTTCATTTGAACATATCCACCAAGGGGAATTAGTGAAATACTCCAGTTTGTCCCTTTCCAGTATTTACTTACCAATTTTGGTCCAAAACCAATCGAAAACTGATGCACTGTTACACCAAAATATCTAGCAACACTAAAATGTCCAAGTTCATGAACAAACACAAGTACCGAAAGTACTAAAATAAAAACTATAAAACCACTCAAATTAATTATTCTCCTAACACACTATTAAATTCATTTTCATCCAAATTTTTCACACCAAGTGTGATAGCTTTGTCATATTTGCTTCCAGCATCCTCACCATAAATCACAAAGTCTGTTTTTTTAGATACCGATGATGCTATCTTTGCCCCTAGATTTTCTAAAAGCTTTTTCACCTCATCTCTACTTTTTGACATTGTCCCTGTTAAAACTACTGTTTTATCTTTAAAAAGATTTTCTTTTGCTTCTATTTTCTCTTTTACAGTTGGTTTGATTATCTCAAACAGTTTTGCAACAACCTCTTTATTTACCCGTACAAACTCCAAAAATGATTGAGCCATTTGCCCACCAATTCCATCAAGTTCTAAAAGTTCATCTTCACTCACATTTAAGATATCAAGTCCAAATCTATCACAAAGTTGTTTGCTAGCAACCTCTCCAATATGCTCAATTCCTAGGGCATTTATGACTCTGTGAAGTTCTGTATGTTTTGTGTTTTCTATTGAAGTTAAAAGATTATTTATTTTCTTCTCTTTAAAGCTTTCAAGCCCATCTAAATCCCCATACTCCAAACTATACAAATCTAAAATATCTTTGATTTTCCCTTTATTTACAAGCAGTTCAACTATTTTATTTCCAAGTCCATCGATATTCATACAATTTTTACTTGCAAAATAGATGATACTATTGATTACTCTATCTGGACATTCAATATTTTGACATTTGATTAAAATCCCCTCATCAAGAAGCTCTTTACTACAAGTTGGACAAAGGGTAGGGCGGATGATTTTTTTCTCACTTCCATCTCTTCTATCAACCAAAACTTTTGTAATTTTTGGGATAATATCTCCACTTTTGATAATAATAACACTATCCCCAAGTTTAAGGTCAAGTCTTTCAATCTCATCAAAATTATGTAAAGTTGCCCTTGCAACTGTTGAACCATCAATAAGTGTCGGTTCAACTACAGCTACAGGGGTCACTGCACCAGTTCTTCCCACTTGCAAAATAATATCTTTCAAAATAGTTGTTTTTTCAACTGCTGGAAATTTATATGCACATGACCATCGTGGATATTTTACAGTGTATCCTAAATCATCTTGGAAGAGGAGATTATCAACTTTTATAACCATCCCATCAAGTCCCATCGAAAGTGTATCACGAGCTTTTAATATCTCATTGTAGCTCTCTTGAATATCTTTAAATGTAGTACAAACTTTTAAAAGTGGCGGTTTAGCAAAACCTAAACCATGGATAAATTCAAGCATTTGAGAATATCTTACAAACTCTAAACTATGAGTTCCAATACCCCAAACTTGAAAAAATAACTTTCTCTTAGCCGTAATCTTCGAGTCTAACTGTCGTAAACTTCCAGCTGCTGCATTTCGTGGATTTGCAAAAAGCTGCTCATTATTTGTAGCTCTTTCATTATTTATAGCTTCAAAATCTTCTTTTTTAATAACAACTTCACCTCGTATCTCAATTAACCCCCTATAATCAATAGACAAAGGTACAGAGGAGATTGTTTTTACATTAGAAGTAACATCTTCACCAACAGAGCCATCACCTCTTGTGATTGCTTGTTTCAAGCTACCATTTTCATAAATAAGATTGAGGCTTGCCCCATCAAATTTTGGTTCGCATACAAGAGCTGTTTTAGAGATATCTATAACTTTAGAAGCCCTTTTTATCCAGTCTTCAAGCTCATCGTCATTGAAAATATCCTCCTGTGACCACATACGACTTAGATGGCTAGCTTTTTGAAATTCATCTAAAACAATTCCACCAACTCTTTGAGTAGGGGAATTAGGAGCAATAAAATTATTTTCATTTTCAAAAGCTACAACTTCTCTATAAAGTCTATCATATTCTTCATCTGTTGCTATTGGGTTATCCAAAGTATAATAAGCCTTAGCCCACTCGTTTAATACTGTAATTTTTTGATTGTAAGTTTCTTGATTTTCTATCATTTTGGGATTGTATCTTTTTTGCTTTAGGATTGGATTAGATTTTCTTTCTCTATTAATAAATAAAGAATCTCTTTTTTAGTTTATTGTTTTGGATAAAATAAAATAGTGAAGATATTAAAGCCATCTTTATGAGTATATTCTAATTGATAATGGTGTATTTCTAAGATTCTTTTAACGATATTTAGTCCAAGTCCGAAGCCAATATTTGACCTTGAGCTATCATCTTGTGTAAAAGTTTGAGTATAAAAATCAAGTTCTTTGGTTAATTTTGTCCCTTTACTAAAGATACTTAATCTATTATTTTTAATCTCTAAAATAATCTTATCATTTGTGGTATAGTCGTTGTATTTGATACCATTATCGATGAGATTTTTAATAGCGATACTTATAAAATTTATATCAACCTTGGCTTCAAAACTATTTTCGATATTTACATTTAAACTATCTTCATCGATAATCATTTTAGAAAAAGCGTTTGCTAAAATAGTTTCTATTGTGTATTTTTTAAAATCAAATACTATTTTATTTGAATTTAACTTTTCGATTTGTAAAAGTTCATTTGTAAGCTCATCCATATTTTGAAGAGATTTTTGCAGTATTGTTTTGTATTTTGTCTCTTCGAGCATCTCGATAGCTAGTTTTCCTTTTGCAATAGGGGTTCGTAACTCATGACTAATATCACTTAAAAACTGTGTTCTGGAGGTGTTTAAAGTTTCCAAATTATTTGCCATTTTATTAAACTCATTGACAACTTTGGAAATCTCATCGTTACTTTTAAGCTCATCTAATCGAAAAGTATAATCACCTTTTCCAAATCTTTCTATCGCTTGTGAGATATATTTTAGTGGTCTTAAAATTTGGATGATGATTAAAAAAATGATAAACAACACAAAGATATCAGCATAAATAAGATAGTTTAGGATATTTTTTTGGTTAAATTCCTCTTTTTGAGTTGCATCGTAAAAAATAGCTTCATCATCTAAATATTTCATATAAAGGTAGAGATAACTCTCTTGTTTGATGATTTTAATTGTACCAAAAGAGATATTTTCTTCATAAATAATTTTAGAAGAGTTTGGATTTAATCTCTCTATTTGCTCGTAGTTCAAATCTTTTAATCGTTTTGTTAATATTTTTGTATCATCATTAATAAAATAATTAAAAAATTCTTTTGATGTTTGAAGGTATTTTTCTTTGTAGATAAGTTCAATTTTTTTATCGTTTATCTCATTTGTTTTGTTAGATAAAAATAACATAAGGATAAAACTAAATAGAAATAAAACAACAACTTTTGTAAAAATAGACATCACATTATCCTATAAATTTATAACCAACACCCCAAATAGATTTTATATATTTGGGAGATTTTGAATCATCAAAGATTTTATTTCGTATATTACTTATGTGCATATCGATCGCTCTATCTTTTAGTTCACTCTCCATATATTGGGCTATTGATTCTCTTGAGAGGACTTTTAGGGGATTTTGAAGTAAAAATGAAAAGATTTCATATTCAATTTTTGTAAGTTCTAATAGATGATTGTTTTGTAAAATCTCCATTTTATCTTCATCAATAATAAATTCACCAATTTGTTTTTTATTATTTTTTGGATGTAATCTTCTAAGGATTGCATTTATTCTAATGATAAGCTCTTTTGGTTCATAAGGTTTGGCTAGATAATCATCTGCACCATATTCAAAAGCTAAAACTTTATCCCCTAAATTTCCCCTAGCACTTGAGATGATAATGGGAACATTGTTATCTTCTCGTATTCTTTTACATACTTCAAATCCATCAAGATGTGGGAGCATAAGGTCAAGTATCACAAGTGCATAGTCATTTTTTTTTAAATCAAGAAGAGCATCAAGAGGATTTGCAAAAGCATTAACACTAAAACCATAATTTTGAAGATAATCTGTTAATAATTCTTGCATATCCAAATCATCTTCAATCAATATAATTTTACTCATTCTACTTCCCACTCTTCCATATAATTTTTAAATCTTTCCCTTTGCCATTTATCTAAAATAGGGTGGATTTGTTTAAGAAATTCCACCTCTATTTGTGTCCTGTTTTTTTCAATTTCATTATTTATTGAGATAATTTTATCTGAATCAAATTTATCTTCTAAAAATACTACTTCTTTTTGCTCTTGAAGAAGCTCTTTATTTTCCCTAAACTCTTTAATCTGTTTACGATATTTTTTTATAATATGTTTAATCAAATCAGTTTGAGTTCTATTCAAATTGAGATAAGTTAAATCTTTACTATACGAGTGCTTATGTTTATCATCATGGTCATCTGCCTGTAAAAATAGGACAAATGTAAATATCATAAATAAAAATTTCATACTTCCCCTTTGTTAGTTACATTCACCAAGAATTATATCATTAAGAGATGATGTTAGTCATCCCATCTTCCATAATTTGGTATTTTTATATAATCATCACCATAAACACCTTTATCAGCAGTGGTATGACACGCCATACATTTTGAAAGCCCACCAACATCTTTTTGGTTTATAAGTTTTTGGTCAATTTTTCTGTGTTTTTGTATTATATAAGGTATTTCTGAGATTGACTTATATATTTTAGATTCATCCACAGAAGCTGTAATTTTAGCACTTCTTTTATATTGTGTTGCATTTTCACTTGCATTTGCAGTTAAATATTTTAAAATAGCATCTCTATCAACTTTATCAAGTGAGGCATCTGTCCCAAAGTGATGCTCTAAATTGTTCATCATATAAGTCCATGATTTCGATGGTAATAGACCAGGTTGGTAACCCATATGGCAACTTACACACTCTTTTTTGTAAAGTTCATTATTGATAGGTGCAACATCACCTCTTGAAAAAAAAGAACTCCCAAAACACACTCCTGCCAACGATAGTAATAAAATAGTTTTTTTCATAATTTTTCCTTATTTTGAATTGATGTAGTAAAGTACATCACCTTTTTCTTTTGCAGTTCCCTCTCTCGTATAGACATCATTAAAATTTCTTCTAAGCCATTTCTCTACATCTTTTACTTTTGTAAGTCTTTGTGGATTTGCTTTTGGTGAAAGTGGGTCTATCAATTTATTTGTAAATACATTTTTACCAGTAGTTTTTAAATCACTATTATGACAACTTGTACACGATACCATTTCACCTTTACTTCCTTTATGCTTTGTGGTAAAAATTGTTTCACCTTTTGACGCATCAAAATCTACAAAACTACTGTCAGCTTTTTTTGCTTCACCTTTTAATTTAGTTATATAATTGCTCATCTCTGGATTGAATGTATTCGCACTCAAACTAGATACCATTGCTATAAAACATAATGTTTTTAATCTCATTTTCAACTCCTATTTTGATTTCTTACTCGAATTGTAATGGGTATTTGTAAAATCGGTAAATACACTTCTTGACACATTCTTTACATTTTTGAATAATAAATTTTATGTTTGCTATTTAAAATCAGAAAGATGAATAATATTACGGAATTCGAATAAGAGAATCTTTTACGTCAGAAAGTTTTACAAAACTAAAACCTTTCTCTTTTAAGATTTTTAAACCCTCAATAAAACCTTCTGCTGTAAATCCTTCTGGATGATTCATATGTGCTATTACAATATCACCACTTGAACTATTACAGAGGATATTAACTATCTCATTTTTTGTTAAAGTAGCTCCTCTGTCGCTATTTACACTAAATCCAGCTATCTCCATATTGAGCTTTTTCCTTACAATATCAACAGCTATTTCGTCATAATAAGCTGTTCCTGAACGAAAAAATAGGGGTCTTGTTTGATGAAGTGAAGTAAAAAGTTTATTATTTTCATCTACCTCTTCAATCACCTCTTTTTTTGAGTTTGTACCCTTTCTTTTATAGATACTCTTTCCATTAATGGAAAGTGGTCGATGTTTCATTCCGTGATTTTCAAGTTCAAAAAAGGGTATTTTTTGAAGCTGTTTAAATATCTCTATATTTGTTTCAATCCAACCAGCATTTAAAAATAGGGTAGCTGGTATCTTATTTTTAATCAAAAAATCAACCAACTCTTTGTCGTATCCTCTACTAAAAGTATTACCACCACAAGCATCAAAAGTAAGGGCGATCTCTTTTTTGGTTGTAAAAAAATTAGTGCTTACACCACTGACATTTTCACCCCATTGTAAAGGCTCTTCAATCCCATAAAGATGTGAGGATAAAAAGATATTGACAAATAGAAAAGTGACTATTGATAACGATTTCTTTTTCATAATGGAATAATACTAAAAATTTCCAAAGTTATGATAATCCAATAATCAAAGTGTAATTTCGATAGAATCTCTTCTTAAAAAAAGTTGAAAGTATAATAATGAAATTAAAATCTTTACTCAAAATTCTCCCTATCCTTTGTCTATCATGTGGTTTAAATCTTGATGCAAGTGAACCAAAAAGTGATACTGAAAAAGCTGGGGATCTATTTTTAATTCTTCTCCCATCAACTGCTTATGCCTCAACCTATATGATGGATGATGAGAAGGGAAGAGAAGAATTTTATAAATCTTTTCTAACAAATGCGGGAATTACATATTCACTAAAATATACAGTAAATGAAGAGCGACCAGATAAAAGTGACAATCAATCATTTCCATCTGGACACACTTCGGCTACTTTTCAATCTGCCGTATTTATTCATAAAAGATATGGATTGAACTATGCTATTCCAGCATATATGGCAGCTACATTTACTGGATGGAACAGGGTTGATGCTAAGAAACATTATACAAAAGATGTTTTGGCTGGTGCATTGATTGGTACTTGTAGTAGTTTATATTTTACCTCTTCATATCAAAATCTTTCAATAATGCCTATAGTGGAAAGAGACCACATTGGTATGCAATTAGCTTACAAATGGTAAAAGATAAAGGGAAATAAAATGAAACCAAAATATTCTATAAAAAACAATTTTTTGTACGCAATAGATGGATTAAAGGAACTTTACAAAGAGAAAGCTTTTAAGATAGAGCTTGTGTTTTTCTTTTTATTTAGTATAGTTTTGTTTTTTTTACCTTATCCCTTATGGAGTAAAATATTTTTATTTGCTTCATTGTTTTTACCTTTGTTTGCTGAAGCTTTTAATACAAGTATAGAAAAAGTTGTTGATTTGGTGAGCGATGATTATCATATCTTAGCAAAACACGCAAAAGATATTGCTGCATTTGGTGTTGCTATTAGTATTATGATAACTTTTTTGATTTGGGTTGGATTTGTTGTTTATTTTTATTAATCTTCTTTTATTTCTATTTTTTGTCTTGAAAACTATAATTTTCAAAGTTTTATATGCTTCGGAAAATAACTCTATTAAAGCATTGAGATATTCAAGATAAACCTTATCTATCCTAAATAACTATACTTTTAAATATTACTCATGTCGTAACGCATCTATTGGATTCATTTTTGCAGCTTTTCTTGCAGGAAAATAACCAAAAACCACCCCAACGATTGTTGAAAAAAAGAACGATATAATCACTATATTTTGATTGAATATAAATGGAATATCATAAACATTTGTCACAAGAACCGTTATCCCAATTCCCAAAATTATCCCAATAATGCCTCCAATTGAAGATAATACAACTGATTCCACTAAAAACTGCATCATAACTTCTCTCTCTAATGCACCAATAGCTAGCCTTATCCCTATCTCTTTTGTTCGCTCCGTTACAGAAACCAACATAATATTCATAATACCAATACCACCAACCACTAAACTAATGGCTGCAACTGCTCCAAGTAATAAAGTCAACATTTCAGTAGTGGAAGACAAAGTTGCGATAATATCTTTCATATCTCTTATATTAAAGTCATCTTCATCACCCTCTTTTAGATGTCTTCTTTGTCGTAAAAGCTCTTTTATATCGGTTTGAACTCTTTGTGAAGAGGCACTTTCCTCTACAGATAATACAATTGAAGAGAGATCTTGTCGTCCGCTTATTCTCCTTTGAAACATTTTGAAAGGAACTACGATTAAATCATCTTGATCCATCCCAAAAGCAGCGGCACCTTTTGAATTTAAAACCCCAATTATTTTACATGAGAATTTTTCTAAACGAATATTTGCATTTAAAGGGTCTTGTTCATTAAAAAGTTTTTTCTTAACAGTTTCTCCAATAATACAAACAGATGCACCAGAAAGCAATTCACCATCTGTAAAAATTCTTCCACTTTGTAAACCCCAATCTTTTATAATAAAATAATCATTTGTTACTCCATAAATAGTGGTGCTATAGTTTTCATTTCCATAAACGCTATTAAGACTTGTTGAGCCAATTGGTGTAACTGCTTTTAATCCAGATATCTCTCTTTTAATAGCTTCAATATCAGACATTCTAAACAATTTTGCACTATTATCACCTGTTGGTGGTCCTCGTCTCTCTTGTCCTGGACTAATAGTGAGCATATTGCTACCAAGTTTTGTAATACTTTGAGTTACATAAGCAGTTGTTCCATCTCCAAGCATAACCATTGTAATAACAGAGGCAACACCAATAACGATACCTAATATAGTTAAAAATGAGCGTAAAATATTTCGTCTAATGGTTCTTAGTGCTAAAATAAAGGCATTTAACAACATTAATTATCCTTTTTTTGAATTATTTTTTCTATTAATCCATCTTTAAAAATAATAATTCTATCCGCAAATTCTGCCATATCCATCTCATGGGTAACCATAACAATAGTTATCCCCTGCTCTTTATTTAATTTTTGTAAAAGGTTCATAACTTCTATGCTATTGACACTATCCAAATTTCCAGTTGGTTCATCTGCTAACATCAGCATTGGATTTGTTACTAATGCTCTTGCAATTGCCACCCTTTGTTGTTGTCCCCCTGAAAGTTCAGCTGGGGAATGTGACTCTACGTGTTTAAGCCCCACTTTTGCTAAAGATTCTAAAGCTTTCTCTTCTCTCTCTTTTTGATTCATACCTCTATAGATTAAAGGTAACTCAACATTTTCTAAAGCTGATGTTCTTGATAATAGATTAAATCCTTGAAAGATAAATCCCATAAAATTCTTTCGCAAAAGAGATTTTTGAGTTCTTTTCAATGCCATAACATCAACACCTTGAAAGAGATATTCCCCTTGTGTTGGTTCGTCCAAACATCCTATTATGTTCATTGTTGTAGATTTACCAGAACCACTACTACCCATAATTGCTATAAATTCACCCTCTTTTATTTGTAAATCTATCCCTTTTAAGGCATAAGTAAGGGATTCCCCTTCCCCATATTGTCTTGTTACATTTTTGAGTTCAATAAAATAATTATGTTCATCCATTTTTATTTTGTACCTATAATAATATCACTATTGCTATTGAGTTTATCACTTTTAATAATTGTATACATACCATCACTATCCCCTACTTCTATAGGGATTTGTATAGCTTCCCCATTTTTTAAAATCCAAAGAGTTGCTTGTTGAGTATTTGCTTTTGTTTCTTTTTTTGGTTGTGCCGAAAAGATATATTTTTTTGAGCTTTTAACATCATCTAAGTTAGGTGAAAATCTCAATGCAGTATTTGGAACTACCATATCTCCTTTGATAACTTTTGTCACAATATTCGCTGATACTGTCATCCCTGGTCTTAAAAGTAAAGCAGAATTATCAACAATCGCTAGTGCTTCGTAGGTAACTACCCCATTTACTATTTGAGAGTTCATCCTTACTTGTTTTAATTTTCCATAAAATATTTTGGAAGGATATGCATCAACACTAAAACTGACATCTTGTGCCTCTTTTACTTTTCCAACATCCGCTTCATCTATACTCACAACCACTTGCATTTTAGATAAATCTTGTGCTAAAGTGAATAAAATTGGAACTTGCATACTAGCTACAACACTTTGACCAACATCTACTTTTTTATCTAAAATTATCCCATCGATTGGGGAAACTACAACTGCTTTATTTAAATCTTCTTGATCTGATTTTAAAGTTGCTTCACTTTGTGTGATTCTAGCTAACATCGAATTGTGATTTTGTTCCGCTCTCCTTACAGCTATTTTTGCTTGATCTATCTCTTTTACAGTTGGGTAGTTGCCATTTGTAGATTTATAGAGATCTTCTATCCTTTGTAATTCATGCTTCTCATCATCTAAAGATATTTTGCTATCTTTTAAATTTGCAATTGCAACATCAAGTGATGCTTTGGAATTATTCACTTGTGATAACAATTTTGTAGTATCCAACCTTGCTAAAACCTGATTTTTGACAACCTTATCACTATAATCAACTAAAACCTCTTTTATAGTTCCAGATACCTCAATTCCTATATCTACCGTTTTTATTGGCTCAAGATTTCCAGTTGCTATCACTTTTACTACTAAGTCTTTTTTCTCTAGTTTTATAGTTTTAAAGTTATTGATTTTTTGCTCATCATCTTTGGTGAAATAATAAAATAAACCTAAAGCTATAGCTATTATGAGGAGTAATTGCCACCAATATCGCAAAAAGAAATTTTTCTTTTTATCGTCTATATTTAAAGCTTTGTTGATATCTTCTGTTGTTATTTTTTGTTTTGTATTATCCATTATTGTTATCCTTCCATTGCTAAATAGTGTAATTTAATTAATTCTAATTCTATATTCATCTCATAAATATTTACCTCTATGGTATCTATATGTTGTGTATTTTGGATGATTTGTAAGTCATAACCAGTTTTATATCCAGCTTCAAATCCCTTTTGTGTCATATCTAAAATCTCTTTGTATAACTCAATATTTCTTTTAGTAATCTCTTGATACTCTTTGTAATTTTTAATATTGCTTGCTATCTCTTCATAGTTAACAAGTTGTTCTATTTTTTTATCTTCAAGTGCTACTTTTTGTTTTAAAGTGGCTATTTTGCTTTGTTCTATCGTTGTCTTTTTGTTAAAATCAAGAGGTAAACTCAATTTCAATCCCATATTATAATAATCTCCATCGTAATAATGTGTATATTCTTGATACCCAACTTCACCATTAAAAGTGAGATGAGGTAAGTAATTAGAGTTTGTTATTTTGAGTTGTGCTTCGGTTGCTTTAGTTTCTAAACTCGCTTGGTTGATTTGATAATTTGATTTGAGAAAGTTTTCTTTTTCTAAAAAAACAAATGTTGGTATAGTTATTTTATCATATTGAAGTGGTGTTAATTTAGCAAGTTCTTTCTCTTGTATAGTTATTGATTGCTCAATTGTGATGATATTTTTTAATTCTGTATTTTTACTCATAATAGCATTATTGAGTAAAGTTATATCTGCTATCCCTTTTTTATATTGCTCTTTTTTTAGAAAGATATCCAACTCATTATTTTTAAGACGATATTGGCTTTGTTCTAGTTGCAATTTGAGCTTTTTAATTGTCAAAATTGCCGTATAGATTTGTTGAAAATAAGTCGCATTTTCAATTTCTAAATTTAAAATCTTAACCTCTTTATTTGCATTAGCATACGAGATTGCATAGTCAATTCCACCAAAACGAAAAATATCTTGGCTCATCCCAATGGAAGCGTTTTGTTTTTCATCTATGGCACTACTGTTTGCTGATTTATTTCTATTTGCAGATATTGACAATGTTAATGGATTTATCCAATTATATTTTTCATTTTGGTATGAACTTTCTATCTCTTGAAGTTTATAATTTTGTATCTCTTGCTTTTCTTGATGTAAGATAGATAAATCTGAACCCAACACAAAAACATTTGATAAAGTAATTAAAACTAGTTTTTTGTACATCTTTTCCCCTCTTTTTAAATTGTCTATATTGAATTTATTGTATCTTTTAATAGTAAACAAAAGGTTAACTGTTGAAATTTATTTATATTTTTTCTTTATCTTATCACCTTGATTTCAATATGGGTCCATTTTAGATCTATTAAGATTCTAAACTAAACCTCTGTTTAATCTTTCAAAAGCTTCATTTATCGTATGTTACATTACTTTTATTTAAGATTTTTTTTGATTTCACTGATATTTTCAGGAATTTTTTTTGCATAAGCACTTACTGTTTCCCAAGTACTTTCAATCTCTTTTTTAATATGTTCCCAAGTGTTCTCACTAGCATCAGCTAATTCATTTAGTTTTTTTTGCATAGTAGTATAGTTTTTTTCAAGTGTTTCAATTTCTTTAGAAAAGCTAATTTGTGCATCTGCTACAGCACTTTTTGCTTTTGCTTTTAACACTTCAAGGTTCGCTTGAACCAATTCCATTTCAGCTTCCATTTTTTGTTTATATATCTCTTTTGTACTCATAATTTGTCCTTTGTTTTGTAAATTTCGGCTTAATTTAATAAGTCATCACTTTATCTGTATTTAAAGGTGAATCGATAGAAACAGATAACTTATATCCCCACACTGCAAAACCAATTTTACGATTGTATGGGACAAGACCAATAATTTTTGCTAAATACTTCTATTTGAAAGAGCTGAAATATTGTACCATTGCAGATAACCCCACTATACTGTAATGACATAGATACAACGGTCAGTACAGCAACTATAAATAGCGATAACCTAAGTGCGGATTATTTTACAAGTTTGACTTTACTAAATGGTAATGAGCTAAACTACAAACTTTTCGTTGGATCAAATGACAATACAAATATCAATACCATGAATACAGTAACATTGAACTATATAAACCCAATTGAAACACTTACAATCAAAACACCAAGTCCAGCAAATAATATGCTTATCACTAAGGTACTAAATGATATTCAAGTATTAGATTATTCAGAAAATTCTTTTGGTAGTTATATTGGTAATTTTAATAAACTATCTTATCCAGAGACTTTTAGGATAAAACAATCTTTTGAAAGTAACTACATTATAAGCTATTCTAATGGGAAAATAGTGATTGATGAGAAGCCGTAAATTAGATTTTAAATATTTTTTAATATAAAGAAATTTTTGAATGGATTTAGATTGTATTAGATTAGTGAATGGTACCCGTGGGCGGACTCGAACCGCCAAGCCGTGAAGCGGTTGATTTTGAATCAACTGATACAGCTTTCCTTAAGGTTATTATTAGTTCATAAAGCCCTTTGTTAACATACTTTATTTTTCTATGAATTCCTTATAATTCTTATTATTTCCTATAAAGCGGAGACCTAAGAGGAGACATACGGAGACTTTAAATAAAATTATTGTACAAATTCATTAGGAGATTAAAATGGATTTTACAATTACAATTGAACAAAATATAAAAGCAACATCTGACTATATGAAATTTAGATTGGACTTCAGAGTTCATAAAAAAAGATGTCAACATACTTTAGATTTTTCTCATAAATCTTGGGATAAAAGAACTAGAATCGCAAAAGCAAAACAATTCCTTATAGAGTTAAAAGAGAAAAAAGAAAATTCCTCAATTCATATAGGAGAAAGATCTACCCTTAATCAAATAGCTGATATGTATTTTTTGCAACGTCCTCAAAGTGAGTGGACTAAAAAAATGCAATTGATTTATAATGCTCATATATCCCCTACTCTTGGTGAGAAAAAAATAATCGCAATTAAGCGAGTTGATATTGACCAATTTAAAGCAACTCTTCAAACATCAGGTAAATCATTGCAGAATAAAAATGGCTGTAGCCCACGAACAATACAGGTCATTTTAAAAAACATTCTAAAACCAGTTATGGAATATGCTCTTGATAATGATATTATAGAAAAAGTCCCAAAGATAGAAATTTCTCCAGTAAACAATAAGCCAAAACCTATTAATAACCCTGAAAAAGATTTTATCGCCCTCTTCCAAGCAATTATAGAACTTTATCAGGATAACCCATTTTATAAGGGTTTATTTTTATTTTGTCTCTATGGAAGAAGATGGGGAGAAGTTCGATCGCTTAAATGGACAGATATAGATTTGTCTAGAAATCTTTATACAATTCAAAGAGAATCAAATAAAGTTGGTCGTGAACAGATTTATGTTCTACCAACAATAATTAAAGAAGCATTAGAAGAATTTAAAAATGTAGGTGATTATGTATTTACATCGCCTATTAGTGGTGGAATGATGAAAGATGTCCGTGCTCAAGTAGAAAAATTGAAAGAGAAAAGTGGTATTAAATATTTAACTCTACATACTACAAGGCACATATTAGCTTCTTTACTTGCTACGAGACCTGACATTAGCCCAACTATTATGGCAGCTTCATTAGGTCATTTGAATATTGCAACTGCAACTAAACACTATATTACACCTAATCATACAACAGCAACACAAGCTGTAATTAATGTTATTGATGAAATAACTAGATAATTATGAATAAGTTTTAAATGTCTATTATAGTTATCCATTTAATAAATAATCAATAATTATTGATATATGAATAATACTTATAGGACTATTTTATTTATCCAATTTATGAAAATTCAAGATCTTCCGAATGTCTATAAGCATTAGGTAATACAAATCAATTGGAATAATACTCTAGTCTACACCTTGACATTTTTAACCTATTAGGTTAATATTACAAATAATAAAAGGCATTAAATGGAAAAAAGAATCGCTCACTACAGTTTGGAATCTATAAAAAAATTGATACTTGATGAGCAATATTTTATAACACAAACTGCAAGAATTGATTATATCAATCTTGGTTTTAGCGATGATGAAGTTTTAGAGGTTATTTGTAGCTTGGAATCAAAAAACTTATATAAGTCTATGACCTCTTTGCAAAATAACACTATTTGGCAAGATGTATACCATAAAAAAATAAATGGTATTGATTTATACATTAAACTTCAGATAACACAAAATGCTATTATAATTTCTTTCAAGGAGAGAACATGACCAATTGTCCTATTTGTAATGGAAATATTGAATATACAACCAAACCTATTGTTTATAATTACAGAAATCACAATCTAACAATAAATCAATCTGGACATTATTGTTCACAATGTAATGAGAGTTTTTTATCTCCAAAAGATATAAAAGCCACAAAAAAAGAGATTATAGATTTACAAAGAAGCATTGACCATTTGCTTACAACTAATGAACTAAAGAAAATTAGAAAAAAAATCAATCTTACACAGGAAGATGCTGCCACATTATTTGGTGGGGGAATAAGAGCATTTCATAAATATGAAACAGCAGAAGCTACACAAAGCAAACCACTTGATATTTTACTTCGCCTTATAGATTCTAATAAAATATCACTAGATGATGTAAGAAGAGTTGCTGTTTAAAGATTTTTGATTCTATTTCCAAACTTTTAAGATATAATTCTCTCATAAATGGATTGGCTAAAGTCAGTCGGCGGTTAGCTTCCGAGTTAGTCGCTTCCTTGTTTTAGAGACCGTTAACTATTCCGTGTCAACAAATTCTGATAGGAGAAATCCTATCATACCTTAACTTAATTATTTTCTATCCAATTAATTACTTCATCCACATTTTTATCAGGTGGGAATACAGGATAAAAAACTTTAACTATTTTATTATCTTTGCAAATAAATGTAATTCTTTTAATCAAAGTCATATCATTTACAATCAAAGTAGGCAAATTTAATTCTTTTGTAAGTTCTAAATTTTCATCACTTAAAACTTCAAATGGAAGATGTAATCTTTCAACCATTTCTTTCTGATAAGCTGTTGATTGAGTACTAATTCCATAAACTTTTGCATTGAGATTTGTTAAAACTTCACTATTATCTCTAAATGAACAAGATTGAGGAGTACAACCTCTTGCTCCTGGTATTTCATTCCAACCTTCTGGTAATTCAACATCAGGTCTTCCTGTCATAGGATAAAAATATAATACATATAGTCCTTTTAATTCAGCTAAATTGATTTTATTATCATTTGTTGAATTAAGTGTAATATTTGGTAAATACATTCCTTTAAGATGATTACATTTTCCATCATCAACTGGAATAGGTAAATTAGTAGGCAAATCTATTAATTGTGCCATTATAAAACTCCTAATATTTTTTATAAAATTATGTTCAATTATACTTAAATTTTAAGCTCACTATCTAATCTACCCTCGAAAAATATTGCCAATTGTGAAAGGGTTAAGTTCCAATTCCACATTGGCATATTGTTCAATAAATCATTTAGAATACAAACGACATTAGGCTTGAAATATTTTAGTTACAAGGTAATGTAATGGTAAACTCAGCTCCAACATATGTTTTCCCATTGTATTCAAATTCTGTATTTGAAGCTTCAATAGTTCCATCCATTCCATCGACTATGAGTTTATAACTCATACTAAGTCCAAGTCCTGTCCCTTGAGATTGGTGTTTTGTAGTAAAATATGGTTCAAATATTTTTGGCAATACATCTTGTGGTATCCCTCCCGCATTATCTTTAATGGTTATAATTGCTTTATTATCTTCTGTTATTGTTGATATAAAGATAGCTCTCTCTTCTTCACTTCTATCTTTTAAAACATCTTTAGCATTATTAAAAATATTGATTAAGTTTTCTTATGATTAGTTTTTCAACATCATCAGCTGTAGCTTGTAACAGCATTTCAGATTTATATTTCAAATCCCTACATCCATTATAGAACTGGAAAAGCTAGTGTTTCTGTAGTGCAATTTAAAGATAATTATTATTATGTTTATGATGTTAATTTAATCGAGTTACTTGAAGAGTTAAAGCTCATTGAGTTCAATCAGTTTCATGATAAATTTAAACGAGCAGTATATTTTTTAGGTTCGACAATTTTAGCCTTGGTGTCTATTTTGTTGATTGGTTATGGAATATATATATTTGGAACGATTTTATTATTTTCTTCAGGAGAAACAAATCTTATTCATGATGTTTTCAAAGCAATTATTGCAGTTACATTAGGACTTGCTATTTTTGATTTAGCAAAACAAATTTTTGAACATGAAGTTTTATTTCAAACATTAGAACATGATGAAGATAAACAATACAAAGTATTAGGGAAGTTTTTGATTTCTATTATCATTGCTCTTTCAATTGAAACTTTATTGGTAGTTTTTAAAATAGCTCTATCTGATGATAAATCTGAGATGCTATCTGCATTTTATCTTATCATTGGAACAACGATTATGTTTGTTGGACTTGGATGGTTTTATAAAACCATCCGATTAGTTCATAAAGAACAAGAATAGTTTTTTATTGATCGTTCATTTTATTATTTTTTATAGTGAAATGAACCGATTTCTTCCGCTATTTTTAGCTTGATATAGTCCATCATCAGCTCTTTTTATCATTGATTCGACATTATCATTTTTGTTAAATGATGATACTCCTAAACTTATTGTTTTATGACCAGCAACATCAAATGCAAAGTTTTCAACAGCACTTCTTAACTTTTCAGCCAAAATACATGCAGCTTCATTTGTCGTTTGTGGACAAATAATGATAAACTCCTCACCACCATATCTTCCTTGGATGTCAGATTTTCTTGTGTTTTCTAAAATGAGTTTGGAGAGCTGGGATAAAACAATATCCCCTACTTGATGTCCAAAAGTATCATTTACCTGCTTGAAATAATCAATATCTATCATTATGATAGATAATCCATTTGAATTTCTTTTTACAGTTTCAAGTTCATTTTTTACAAATTCATTTATCATTCTTCTATTGTATAATCCAGTCAATACATCAATAGATGCTATTTTTTCTAACTCTTTTTTTGCTGTAATATCGATGCATATACTAACAAAAGATTCTATTTCATTTTTATCATTGATTGTTGGAATAATATGTTGATCTACCCAATATGATTCGCCATTCTTCTTTTTATTTATAATCTCTCCCATCCAAATTTTACCAGATAAAATAGTTTCCCATAATTCTTTAAAAAGTGATTTATCTTGAAGGGGATTAGTTAATATATTCATCTTGCTTCCTATAAGTTCACTTTTTTCATATCCTGATAATTGTTCAAATGCAGTACTTACACTTATGATTGTACTGTCAGGTTTTGTAGTTGCTGTGATAACATACTTATCTATGATTGAACTAAATTTATTTAGTTTTTCATTTGCTTTTACTAGTGCTCTTTGAATTTTTCTTGGTTTTTTAGATATATAGATTGCTAATAATAGACTAAGAATGACAGTTAGCATTAAAACAAAAATTGCACTATTTAGCTTCTCATCAATCAATAAATTTTCATAATTTTCTTTTGTTTTTAAAACCAAAATAGCATCATCATCATTATTTAAAATATCGTCTATCGGATAAGTATATATGCCATTTACATTAAGTCCATCAGGGAAATCTTCTTTTATATCTCTTTTTATACCTGTGTATTTATTACCTGAAAACTGATTATTAGGATGGAAGATATAGTTTTTCTCTTTATCGATTATAAAATGTTCAAATACGGAAGATGTTCCAATCGCTTTAAATAAATCATTAGTCAGAATATTGACTATAACCATACCAGCAAATTTACCATTTAAAAAGAGTGGCATAGCAGCTCGTATGGTATGTTTATAGGGAATCTCAACCTTTCCATTTTCAACATTTAAATCTAATTTTGAATGCCAAATGGTTTGCTTAGTCATATTTGATACAATTTGAAAATAGTCTCTTTCACTCTTATTTTGTAAGTTTTTAGTTGCAACAATATAAGGTTTTGTTGTTTCATTTTGTCTATCAATTCTAATAACTTCATCACCATTTTTTGAAAGTAGTCGTACTTGCATAATTTTATTTTGAGATGTTGCGATAGCTAAAAATAATTGTTCTAATTCATTTCGCTTATGGATATCGTTTGTTTTAGTAAACTCTACAACAGTGTCATTAAAAGTTAAAGCCTTCACTACATTATCTATGCTTTCAATAACTGGTTTTAAAATCGTGTTTGTTTTGATATCAAAAATTTCTATTGCTTTTTTATCTAATCTATTTTGAATATTATTCATTTCAAATATATAACTTGTAAAAGCCCCAAATAAAGAGATGATAATACCAAAACCAATAAAATAAATGGTAAAAAATTTGTGAAAGTTATCTTTGGTCAAAGTGTTCCTTATAGTAATAAATTTTTAGAGGTAATATTAGAGCAAATTTTAAAAAAAATCCTTAATTTATTGCATCGTTTTATATAAATCACCATATTTTAAAACATCTTCTCTTGATGGTTTTCTTCTACATGAAAGATAACATTGTTCATTTTTCTCATTTTTAGTAGCAAATACCCAATAAAATCCACCACTTTTTGTGCCATTCTTTACATATCCCTGCCAAACTTTTCCACTTTTTACAGTATCCCAAAGATCTTTAAATGCAGCCTTTGGCATATCTTTATGTCTAACAATATTATGATTCTTACCCATCAATTCTTCAAGAGAATATTCTGCAATGTTACAAAATTCTTTATTTGCAAATCGTATCATCCCTTTTGCATCAGTTTCACTTACTAAAAAAGCATCATCACTTAAAATTGTTTCTTGATTTAAAGCCATCTACTATCCTTTATTTGCAATTTTCTTCACGAATTGTATTGAGTCTTTGAACTACTTCTGCAATATTTAATTCTATATTATCAGATACTGCAAACAATTGTCCATTATCATATCCTCTTGTTTGAAGATCTACAACATCTTGAGTCATCATATGAACATTTTGATGATATTGTTTTAACTCCTCCCAAGCTTTGCTTTGAGTTATTTTTCCCCCATGTTGTTCTTGTTCATCTATCCACTTCCCTAATGCACAACTGTGATGATTTGTAACAGTAAATTTCGTACCAGCTCCTGCTTTACTAAAAGCATCATTTTTAAATGTTACATGATTGAGTTTCATTCGTGCCATATCAAATATCAAATCTACGTCACAAACTCTTTTTTCACTATTTTTATCAAATGAAGTTCTATTAATCGCTTGTTGTAAATTATTTGCTAAAGTTTGATTGAGTTTCGCCATATCATTAATAGCTGATGCTTCTTGTGCATTTCTTTGTGTAGTTTGATCTAGTAGAGAGATTGCATCATTTACTTGTGTCATTGCCTCTTGTTGTTCTTTACTTGCTGTTGATACATCACTTATTAAATCAATTGTACTGTTGATATCATTAAGTAATTTTGCATAACCTGATATCATACTTTCTGAAATCTCTTTCCCCTCTATTGTTTTAGCTTTTGCTGATTCTACTAAAGCTTTTATCTCATTTGCAGCATCACTACTTCTATTTGCTAAGTTTCGTACCTCTTGTGCAACAACTGCAAACCCTTTTCCAGCTTCCCCTGCCGTTGCAGCTTCAACTGCTGCATTTAAAGATAAGATGTTTGTTTGAAATGCAATTTGTTCAATAAGCTTAATTGATTCATTAATAGCTGTCACTTCATGTGCAATCTCTTCCATCGCATCGGCAGTTTTATTTGCTAAATCATTCCCTTTTGTAGCTGACACAGTTACATCTTTTGCAAGATTACTCATAGCTACAGTAGTATTTGCTGTATTTGCTATTGTACTTGTTACCTCTTCAATAGCAGCTGCGGTTTGTTCTAAACTTGCTGCTTGTGAATTTGATGCTTGACTTAGTTGTCCTGAAGAGTGTGCAAGTTGTTCTGAACTTTCCAGAAGTTTTTTGTTTGATTGGCTCATCAATGCTAAGAGTTCAGAAGCTGTATTTCCTGTTGCTTCAATACCCACAAATAATGAAGCTATAATCCCAGT
The DNA here is from genome assembly GCA_028687375.1 of Arcobacteraceae bacterium. GTDB lineage: Bacteria > Campylobacterota > Campylobacteria > Campylobacterales > Arcobacteraceae > CAIJNA01. Next base: position 29,917 of record JAQUAG010000002.1, on the reverse strand, counting down.
AACACCTTCAAGTTTAGGAACTTTATGATCAAATTTAGAGTTTCCATAAGCTATCATTACATCAGAAAGGATAGTAAGGTTTTTTTGTACATCATTAGTCAATTCATTTACTGCACCTATTAATTCATTTACAGCTTGAGAATTTCCTTTCGCTTTAACTTGAGAATTTAACATCCCTCTTTTTGCCCTTGTAATAACACCTTTCACTTCATCAATAGCAATTTGATCAATTTTTACACCTTCTGTTATTGAATGTAAATATTCATTAAAACTCTTTACAACCTCGCCTATTTCATCATCACTTAAAACTTCAATAGTATCTGTTACTTTTGAATCTTTAACTGTATCAATCGATTTTTTTAAAGAAGCAATAGGGGCAAGAACAGTTTTTTTCATATTTATTAAAGATGCAATAAGATTAATTACAATTGCTAGTACCAGTCCTAAAATAGCAAAATAGATAAGGTTTGATGTTTTATCTAAAGATTCATTTACGATATCATGTGGTCTTGCTACAATTGCAATACCTATTTTATTCCCCTGAAAATCTTTTATCTCATCATATGTATATAAATAATTTTCATTAAACAGCATCTTGTTAGTTAATAATTGTTCTAAATCTATTTTTGAAACATCCGCTAAAAATTCTTTATTAATAAATTTTTGAGAAATAACATATTTTTCCCTAAATATTAAATCTGAAGCTACATCTTCAGTTTTTTTATCAAGATCCATTAAAAGTAAAAAGCCATCTTTATTTTTATCAAAATCTTTAGCAACAGAATTCATCCCTTGCATAAATTCTAAAGAACCTACATGGGTAGCTCCATCAAATACTGGAACTACTGATCTTAAGCCTAATCCATCATTACCTACTTCAAATTCATTTATAGGTTTCAAATTACTATTTACTGCCACAACACTTGCTCTAAAATTACTTAAATCATCCCCAAATTTTTCTGGTTTCCAGTTTCTAAGAAATGATTTATTATCTTTTGTATGGATGTGTACTTTTATATTTTTAAACTCTGTATTTTCTTTGAAAGTTTTATTAATATTTTGTAAGCTAGCAATTGCTAACTCTCGTCTATTTTCACTTAATGCTGATTTTATCATTCCATCATTTGCAATAGAGTATGCATTGGTTATCCCTACATCTTTTTTTGCAGCTAAACTATTATGTAATGCAGACAATAAATCATTTTTGGTGCTCTCATACACACTATCTGTAATAGTTGATTTATATATACTCAATCCAATATAACTCAAAATTATCGTCACAACAGACACCATTACTGCAATCACAGTAAATTTATTTAAAATTGAACTTTTTTTCATCTCTTTCCCTTTTTTAACTAGTTAACTTACATTATTTCTAAACATCATTGTAAAACAAGCACCTTTATAGTTTTTTCCATTATATTGATACTCTTCATTATGAACTTCAATTTTCCCATTATGATGTTCAGTAAGTATCTTATAAGTCATTGAAAGACCTATCCCTGTCCCTATACTTTGATGTTTTGTAGTAAAATATGGTTCAAATATTTTATTTATAATATTTTGTGGAATCCCTCCACCATTATCTTTTATCTCTATAATAACTCCATTATCTGTAGCTTTTGTAGTTATAAAAATAAATTTATCATCTTTATTTGAAATATTTTCCTCTACAGCATCTCTTGCATTATTTATAATATTGATAAATGCCTGTATAAGTTCATTCTCGTGCCCAATAATTGTAATGGTATCCTCTATATTTTGTATCACTGTTATATCATGATTTTTTAAAACAGCTGAGACTAATGAAAGTGTTTTTAAAAGAGTTGTTTTGATATCGAGTGGCATCTCTTCATCTGAATTTCGTATAAAATTTCTAAAATCATCAATAGTATGAGAGAGATAGTTTGCTTGTTCTGCAATAGTATCCATACTCTCATCAAGGGTATTTTCATTTAACATACCAAGTTCTTTTTTTAATTGGATTCCACTAGCCATTGTTGTTATAACACTAAGGGGTTGTCTCCATTGATGTGCAATATTTCCTATCATCTCACCCATAGAAGCTAGTTTCGCATGTTCTTCAAATGTTTTTAATCTTGTAATATCTTTCATACTGATAAGCATACGATTACCATCAGGCAATATGGTAGCAGAGATGCTAACAACTATTGTTTTCCCATTGATAAGGCATCTTTTTTCATAGTTATCAACATGACCTTCTTTAAATAAGAGTACCATTTTGTCTATAGTACTAGTAACATCATCTGGATGGGTAAGGTTAAAGCAAGAAGTTTTTAAGAGTTCCTCATCACTTAAACCTGTGATTTTTGTGTAAGCTTTATTGACTTTTTGAAAATTAGATTCCAAATCAGTTATAGCTATACCATCTTTTGTGGTATCAAATATTGTTTGAAGTTCTGCTGTTTGCTCTTCCAATCTTTTTTGATATTGTAGGTTTTTCTCAATTTCATCATTTATTGAAATAACATTCCCAATAAAATGTGTAATATTGTTATTTTCATCATAAATGATAGTTGTAGAGTCTTTTACCCAAATATAATTATTACTTTTAGTAAGAACTCGATATGGCTCATGATTAAAAGACATTAACTTTCTACTTGAAGCATCACTCACCTCTTCAATAACCCTATTTAAATCATCAGGATGGATCAAACTTGAATAAGAAAGTATATTATTCAAAAATAATTCATCTTCATATCCTAGATATTTTTCAATATTTTTAGAAACTGTTTCAACAGACCAAGTAGCTTCATTGTGCCAAATAAAAACTATAAGTATCCCATCTAAAATGAAATCACTTCGAATAGTCTTTTTATAATTATCTAAAATTTTTTGAGCTGTTTTCATATATTATTGCTCCTTATTACATTGGATTGTTTCATTTTTCCCTTAGTGTCTAATTAACAGACAAAGTCAAATCACTCTCATTTGAGTAACTTTTGAATTATCCATTATCAATATTCTCTTGAAAGACTTCATAATCTGATATCTCCAAAATAGTATCGAAAAAAAATGTAATAAAAATGTAATGGTTCTTAATCTTATACTTCAACTATAAATAAAACTAGATATCATTTTGTTTTTGTAAACTCAATTGTAAAAACAGCTCCATCTTTTGAATTTGTAGCATAGAGTTTCCCGCCAAATTTGGTTTCAATAATCAATCTAGACATATATAAACCAATCCCTGTCCCTTCCTCTTTTGTTTTTGTAGAGAAGTATATATTAAAAATCTCATCGATAATCTCATTATCTATACCTCCCCCATTGTCTTTGATATCTATAAAAACTTTTTTATTGTTTTCCCTTATCACTATCTCTATATATGGATCTTTTATTTTATTCAGCACTAATACATCATTGGCATTTGAGAGTATATTTAAAACTACTTGTGCAAACTCACTAGGGTAGCCTTGGATGAAAAACTTGTTATCACTCTCTTGAAATTTAACTTTGATTTTACTGTATGTTAACGATGCCTTAATAAGATTAATAGCATTATTGATATATTTACAAATATCAAAAAGCTCTTTTTCTTTTGTTGGTCTAAAAAAATATCGAAAATCCTCAATTGTATTTGACATATGAGTTATAATCTCATTACAACTATTTAGTTTTTGTTGTAGATATTTTTGATCTAATTCACCAAAGGAGGAAGCTGTTTCAAGGTTTAAAAATATTCCGCCTAGTTGATTTAGTGGTTGCCTCCATTGGTGTGCAATATGTCCAATCATCTCACCCATAGTAGCAAGCTTTGATTGCTGCATCATTAAGTATTCACTATCTATCCGTTTTGCTATTTCATCTTCAATTATTTGTTGTAATTTTACTTTTTCTAATTCATAATCTGTCACATCTTTAAACAAAAGTTTTATATAGTTATTCCCTGAACTGTTCATTAGTGATCCAGATAGTTCAAATACTTTTTCTTTGACTTGAATGTTTAGATCCTTTAATATTTTTTGATCTTTTAAAAAATCTTTTATATAATCCCAATCCTCTTTTTTAATAATATCTGTAATTTTACTATCTATAATATTTTCACCAAATACATTTTGTGCTTGAGTATTCACCCAATGGATCATATCTTCATTATGTGTGTAATAAACCTCAATAATTGGTTCAGGTAAAAAATTCATAATCTCTTGAGCGTGTTTGATTTTATTTTGTAAGGTTCTTGTATAGTTCCCTTTAACATGTTTTAAAATATCTCTATTTGTTAAAATCGATATAGGTACATCATCTTCATTAGTAATAACAATTCTTCGGATATGTTTAACTTTCATCACCTCAATCGCATCAGTAACAAAAATACTCTCTTTTAAACTAATAACAGGGGAACTCATATGTAATGAGACTTTCTCTTCTAAGTTTACCTCATTAAACTGCACCTTTAGAATATCTTTTTCAGTTACTATACCAACACACTTATTATTGTGTAGAACGACCAATGAACCTATCTTAAACTTTTGCATCAACTCAATCACTTTTTTTATTGAATCATCAATACACACAGTTTGTAGTTTTAGGGATTTATTAATAATATTCTCGATTTTCAAATCAACCTTATAAACATCTTCCTCTAAATAGTCAAAAAGATCCTCTTGTAAAACAACTCCTGAAAAATTTTTATCTTTATCAACTAAAATTATTCTTCTTATATTATATTGCCCCAACATATCAAAGGCATACTCAATTGGTCTATTTTCATCTGCAGTTAATAAGCCCATCTTTGCTATTTTTAAAGCATCATGTGTTAATAAAACATTTTTTTAAGTCCATTAACTATATCACTCTCAGTAATTATCCCTTTTGGTTTATTTTTTTCAATTAAAACAACACAACCATTTTTATTTTTATACATCACACCCATAGCTTCTTTTATAGAAGCCTGAGAATCTATTGTCATCTTTTTATCTGTTTTTAACTCTTTTAAAATCTTCATAGTTTACTCTTTACAATTAATTTTATACCCAATACCACTAATATTTTTTATAATATTTTGATGGGTTTTTCTTCTTAGGTTTCGCACTTGTCCTCGAATAGCATTATCTGTCATATGTAGTTCATCCCACAACTTTCTTTCTATCATCTCATAACTTACTACTGCATCTTTATTTTGTAACAAAAGCTTCAAAAGTAAAAGCTCTTTTTTTCGTAAGCTTATTGCAACACCATTGCAAAATAGTTGCTCTTTTTTTAAATTAAATACGAAACCTTCCGCTAGATGTATATCTGTATAGATATCGGTAGTTTTTTGAAGCTCTTGTAACGATTTTTCTAAAGCGGGAAGAAGAGTATTGCTTGTTATTGGTTTTACAATATATCTAGTGATATCTAGTTCAATTGCTTGCAAAGTAAATTCTGGATTTGTATATGCCGTAGTGATTATAAACCTTGTTAATTTGTCTTCTTGACGAAGTTGAGATACCAACTCTATACCACTCATATTTGGAAGATTTATATCTACAACCATAATATCAGGCTTTTTCGTTTTATATAACTCTAATCCATCTTCAGCATTAGATGTACAAAATATATTTGCATGAAACCGCTCAAAAAACTCACAAAAGTTTTCTCTAATATTATCATCATCCTCTATATAAACAATAGTTAGTGAGGATAGCATCTGTTTTAAATCTGTTTTTATCATTTTAAGCCTTATCTAAATTACTTACGAAAAAAAATTTAAAAGGCAATACAATTGTAACTTCTGTACCTTTATATTGTTTTTTATTATATTCAATATCGATATTTTTAATCTCTACTGTCCCTTTAAATGTATTGACAATTAAATTGTAAACCAAACTAAGACCAAGACCTGTACCATAAGATTGATGTTTAGTTGTGAAATATGGTTCAAAAACTTTTGATAGGTTTTCTTGTGGTATTCCACCTCCATTATCTTTGAAGCTTACTACAATATTGTTATCTATAAAATTTTGTGTAATAACCAAATATCTCTCATCTTCTAAAAGATCCATTAAGGCATCTTTTGCATTTAGCAATATACTTTCAAAACAATCTACTAATTTATTAGGATAATTTTTTATTTTATCATCATTAAAGTGCAATACAATTTTGATATTGGTGTTTTCAAGGGTAGAATGAACAAATTCTATAAAGTCTTTTTTATCTTTTTGTCTTGAATCATCAGATAGAGAATAACTCTTACTACTACTATTTAAATAGTTTGCAAATTCATTAATAGTTTTAGATAATTTCTGTGCATTATCGTTTATATTATCGCAGAATTGTTTCAATTGTGTATCATCTAAAATTCCCATTTCATGTTTAAACTGCATCCCTGAAGCTGAAGCTGATATCACACTAAGAGGTTGTCTCCAATGATGTGCTATATTACTCAAAAGAGTTAAATTACTTTGTAGTCTTTTGCTTTCTTCATCTTTTTCTCTTAAAGTATTGAGTTCAGTTACATTTTTAGCAGATGCAAATACACCAGCTATTTCTTCATTTTCATCTTTATATACTGAAGCATTATATAACATATCAAACTCTTTACCCTCTTTATGTTTCAAACTCAAAGGGTAATCTATAACTTTCCCTTCACTTAAAACTTTCTCATAAGCTTTCTTTGCTTCTATTGAGTCTGTAAAATATGAGGAGAAATTTGAACCTACTAAGTTATTTTTGCTATATCCCGTTATCTCAATAGTCGCATTATTTACATCTGTTATTTTACCCTCTTTTGAAATAGTAACCAAAGGATCAAGATTTGCTTCGATTAAGTTTTTATAATAGTTATTTTGTCTTTTTAACTCTTGTGCTCGCTCAAAAAAGCTTTTCTTATATAGATATGAATCAATATGTATATCACACTTTAAAAGAACCTCCTCTATAATAAACGGCTTTCTAATAAAATCATTGGCTCCTTGTTTTAAAACTCTTGTATAGTTTTCCCTAGATTCATCACCTGAAATAACAATCACAGGAATATTAGAGTATTTCCCTTTTTTAAGTTTTATTAAAAACTCGACACCATTTAATCCAGGCATAATAAGATCCAGTAAGACTAAATGGATATCATTTTGTTCAATTATTTTCTCACCATCCAAAGCATTGGTTGCTCCAAAAACATTGTATCCTTTTGCTTGAAGAACATTTTTTAACAATTTACGGATAAAAGTTGAATCATCAATTGTTAAAATATTTATGTTTTTATGAGATTCTATAGTTTTTATAAGTAGATCTGCACAATTTACTACAACAGAAACAGGTGATTTTTTAAGAAAATAATCAATAATCCCTTTTTCAAATATCTTATCTCTTATTTGAGTATTCTCATCCCCTGTAATTACCATAATTTTAATAGTTGGACAATAACTTTTTATCTCCTCAACGACACAAACACCATCACCATCAGGAAGATGCAAATCTAATAAAACATACTCAATTTTGTGTGAAATTAAAATATTTTTTGCATCTTCCAAGCAGTATGCTTGCAATGTATCATAACCAAGATCTTGGAACATTGAAAATAAAATATTATTATAAGTTTTAGAATCATCGACAACTAATATTTTTATTTGACTCACATCACTACCTCTTTTTTATTTGTTTTTGTTTTTAATCTGATTGTTTTTTTCATATTTTAATCTACCTTATTGAAAGGTAACTCAATAAAAAACTTAGCACCATCATTGGTATTTTTAACATATAAATTACCCTTTAAACTATCATTAACAATTTTTTTACTCATATGAAGCCCTAAACCTGTACCTTGAGACTGATGTTTTGTTGTAAAATATGGTTCAAATATTTTTTGTCCTATATCCTCAGGAATACCTCCACCATTATCTTCAATGGTAACTACTACAACATTCTCTTCTTTCAAAAATAGATCGATTTTTATCCATTTTTGATCAATCTTTTTTTCTACTAAAATATCTTTAGCATTATTTATAATATTAATAATCACTTGTTCAAGTTCACCCTTAAAAATTCTTACCTTTATAGGATTTAAATCATCAATATTTTTAATAATATCAATATGATAATTATAAAGTGAAGCTTCTACTATTTTCAAAGCGTCTTGTATAATATTTTGTATAAGTACTACTTTAAGCTCTTTATCTTCTTTAATAAAATTTCTAAATGTATCTATAGTGTTTGATAAATAAGTAGCCTTGTTTAGTATCATCTCCATTTTATCATCAATTTCTGTATTATCTAAAATCCCAAGTTCATTATGGAGCTTTATTGCCGATGCAGTTGAAGTAATAGCACTTAATGGTTGTCTCCATTGATGTGCAATATTTCCTATCATATCACCCAATGAGATTATTTTTGCCTGCTCAAATATTTGCTGCTCTTTTTTACTATTCTCTTCAACAGCTTCATTTATCTTTATTGTTAATTCTTGATTAAAATTAACAATTTCACTAATATCATTCATTAGATGGAGGTGCTCACAAACTTCACCATTTATATTCAAGATTGGAAATATTTTTGTTTTCATATAAAATGGCTCACCATTTTTAGCAATATTTTTAAATACCATAGATATTATCTCTTTATTTGACATCTGCTCTATAAGTCTATCGCAATCACCTGCTTCATGATGACTTTTGTCACGAAAATTTCTACAGCTTGTCCCAATAAGCTCTATAGCTGAATATCCACTAAGTTCACAAAACTGTTTGTTAACATAATTTATAATATTTTGATGATCTGTTTTTAAAATAGCTACTGAGTCATCCATGGCACCTTCATATTGCTTTGTATAATAGATATTTTCTTCTAAAGTTTTACTTTTGTCATCTAGTTGCTCTTTTAATATCTCTTTATAGCTTTCAAGCTCAGTTATATCATGTCTAATAGCGATATACTCTTGAATATTATTATTTGTATTAAGTAATGGAATAATCGTTGCATCAACAATATAAATTGAGCCATCTTTTTTTCTATTTGAGATAGTGCCATGCCATACTTTTTTGTTTTTAATAGTCCCCCACATCTCTTTAAATACCTCTTTTGATACTTTAGGATCCCGTATAATATTATGAGTTTTTCCTAGAAGCTCATTTTCTGTATACCCTGAAATATCGCAAAAAGCTTGATTTACATACGTTATTCTTCCACTTAAATCGGTTTTAGATACCAATGTAGTTTTATCAATTGTCTCCTTTAACTGCTCAATTGTATTGTTCTTAGCTTTAAAAACTTTATAGTAGTACCATAGTATTAAAAGGATACCAAATGCTATTATAAACTTAACTATTTGTAAAAAAACAATTTCATTTACACTATTATCTATCTTTTGAGAATAGATATAGCCAGCTTCATTGTTGTCAATATCTTGAATTGCAACAAATGTAAAAACATTTCTATCACCATTTTTATCTTTTACACTTAGAACAAATGAGTGCTCTCTTTTCAAATATTGTAAAGCTTGCATTTTTATCTTTTCTAATATGGCTGTATCTGTTTCCTTTTTATCTTGAATATATTGGTAATAGTTTTTATCAAGTGGAGATATTTGAAAGCTTTTACTTATATAGTTTTTGTCAACCACTTTATCCATCATATTTTTATTTAAAATAATTGAATAATCTGCTTCAAGGTTTTCTTTCATATATCCTACAACTGTTTGCACCTTCATTGAGGATTCAACACTTCCCACATACTTATTTTTTAAAAAAAGAGGGTATACATATCGAAACCCTTCAAAGTATCTTCCAGCTTCAAAACCATAAACAAACTTTTGTGTTCTAATCACTTTTGTTATACTTTTTCTAAATAATAAGTTGTCTCCGTATTGAGAAGGTTTATGAAATCTTAAAAAACTCTCTCCATTTTTTAGATGAAAGTGAAATTGGAGTATCCCCCTCTCTTCCATCCTTTTATACTTCTCTTTAAATAGTTGATAGAGTTTTTCTCTATTTATATCTTTATGAATATCTCTATTAGCATCGTCAATTATTTTTAATACAGTTTCATTTTCTAATACATCTCCAAATAGTGTTTCTGAAAGCACTTTAGTAAATTTTAATTGTGTATTATATTCACTATTTAAATCTTCTATTTTTTCTTTATGATACATATCAATTTTTAAGTTATATTCCCCATAAAGAACTAGTGCAAATAACAATGCTACCAAGCTAACAATATAATATTCAATATTTTTTATTTTATTCATTTTTTTATCCTTTTTTTAGTTTAAAACAGATCTATTGAGCTTTCTTCTACTTGTTTATAAATCTCATAAGAACCTCTTTGTTTCTCTTTTGCAATATAAAGAGCTGTGTCTGCATTTTTAATAACTTGATTAATATCATTTGAATCATCTGGATATGAAGAGATACCGACACAAATAGACTTAGTAAGAGTTTGACCCGATTTATTATTGACTGTTATGTGTGTATGTCCAAAAATTCTAATAATATTTCTTACTACTTTTAATGTTTTCTTTTCAGACGAGTTTAGTAAAGCAACTAAAAACTCATCCCCTATAACTCTTGCTACGATATCATTGTTAGTGATATTTGTGTGGATCACTTTAGCTAATTCTTTTAATACTACATTCCCAATATCATGATTAAATTCATCAATAACTGCTTTAAATCTATCAATACCAATCATTAAAAAAGTGATAGAATTTTGCTGATCCTCTTTGAGTTTTAAAATACTATTGAGATGTTCTAAGAGATACTCCCTTGTATAAACATTTGTTACACTATCAATTGAAGCGGAGTCAATATAAAGCTTTTTCATAATAGTATTTTCAACCATAGGGGAGATTAGCAAAGAAACACTATCTAATAAACCTTGATTGTTTCTAATATCTGTTGCTGTTTTGGTATCATCTGCTTGAAATGCAACTAGGGCATTAAAATCTGTTTTAGTGTCTATAATAAAATAAAAACTATTTTCTTCTTCAAGGGTAAACTTTTTCCCTTTGGTAACTAAAATACAATTGTTATTTTTAGAGATATTATAAAGATTAAAGTAGATGTTTTTTACTTGAAAAGTTTTTTTGACCCAGTTACAAATCACATGTGCCATCTCATCAACATTGTAACAAAACCTTAGATTACTAAAAAGCTCAATTACTTTTTTAAAATCCTCTTTTTTCTCTTTATTACAAGCTATACTTTCTATAAGGTTGTTTATACTTTCATACATATCTCTTACTCCGTAACTTTCCACTGTTTACTAAAACGAGAAATGATTATATTTAAAAAAAGTGTAATAAAAATGTAATCTAAAACTAAAGAGATAATCCAAAAACATTTAGGTGTAAATTTTGTAATGTGATTTTTTGTTTCATATATTGTTATCCGTAATCTCTTTTTTTATCATTTGTTTAATTTATCCATTATAATTTAATATTAACAGGATTATATCTACTCCAATATCAAATTGTATTGAAAGAGCAAACAAAATGAACAAGCCATCAAGCTATCCCTCAAAAGTATTGAAATTTAAAGTATACAAGTGATTGATAAAGCCAATTGTTTAGTTAGGCTTTTAACTTTTGTTCAATACAAAAACCCAAACAACCAAAGAGCAATTTTATTTCCAATACCAACTTCCAAATCATCACTCGCAACATAAGAATTTGGTATATCTTTGATTTGACTAAATCCTTTTCCTTTACCACCAACTTCAAATATATATTTTTCTTGGCAATAAAAATCACCACTATTACTAGCATATATACCCTCATCACTAAGTGACTGTTTATTCTTGTAGTAATTATCCAATTGATTTACAAAAAATGTTTCTCTTAAGTTTCCAATATTTGGCTCTCTTGTGTACATCAAATTTGGATTAGCTAAAAAAATCTTTTCTGGTTTATCAAATGCTTTCATGCTCAGTGAATTTTGCATTAATAGTTTAATAAGACCAGTATCGTCGAGTTTTGCTAAATAATCTTTTAGGGTTCTATCATCTTTTATATCAGTTGCAATTTTGAGTTCACTTATTTTTGGCTCAAACGGTACACTTTTGATAATCACTGATAGTAATAGCTTGATTTTCTTTACACTATTACCATTGAGCTTAGGATAGATATTGAGTAAATCACTCTCTATTGATACATTGATGTTTTGTTGTAAGGTTTGTAAAAACATCACTTCATTTGGCATAGATAAAAAATATGGATAGTAACCGTGTTTAAGATATTCTTTAAAGAGTGGAATTATCTTTTGGTCATTTTCCTCTATTGTATTTTTAATCGTAGTTGCTATTGTTATATGATTTGTTACTAGGGCTTCTAATGAAATTGCATCAAACTTATAACCGTAGTGAAGCTCCAAAAACTCTCTAAAGCTCATACCTACCATATTATAAACAATAGCTCTTCTACTTAAATCATGACTCCCTTTGTTTATTTGGAGTGCAGAACTACCAGTTGCTATCATTTTTAATTTATCAAATCTATCATAGATGTTTTTGAGTTCAGCCGACCAATTCTCATATTTGTGTATCTCATCAAAACACAGAAGCTTACCACCATTGAGTACAAACTCCTCTGCTATAGCTGTCATAGTGTATTTTGAAGAGATTTGTATATCATCAAGATTGACATAAAGTGCTTCGTTTTCTTTGTAGTTTGCATTGATATATTGTGCAACTGTAGTTGTTTTACCGATACCCCTTGAACCAATGATAATAGATAACCTATGTTCTAGTTGTTTGGTTTTAATAAAGTACCTTTTGTACTCTTGGTTATTGATATTGATAAAATCTCTACTCTTTATAAAAAGTTCTTCTAACATACTGTAGCCTTTAATTGTTTTATAATCCGATTATATCAAAATATTATATGTAATACAATACATATAATTTATATATCAACAACATATGATAAAAAGGATTATTGTTTAAGTAGTGTACTTTTCTTTGTAAGAAACGCTAATCGTATCACTATCTGAGCCGATTAAACCTCGTAATCGCATCATCGATAGATTAAACTCAAAAGAAATGAAAAGAGAAATTACGGTCTAAAAACCTTTAAATCCAACTCTTTTACTGTCCGATAGTGCTTATCATTTGCAGTGATAAGTTTCATACCGTATTGTGTAGCTGTTGAAGCTATTAAACTATCGGCTAACTCCATAGAGTGACTTAAGAAATATTCTTCCACATAAAAAAGTGCTTTAGCTGAAATCTCTTCACTTACAAATATAGTTTTGACATTCCACTGTTTAAGTGTCTTTTGTAAAGCTCGTAGTTCATCTTTATTTCTCATCCCTTGTACTAGCTCCATATATGTTATAGAAGAGATACAAAAATCTCCTAGAGAATGAATGAGCTTATAAGCATTGTCATTGCCTCTTAGATACCAAATAAGAACATCAGTATCTACTAAATAATCATATACCAAAATTTCTTCCTCTTCTCATACTTCGAACCATATCATCTACAGATACATCTCTATCTTTCCATAATCCAAATAATGAATCATCTTTTTTGTTGTTATCACTATTTTTATCAGTAGAGATGAGTTTTGCTTTTGGTTTACCCCTGTAAGTGATAGTAATATCTTCACCTTTACCCAGCACATCAAAAAGCATATTGACATTAAATCGTAAATCTTTAGCAGTTACAGTCATTGTACTTCCTTATTAAGTTTATACTTGTAGTATATATCTAATTAAATAAAATGTAGCTTGTATCACTCCTCCTCACTCTTCTTTCTAGGTCGTCCCATATTCCCCTTATCCTTAGTAACTACAACACCACGAGTAAATGCTCTATCTTTTTTATTTGCTTTAATCACTTCTTGCTCATCTTTACACATATAAGGCACCACAACATCATTGAGTATATTTCGCTTATCAATATTCCTGTGGTCAATCATTCCAATACCACTATGTTCGTAATTGTTTCTGTTACAATTGTGATAGCAACCTTTCTCTTTCGTAATGGTTTCTTCCCAATATTTCCCTATCTGTTCACCTTTGAAAGCATCCTTTTGTACTTTTTGCCCATCATAAATAAACATCGTATGAAAATGGACACCTTTATCTTCTGTAAACTCTCGTTTAACTACATAGCCAATTTGGTCTTTAAATACAGATGGTTTACTTCGTCTATTGTTCATCATTCGATTAATGTCATTGTTAGCATCTTCAAGAGTAATCTTATCGCTGTATGGTTTCTTATAAGACAAATCTACTCTTACTACATTTAACTTTGAGTATTCTTTGCTTAAATCATCAATGTACTTGACTGTGCTATCTACCCTTTTGTTTTTATTGCTGTTACTGTTACTTGTATTTTTAGTATCCATCTGTTTATCCTTGTATTAATTTTATTATCAATTAATACTGTATACAGAATATAAATATTTTATTTTTATAATAATAACAATAACAGTAGTAACTACACTTTAGCTCTTCTTCTTTCTTTATCTTTTAGCACTACACATTACAACTCTATGTCTATCTTTCTATCATCACTATTTATTAGATATTAATATTAAAAATATAATGTCTATTTGTTGCTTATTGCACAATAGACATAAGCTTATTAAACTACTACTGCTACACTACTAGCTATATATTTATTATCTAAGTATTATTATAAATAGTTATATATTATATAACATTAATAACCTAATCTTTGTATATGTAACTACTCCTAGATAAGTGGGTATACTGAATTTTTTATTGCTGGAGATTGAGGGATTTTTGAGATTAGGGGTGATATACAAAGTTAGCAAGTGGAAAATGAAAAAAATAAGTCTTTATTTTAGAGGTAAGGATGATAATTGTGTCATTCTTTTGAAAGTTTTTGGGAAAATGGCTAGGAGTTAAGGCACTTTTTGAGAGGTTCTTTTGAGAGTAAAAAACTCAATTCTTCTGAAGTAATTTTTAGCTCTGTTACAATCGAACGAATTATCAAATCCCACTTTTGTATTGATTCATCAATTTCTTCATCAAATTTTTTTTGAAGATATGCACTAAAGAATGTTCCATTTTCAATAGTTTTTGACATATTTGCTTTAAAAATATGATTATGAAGTAGTTCTGTATCACTATGAACAAAATCTGCAAGACTCTGAAAACAAGCACCTATTTTAATATATTCATCTATCTGCTTTTCAAAATCTTCTTGATAACAAAATCGTTCAAGAATCTCTTTTAAGACCATATATGCGGTATTTGTATCTACTTGAAGATTCAGTTCTGACATTTTTTCTAAAGCATCATCTCCATCAAATGAAGTTAAAGATATATAATGACTCAATAATATTTGATAATAAAGTTCATTTTTAGCTAAAAAAAGAATAAGTTGCTCTGGTTGAAGATATTTATTATAAGCATCATCTAAAGCCATGTCTTACTTTCTCCAATCTTTATTTGATATTATCAAAGAGATGTGATTTATGATTTACCTGATTTGCTTCAAACTCTATTATAAACTTTGTCCCTTTATAAAAATTATCTTCTATAATTGCATCTACATTTTCAAGAGATATTTTTCCATTAAAATATTTTTGAATGATATTGACACAGATATAAAGTCCCAGTCCTGTCCCTTGACTTTGATGTTTTGTCGTAAAATAAGGGTCAAAAATCTTTGACTTAAGCTCTTCAGGTATCCCACCTGCATTATCGGTAACTTCAATTCTTATCAGGTTAGCATCTTGTAGTGTCATGATTATTATTTGTTTATACTCTTGATTTTTTTCTGTAAAAGCATCTTTTGCATTATTAACTATATTCATAAGTGCTTGTGAAAATTGACTTGGATATCCATCACACATAATCGTATCATCAAGCTCTAAAATAAGTTCAATCTGATTTGAATTTAATGTGGCATTTAAAAGATTTGCTGTATCGTTTATCACTTTTGAAAGATTGAAAATCTCTTGAGTATTATCATTTTTTATAAAATCTCTAAAATCATCTATTGTTTTAGAGAGATAATTAGCATGATTTATGATTGTGTCTGTTACTTCTGTCATCGACTCTTCCGTTATTGGTATTCCAAATTCTTGTTTAACTTTCATTCCAGATATTGCTGTCGTTATAACTGATAGTGGTTGTCTCCACTGATGAGCAATATTCCCTATCATCTCCCCAAGAGCAGCAAGTCTTGATTGTTGTTCAAGGAGAGCTTGTTGTTTTTTATTTTGCTCTATTGCTTCAAAGATTTTATTTTCAAGATTAAGATTAAGTTGTTGGAGTTCTTCTGTTTTTTGCGACACTTCATATTCAAGTTTTGTTTCATAGTTTTTTGCTTCTGTAATATCTCGAAAAACAATAATTGCACCATAATTATTTGCAGCAGCTACAGTAAGAGACACTGGGAAAAAAGTCCCATCTTTTCTAATAAAATACTCCATACAATTTCTTGTTTGTTTATCTTTTGCTGTTTTGTATATTGGGCAATCTTCCTCTTTATACTCTTTGTGCTCAATCGTATGATGATGAAACTTATAGTGTTGGTGAAATCCAATAACTTCATCTCTTCGAAATCCTAACATATCAAGAGCTTTTTGATTTATCCAAATACAAATACCATCCTTATCAATTCCATACACACCATCACCAATATTTGAGAGAAGAGAATCTACAAAAATATTTTGTTTTTTAGTTCGGATAACATAAAGAACAATCATACCGAGTAAAAAAACAACAAAAATTAAATCTTCTTTATGTTGTTTCCAAATATCTTCATGATTTATTAATCCTATAGATTCATATGGTGGTAGTCTTAAAGCTCGAGCCAATTCCTCAACTACAAGATAATCAGCAGGTAAATCATAACCATAAATTCCAGATTTCTGAGCATAACTTGAATTTGAATCAAATGCCAATAAAGCCGATAATACTTTTTTGACATCCTCTTTATCAGCATAAGGCAATGCAAAAACTGGCCATTCAGGATAAAGTGCTGTAGATATTTTAAAAGGATGAGTTGAATCTTTTTGCTCATTGATGATTTTTACATCATCAGGATTCAGTATATTATTTACTAACATTTTTTCAAAAATGCCATCTCGAACAAATGCAACATCCACCTCTTTTGCAACCACCTTTTTTATCGCTTCTTGATGTATCTGTGTGATGACAATTTCATTTTCTTTTAAAACATTTTGATTGTTTTTATAAAATTCATATACTTGAGCTCTAAAACCACCCATATGTTTTAAACTTGGAGTAGCAATCTTTTTATTTTTTATATCTTTTAATGTATGGATAGGGCTATCTTTTCGTACTAAAATTATCCCTCCAAGTGAATTAACAGCTATCCCGTTTCCATTTTCGATAAGTGTTGCTATTGCTCCACTTAAATGGGTGTTATGTCGTACAACCAAAAAGTGTGTTGGATTTGTAGTGGCGATATCAAGTTCTTTATTTTTTATTTTATTATCCATCTCTTGTTGAGTCAGGACTTCAAGAACCACTTTTTTATCTAGTTTTGTATTGAGGTATTCGATAAGTGGAGCATATTTTTCTTTCGTTTTTTCATATCCAAGATATGCAAATACCCCGAAATGAATACTCTCTTTAGCATACAAACTTATGCTAAAAAAGAGTATTACAAAAAAATATATCCTTAACTTTTTCATATTTCTAAAAACTTGCCCACTCATCCTCATCGTTTTTAGAAGCCACGATTGGTTGGATTGGTGTTTTTGCGGAGGTAGTTTTACCTATAATAGCTACCAAAAATACACCAACAAGTGTAAATAACTTCCCTCGTAAACTCATATTTCTAAACATTTTTTCCCCTTTAAAACATCATTTATAACACTGAACCATGTCACTTCTGCTTGAATGTTAATAAAACAAAACTTAATAGTAAATAAAAATTTGCAGTTTTAATAATACATAATAATTTATATTATAACTTACAATAATATTTTAAAACCCAAAAGTACAAACTGAAATGATATATATTTGTCAAATTGTACTAAAAGAATATGTCAAAAAATTACATTTTTCGTTTTTTATCATATTAATAACACCTAATAGAGTGTTGTAAGAAAAATTATATACTAATGAAATTTAACAAAACCTTATAGGGTGTTAAATAATGAAAATAGTTGATTTTGATGATGGTTGCTTAGATAATTTTTATGCAAAAATAAGTAAAAATGTCATAAGAATACGAAAAGAAAAGAAAATATCCCAATTAAAGTTAGCAAATGCTATTGGACACCAAAACGCAACTTTTTTAGGAAAAGCTGAATTATTAGCGGAAAATAAACATTTTAATCTTGAACACCTTTACAAAATAGCAACTGTACTTGAAGTTAGTATTGATGAATTTTTTAAAGAGGATGAAGAATAGTATTACTTCATCCCTTTCACTCTTGACAATAAGCCCAAAGAAGAGTATCAACGATTTTACCAGTACAATGTGCTCCATCAACTTCCTCTAACTCTACCGCTCCATCTCCTTTTAAAAACTGATCTAAATCTTTTGCTTCATACCAATAGATAGCATAACCACCCTCGACTGAACTAAAAACATTTGCAAAATAGCTATCATCTTCACAGATTACCACTATCTCATCATCGTGTTGATGTAGTTTTTTCTTTGTGATACCAGTGATTTTATTATCATCAATCTCTATTTCTATCCTCTTTTTATCTAAGATAATTTCCATCATTTTTTCCTTTCTTGTATTGTTTCATCTGCTGTAATATTCCCCTTGATATACCTAATAAGCCCCTCAAAATCAACATCATAACGATTGAGTTTAAATCTATGAAGTTTTGATCAATTGTACTTTTTTATCGTACAGTATTAATTCTTTTATATTAACCACGATACACCTCCATACAAGATATATCTAGCTCATTTAGAATGATTGTAGTATTTGGAAGTGGATACAATAAAAGATAATCTTCTGCTATTTGTTTATCAAGGGTTACTGTTAGATTTTTGATACTCTCTCCAACCTCTTGTACTACATACAGTTTTTTAAGTGGTTTTGTTTGGATTGTTTTGTATTCAAATCCAAAATTCTCTTTAGTTCCTTTTTCACTATTACCAGATATAAGTCTTTTTGCTAAAGATTTTGGAGTGAAACCATTGATAGCATAGTTTGGATATTTGTATTTGGCTTCATCTGTAATCCTCACAATTGATACAAATCTAAATTCTTTCGTAATCATATTTGAGCCTTGATAATTGATAGGGGTGTTGGCTGAAAAGAAGTGTCTCTTTCAATATGTAGATCCAAAATCCCTCTGATTGATTCAATCTCCTCTAAACTAAAATATCCAAGTTCTTTTTCAAATCCTACAACATAGCCATAAAAGATTTTTCTAGTATCGTTTGAAAATTCTATAATATACCAAGTCCAGTTACTATCAGGAGTGAAGAGTTTAATATGACAAAGAGGGTCAGTAGCCCCCTCTGTTTCATAAAGTTTTGGTAAGTTTTCCAAAAGTGTAGTTGGTATCAGCTTCTCCATCAATCTTCCTTTACTTCATCATCTTCAAATCTATATTCATTTAGACCCATTTTCTCTTCAAGCTTTTCTATTGATTCATACCCTTTCATAGTTAAATCTTGAATTTTATCTTTGACATCATCTCTGAAATCATCATCCGTAAGTATTCTACCTACACCATAGCCTATAGCCGATAGAGCAACTGCTCCTAATATTAGTGGTAACATTTTTGTTTTCTCCTTTTTTATAGTTGTAAATTTTTGATAAATCCACCTACGATTTCATTTGCGATTACCTCTGTAAATTCATAATCGGTCAATAGATAAGAGTGAGATGTTTTGAAGTTTTTAAATGCTTCTAAGATGTCCACTCCCTCAGCAGACCCTAAAATTTGCATATTGCTAATTTCCTTTTGATTAATGTCGTATGTGAATCCATCTGTGGTGAAGAAGATATACTCCTTCATTGTTAAGCCGCCTGATTTAGGGCTTTGTACCAAGTTTTTGAATTTTTATCCCAATTGAAACCACAAGCTTTGATACTATCTTTTTTGGCGAATTGGTCATCACCTGAAATCACCAAATAACCGCTATCCTCGATAACCTCCAATCCAATACGATTTAAAGATTCATACTCGTACGGATCGTAATGTGACTGTTGCTGTTGTTGTGGAGGTGTATTTCTCTTTGGTGGTTGTGTATTAGCTGGTTGGTTTTGGTTTTGATAGTTTTGTGGTTGATTGTTTCGTTGTGACTGTTGCCCATTGTTCGGTGGATAGCTTGTTTGATTTTGAGATTGGTTATTTTGTGGTTGGTTTGTAGTTTGTTGGTTTCTAGTTTTATCATAGAGTGATAAACCAAACTGATTACCAAACCCCTTTAGTCCCCTTTTTATCGCATCTGTGACCGCCTCTTTCCCTGCCCCCTCGTGTGCTTCTGCTAGAGTTTTTGAGATTCCACTACCAAATCCAATATCTTCACGATGAACTGTTTTAGTATGATTTTCATCTTGTATGGTTAATCTTACTATCGCTTTATAGCAAATTACGGTGTTCTGGTTAGAGTTAATCTCTTCGCTTACTTGTTCTAGCGTCGTAATAGCATAGCTCCAATTCCCAAAACCAAATATTCCATTTGCAGTTTCAATGACATCAAACCCCTCTAAATAAGAGAGGTTCACATTCCCTTTGGAACGACTTTTTATTCTATTTGAATCTAATTCTTGATTTAATAGTTCATTTTGCTCTTTTGTAAACATTGGTTTATTCTCCTTTATGCTGCTACATCTATGGTTAAAATCTCTTCAACTACTTCAAATGCTGTATTATTTGCTGTTCGTTTTTGATTGATTTTGACTTTGGCTGGTGTTTCTTCTGTAATTGTTATCACATTTACAAGTTCTTTTAGCTCCTCTTGCCCCTCTTTGGTGGCATAAGCTAGTTTAATAGCTTCAATATCAGGTTCAAACTTCACATAACCTAACTTCATCACTTCCTTTTCATCAAGGATAGTAATATCTGTTTTAGTTTTAGTAGATGAAGCTGTGAGAGTTAAAGATGAGATAATATTCCCATCTATTCTATCTATCCCATTACTAATAAACATCTCAGCTGTTATCTCTTTTGCAATTTCAAGAGATTCGGTGTATCGTTGTTTGAGGGCTTGTAGCTCTTTGATGTCTTTAGCAATCGTGCTAATTTTTGATGTTATCTCTTGAAGTGAAAGCCCTATGTAATCGCATCTAGTGTAATAAGGCTTACTCGTGTCCTCTAAAATTGACTGTAGATACTCCCTAAAATGAGAGTTCGTTTTTCCCTCACTTAGATATTCGATTTGAGTTTGTAGTTGGAAATTGACAAGTTTCATCATTTACCCCTTATGCTACAAATTGATAAGATGGGTTTTTGATAGTAGCTATTCGTTCTGCAATATCCCAAATACCTTTGTTTACATCTGCATCTTTTGAAATGGAGGTAATTTCTTTACTTGTGAATCGTCTTCCAGTCTCTTTGTTTGTACCAGCGATATTTCCCCTGATTAAGTTCTCTTGGATTACATTTAAGACGGTGTAGAGGTCATCTTTTTTATCCTCTTCTCTATGAGGGATAAGTAAATCATTGTGGTCAATGTGAAGATGCTTTTCAAATCTAAGAGGTATGGTACTTTTTGCAAAGGATTCTTTTTCACTATTGTTTAGCTTAATAGATTCTAGTGTTTCTATTTTTGCCATAAGTTTGGGTTTGATGGCTGTTATATTTGCTACTGCTGTAGCAACATCACTTTCTCTATCTCCTAAGTGTTTGATTTTATAAGTTTCAAATACACTATCACTTATCACTAATCCATTTGCACATACAAATCTAAATATACCAGCACTAATTGAAAAGCTTTTGCTTCTATCGTGAGAGTTAAATAAGAGTAGTTCTACTGCATTATCTTGTGGGTTTAATAAATCTTCAAAGTGTCGAAATCGTACTAAGTGCTGTTGGTATCCCTCTTTCTCTTCATCTCGAACACCAGCTTGAGATACACTTACTGGATGCCAATTGTGAAATTTTATCTCTTCCAATACCTCAATAGTAGGGATGAAGTGGTATTTTTCACTTACTTCATAGTGTGGTGTTTCCGTAAAGAGTGTTGGTGCTTTTTCTCTTAATTCATCTATTGTTAATGGTCTTATTGACATTTTTATTTCCTTTTTTATGTTTGTTTATTTGTGGTTGAAAGCCTGTGGGCTAAAACTTTAATCGTCAAGATTATCTCGAACTGCTGTTCCTACTGCTATTGCAATAGTTAGGATAGTTCCTAGTGGTATCATCTTATGCTCCTTGTAGTGGTTGGTAATTGTAGGTGTTGATTGGATAGGGGAAAATGCTAGGCTTTTTGATAATGAAAGCTTTGTGTTGTTTCTCCATTTTATTTAGTTCTGCGATTGTGAGCGGTTGAAGGTTATCCCTTAGCCACTCTTCATAGGATAGATTTTTAGAAAACTCATCCTCTTGTTGTTCCATTTGAAAGGTGTTCATCTTCATGCTCTCCCCCTTTTACATCCTAGTAATCTACAGATGATACTTTGAGGTTTTGAGTAAAACTTTTGGTCTTTGTCTGTAATCATTTTTGCTCCTAGTGTTGATATTGGTTTTTGAAGTGCTAAAATATAGAATAACTCCAAATGAGGAGTCACTCTAGTATTTGCTATAGGTATGATATGTGGTTGTAAAAACGTGGAGATTAAATGAAAGCATTATAAAATACATAAAAATCAACAATTGTGTATCTAAAATTTACAATAACATAAATAATTTTGTTAAATTTCTAATAATGGCTGAGAAGTATTATAAATAAGGGGTTTAAAAGCGAAAATCTAAAAAAATTGTGGTGCTATTTATGTACAATTTAATAGCAATTGAAGTCTAAAAAAGTACATTAAAACTCTTTTTTAATTGCTATTAAATTGCTATTCTATTGCTACTAAATTACTTTAAATTTCATAATATCAACTTATAAAAAGTAATATGCTCTACCATCTCTAACATGAGTTTTTTCATTTTCAAATGGCTCATCAGTTTTACTATAGAACTTTTTTAAATCAGCAATGAGTGCTCGATTGGTTTTATCTATACCATTTCTAAATAATATTCTAAAATAATCCAACAAATGATTTTTATCAACTCTATTTTTATTAAAATTGTTACGAATCTCTTCTGCGAGTTTTTCGTCTTTTTCCGTCTTTATGGCAGCTTCAAAAGGAACAATATCCATATCTCTTATGATTTTATCAAACACTTCTAGTGGATCTATATCGCCATCTAGTACATTTGCACAAACATCATACGAGCCATAGCCTGATAAATCAAATATGCTTGATATATCAAGAGATTTTAAAATAGATACAAAATTATTAAAATCATGTTTAATAAGCTTGGATATTTCGTATTTATGTGGTTTAATATTATATTCATTACAAAAATTATCAATTGCCGAATCAACATTCACAACAATACTTGGCACATCTTTGGCAATCATCGGTATATAATTTGTCGTAGAGGTAATAAGTATATTGCCTACAGTTGTTAAGTTCTTACCGTTTAGCTTCCATTGATTTTTATGTATTAATCTATTTGTCAACTCCTTAGCAGGTTCATTAAGTATTGTAGTATCTGTGATATTGTCAAAATTATAGATAATTTTTTCGTGTAATAGTGTTGACAATGATTTTTTATCAAGATTACTATTTTCTATTTTTTCACATTGTTTACTATTGAAAAGAGGCTCAATTATCTCTTCGTAAAATAGTTTCATGTAGGTATCATTGTTTGAATAAAGAACTAGAGCAAATGATGCTTTATTTAACCAACTAAAGGATAAAAATAGCCATTTTAGTATTTGTAGTGTTTTTATAACATCTTTTTTTGCCATAAAAAAGATAAACATTAATATGTAAGAATTATTGAGATCATAATTAAACGAAGG
Source organism: Arcobacteraceae bacterium (assembly GCA_028687375.1). GTDB lineage: Bacteria > Campylobacterota > Campylobacteria > Campylobacterales > Arcobacteraceae > CAIJNA01. The sequence goes on along the minus strand of JAQUAG010000002.1, from coordinate 6,034 downwards.
TGTTATCATAAACTCAGTTGGAATAAATTTATTTCTACAGCTTAACCCTTTTTCATCTCTGCAAAAAGCTTGTTTCATAATTGGTCTATATGCCATATTATGAACTACAGGTAGTTCATTTATTTTAATATATAAAGTATTAATATGTGACTCCATGCTATAAGTTGCCAATTGAACACTACTCATATATAATTTTTCTTGATTATGTAAAGGATGCTTCTGATGTGAATAGGGAACTAAATCAGGTGGTTGAATTGTAACTAATTGATTACCTAGCATATCAATATTAATTACATCAAAGTCTTTGCGTTCCGATGGAAATTGGTTTGATTGTGAGGTATCATTATAAAATTTATATTGCTCATTATCAGTCAATGATTTATTTAAGCTATTTGTAGCACTTATTAATTTCTTGATATGTTCTTTTTCATTATTAATGACCTCAATTTCACATCCAAAATGCCCAGTAAGTACACTACCAAGCTTTGCTATGCTAGTCGTAAAAAATTCTTTTTCCAAAAGTGTAAAGCAATAACACGCATCACCTTTCGCATCTTGCCACAGATATATAAATTCATTATTTAGAACCAATTTTCTAACATTTCCACAATTAAAAGGAATATACAAAGGTGTCACACTAACAAGAGTTCTCATAGTTGATAGAAACTCATTTTTTTCATTTTCATTTATCATTTTTTATCCTTTTTGAGCTTATAGCTCATATATTTATATTGTTGTAGTGCATTGTGTAATTTTTATATGTTTCACATTTGACTACACCTTCTACACCCAATCACATTAAAGCCCATAAATAAGGCAATTGTATGGTGTAGTTGGGATACACCCCAACTACACCCCTAGTGCATCATCTTATTTTTTAATCTCTGCTAGCAATACATTGCCAACATTTCTTCTCGTTCTTGTGAAACCTAGTCTTACTAAATCAGCTATTAACAATCTCTGCTCAACAACCTTTTCCCCTTGTTTTTTACAAAACTCCCTATACATCTCATACACATCTTGAAAACTAATTGCTTCTTTTGATGCTGGAACTAAACCACTATCAGCTAAAAATAGTTGAATTGGACTTACTTCTTTTTTGAAATTTTCCAAAAAGTTTTTACTTTGTTCAGATTGGAATATCTCTTCATTTTTAAGGACTTCCAAAATTCCTTCTGCAATCCAATTCATAATACCAGCCTTGTTTTCCAAAAGCTTTATATGCAAGTTTTTATCTTGTAACTCATCTGGAATAGTTATACCAAAGTAAATAAAGATCATCCTTCTAAAAAAGCCATCCGTATTTTCAACATCAGCATTTTCTAACTTATTGACATTAAAAATTAGCTTTGCATAAACCCTCATAGTAAAAGTTTTTTCCCTAATTTGTCTTGTCCCAATCGGCTCACCTGATACTAACTGCTTAAATACAGCTGGATCAACATTCTTCATAGAGATGTCTGTTCCATAGTTTATAAGCTTATTATTCAAATCGGCTACATGGTATCCGAGTTTATTTGTTAAATGCACTAAGGAATGATTTGTCATCATATCTGAAGATAAAATTCCTTTTAATACTTCAAAAATAACAGATTTCCCATTAGAGCCATTGCCAACTAAGAAAAATGCCTTTTCAAGTTTTAGACCTCTTATAAATAAATATCCTAACGACTGTTGTAAAGTCTTTTGCGTATCTTTATCTGGAAGTACCTTGTCTAAAAAATCTAACCATAGTTGATTTATAGCACTTTTATCGTACTTAAAATCTAATTGATGTGTCAAAAAGTGCTTAGGATTAAACTCTACAAGCTCAATTCCATTTGAATCTATTTTTAATGTTCCATTTAATAGATTTAAACAGGTTATATTTGTTTGCACCATCTTTTCAAAGAACCCTGATTCTATAAGCTGTTCATATGTGCTTTTGATAAACTTTACACATTTACTTAAACCTTCAGGAATACCCATTTTCTTAGCAGCTCTGTGAAGAAATCCTTTGATTAAATCCTCACTAATCTTTATCCAATATTCTCCGCTATATACATAAAGATGATTTGCATCTTTTGCGAAAAGGATATTGCTAGTTTTAGCAAATTGCTTTAAATGATCTATAAAACCAATTCTATAACAATCTTTAGCTGGAACTTTTTTGCCAATTATCCCTTCATTTAGCTCGTCATATATTTGACCCCATCGTACAGAGATAAAAAAGACAATAACACTCAACAATGCATTCAGTGATTTTTTAACTGCACCCTCTTCTGTATTCGTTTCATCAAATGTCTTGTGTGACTCAATAACCTCTTGTATTTCATCAGTAATCAACGGATCATCATCATTCTTATCTTCAAGTTCATACTCTTCATCTTCGGGATTACCATAGTCAGGTTCAGTCTGATGTTCTTCTGCATTATATGATTCTGCCAATTCCTCAGCCTCAATTTCTGGGTCAACAAGATGAGCTTCATACTCATCTTTTTGGGGATTGCTTAACAAATCTTGGTTTTCATCATTATTCAGGTGCGGGGCACTAGACCCACCAATATTATAATTATTATCTTCCATAATGAAATCCTCTATCACTTTCATCGTCCACCGATATATCTATAATTATAGTTTCAGGGTCTATAGGTTTTTCCCTATTGCTATAGCTATGAATTATTTGATTTCCCCAAGTATAAAAGTATTCCTGTAAAGACCACTCTAAATATTGAGTTTTGTTTAATACTAAGATTATCAGATCAACAACATCCATTTCATTACAAAAATCTATTTGCTCTATCGTCAAAGCACACTTTATTAAATCATCAGTTGTTTGAGTAGTTTCTACAGCATTTTCTAAAGCCCTTTTTTGTAAAGCTTTAAAACCTTTTAACTTCTCACAACAATAAGTTTTATCGTTTTGAAAGCTACCTTTAATTAACCTATCGAGAGTTATTGCTCGATTTAAATTGTGTTCACATTCGGTGTTGTTAGTTATATTTTCCATATTACTCACCACCCACTACTGTATGCTTTTCTATAAATGCATCAATTTCATATCTATCATAAATGACGAATTTTCCTATTTTTTTAAATGGGAGTCTCATCTTATTTGAACTCATACGAGCTTTACTTTGCCAAGATAACGACCAACCTGTTAATTCTTTTAATAGCAAAGGATTTAACCATCTCTTCTCTGCCAACTGTCTATACTTCTCACTATAATCTATTTTTTCCAAATTTATTTTTGTCATTTTTTAACCTTTTTTTAAATTTGAAATTGCAATCTCATTTAATGTACTGAACGATATTTGAGCTCATTCGATCAGTAGCGATGAAATTATACGAGGCGATTATTTGGTTAACGGTAGGGTAATTGGAAATAGCTAAGGAAATTTTAATGTATAAAATTCCTTCTTGAATATGTATTATTTAAGTAGATGTTAAGTTATATTATGTAGTCTAAGTTATAGGTTAGCTAAGTTGAATTATTATGTTTTAGTAAGGAATTTTATATACTTTTTGTTTTCTATATAATCACTCATTATATCGTTGTATGTTTTTACAGTATCTGCAGTTTCACCAATTTCCGTAGCAATATGATTATTGTTCTTTTTTACATCTTCTTCCAGTCTTTTTATGTCTTTTTTACAGTCGTCAATTAATGTTTCATATTCTACTTTTATTGATCTATATGTTGGGGTTATGTTTGGTTTTCCAACATTTCTATCAGGGTTCAGTTTATAAGTTTTTTCACTTTTCAGTTCATCTCTTTTAATTTTCAATACTTTAATTTCATCCTCTAATGCTTTTTTTCGTTGTAAGATAAATGGATTTATGTCGTATGTAAAAAACATATCAGCTATTTCTGTAAGTTTTGTTTTAAAATTTTTGCGACGATCCTCTGACGCTAACCCAATATCATCTTTTGCTTCAAATGATTCTTTAAAAAGCTCCAAAGGAGATTTAATTATAGAATTATCATTGTCGTAGTTATCTTTGATTTTTGAAAGATAAGCTATTAATTCAGCTTTTGGTAGATTAAGATTTAATTGGATAGGGGATAAATTTTTATCTACTACTAATTTAGTCATATTTTGTTTAATAATATTTATATCAAATTCACCATCACTATCTTTAAAAATTCCCTGATAAACGCTATAGCCATCAAACGCAAGTTCATGTGCAAAATATTTATCTTGATATTCACTATTACCCAAATGATTATGACAAATCTTTTTGTTACGAATATAACTTGTTTCTGAATGTTTCTTGTGTAAATATGGAGAATGAATCAAATATTTTTCTTCTAATTCTTTTTCAAATTCATTAATCAGTTCACTAATTATAGGCAAACCTGATGTTAAGTAAATTTGGTGCTCTTCTGGTGTTAAAAAATCGATATATGTTTTCAAAAAAATCTTCTCGTCTAAGAGTTCTGTTGAATCATCCAATTCTAACGACCAACTTCCATCTTGCTTCGGCTCTATAGTATATTTTTTGAGACCTTTACAAATTGTAATCGTTGTTTTCTTATTTGTTTCTGCTACTTCTGTAATTGAGCTTCTTATTGAAACAGAGCAATGGTCTAGTGGTTTTTCTACATCTTTATTATTAAATTTGTTATCTTTTGTTCCTACAGTTATATCCAAATCTTTATTATTAAATTTGTTATCTTTTGTTCCTACAGTTATATCCAAATCTACACTATCGTTAGACTTATCTAGGAACAATTTCATTTCATAGTAATTTTCAGTTATCTCCTCGACACACTGATATTTAAAACTATTTACTCCCATAAAAAACTTAGTTTTATTAGAGATGTCATTTCCCATTACAGCACCAAATATTTTATAAACTTTTTCTTCATTTATAATTTCACAGCTTATATCATCAATTGTAATAATTGTATCCTTTTGAACTTTTTTAAGATCATAAAGATAACCTAAAGTATGCATTATCTTTTTAACACGACAATTTCTAATAGCCATCTCGTAAAAAATTCTATATGTAAGTTCAAAAGGATGAAAACCTTCAATTTTTCTATAAGCTTTATCATCTCTATTAGGTAGCGTCTCTTCATCTTTATAACAACTTAATAAATGATATTTGAATTTCTTGTACCATCCATTCATATTATATTTTAATTTGTACATCACTAAGTAATTCTTTATAAACCGTTTAGCTTGAATTTCTAGCTCAGTTTTTTCTAACTCTAGTAAAATATAAAATGTATTACTTGTATCGATTTTAGAATTTATGCTAAATACATATTTTTTTGATTCTATAGACTGTTTATTCGCTTGAAGGCGGTTTATAGTAGCAAAATCTATATCATTATAAGTAAATAACTTTTTAAATTTATTTAGATTTGATACTGGAAAATTGTGAATACAAAAAGATTGCGATTTAGCCGTTATTACTAACAGATGATTTTTAAGATGTGTAAGTTTGTAAGTTAATTTAAAATAAGTATCAAAAAATCTCTGATTATCGTTTTGCGATAACAATTGTATTTTAACATCATAATTCTCAAAAGAATCAACACCCAGATATTGCTTTAAAATTTGTTCACAGTTCTTATTTATCATATTATCTAAATCAAAAATCATATTTATTTCTCCTAAAGTGATTCTAGCAAAAAGTACATGAAAATCAGAGAAGGTGTCACCCAAGGTGTCACCCAAAGAAAACTTAAACGAAAAAAAGCCCAACTTATAAGCTCTTCTTCATTTTTGTGTATTTTATTTTTTCTATAGCTATCTCTTTTTCGATATACGAATGCATATCATATGTATAAAAAGCATCAATGATTAATTTAATTATATAGTAATGTTTAATTTAAAATAGGAATATTAAAAAAGAAGCGGAGACTTTAGAGGAGACCCTAGTTAATCTTAAAGTAGTTAGAATCGAGAGAACATCGTGGTACCCGTGGGCGGACTCGAACCGCCAAGCCGTGAAGCGGTTGATTTTGAATCAACTGAGTTTACCATTTCTCCACACGGGCATATAAAAATAAAAAAAGAGTTTATCTTAAAAAAGATAAACT